>DATGZX010000420.1:0-4040 GCA_035296965.1 Gemmataceae bacterium
ATGGCCGCAACCTTGTTCATGGGGGGCCTGCTCGTCCTGAGCGTCAAGAACCGAATTCATCGCGAGCCAGATTGATTCAAATGCCACGAGAAAAAGGACACTTCTCGCCAATCTCCATCGTGAGTGGCGAGGCCTAAATGACTGATCGGGCGGCTGCGGCATCGGGTGCGGGCGCGAGGAAAGGCGGGAGGTGGTTGTGGAGCCGGGCCTCACGCCGTCGCTGTCGAGCCGGTGGTGGCCAAGTGTAGCCGTGCATCCAAGTAGGCTCTATTGCCCATCTTTTCTCCAACCGACAGCTTCTGACCAAGCATCAATGACAGTTGCAAGGGGTGCCGAGGGCCCGAGCATTGCGCGTTTCGGTCACATCGACCGAGATTTCGAGCGGCACGACATGCTCCATTGCTTCCGGCAAGCAATCACTGTGTCAAGTGACTTCCGCTCTATCGCCACCGCGATCGCTGCTCAAATGGCCCTGAATAGCAATAGACCCATTTCTTCTAAACTGGGTCCATTCGCCCAGCCGATTCAGCTACGCTGACGAGGGTGAATACTACGTCGGCACCAGAATTGAAAGCACCAACGCATCCGCACAGACCGGCGACCGCCCCAACCGCTTGACGATATCCTCTTTGGGCTCGATCTTAATCCCCTGGGTGGTCATGGACCAATGGGGCGCGGTCAAGTCCGAGAGCAGCTCTTGATCCGGGGGCAGCATTATGCATTGACCCCCATCCGGGTCGAGCAAATCGCGCATGGTCCAATAGGCAAAAGCTCGCGTATTGACGAAATACAAAACACCTGTGCGATCAGTGTTCGAAGATTTGGCGCTGAAGTTGATCGCCATCGCATGATACATCCGGAGTTCCTTGCGAGCGTCGTAGGCCGAGGCCCCCACGCCCACTGAATCGATACACACCAGGGCCTGGGGATACTCTCGGATCGATTGCTGGATTAGTGCTGCCGCCTTCATGCCAGTGTCGGTCAGTCTGCCGTCGTACTTTTCCAATGGTGCAAACCACGTGCCGTAGCGTTTGGCCAGGACGGTCTTCGCCGGCCCACCATGGGCAATGTCGACGCCGACGGCGCACAGCTGAATCTTTTTCCCCTCCGGCGTCCAACGATTCATGGTTGCCTTGACCCACTCCGTCGGGATCACCTGCCAGGCGTCCTCTTCCCGGCCTACGCTGAACTCGCCATAGAGCAATGGCGAGCGCATCGGCTCGGGAGGCCCCTGCAGTGTCGTCACATAGCCCGTGGCCAGCAGGTACGGATTGTCTTGGAGGAACTCGATGTCCTCGACCGCGATTGTCCGATTTGCGGCCGCATGATGCATGTGTGTGACCACCGCTACCGCCGCTTACATACTCTTGAGGTCCGGTGGAACTGGTCTGCAAGCTCAACCACTGCCCCTATGCCACCTGCGAGGGTCACTTCCGGACGAAGAGTCCCGAACTCGACCTTCGCAATCGGCGGAGGCACGCCGATGGCCGTCCGGACTCGGGGCAGCCAGCTCGATCCTCCCGCGGTAGGGCAGCCCCATCGCTTCTTTGCCGGCGCACCTGGTCCCCCCATCGGAATCTAGAGTCGCGGCGCTCTGGGTTTGAATGTTGGGCGAAACACCTGGACGCCTTTCACTTTCTACGGCGCTCGTAAACATGATTGACTCACATGGCGAAGAGCGTGTCGAAGTTGGCGCCGCCGAAGCACAAGTGCGCCACTCAACGGTGCGGCGCTAGGGTGATGCAGTTGACCCGCCCCGCCTGGTTGCAGTCCTGGATGCCCAGCGACGCGGCCACGTACAGCCGGCAATCTTCCCTTTTTTCACAAAAAACCGTACCTTTCGATGTAGGCATGGACACTAATAGAGGAAACCCCCAACTTGTCGGAGCATGAATTCCATGCCTGCTGCTAAACTCGATCACGTCGTCCAGCACCTGCGCCGGCTGGCCAGCGATTCCGGCGCCAAGGACTACACGGATGCGGAACTGCTCCACCGGTTCGTTGTATCGAAGGATGAGGTGGCCTTTACCACGCTGGTGACGCGGCACAGGCGCCTGATCGGGGCCGTTTGCCGCCATGTCCTCAGCCAGGAAGAGGACGTTGAGGACGCCGTTCAGGCTACCCTCCTAGTTCTGGTTCGCAGGGCTGACTCCATCCGCAAAACGGCTTCCGTGGCCAGCTGGCTCTACGGGACCGCATACCGCACCGCCATGAACGCCAAGAAATCAGCCATTCGCTGCCAGGCACGCGAAAAACGTTCAACTCAGCGCCACGCCGAGCAGCCCGTTTCCGAGGCGGCCTTGCGCGAACTCCAGGCGATCTTGGATGAGGAAGTCCTCCGCCTGCCGGAGAACTATCGGACTCCTTTTGTCCTCTGCTGCCTGGAAGGCAAGAGCAAGGCCGAGGCGGCCCACGAACTGTGCTGGAAAGAGGGGACCGTCTCCGGGCGGCTGGCTCGGGCGCGCAAGCTGCTCCGCGTGCGGCTGGCCCGGCGCGGCATAGCCCTGTCAGCGGCTCTATGCGCGGTGGCGCTCGACGTGCACGCCGGTTCCGCTCTGTCCACGGCGGCTGTGATGAGCGTGCTGCGATTCGGTGCGGGCGAGCCGGGACTTATCCGGGCCGAGGCAGCCGCGTTGGCGAAGCGTACCCTCAAGGCCGCGCTCGTCTCCAGGTGGAAGCTTGGCTCCTTCCTGGTTTTGGCACTTGGCACCCTTACCGTTGGAACCGGCCTGCTGGCCCGACATACCATAGCCGCGCGACCGAACGAAGAGATGCGGATGGGACAAACCGATGAGCAGCGCCCGGGGCCGAAGAAAGAGAAGCCGGTCCCGATAGACCAATCTGGCGACGCACTCCCGGCCGGCGCCTTTCGGCGATTGGGTACCCTGCGCTTTCGCCACGGTGGCGGTTCGATCAGCTCCCTCCTCCTCTCTGCTGATGGCAAGAGGCTGATTTCCAATACTTACTACGGCCGTGGGAAAATCTGTGTCTGGGAAATGGCGAGCGGCAGACTATTGCACGAGTTTCCGGGACATTTTGAAGAGAACGGGGCGCTCGCCTTGTCCCCCGACGGAAAAGTCCTGGCGACGGGCAGCGCAGCTTCGATCCACTTTTGGGACCTGGCGTCCGGGAGCGAGGTCAGACAACTCAACGCGCCTCTCGGCGACATCCAGGGGCTGGCGTTTTCTGCCGATGGCAAGGCCTTGGCCTCGGGCCACGCGGGACAAACTGTGCTGCTGTGGGATCTAGCCGCCGGGAAAACGGTTGCCAGGCTGCCGGCTCACCATAACCGGCTTAACCTTCTCGCGTTTACTCCGGACGGCAAGACCTTGGTGACTGGCGATTGGTTGGACCGGACCGTCCGCTTGTTCGACGTTGCTACGCGCAAGGAACGCCAACAATTGACTCGTCCAGAGATGGTTCGCGGCATGGCCCTTTCCGCCGACGGTGGCCAATTAGCACTTGGGACGGAAAGCGGCCACATCACAGTCTGGGACGTGAACGGCGGCAAAATCGTCCGCGATCTGCATGGAGCGCCATTTGTTCCAGGGCTGGCGTTTTCACCGGATGGCAAGGCACTCGCGGCGGCCGAATGGGATCAAGAGGCGAATCGCTATGCCATCCAGTTCTGGGACCTGGCGACCGGCCAAAAGCTTCGCCGCCTGGAAAAAAACGTCGGGCCGCTCTGGAGACTGATCTTTTCCAATGATGGAAAGACCCTGATCGGCGGCGATGGAGACACGATCCGTCTGTGGGACGTCCTCACCGGCGAAGAACGAACCCCGGCGGCGGGGAATCCGTTAAGCCTTGCCGCCGCCGCTGTCTCACCGGATGGGCGAACGCTGGCTTACGAGGCCGATTTTTGCGTCCGGCTCTGGGACGTCAGTGCCGGGCACGAGGTCGCAACGCTTCCAGAAGAACAGGACGGCTCGGCGCATGGCGCTCCGGCCCAGTCTGGCCGCCGCGCAACTCATTGGAGCCTCGCTTTCTCGCCTGATGGCAGGACATTGGCCGGAGGAAGAGATACGAACGAAGTCGAC
>DATGZX010000421.1:0-37893 GCA_035296965.1 Gemmataceae bacterium
GGCGTTAAGCCTGCTCAAGCGGAATCCGGCCAAAACGAGCATCGCACGGAAACGCAAGGCGGCTGCCTTGGACACGGGTTTTCTCGAGGAAACCTTGGCTGGGGCACGAAACCTAGAGAAAGTTTGATGCGTTCGCCCTGACGGCAGGACCTGGCAGGTGAATATCCAGGCCGACTCGCGCTTCCGCTACGATGTGTCCGCCATTCGGCAGCTGCAGGTACGCAATAGCCTTGGGCAGATGGTTCGCCTGGGGACCGTGCTCGACGTGCGCGACAAGAGCGGCCCCGTGGTGGTCATGCGTTACAACATGTATTCCTCGGCCGCTATCAACGGCGATGCAGGCCCCCGCACGAGTTCGGGGCGAGCGGTTTCGCTGATGCAGGAGATTGCCAACAAGGAATTGCCGCAATCGATGGCAACGGAGTGGACCGACCTGGCATTCCTGCAGCTTCAGGCCGGGAACTCGGCGATGTATTTCTTCTTTCTGGCGGTGGTGTTCGTCTTCCTGGTCCTGGCGGCCCAGTATGAGAGCTGGAAGCTGCCCCTGGCGGTCATCCTGGTCGTGCCGATGTGCTTGTTCTGCTCCGTCGTCGGCTTACAGATGGCCGGCATGGAAGTGAACATTTTCACGCAGATCGGATTCGTGGTGCTGGTGGGTTTGGCGAGCAAGAACGCCATCCTGATTGTCGAGTTCGCCAAGCAACAACAAGAAGCCGGCGTAGGACGTTGGCAAGCCACCCTCGAGGCATGCCGGCTTAGACTACGGCCAATCCTGATGACTTCTTTTGCCTTCATTCTCGGGGTGGTGCCGCTCGTGATTGCGAAGGGCGCCGGCGCCGAGATGCGCAGGGCACTCGGACTGGCCGTCTTCAGCGGCATGCTCGGCGTAACCTTTTTCGGTGTCTTCCTGACGCCTGTGTTCTTCTATGTGATTCAGTGGTTTGGGGAGAAGCCAGGTGCGGGAACTGCTCCAAAGTCGCCTGCCGTGAGCCACACCCTGGACGGCCATCTTGTACATGCAGAGACCCTAACACCTCCCGCGGTGTCAGCCCACTAAGGCTCCCATAGAAGATGGGTTCGAATCGTTTAACCGCGAGCCAGCGGCGAGCGCGTGCACGAAAGGGACGCTGTATCCCTTCTGTACACGCGCTCGCCGCTGGCTCGCGGTTAAACGATAATCGTCATTGCGGTTGGCGACAACCCTGCGCGGGGCCGCAAGTGTACCAGGGCGGGTAGCAGGGCGGCAGGAAAATCGGGCATTTCTTGGGACAATAATCGTCCGGGCCGAAGCACTTTGCGGGGCAGGTCGTGGGCAATGGCTTTGGGCAGTAGTCGTTCGGCCCTCGGCAGCTCACCGGGGGTGCACAAGGCAGCGGCTTGGGGCAATAGTCATCCGGGCAACACGGCTGCGGCCGGCTCAGCGGATGCCAGAGAGATTGCCACCAATCGCAGGCCGGCTCCGCAGCCCTGGCCTCGTGACACAGGCCAAGGCTCGCGAGCAGTATTACCAGGAATTGGATTGGCTTCATGAGACGATGCCTCGCGAAGAAAGTCGGCTTGGAATTCAACTGCCGCCTTGTTTGGGAGCGCCAGCGGGTGCACTCGCCGGAGGCGTCACGCTCCCAGGTAGCGTCTTTACCCCTGGAAGGGGAGCGGGCAGCTTCTCAGGCTCGCCCGCAGCTTTTGCCGGCGGCAACGGACCTGGCTCGCAACCGGTGCAACGGATCTGCCAACCGCCACCCAGGGCACGGTAGACCTGGATGAGGCCCGTGGCAATTTCTCCCTGCGCCTGGGCCAGCGTGTCTTCGAGTAGCACCAGGTTTTGCTCGAGCTGAGTCACGCGCGTGAGGTCGGTGGTGCCGGCGGCGTACTGGGCCACGGCGATCTTGGCGGCCTGGTCGGCATCCGCCACGCTGGCAGCTTGCAGCTTCGTGCGTTGCTGAGCGCGTAAGAACGTCACCAATCCGTTCTCGACATCTTGAGCGGCGCTGAGAACTGTGTTTTGATACGTGGCCACCAGCTCCTGGAACCGCGCGTCCTGGAGCCGGACATTGTTTACGAGGCGCCCATAGTTGAGGATGTTCCAGGTAAACGCTGGGCCGACCGACCCGGCAAGAGCCTGCTCGCGAAACAGGTTTTTGAAATTCTCGGCCGAATAGCCAATGGTGCCGTTGATCGCGATGTGCGGATAGAACTCAGCCTCCGCGATGCCGATCTGGGCACATTGGGCCGCTGCCTGACGCTCGGCCCGGCGGACATCGGGACGACGGCGCAACAGGTCGGCGGGAACGCCGACCGCCACATCGGGCGGCGCCGTGGGAATGGCTCCCGCACCGAGCCGGGCCTGCAGGTCTTCCGGCGGGATGCCCAGCAAGATGCAGAGCAGGTTGGCGGTCTGCCGGAGTGCAATTTCCAGCTCGGGAATGCCTGCCTCGGTCTGTTCGAGCGTGCTCCGCGCCTGGATCACGTCCAGCTCGCGAACAATGCCGACCTTGAACTGTCCTTGGACAATTTGCAGCGTCTTACGCTGGAGTTCGACGTTTTCCCTGGCGTATTTGATTCTCAGCTCGGTCGTGCGATAGAGCGTGTAATTCGTCGCCACGTCGCCCAGCAACGTGACGAGCACATCGTCGTAGTTTTCTACAGATGCATCCAGTGTTGCCAGGTCCGATTCCACCGCCCTGCGAAAACGTCCCCAGAAGTCGAGTTCCCAGCTCAGATTGAATCCGTAATTCCATTGGCCGAACCAACGCTTGGCTCCTCCGGAAAGCGGGTTAGCAGTCTCGCGGCTTAATCCAGTGCGCGCGTAGTCCCCTGATGCTGATTGCCCTTGTGGGAAGAGATTGCCCACATCGATCAGGGTCTGCGCCCGCGCTTCCAGTACGCGAAAACCAGCCACGCGCAGCGAGAGGTTCTGCTGGTAGGCATAACAGATCAGCGACTCGAGGACAGGGTCATGGAAAACCGTCCACCACTTGCTCAGGTCGTCTGAATCCTTGCGCACACGCATGTCGTCGGCGTCGATCCAGTCCTTGGCCACCGGCGCCGGTGGCCGGCCATAGTTGGGCCCGACCTTGAAGCCGTTATGAATGTAATCGCTGACGCTAGTACAGCCGCATGCCGTGATCGACATGGCCAAGAGCCCGAGCAGGCAAGCCAAGGTCGGCCATGCGGTAACCCGGCCAGTCACGGATTGCAAAGATCGACACGACCCGTCGCGTCGATCGTTTGCAGTATTGCTCTGCATGGAGAGAACTCCTGAGAGGTCTTTTCACTTGGGGAGAAGCGTGGGACGGCCTGCACCTATATCACCGCGCTTGATTCGCCAGCTTCGTAGGACAGATTTCCAATCTGTCCGGTCAGGTTTGAAACCTGACCTACAGCCAAGTCCGCACCGACATTTGCCGCGATTCGTACCGGAGCGATTCCATGGGGGCGTCGGGGCACAGCGCTGTCAGCGCACGGTCATCGCCGACTTATTCCCTAACATCGACAGATTGCCCAGAACCGAATTATTGAAAAGAACCGATAAAGCGGGAATGGCCGCGCCAATCCGTTTTGGCGGAAATTTCACGGGTCCTCTGGCGCCTACGAAGGCGCCAGGAAAACCAACGGCTGCCCGTAACAAAGGAACAACCGGCAGGATTTGACTATCTTTACAAACAGTTTAGTTCGCTAACTTCAAGTTTCGCAGATTTTGAAGCGTTGGCGGAGTGAATTGGTGTGGAAGGGAAAACAAAAGCGGCGGCAAAGCGCCGCACTCCAAAGGCGACTTCTTGGGCAGTGCGGCGCTTTGCCGCCGCTTTTGTTTCCTCTATTCTGCAAGGCCCTAAGCCTCGTGCTTATGGCTTGGCATCGTGCGCGTTGATGAACTCCACGAGCGTCGTCGTGTATTGCTCCGGCATGTAACCGGCCATGATGGCGGTCAGGTGCGATTTGCCGGGCAGCACGACAGCCTTGAAATCCTTCAACTCGCGCTGCATGCGCTCCGTCTTGGCGATGGGGCGGTCGAACTCACCATTGATAGCCAGCACGGGGATCTTGATGCTGGTCAAATCGATCTTGGGGTTCATCAGCGTTTTGAAGCTCTGGCCTACGGCACCTAACGCCTCGGCGTCGCGGTACGGAGCGCCTGTCAATTTCTTCATCGCTTCCGCCTCCTGCGGATCGGTGCCCTGTTTGTCCTTGGGTAATTTCGCAACCCATTCCGGATCTTCTTCACGCACACCGCTGCCGCCGTAGGACGCCGTGATAAAGCGCTCGGGATGATGCGCCAGAAGCTGGGTCACAATCCCGCCGCCCATCGAATAGCCATGCACGTGGGCACGATCGATGTTGAGATGGTCCATCAACTCGAACACGTCCTGCCAGATGCGGTCGCCGTATTTCGTCGAGTCGTGCGGCTTGTCGCTCAGGCCGTGACCACGCACGTCGAGAGCAATCACTCGGTGCTTCGCAGCCAGCGCGTCGGCGATACCGTTCGAGAACCAGTTGCCTTCCGCATAGCCCGTGTAGCCGTGAACGAGGACCACAGGGGTCCCATGTCCCATCGCCAGGTAATGGATCTTCACTCCATCCGAGGCGACCAAGTACCCCTGCGAGGGTTTCTCGCCTGCCAGAAGCGGCGACGCAAGCATGAACGCACAGAAGCCGAGGAGGAGAGCCTGCGGCTGTCTCATTTCCCATCTCCTTTGCATGTGGTGGAAGAAGTGCGCGAAATGACCTGCGCGATTTTATATGCAATTCGCACATGGATCGCAATGGATGGGAGGAGGAGAACGCGATGTCTTCCATATGGCGATCGCCGGGGTGCCATGCTTTCGCGAGTTCCCGACATCGCCCCAGAACAGTCAGGCGAACTCGCGAAAGCATGTCCCGCCCCGCGTTAGGCGCGCCGTCGAGGCTTGTTGGGCGCCTCTGATTTGTTGATGCGTGCGGGATTTCCGAGCTGAGTCGAGACATGCTTTCGCGAGGTCTTGCAACTTTAACCTGTAATCTTCTGTAGCCGCGAAAGCATGGCACCCAGGGCTCAAAGTTTTTTAAATTGCACGGCGGCGCGAGTCACACAGCTTGCTGCGGATTCACGCACCCTGATTTAGCTTCACGTTTGGCGTTGTTCTATCCCCCAATCGCGGCCCGCCGGCGCCGGCCGCTCAGCAAGTAGATCGCGGCGCGCACTTCGCTCAACGGATCGCCGGAGAGATCGATGCCATCGACCCTCGGGATCGGATCGAAGATGATCTTGCGCATTTCCAGATCGGCATCGTTTTCGCGCTTCGCCAACGTGATCGTCCCAAATTCGATTTCCGGACGGCTGGCCGGCCAGTGGATGGTGGCGTCGGCAACCTGGTCTTCGGCAGCAGCAATTTGCACGGCAATGCGATACTTGATTGGCCCCTTGGCCAGGCGTTGGGCGAGATCGTCGAAGAGGAAATTCGCGGACTTCTTCGCGGCCTCCTCCGGCGTCAGATGATCATTGCCTAATTCCGGCCGGATGCGGAAGCGGCCGAAACGGCTCAGTCCCTGCGAATTCGTAAACTTGAACGCCGTCACGGCGAAGAACGATTCCCTGGCGAAGCTCGAAGGAAAGGGCTTGGGGGCGGTTAGATACTCCACCGCCTTCGGGTGCGACGCCAGGAAGGTATCCAGCGGCGTCGGCTTGGGCGCATTAGGTCCGCTTACAGGCAAGGCACGAAATAGCTGCAAAAACTCTTCGCCCGTGCGCGTCGGGAAGCCGTCGTGGGAATGACTGACGATGTCAGTATGAACATGCTCTGCCAGATAAAAGCGTATGGCGAATCCCCGGGGACCGCTCATCGGGTCATTGTCCGGGACGTTCGGCACGCCGGCAGAATCGGAAAAACGGACGACGATACGTGTGGATGGCCGGGTCGCATGCGGCGCCCGCGTCAGCTTCGCCGCCTCGGCCGCTGGGGTGAATGTTCCGGAACAGATAGCACCCTTGGCATGGACGGGTCTGAATCCCGGATGCAATCCCGACACCTTATCGAGAGCGTCGAGCAGATCCTTGATGAGCGCGTCGCTTGGGGCAGTCGTCTTCTCGGTGTTGAGTGCCATGTGTTTCCCCGTGTTGCTGGATATGTGCGTCCTGGTTCGACCGGGCAGCGCCGGTTCCAGATTTAGATTTAGCGAATTGCGAGGCGCCGGGTAGGGAACGACCATGATAAAAGCGCGAACCTTCTCTCCAAATGTACGCAATAGTTACAAAGAGGAGGTCGAGTACGGGGTAGCCAGCCAGCAGCGAGATGATGCCGCGCTCACGCAGCGGGCGCAGATCGCGACCAGGAGTGTAAGAAGAGCCGACTCTGGGATTTGAACCCAGGACCTATGCTTTACGAAAGCATTGCTCTACCGCTGAGCTAAGTCGGCAATTGCATTGCTGCGAGTCTTTGCAAGCCCCCCATAGCAAACAGAGCTTTCCAGCCGCTCCAGGGAAGCGGGGCTCCACGAGCAAGCGAAATCGGGATAGGCAAGCGTCCGTGAATTGTAAGAGTACCCTTGAATGCTGTCAATTTCAGGCGTGGGTGCTCGCGGGGCCGGGCCTGGAGCGGGACCCGCGGTTTTGCGGACTTCTTTGCGTTCCGTGCGTGCTTGACGGCGCGATCGTTCCCGGGCTTCTATGCAAGCAGGGATCGGTACAAGGAGTGCCGGGCCCTGACCACTTACCCTGTACTGATTCACGGGGGCGACGCGGAACGGTCGTTGGCAAGTGGGCGCCGCTCCTCCCAGGTAACCCGAGCACTCATTCGACCGTCGTCTTCCAACTCGACCTGGAGCCAGGGGCCTTGGGGATGGACGCTAAAGTTGTCAATCCGCCCGCCATTGGACTGATTCGTTTGATAAAGATTCCCCCGATTACTCTTGTATGAGACGTCGCCATCATTCCTTCATCGGGCGGCTCCCTATCTCCGGTCGCACTATTTGCAAGCCTTGCGAAACGAGGCCTGGGCCACCCTTGACGGCGATGCAATTCTTGCCCTTGTCTTTCGCAAACTTCTTGGCGTCGTTTGCCCGATCGCGCAGCTCGCGGTCAGTCAGGGAACAATTCGGTTGGGCGCTGCAGACACCAATGGAAACAGTCGTAGATCCTTCGATTTCCGGATACTTCAGGGCAGCCAACTTGCAGCGGAGTTCCTCCAGAAATGCGAGCACGAGTGGTTGCGAAAGGCTCGGCAACAGAATTAGGTATTCATCACCGCCTTGCCGGTAGGCGAAGCCATGGTGATAAACATGGGCTTCCAAGGTTTGCATGAAGCGCGGGAGCAAGTTGCGGTCCATGTGCGTTTCCGAGGTGGTGCTGTTCAGCACCTTGAAGTCGTCGATATCGAGAAAGGCAACACTGAGCGGGCTCTCGCGCATCTCGCACTTGGCTCGGAAGTAAGCCAGATCTGGTAGAAACAGGGCTGGAGATTGGAGAATATGAAACTTCTCATCGTACTGGCGCGGTCCCAGTTCAATCTGACTTAGCCCTGATTGCTCGATGTACTGGATTGGCAAAAAATCATTGGACCGCGGTAGTCGCAAAAGCTCGATCTTCTCGAACCAGTCGGCTTCGACCACGGCGTCCAGCGAATTGATGTCCTCATCCAACGTCTGAATGATGTTGGCATTGTGAGTTTTCTCCCGCAACCCCTCGGTCTCGGCGGCGCGATAGCGTCTGTAGCGGAGGATCATTTGCTTGAGGAGGGGAGCGGCTCCGGGATCGCTGGCGAGCTGATCTTCCATCAAGGCAGCAAGATCCATCGGATCCGCATCGATAGGTCTCCTAATCGAATCCCAGCGCTCAAGCACCGACTGAACTTCGCTGGGAAGTGGGTAATTCGGAAACTGGCTCTCAATCAATGCTACAATACTCTGCCGGAAATCGACCTGGAACCAGCTCAGGCAGTTGAGCAACAGCCCTTTCTTGACAAATAGCGCCGGGTGGGTCATCCCGTCCCTCGTGCTGGGGCCAGTGAACGGTCAAATCCTCACGATGCCACGCCCAGATCCTTAAGCATGAGCTCGTTGAGGATCTTCATCCACACGGAAATCGGCGCCGACCCAATCTTGCCGATCTTCGCCTTGGCCTGGTTCCAACGCTTCTGATCACGAGCCAGGTCAAGAAACTCGTGTCCTTTCCAGGTAAGGGACCGCGGCACGGCCTCGGGGCCCTTGCTGTGCATGGTGGTGACATTGCTGCCTTCGATTAAACCGTCCTCGATCATAATGTGGGCATGGTAACCGACCTGCTCGGGTGTGAACCCCGCAATTCCGAAGGGTTGTCCCGCCCAACCTGAGGAGCTGTCCTCAATCCGCATCAAGATGATCCGAACCAGGTCCATGTTTCGCTGCATGGCTAACTCCCCCGGCCGCGTCAGGCAATGCTACTTGGCCTAGATTATACCACCTGGCCCGCCGGGATCCGAGTCCGTAGGTGCGTCAAGCGTACTCGCGCCGACGCACCATCCCGGGCACGGGCTATCGCGTAGGTTTTCAATCCGTGGCGAGAGCACGACGACCGTCTTTGTGTACTCGAAGGCGAATCGTGATGAGGCAAAGGGGAGCCGGGCGGTGCGCATTTGTTGGCATGGCGCGTCGGCGCGAGTACGCTTGACACACCCTACGCTTATCTTTTCTTCTCCCCTTGTCGTGCCCCGCGCACGTATTTGTGGCATTCGATGCAGGTCAACGACATACGGACGTAGTCCAGCGCTGCTGCGTCGAGGTTCTTGTCGCGGGCGTGACGCTCCAGGTCGGTGGCCTGCTCCTGGAAGTTTTTGCTGTAGCGCATGTACTCGTCGGAGTCGAAGACGTACCAGGATGCCGCGCGACTTAGCATGCGCAAAGTCTTGGCGTTTTCAGCAACTTTGTCGAAATCCTCGACAGCCAACCCGCCAAGCAACTGATTGGCCTTCGCCAGCTTGTCGCGCATGAAGGCCTGGTTGGTGGTGGGAGTCGATTCCTTTTTTTGCGCTTTGGGGTCGGCCGGGTTCTTATCGTCGGCGCGACTGCTCTCAAGCGCAGCGCCGATGATCAAAGCGAGCAACGTCGCCAGGAATACACAGGCTCGGGGGTTCTGCATCAGAGGTCTCCTTATCCGTCCAACACCAGGACTATCGTTTCCCGCACTCCATAAGCATACTGGATGCTGGTCAAGGAGTCCGGCTGGAAGGGGTCTGAATCGGCGCGTCGGCCGGCTGTCGCTGTGCGAATCCGCACAACTCCCGACAAAATCAGAATTGCGTTGTCACGTCGATTGAATATGTCTATGTCGGATTATAGACTCATCAACTGCACGACGGTAGTTCGCGCCGCCAGCTGTCAAATTCTCGTGACGCGGCGGCGGCCAGTAGCATAACGGCGTGATGACCCATGATGGATCGTGAAGCCAAACAACGTGAGCTGGAAAGGCTGCGAAGCGAGGTGCAGCGGCTCGAGTCCGAGCTGGCTGTCGATGCTGCCGCGCGCCACTGGCCGCCGCGCAGCTACTACACAGTCTACCATGTTCTCGCCGGGTTTGCCCTCGGCATGTTCGGCGCGACGACGAGTTTGCTTTTCAATATTGTCGGTTCCGTCCTGGTCGGCCAGGAACCTCTACGGCTCATCCGGATTTATCTCACGTTTCCCCTCGGGGCCTCGGTACTGCAACAACAGAGCAACGACAACTTGCTGTTGGTGATCGGTTGTTGTCTCTACCTTGCAACCGGCATGGTCTTAGGCGTGCCCTTCCAGCTCGTGCTGACGCGCTGGCTGGGCGGCTCGTCGTTCACGACTCGGTTTCTGATCATCAGCGGGTTGTCGTTGCTTCTTTGGCTTTTTAACTTCTATGCAGTTTTGTGGTGGTTGCAGCCGCTGCTTTTCGGCGGCAATTGGATTGTCCAGCAAATTCCCGGATGGGTGGGCGCCCTGACTCATCTCGTTTTCGGTTGGACCATGCTCCTGGTCCAGCCCCTGGGAAAATACGTCCCGTACGAACAAGGCGCGGAGGCTACATGACCGAGCTGTCAGCGGAACCGGTGCCGTCACGACCTACGCGGCTGGTGGATGAGCGTCTCGTCTTGGCGTACTACCTGGCGGCCCTGACCTACTTCGCCATCTCTCTGCTGGGAGGGCTGCTCATGGCTCTCCAGCTTGTCAATCACAATCCCCTGCTTGGGATCGAGCTGTTCTCGCCCGGGCGCTGGCGCATGGTCCACACCAACGCCATCGCTTACGGGTTTATCGCCAGTGCGTTTCTGGGCACGTTGCACTGGTGCGTGCCTCGACTGACCATGAAGCCGGTACTCGATGCCCGGCTCTCCTGGTTTATTTTCGCGGCCTGGCAAGTGGTGGTCCTCGCGACTGCCGGCGGTATCCTGGCTGGTGAAGCGCAGGGCGTGGAGTGGGGAGAAACGCCGGTATGGATCGACCCGTTGGCCCTGGTCGGGCTGATGCTGGTCGCGGTCAATTTCATGGCGCCCATCGTGCGCACGCCCGGGCCGCTCTATGTGTCGCTCTGGTACTTCATGGCGGCGTTCGTCTGGACCATCTTGACCTATGCCATGGGCAACTTCCTGCCCGAGTACTTCATTCCAGGCACCGGCGGCGGGGCCATCGCGGGCATGTTTATCCACGACCTGGTCGGGCTGTTCGTGACGCCGATCGGCTGGGGCCTGATGTACTATTTCGTGCCCATCATGATGCAACGGCCGATCTGGAGCCATGCCCTGTCCCTGGTAGGCTTCTGGGGGCTGGCCTTCTTCTACCCGCTGACGGGCATCCACCACTTTTTGTACACGCCCATCCCCATGTTCCTGCAGTATGGCGCCGTGGTTTCCACGATCGCTGTCGAGATGGTGGTGACGACTGTCGTTATCAATTTCATCGGTTCGGTGTGGGGTTCCGGCGGCCGGGTCTTCCGCGAGTTGCCGCTGCGCTGGTTTTACACCGGCATGGCGCTCTATGCTTTGACCTGCTTGCAATGCGCCATGCAAGTGACGCTGACCTTCCAGGCCGTAATCCATTTCACCGACTGGGTGGTGGGGCACGCTCACCTGGTCATGTTCGGCGTGTTCGGCTTCTGGATTCTCGGAACGATGACATACCTCTTCCCCCGGCTGCTCAAGGCCGACTGGTATAGTCGCCGTCTGGCCGAATGGCACTATTGGCTGACCACGGGGGGCATGATCGTGATGTTTGTGGTGCTCGTGCTGGCTGGCATTTTCCAGGGATTTTCCTGGGCGTCGCTGAAGCCGTGGGAGGATTCCTTGGCGGTATCCCGGCCCTACTGGTATATCCGCCTGGTGAGCGGCCTCGTCATCATCGCCGGGCAGGTCTGTTTTGCGATCAACATTTATCAGACGTATCGGCTGGGGCGGCGCACTGCCTCCTCGGAAACAAGCCTGGCCGCCGCTGCCGAATAACGTTCTCTAGAGAGACCGCTCATGTTCGAAACCAAATCCGGTGTACTGCTGATTGCAGGGATCGGCTTCTTTTTCTTGGCCTTCTTATCGAACGGGCTCGTGGCCTGGCTCATGTACGCTCATTTGCCGGAAAAGACCGTCGAGCAAATGATCCAGGAACAGGTGGACAACCCCAACCGCAGCCAGAACGTGATGACTTACTTTCGCGACCTCCAGGCTCGCTACCCCGAAGCGTTCAAGAAACACTACGGTGAGCCGACTCAGGAAAAATGTGCAGAAGCTCTGAGGGTCGGTCGAAAAATCTACATCGGCGAAGGCTGCTGGCATTGCCATAGCCAGTTCGTCAGGCCGGTCTCCAATGAAGAGAAACGCTGGGGACCGGTATCCTCCAGCGTGGAATACCAGAACGAATTGCAGCGTCCGGTGATGTTCGGCACGCGCCGCGTGGGACCCGATTTGATTCGGGAGGGCGGCCGGCACACCAACGACTGGCACATCGTTCACTTCTTCCGACCGCGCTTGACCTCACCGCAATCCGTCATGCCGGATTACCCCTGGTTCTTCGAAAAGAAGATGGACATAACCATGGGAGACGGCACCAGGTACGTGGGCCCGGGCGATCCGAACCGCCGCGGCATCGCCATCATCACGTACATGCAATTTCTAAGCTCCTGGCTCGATACCTATCCACTTTACACCAGCCGCGATGCTCCGTTTGCGGAGGGAGAACAGCGATGAAACGAGGGAGCGCGCCGGTCGGGCTGAATGGGCACGCAGTGCCGCGGTCGCGAAAGCGGCCGACCGGCATGATCATCCTCGCACTCGTGATCCTGGTGCCGGCCTTAATCGGTTTCGGGATGAAGTTCAAGGAACTGCTGTTGCTGGTCGGGGACGAAGAGGGAGCATTCACGGTTGTCCCCGTCCTCAACTACTTGCTGGTGACGTTCGGCTTTCTTCTCCTCTTCGGCTGGGCCGTCTTCCACGGTATGTTCCGCGACATCGAGAAACCCAAGTACACGATGATGGCCAACGAACAACGCCTAGACGAACAGGAACGAGAACGAGAACAAGAACAAGAAGAGATGGCAAAGGAGTGGTGGCAAGATGAGCACGCCTGAGAACCAATCAGCGGAAGCGGAGCACCGGGAGCACCGGTACGCCGGCCACCATATTCCGTGGTACGTGACCATTCTCTGGATCCTATTCTGGTGCTTCGCGATCATCTACACGCTCACCTACATCTTCCCGGCGATCCAGAAGGAGCTGACGTCTCCTCCATGAGCGCGCACGCGGGGCCCCTCTCACTGTGCGACTATTGCGGCCTACCGCTGTCCGGGCCGTGGTGGCGGGCCAGGGGAGAGGATCAGCAGCCGCCGGCGGCTCCGGCGTTTTGTTGTTTCGGCTGCCGGTTTGCCGCGGCCGTCAGCCAATCGGGCGGGGAGCAAGGCGCCGCCAACTGGATGCTGGCCCGCCTGGGAACCGCCATTTTCCTGTCGATGAATGTCATGGTCTTCACCATGGCACTGTGGAGCCAACATTTCTATGGCGACGACCTTGGCGCCAGCGCCTGGGTGGTCAGCCTGCGTGGTCTGTTTCGCTACCTCAGCTTGCTCTTCGCTCTGCCGGTATTGCTACTCCTGGGGAGCCCGCTTTTGGAAGAGGGCTGGGCAAGCCTCAAGCGCGGGGCTCTGACGACCGACCTGCTGCTCATCCTCGGCGTGGCGGCTTCGTACTTCTATTCCGCGATTTCGGTGATTCGCGACCAGGGCCCGGTCTATTTCGAAGTGGGCTGCACCGTGCTGGTGCTTGTCACCCTCGGCCGCTGGCTCGAAGCAACCGGCAAGATGCGCACCACGGCGGCCATCGAAGCGTTGCACCGGCTCTTGCCGGATCGCGTGCGTGTCTTGCGCGATAATTGCGAGGTAAGTCTGCCCCGCGCGGAGATCGTCCCGGGCGACTGCCTGCGCGTCCTGGCAGGAGAGCGCATCCCCTGTGACGGCCGCGTCATGGCGCGGATTGCTGCCGTAGACGAACAGGTAGTGACCGGGGAGAGCCATCCGCTCGTCAAGGAGCCTGGCGATCTAGTCTACGGAGGCAGCCTGGATCTGGATGGCGAATTGCTCATCGAGGCGACCGTGGCAGGTACAGGCGGCACCTTGGCGCGCATGGTCGAGCTGGTACGCCAGGCCGGCCTGGCCAAGGGACGGTTCCAGCGGCTGGCGGACCGCGCGACGACCGTCTTCCTGCCGTTGGTGGTTGCGGTGGCCGTCGGAACCCTCGCCTGGCACACGTGGAACACCGGGTTTCAAGAGGGCATCCTCGCCGGGTTGGCTGTCCTGGTAATCGCTTGTCCCTGCGCGCTGGGTCTGGCGACGCCTATGGCCGTGTGGGCTGCATTGGGCCAAGCTGCGCGGTCCCAGGTCCTGTTCCGCAATCCGGATGCCCTCGAGCGACTGGCCGGCGTGCGCGCCGTTCGTTTCGATAAGACGGGGACACTGACCACCGGACATGTGGAAGTCGCCGAGTTTTCTGCGGCTACTGAAGCTGAGCGGCCCACCGTGCTGGCGCTGGCGGCCGGCCTGGCGGCGGCGTCAACACATGGCTATTCCATTGCAATTACCCGCTATGCCGAGCAGCAGAAGGAGATGGCGCTCAGCAATGGATTCCATCCTCTGCAGGAGGTTCGGGCGCTCGCAGGGCGCGGCTTGGTTGCAAGGACTGAAAATGACTCCCGCTCTATCTATCTGGGCAGCCTCCGGTTCATGGCCGAGGCAGGGCTTGCCTTGGGACAGCGCCTTGGCGGTGTTGCAGCCGAGGCCAATGCAGCCGGTCGGCCCATCGCCTGCATGGGCTGGGAAGACAGCGTTCGGGGATTGTTCGTCTTCCGCGAACGCTTGCGCCCCGAAGCAGTCGAAGCGATCGGCACTCTCCGTAAGCGACGCTTGGATGTCGCTGTATTGACGGGGGACAGCGCGGCGCGTAGTTCGGAATTGTCTGAAGCGCTGGGAGTACCGGTGGCGGCAGGTTTGCTTCCGGAGGATAAAGTTCAGGCGGTCTCCGAGGCCCGCCGGCTATTCGGCCCCGTCGCGATGGTGGGCGATGGCATCAACGATGCGCCCGCGCTCGCCGCCAGCGACGTCGGGATCGCTATGGGTTGCGGCACCGACGTCTCACGCGCTTCGGCGGCCGTCTGCCTGCTGGGCAACGACCTGCTGCATTTGCCGTGGACCATCGATCTCGCCGTGCGCACGGTGCGCATTCTCAAGCAAAACCTGTTCTGGGCTTTCGCGTATAACCTGGCGGGCATAGGTTTCGCTTGCACGGGCCGGCTAAACCCCATTGTGGCCGCCCTGGCGATGTTCCTGAGCAGCTTCCTGGTCGTCACCAACTCGTTACGTCTCAGCGGTGGTAGCGACCGAGTCCTCCGCACGGACAGCTACCTACGAGCCAACAACGTGCAAGTCGAGGGACCACTTTCGTGACCGACTGGTTGATGATATTTGCTGGCGGTTTGCTGGGCTCCTCCCACTGCATCGGCATGTGCGGGGCGTTCGCTCTCGCGCTCGGCAGTACGCGTCAGCACGTTGTGGCAAACCTCTTTCGACAGGCAACCTACAGCCTGGGTAGAGTTTTTACCTACTCCACCGGCGGCGCCGTGGCTGGGTACGCCGGCTCCAGGCTGATCGCGGATATGGGGACCATCGTGCGCGTCCAGGCTCTCCTGTCGATGACAGCCGGCGCCCTCCTTCTGTTTCAAGGGCTCGCCTCTCTCGGCCTCCTGCGCGTTTTCAAACCAAAGCTGCACGCGGGTTCCTGTCTCGGCTCATCGCTGTTTGCCTCGCTCTTGCGCTCCACCCGTCTACGAAGCGTTTTTTTGGGAGGTGTCGTCAATGGATTGTTGCCTTGCGGGTTGGTCTACGCCTACCTTGCCCTGGCCGCTTCTTCGGGCAACATGTTCCTGGGTTGGACAACGATGGCGCTCTTTGGTCTTGGAACGTTACCTGTGATGGTATTGGTCGGTTGCGGCGGTTCGCTACTTGCGCTGACTTTCCGCCGGCATCTTTTTCACTTCGCTGCCTACTGCGTGGTCGTGCTGGGAGTCATATCCCTCATGCGCGGCATCGGCTTCCTCCCCTCGTTTGGTCCGCCAGCCGCCGAGAGTTGTCCGATGTGCCGCTGATGCCCCTGAGGGGACCGGGCGCCGTGGCAATACCTGGCGCTCAAGTTCCGAGGAAGTTCCAACCGATCTCGTCTGCCACGCCTTCATCGATAGCTGTGCGGAAGCGACTGCGCCGGCTGGCAGCCTGGTGACGGGATCAGTTCGTGGACGAGCTACCGGGTCTCTGATCCAGTACCTCGCGCACTTTGCGGGCCAAAGAAGAGGGGGTGAACGGCTTCATGAGTAGTGAGACTTCGCCATCGCTCAGCCCGAGATCCAACAGCGGCGGGTCGGCGTATCCCGTCACGAACAGCACCTTGAGGCCGGGCCGCTGGGCGGTCAGGAGGGTGGCTAGGGTGCGGCCGTGCATCTGGGGCATGACGACGTCGGTCACCAGGAGTTGCAGCGGGCCGGCATAGAAGGCCATCAGATCGAGAGCCTCCCTCCCATGCCGCGCTTCCAGGACCGTGTAACCACAGCGCTGCAAGACTTCGCGGCCCAGGGTACAGACGCCGCCCTCGTCCTCGACCAACAGTATGGTCTCCGCTCCCTGAGGCAGCTGGGTCAACCGCGGCTGCGTTTCCTCCCGAGACAGCGCCTCTTCCAACGCGGGGAAATAGATCGAGAAGGTTGTGCCTTTGCCGACCTTGCTGACCACATCGATGTGGCCGCCCGTTTGCTTGACGATCCCGTACACGGTGGCCAGGCCCAGGCCGGTCCCCTCGCCCACCCCCTTGGTCGTAAAGAACGGCTCGAAGATACGGGCCTTTATGGCCGCATCCATGCCGCAACCAGTGTCGTTCACCGTCAGCCGGGCGTAGCGTCCGGGGAGCATCTCGAGAGCGGGTTGCGCGCCGTGGCCCCCGATGTCTACACAAGCCGTGGCCAAGGTAAGCCGGCCGCCCGCCGGCATGGCATCGCGGGCGTTGACGGCCAGGTTGACGATCACTTGCTCCAGTTGGCCGGGATCAGCCTTCACCAGCAGTGCGCCCACCTCCGTCGAGACGCTCAACTCGACCTGCTCGCCGATCAGCCGGCTGAGCATCTTCGTGGTGTGGGCGAGGACCTGGTTCAGGTCGACAATTTTGGGCTGGAGCAGTTGCTTGCGGCTAAAGGCCAGCAATTGCCGGGTCAGGTCTGCGGCCCGCTCCGCGGCCTGGTAGGCCTCCGTCAAGAACCCGTACCAGGGGTGGTCCGCGCCAACGCCGTCGAGGACCATTCTGGTGTAACCGATGATGATGGTAAGCAGGTTATTGAAATCGTGGGCCACGCCGCCGGCCAATTGCCCGACCGCATCCATCTTCTGCGCCTGGCGGAGTTGTTCTTCCAGGAGCCGGCGTTCCGTGCGGTCGGTCGTGATGCTGAGAACCAGCATGCCTTCCGGCGTGTCGATCGGGGCCAGGAGAACCTGGGCGGGAAACTCGCTGCCGTCTTTGCGCCGCCCCGAGATTTCCGCGGCGATGGCCATGGAACGCGTCGAGGGATTGACCATGTAGCCCTCGCGCAGGCGGGCGTGATACTCTTTGGTACTGTCCCGGACGAGCAGTTCCACCTTCTGCCCAAGCATTTCCTCGCGGCGGTAGCCGAAGACCCTCTCGGCCTCGGCATTGACTCGGCGGATGTTGCCCTCCCGGCCCACTACCACGATCGCTCCGGGCGACTGTTCGAAGAGCTGTTCCAGCATCGACCGCGTTCGCTGAAGTTCGGCCTCCGCGCGCCGTTTCTCCGTGGCATCCCGAAAGACCAGCACGACCCCGGTGCAGCGTCCCTGCTCATCGCGAATCGGAGAGACGGAATCGTCGATGACTACTTCACGTCCGTCGCTTCTCAGCAGGATCCTCTCACCCGCCCCTTCGACGGCAACTCCCTCGCCCAGCACGCGGTCGACGGCGTCTGAAGCCGGCTGGCGGGTCTCCTCATCGACCACGCGGAAGACGTCGGCTACTGCCCGTCCCGTCGCGTCGGCGAGCGACCAGCCGGTCAGCTTCTCAGCCACACGGTTCAGGAACGTGACCCGGCCCTGGATGTCGGTCGCGATGACCGCGTCGGCGATGCTCGCCAGCATCATGGCGTAGCGTCGCTCGCTGGCCCGCAGCTTGCGGTCCGCCTCGTGCTTGTACAGGGCCATCTCGATGACCGTTCGCAGCTCGCGCTCGTCGAACGGCTTGAGCACGTAGCCGAATGGCCCGCTAATCTTGGCGCGTTGTATGGTGACCTCGTCCGCGTGGGCCGTAACATACACGACGGGGACCTCGAAACATTCCTGAATCTGCTCGGCGGCGGTCACCCCGTCCATGTCGCCTTGCAGGTGGATGTCCATCAGAATCAAATCCGGGCGCAACTCCTTGGCCAGCCGGACAGCCTCCTCTCCCCGCGCCGTGACCCCCACGACCGTATGGCCCAGGTTGATCAGGCGATGTTCAATGTCCATCGCGACAACGGCTTCATCTTCGACCACGAGGACGCGCGCATTGGTCATGGCCGTGAACCTCCCTCCGCAGGCGAATTGGGCGTGAAGGTCATCGTAAACATGGTTCCGGTCGTTTGATCCAGTTCGATCGTGCCACCGAGTTGTTGGATAAGTCCGCAGACCAACTGCAAACCGAGCGTGCGCGTGCGCCGGAAGTCGAGGCCTGCGGGCAAGCCGACCCCGTCGTCGCTGACGGTCAGGACGTAGGCTCCGCCGGGCGTCGCGCCCAGCTCGACGGCCACCCGCCCTGACCTGCCCCCCGGGAAGGCATACTTCAGCGTGTTGGAAACCAACTCGTTCACCAGCAACCCACAGGGAGCGGCCCGATCCAGGTCGAGCGTGACGCCCGCCACGCGAACATCCAGCCGAACCTGTGCCGGGTCGAGGCCATAGGCGCGGAACAGGTGGGTACACAGGTCCTGGAGGTAGGAGGCCAGATTGATCTGGGCGAAGTCTTCCGAGCGGTAGAGTGTCTCGTGAACGACTGCCATCGCATGCACGCGGTTCTGGCTCTCGGTGAAGGCGGCCAGGACAGTGGGATCCGCGATCTGTTGCGACTGCAGGTGGAGCAGGCTGCTGATGATCTGCAAGTTGTTTTTGACCCGGTGGTGCACTTCCTTGAGCAGCGCCTCCTTCTCCCGGAGCGAGGCCCGCAATTGTTCCATTGCCCGTTTGCGCTCGGAGACGTCGCGGCTGACCCCGTCGATCCGGTGAACGCGCCCAGAGGCGTCGCGCAACGGGATGAGGATGGTGTGGAACGCGCGGTGGCCGACCGGCAGATCGAATTCCTCTTCGTAGTCGATCACACTCCCGCTCTCGACACAGCGGCGGTAACTCGCCGTCACCTGCCTGGCGATCGGCTCCGGGACTATTTCTTCGAAGAACTTGCCCGACACCTCCGAACTCTTGAGGCCGAGGGCCTTTTCCTCGGCGGGATTGAGTCCCGCCAACTTGAACCGGCCGTCCTGGGTGACGTCCAGCATGAAGAGGCAGTCCGAGGAGTTGTCGAAGAGCTCCTTGTAGCGCAGTTCGCTCTTGCGCAGAGCCGACTCGGCCTCGTACAGCTTTTCCTCGGCCAGCTTCCGCTCCGTGACATCCGACCACGACCCGACCGCCTCGACGGGTCTGCCTGCCGCGTCGCGCAACAAGCGCATCTCGCTGCGGACCCATCGGTACTGGCCGTCTTGGTGCCGGAAGCGGTACTCGTTGGCCAGGCGGCCTTGTGCGAACAGTTCCTGCTGCACCTTCGCCATCACCCAGTCCCTATCTTCCGGGTGAATGTTCTTGTGCCACCATCCGAAGTCGAAGATTTCCTCGGAGGAGTAGCCCATCATTTCCCGAATGTTCTCACTCATCCAGGCAAGGCGTACGGACTCCTGCGTCGGGACCGCGAGCGTGTACAGGACCGTCGGGTTGGAGGCGATCAAGTGTTGAAGGCGCTGCTGGGCCGCGCGCAGCGCTTCCTCGGCCCGCTTCCGCTCGGTGATGTCCCGGGCGACAACCTGAATGGCCGCCTTGCCCTCGTACACGCACGGTCCGGCGCGGGTCTCGATGTCTATCGGTTCGCCGTCTAGCCTGCGTGCGCGGTAATGGTACGGCGGGCAAGGCTGGCCTGTTTCGCAGATCGTGCGGATTCCAGCCGCACTGGCCGCCTGGTCGTCCGGATGAAGGAACTCGGAGACCGGCTTACCCAGCACCGTCTTGGGCGACTGTGCACCGAGTAACCTGAGGCTGGCGGCGTTGCAGTAACCGATACAGCCGTCCACCATAATCATGACCGCATCCGGAGACAGTTCGACCAGGTTCCTGTAAGCCGTCTCGTTGTCCTGGAGTTCCCGCATGACCCTGCGCCGCTCATTCTGCAATGCGACCAGGACCCAGAACGCGATACTGAGAAAAGCCTGAAAGGTTTGTGCGGTCTGGACACGCGAGACCTTGTCGGTCTTGATCGCGCCCAGGAGGGCATTTCCCTCCTTGACGTCCCACGCCATGAACATGGCGAACGTCACCATACTCACGGCCGTTCCTAATGTCCCGAATCGCACGGTGGCCCAGAACGCAACAATGGTGACAAAAATGGCGCCGGAGAGGTTTCCTTGTTTCCCCGACAGAAGAATCAATCCGATCAAACATCCCGCAAAGAGGGCCACACCTTCGACAGCCCGGTAAGGTCGCACCCGGGAGAGGGCCCACCAATTCGTGGTCGCAAGGGTCACTACCAGGGGAGCGAACACGAACACGCCGACGGCGTTCGAACGCCACTCCGCCCACCAGACGCTAGGGTAATGAGCGACGCCCGAAAACGCTGCGATAACCGTTGTCCCCACGCTGGCGCTCACGCTCGCGCCCACGACCCCCGCAAGGACCATGAGAACGAGCACCTCCTTCAGGCCGTCGAGGGCCGAAACATTTCTCAGCAGGCGGCGGACTAGCCATGCACCCACCATGGCAAGCAGCGCGTCCCCCAGGCCCAGGCCGGCCGCGACTGCCAGGGACCCTAGGACAGCCCCAGAACTGCTGCCGTCAAAAAGTACTGCAGTGTGAGCCAGGAACGCGCCCAGCCAGATACCTGGCCAAACGCCGTAGCCGAATAGCAGCAGGCCCGCCAAGCCGATGCCGGCCGGCGGCCAAAGGGTAGGCGCCGACTCCGGCGGGTTGGCCAGCAACAGGGCGAGCACGCCCGTAAGGCAGTTGGCCACGGTCAGAGCAACGACCTTGGTGAGCCAGATCGAACCGCGCGACAATGTCCAAGACTTCATGAAACACCGACATCGAAGCGAGGGGCCGCCTAACAGGACGGGAAGTCAGGGTCGCTTGGGGGCGAACGACACCTGATTCTCTCTGAGACGAATGACAGAGATTATGTCAGCCTATCTCATGTTAGAGAGTCGAGCCACCCCAGATTGGGACGCACGGTTTTCAACCAACCGCCGCCCTGGCTCACGCTGGGACGCCTGTGTCCCATTTGGCCCGGGGGCTGATGCGCTCCCCTAGATGCTGGCCCATTTCGTTTAACCGCCGGCCAGCGGCGAGCGCGTGAACAATCGGCGGCTACATGCTCTGTCAGGGAGAAACAGCGGCGCCCGGAGTCTTGGCTGTCGGCAAAATAGCCCTGGTTTTCGCGGACACCAACACCACCTTGCCGCGTGCCTACAGCCAAGCGCGCCGCAGTAGCCAAGCCTTGACCGCCTGCGTCAGCAAGACATAACCGACGAGCGTCGCCGCCAGCAGCGGCCAGTACAGCGGCGGCAGGTGGGTAAATCCCAAAGCAGGGCCGAGGTACGAAAATGGCAGCCACACACCTATGAGCATCACCAGTACAGTCGTCAGAACCAGCGGCCAGCTTGCGCGACTTTGTAGGAACGGAATCCGGTTCGTGCGGATGACGTGGATAATGAGTGTTTGCGTCAGCAGCGACTCGACGAACCAGCCTGTTTGGAACAGCGGCGCCTGTGCAGTGTCCCAGCAGCCGAAGACGTAAAGCATCATCAGGTAGGTCGTGTAGTCGAAAACCGAGCTGCACGGGCCGATGAGCAGAATGAACTTCGCGATTTGGCCCATCGACCAGGGACGCGGACGCGCAACCTGCTCGAGATCGACGGCATCCGTCGGAATCGGCAACTGGGAAAAATCGTACAGGAGATTGTTCGTCAAAATCTGAATGGGTGCCATGGGCACGAATGGCAGGAAGATACTGGCGCCCAGCACGCTGAACATATTGCCGAAGTTCGAGCTGGCTCCCATGCGGATGTATTTCAGGATATTGACGAAGACTTTTCGCCCCTCTCTGACCCCGGCGTCCAAGACCATCAGGCTCTTTTCCAGCAAGATGGCGTCTGCCGACTCCTTGGCGATATCCACAGCGGTATCAACCGAGATGCCCACGTCCGCGGCCCGCAAGGCCGGCGCGTCGTTGATGCCGTCTCCGAGAAAGCCCACGACGTGTCCTTTGCTCTGGAGCGCCTTGATAGTCCGCTGCTTGTGAACCGGCGACATCCGGGCGAACAGAACCATCTGGTCGGCAGCCTCGGCCAGTTCAGCATCGGACATTTTTTCCACCTGGTTGCCCAGCAGTACCTGCTCAATGTCGATGCCGACCTCCTGGCAAATTTTGCGGCTTACTACCTCGTTGTCGCCGGTGAGGACCTTCACGGCCACGCCGTGTTCGTGCAAGGCTCGAAGGGCGGGCCGGGCCGAGTCCTTGGGCGGGTCGAGGAAAGCGACGTAGCCTTTCAGGGTCAGGTCGCACTCGTCTTCCTTGGTATAGGCCGTCTTCAACGGCACGTCCTTGCATGCCAGCGCCAGCACGCGGAAGCCATCGGCGCTCAAGCCAAGATACTCCTCACGCAGGTCGTCGATGACGACCTGCTCCATCGAGTAGCGCGCGCCGTCCAACTCGAAGCCGCCCGAGCGCCGATGTACCTCCTCCGGCGCCCCCTTGCAGATGAGCCGGTGTGTTCCGTCCGGCAGCCGCACGACCACGGACATCACCCTGCGGGAAAAATCGAACGGGATCTCATCGACCTTCTCGCACTGCGGCACGTTCAGCTGCTCGTGCAGGTGCTGGTAGTCGAGAATGGCCCGATCCATGACGTTTTTCAGCCCTGTCTGGAAGTGACTGTTGAGGTAGGCCAGGGCGAGCACCTCATCGCTCTCCCTGAACACGACGTCGCAATGCCGCTCCAAGATGATGCGGTCCATCGTGAGCGTTCCCGTCTTGTCCGTGCACAAGACATCCATGGCTCCCAGGTTCTGGATCGAGCTCAGGCGCTTGACGATGACCTGCTGGGCCGACATCGCCATCGCCCCGCGCGAGAGGCAGACAGTCACGATCATCGGCAGCATTTCCGGGGTTAGCCCCACGGCAACAGCCATGGCAAAGAAAAACGCCTCCTCCCAATCGTGCTTGGTCAGCCCATTGATGAGGAACACAAGGGGAACCATCACCATGATGAAGCGAATCATCAGCCAGGTGAATTGGCTGACACCCCGGTCGAAGCTGGTCGGCGGCTGCTGCTGCACAATGGTGCTGGCCAGGCTTCCCAGGTAAGTCCGGCGCCCTGTGCAAACCGCCACACCTTGCCCCGTCCCGGTCTCGACGCTTGTGCCCAAGAAACAGAGATTCTTCAGTTCCAGGGGCGATTGGCTGGCACTCTCTTCCGCAGCATGGGCTTTTTCCACGGGGAATGACTCGCCTGTGAGACTGGCCTGGATAATGTGCAAATCCTTGCAGGACACCAGGCGCAGATCGGCGGGGATCATATCCCCGGCGGAGAGATGCACCACGTCGCCGGGAACCAGGTCGGCGAGCTGCACTTCGCGCGCCTGGCCGTCGCGCTCGACAGTGGCTGTGACACGAATCATTGCCTTGAGCTTGGCGGCAGCCGCGTCGGCGCGCGCCTCCTGGACGAAGCGCAAGGCGACTCCCAGCAGCACCATGACGATCATCACCGCAGCAGCTCGATCGTCACCGGTCAAAAAAGACACCACGGCCAAAATAAGCAGCAGGACGACCAGCGGATTGAGGAAGGCTTTCAAGAGGAGGACGCTGCGGCGGTAACGCGCCTCCATTACGACCGCGTTCGGCCCGTACTCCTGGCGGCGCCGCACCGCCTCCGTTTCGGTAAGCCCGCAGGGCGCGGTCTGGACCTGGCGGTAAACTTCTTCTACCTCACTGGCGGCAGCCTTGATCAGAAGTGGCGAGACGTGAACCGCGGACGCTTCGGAGTGCAGGGCGTGGGGGAAATGGCGCGGGAGCTGGCCGTTCAGGAATTTCAACTTGCGCCGTTTCATTTCGTACTCGCAAGGCGCGCCTTCCAGCGCTCGACTTCCCGGAGATACTGAGTTGGCCTTTCCACGACCACTTCCACCTTCCCTGGATAGACACGACCCGATTGCCCATCGAGCGATACCGCGGAGCCCTCCTCGATGAGTTGGTCCCCGATGCGGCAAGTCTTGCCTTCCCCTTGGAAGATCAGGTCCCGGCAACCAACGATACAGACCTTGTTGAGTTGGCGGGCCACGACTGCCGCATGCGCCGTTCGTCCCCCGCGTGCTGTCAGCATCCCGGCGGAGGCTGCCAGCCCTGCGATGTCCTCCGTCGAAATGTCTGTCCGTATCAGGATGGGAGAACAACCTGTGTGGGCCAGCTTCACGGCTTTATCCGGGTCGAACACCGCTACTCCGACGGCGACCCCGGGGCTCGCCGGAATCCCGATGCCAATGGGACGGCACTTCTCGGCAGTGGCCAGGCGGATCATGTGAATCGAGGCCAGATCGTACTCGGCAAGTCGCTCCAGGGCCATTGCCTCATCAATAAGCCCTTCGGCGACATGATCACAGGCAATGCGGAGGGCCGCCCACGCTGTCCGTTTGGCAGCGCGCGCTTGGAGCAGATAGAGATCTCCCTCCTGCACGGTGAACTCGAAGTCCTGGGCATCCTGGAACAGCAATTCCAGGCTCCGCTTGACCTGCCTGAGCTGGCCATAAAGCTCGGGAAAGGAATCCTGCAGCCTGGCCATGCCTTGAACGGATGACCGGCCTGAGACAACGTCCTCACCCTGGCTATTTGGGAGAAACTCCAAATAAAGGTCGTTTGCGCCGGTGGCAGGGTCTCGCGTGAAGCCCACGCCAGATCCCGAAGTGCCTCCCAGGTTGCCGAACACCATCGCCTCGACCGTGACGGCTGTCCCGGCGAGATCGTCCAGACCATGAAGGCGCCGGTATGCGACCGCCCGCGGGCTTTGCCAGGAGCGAAAAACCGCCTCGACGGCTCCCGCCAACTGAGCCACGGGGTCCTGTGGAAAGAGCTCGCCCCTCGACGTCCGAGACTCGTCAAGGAACGCTCGGGTGAGGTTTTTCAGGGCCGCGACATCCAGTTCGGTGACGGTCACGGCGCCCTCGCTCCGCATGGCCTCCGCGAGCATGCGCTCGAACGGCCCTGCAGGCAGCCCCTGCACGACTTCGGCGTAGAGCTGGATAAGGCGGCGGTAAGAGTCCCAGGCATGTCTGGGGTTGCCGGTCATTCGGATCACAGCCGGCAGAGTTCGATCGCACAGCCCCACATCCAGGATCGTGTCAAGCATCCCTGGCATCGAGACCGCTGCTCCAGATCGAACCGCAACCAGCAGCGGCCGCCGATCTCCTCCAAAATTCAGACCGGTGGCCTTCTCCAGCTCTCGGATGCCTTGCCGGAGCAGTTCCGCCGTGCCCTCGGGCAGTCGTTCTCCGCCCTGGAGGTAGGCCCGGCACAGGGTCGTCGGCAGGACAAAGCCGGCAGGAACAGGCAACCCGGCCTGCGCCATCCGAATCAGGTTCGCCGCTTTATTGCCGACGATCTCAGCCGACGCACCCTGAGGGCTCGCTGCCTTGCAGCCAATAAGGCACGGCCCTGCGAATCGACTCTCTGACGCCATACCTTGCTCCGACTCACCGCCGCAGAACTTCACTGAGGATGTAGTCTCTCAAGCCGAGGGCCGAGCGCAGAAGGGCATCGGCAGCCTCCTCCAGCTTGTCGGCGATGCTGTTGACCAGGTGCCATTGCTTGAAGTCTCCCGCGAAGTCCAGGACGCTCGCCTGGACGCGACGGTGAGCGTTGTCGGTTTCGTGTTCCACCGTCAGGGTCCGGTCCACGGCCTCGAGGAAATCGGCGACATGCTCGCGCGGGCTGCCCCGGTGCAAACGGCGCGCGTTCTCTACCGCCTTGAGATACTCCTGGGCCCCTTGCAAAACCAGGCTCGCCAGGTCGTTCAGCAAACCAGATATGCCGGCTGCAACAGTCGCTGGCAAGAGACTCATCCAGAACAAGGTCTCCTCCAGCCCGTCGGCAACGTCATCGGCGTTGATCAACAAGTCGAGGACCGGACCGGGAGCGTCGCCGCGGCCATGAGCCGCTCGGCAACGGTTGACCAGTTCATCCGCCCGATGTTCCCATTTTCGCGCACGGACGACAGTCCGTTCCACCAGGTCTCGATCAAGGTTGGGGCCGGCGACTAGCAGGAGGTCTCGAGTGGCCAGGGCCAACTCCACGATGAGCGACGCATGCTCGGCCGCCAACTCGAGCAGCCCCTGGTGAACGGTATCGATGTAATGCCGCAGTTCGGCGCTGATCTGATCGCGGATCAGGAACTCCGACTGACCGGCCCGCAGCCCCTCGCTGGCCGTTTGCAAGGTGAACTTGAGGAATTCGGCCGTCCGCTCCGGCCCCAGCACATCGGACAGCTGGCCGCCTGGGGGCACGGGCAGCCTGCCTGCTTCCTGGAGCGCGTCGAAGATGAGCTGTTCTCCTCCCAGCGAAAGAAAGCCTCGATGTCCGTAGTTGTGGTCGGCTGCCCAGCGCAGCACCTCCAGGCAGACGCGCCGGGGGGCGAACTTCCGCAACCGCTTACGAGCGCGATTCCAGTCAATGAGGAAGACCAACCGTGACCCGAGAAAGGTCAGGTAGTTCAGCAGGCTCCCCTGGTCACTGGTCGTAAAAGTTCCCAGGCATAAGTGGTAGAGATCCTCGCGTTGCCCCGCCGTCCGCCTTGAAACCGTATCCTCCCAGCGCACACTAAACCGGTCGAACAGGTTTTGGAAGAAAACCAGGCGGTCGATGTGCACGTCGGTGTAGGTGAGGGTAACGCGCGTTGCTTCGATATGTAGGACCAAGACATGGGCCTCGGTTATGCCGATGTCGTTTTGAATCACCAGTCGCTTGCCGCTGCGGGTGGCGGTGGTACCCAGCCCCGGGTGATCGAACTTGAGTTCCCGCGTTTGGTTGATGCCGGCCATGAAGGCAGCGATCAGCGGGCGATCGTCGTCGCGCACCCCATAAACCTGGGCGCCGTCAATCGTATCGGTGGCGAGTTGCTGCTGGAGTCGATTCAATTCCTTGTGCAAATCCATGACCACCAGGTGCAGACTGTCACGCGCGGCACGCTGACCGGAAGTTAACCGATCAATGTAGTCTCCCGCGATCCGATCCGCTGCCAGACAGGGAGCCTCTGAAAGCACGAGCCGCACGCGCTCCTCAAACGCTGCGGCGTGCTGATCTCTCTTACGAGATGCTGCACCGTCCTGGGCGCGAAGTGGTGCCATCATCCGGTCGACTTCGCCTACGAGCATATCGTGGATTCGGCGGGCTCCGGGGATGAAGTAAGTGCTAGAGCCTTCCTTGCGGCTGCCCTGCACAACGAGGTCCAATTCGGCATCCGAGACACCGTAGGCCAACCGCTCTTGTTTGAGGTCTGTCGCCGGCAGGTCTGGATGGTCCGCCCTTTCACGGGCGACTTGCAGGAGCGTCATCAGATACTTAGCCCGGTCGTTGGCGGCAAGGGCTTCATTGACCAGAATCGGCAGAAGCAGCTCTTGTTCACCGAGTTCGCCAACGATCCGCGCCTTGGCCATCATTCCACCGCCCGAATTCGCAGCCAAAGAGGGGGGGGAACCGGAAGATGCGGGATCGCCAGGCTTGCCCCGGCCCCTTTCCGGGGTCGGAGATGTTGCCCGGGATGTTGGCGCTAGTGAAGCCCCTCTCTCCTTGTCTGCCCGTCTCTCTGTATCTTTGTCTTCCGGGGGTTGATCGAGTATCGCCATGAACCCTCCTGTACCTGCCGAATCCCGTCATAGGCCCGTTGCACCCAATCTGTTTGGGAATTCTAAGGACCAGGGTGAGCCCTTTCAGGGGGTGAAAGAGCAACTTTCAGTCCAAGATGAAATGAAGAAACAAAAAGTCTGCGAACCTCGATTCTGCGGGAATCCGAGCCCTTATGGGCCTCGCCTGCCGCGACGGGTTTCACCTGCCAGTTTCTCCCGCCTCGACGATCACTGCCAGTAAAACGTATGCTGTGCGATATCGCTCATGCACTTTTTGGAAACGCCCACCAGGAGTACCCATGAAGGTGCCGCTCGCCGTCCGCGTTCATCCACTTGGCGAGACCACAATCGCCGCGATGATTTTGCTTGAGCACTCGATCACGCTGCCGCACAATAGGAATGTCACGCCTCCAACCCTGAACTGCCCGGAAGCGGATTCCGTGGCGGACGCGCGTTCCACAGGCTGCGCCAGAAAGGATGTACGATGTCGCTGACTCGCCGATCTTTCCTGAAACGCTCTCTTGCCGCTGCCGCCGGCGTCACCATTGCTGGGACGAAGTCGTCCGGCAGAGTGCTGGGGGCCAACGACACTATCCGCATCGCCGTCGCCGGTCTCAATGGCCGGGGCGGAGCGCACGTCGGCGCGTGGACCGGCATGAAGGGTGTGGAGTTGGTTTACCTAATCGATCCGGACACGCGCACCTACGATGGTCGGCTCAAACAGGTGGCCGGCAAGGGAAGGAAGGAACCGCAGGTCATCAAGGACGTCCGGCCAGCGCTCGACGATAAGACCCTCGATGCCCTGTCGATCGCCACGCCCAACCATTGGCATGCCCTCATGACCTTATGGGGCTGCCAGGCGGGCAAAGATGTCTACGTCGAAAAACCATGCAGCCATAACATCCACGAAGGCCGGATTGCTGTCGAGGCGGCCCGCAAGTACAGCCGCATCGTCCAGCATGGGACGCAAAACCGCAGCCGGCAGGATTTCGCGGATGTGGTCGCGGCGATCAAGTCGGGCAAGCTCGGCCGGCTGCTGGTTTCGCGCGGCCTGTGTTACAAGTCCACGCTGCGCGGCGGATTGGGAACACGGGGCAGCATCGGCTATGCCAAGCCGACTGATCCGCCGGCGGCCCTCGATTTCAATCTCTGGCTGGGGCCGGCTGCGGAGCAAGCCTATCACTCGAACCTCGTTCCGTATCGCTGGCACTGGTTCTGGGATTTCGGCAATGGCGACATCGGCAACCAGGGCGTGCACGAAATGGACAAGGCCCGCTGGGTCATTCCCAACGCCACGCTGCCCCGGAGCGTGTTTAGCCTGGGCGGGCGCTTGGGCTATCGCGACCAGGGCCAGACTCCGAGTTCGCAGATCGCGGTCTTCGATTACGGCGAGACCCAGCTCATCTTCGAAGTGCGTGGCTTGCCTTCCAAGGGATACTTGGGCGAACAGGTAGGCAACATCTGCCATCTCGAGGCGGGCACGATTGTCGACACGAAATTCTTCCCGAAGGGAAGCGACAAGCCGGCGCCGCTGCCGCGGATCGAGGGAGCGGAGCGGCGCGGGCCGGGAGCCGGCGATCATTTCGCCAATTTCATCGAGGCCGTGCGCAGCCGCCAGACCGGCGATCTCAATGCGCCCGTCATCGAGGGCCACTACTCGGCGGCCCTCTGCCATCTCGCCAATATGTCGTACCGGCTGGGCCAGGAGGTGCCGTTCAATCCGCGCACCAAGGCATTCGGCGACAACAAGGACGCCTACGAAAGCCTTGCGCGCATGGAGGACTACCTCAAGGAAAATCACGTCAACCTTGAAGAGACGAAATATCAGCTTGGCCGAAAGCTCACCGTCGACGCCCATTCCGAAACGATCGTGGGCGACCCGGAAGCGACGAAGCTGCTTAGTCGCAGCTACCGCAAGCCGTTTGTCGTTCCCGAAAAGCTCGGCTGACCCAGCCGGTATTTTGAGACTATCCAACAGAAAAAAAGCAGCCCCTGTGCAAATAAAGACCTTGCGAATAAGCAACCCAGGGTTGTACGTCGACAGGTAGGCTGACGAACGTCGCGATTCCCACGTGATCGCCGGCAAACGGTGCGAGCGCGGCAACGCCGTCATGCGTGGGCCCCGATCTCCATATAATAAACTTCCGCACCCTGATCGATGGATACCGCCACAGCTCCGGTAAACCTCGGCACAACCTAGCCGCACGGCAAGAAAGGAAACTTCAATGGTCAGGCGTTCGTATCGTCTTTTATGGCTCGTCCCCGCCTTGCTACTTGCTGGCTGCGAGGCCGTCGAGGCGACAGAGCAGGAAAAGGACACTAAAGCCAAAACCGCCGAGGCCCCAGCGGCCCCTGCCGCCAAAGGAGCCACCTGCAAGGTCGAGAAAGCTGATTTCAAGATCGAGATCCCCCTCAAGGGCGTCCTGGAGGCGGAGCACACCTCGGAAATCTCCCTCAAGCCCAAGGCCTGGACGCCCATGGTGATGCCTTCGTCGCTTATCGTGCAGAAGGCGGTGGAGCAGGGGACCGCCGTCAAGAAGGGCGAAGTACTCGTGGAGTTCGATCTGGAGAAGATCGACCGGGCCCTCAAGGACCTGCGCGAGGAGCGTAAACATACCGAGATCGCCATCAAGCAGGCCCAGGAAGACCTCGCGATGACGGAGAAATCGACGCCTATCGACCTGGCTGCCGCCGAGCGCGCCAAGAAGATCGCCGACGAAGACCTGGCAAAGTTTCTCAAGGTGGACAGGCCGCTGGCCGAGGAAAGTGCCAAGCATGCCCTCGAGAACGCCGAGTTTGCCCTGCAGTCCACGCAGGAGGAGCTGAAACAACTCCAGAAGATGTATCGCGACAAGGACCTAACCGAGGAAACGGAGGAATTCATCCTCAGGCGGCAAAAGCACATGGTGCGCTTCATGGAATTTCAACTGAAATCCGCGCGCATCCATACCGACGACACGCTCCGGCTCGACCTGCCGCGCCGGGAAGTGAACATGCACGAAACGGCCACCAAGTCGGAACTGGCCTGGGAGAAGGCGCGCGACGGCTTGCCTCTGTCCCTGAGGCAGAAACGCCTGGCTCTCGAAAAACTGAAGTATGATGCCGGCAAGGCGCGGCAAAAGCTCGACAACCTGGAGGAAGATCGAAAGTTGCTGACGGTGCACTCCCCGGCCGACGGCATCGTCTATTACGGCAAGGCCACGCAAGGTCAGTGGTCGACCAGCAGCGCGGCCACGAAGCTTCAGCACGGCGGCTCCGTGTCGCCGGAAGAAGTCTTCATGACCGTCGTTCAAACCCGCCCACTGTCCGTGCGCGCGGTCGTCGAGGAAAAGGACCTGCACCTGCTCCAGCCGGGGCTAAAGGGCAAGGTGGTGGTCGCCGGTTACCCTGACGTCAAGCTTTCCGGTCAGGTTGCCCAGGTATCGAGCATCCCGCAGACTCCTGGAAACTTCGAGGCGCGCGTCAATGTCGAGCCGGGCGACGACGCCAAGGCGATCATGCCGGGGATGGCCTGCAGCGTCAAGGTTCTCGCCTATCAGAAGAAAAATGTCCTGGTTGTTCCCGACAGCGCCGTTCTTTCCGACGACGATGACGGCCACTATGTCCTGCTGCCCGTCAAGGGAGGCAAGCCGGAGCATCGCACCGTCAAGATCGGCAAACGCTGGGGCGGCAAGACCGAGATCCTGGAAGGCCTCAACGAAGGCGACGAGATCTCTTGCACCAAGCCGTAAAGGGACTTAAGGGCTCGCATGTCATGATGCACCGATATATAGCGTTATCCCTGCTGCTTTTGGCCGGCGCCATGTTCAGCGCACTTGCTGCCCCGCCGCCCAAGCCGCCGCAAGCATCCGCTAACACGCCGACGCCGACGGCTCCCAATCTCCACCCGAAAGAACCAACGCCCCTTTCCCCCGGCGAACTCCAGGCGTCGATCGACCGCGGTGTCGCTTTCCTGGTGAAAAACCAGAACAAGGATGGCTCGTGGGGCTCGGCCGGCAAGACCAAGCAGCTTAACATCATTGCCGACGTCGGCTCGCAGCACGCATTTCGCGTGGCCGTGACGGCCTTGTGCGTCTCCGCTCTCATCGAGACAGGCCCCAACTCGACCGAGGCAAAACAGGCGCTCGACCGCGGCACAGCTTTTCTCTATGAGGAGCTGCCCAAGGTCCGCCGCGACAATGAGATGCTGATTTACAACATCTGGACTCACGGCTACGGCATCCAGGCGCTCGTGCACCTATATGGCCGGCTGCCCAAGGACGACAAGGAAGGCCGGCGGAAGATCGAAGACCTGATCCGCGGCCAGTACGATCGCCTGACGCGCTACGAATCGGCCGAGGGCGGTTGGGGCTATTATGACTTCGACGCCGGCAGCCAACGGCCGGCCGCCTCGTCCACCAGCTTCATGAACGCGGCCGTGCTCGAAGCCTTCTACGAAGCCAAGCAAATCGGCGTAGCGCCGCCCGAGAAGCTGGTGAAGCGCTCGGTCGCGATTACCAGGCAGCAGCGCTTACCCGACTTCTCTTATCTTTATGGAACATACCTCTGGCAAAGGCCGGCGGTGGGCATCAATCGCCCGGGCGGCAGCCTGGGCCGCTCCCAGGCCTGCAACCTGGCGCTGCGGCTCTGGGGGGACAAAACAGTGACCGACCAGGTGCTCAAGACCTGGCTCGACCGCCTGATCACGCGCAACGGCTGGCTCGACATGGGGCGCAAACGGCCCATTCCGCACGAATCGTTCTTCATGGTAGCGGGCTACTTTTACTACTTCGGCCACTACTACGCGTCGATGTGCATCGAGCAGCTCAAGCACGAAGACCGGCCCTTCTACCAGGACCACCTGGGCAACATCCTCCTGGCGGTGCAAGAAAAGGACGGCTCATGGTGGGATTACCCCCTCTACAACTACGGCCAATACTGGGGCACGCCGATGGCAATTATGTCACTGGAACGCTGCCGCAAGTAAGTCGGAAGAGATGGGGTCACCGCGGAAATGACGGTCGAAATCCAGTAGTTCATCGAGAAACACTAACGGCGAAAAGGAAAAAAGCCATGAAGATCGGGGCACGAAATCGTCTGGATGGGGAAGTCGTGGAAATCAAGCGTGGCACCTTGATGTGCCAGGTCAAGGTAAAAATAGCCGGCGCTGCGATCATGGAATCGGTAATGACGCTGGATTCACTGGATGAGTTGGGCATCAAGATTGGGGATAAAGTCCGAGTTGCCGTCAAAGCAGTGAACGTGATGCTCATTAAAGACTAGCAACCCGACTACCTGATCGACTCCGGCCTGTTCCACGTCTTCGACGACGACGACCGGCAGCGCTACGTCGAGGTCTTGGCGAGCGTGTCGAGGCACGGCGGCCGGCTATTCGTGCCCCGCTTTTCGTATGAGACGAAGATCGGGCGCTCGGCGCTCGGCGCAAGTCGCCTGGCCCAGCCGCAACTGCTGACCGCGCTCGGCGCAGGTCTCCTGACCTCGCCGCATTTGGGAGGACAGAAGGGCGCCTAAACGCGAAACGGGCACTTTGCAATAAACGCAGAAAAAACGCGGTTTTTGGCGCCGCCTAAGAATTATGAGAATGGCTCCTCCCAAAATTGCCATGTCGAGGCCTCGAAAAGTGTCAAAAACACGGGGTTTTTGCGTAGTGATCATTTTGGGACTAAAAAGGCCCTTGGCGCAAAATGTGTTTGGAGCCTCAAAAACAAGCTAGTCACACGATAGTAAAGATTCTTTTACTCTTCATTTTTGGACGAGCCGCTTTTCTTGACGGGCCAAATTCCCTGGAAAAATCAGCAAAAATGCTCAGGCGGGGATCTCATCGATCAAAATGGGATCGACAGCCTATCTAAGACGTGTTGTCTGGGGTACGTCCGCGCAAGTGTCATTTTTGACCATGCAAGGCAGCCAATCAGCTGCATTGCTTCTCTCGGCGAAATCTGCCCCAGCAGATCGAACCCGACAGCCGCAACCGTATCACAGATCCTGACGACGTGCTCATGAGCAGGCACGGATCAATGCATTCGTCGCGAACGCGCTGCCGGCCGGCGCGGTGAAGTGGGCCCGCGCGAGTATGCTTGACGCCTCTACGCTGCTTGACCCGCTCACCTCTGCTCACCGAGTAGCTTGTCGATTTTCTTGATCAGGACTTCCTTCAAATCGGGCGCGTAGCCGATGTGCAGATCGCACCCCGTCCCCTTGTCGTCGAGGATCAGGATTGTTGGGAAGGCACGCACGCCGTAGTCTAGGCGTGTTGAGCCAGCCTTGATGGTTGGGTACTTGAGGCCCATTTTCTTGATGACGAATCGAGCGTCCGCATCATTCTCATCGATGTTCATTCCCAGGATGGCGACTGGCTTGCCCTTGTAATGTTCCGCCAGTTCATTGAGCTGCGGCATGGAACGGACGCACCAGAAGCAGCCGCGATACCAGTAGTCGAGCACAAGAACCTTGCCCTTGAAGTCAGCCAGCTTCACCGACTTGCCGTCAAGATCGGTCGTCGTCCATGCGACGGTCTTGCCTAAAAATCGTGTCTCAGAAGCGCTCTGCTCACCATCTTTATTGCTCTCGTGCAAGCACAATTTCCAATCGAAGCTGATCGATCTTTCGCAAGAGCTTAAATAATTGAGCCAACCTTGCGACTTCAGGCGACTACTATATAGCCGTTGCCCATCGGCCGTCGAGTGCCTTTGTTAATTAGAGAACCGCAGACATGAAGGATTTGCAAGCCAACGTCATCTTGCGCCACCTGCGGAAACTCGCGGCGCCCCGGGAGCACGAGCAGCAACCAGATGCGGAATTGCTCCGGCGCTTTGCGACCGTAGGTGGCGAGGCTGCGTTCGAAACCTTGCTCCAGCGTCATGGGCCAATGGTCCTCCAAGTTGCCCAGCGCGTCCTTCGCAATCGGGAAGATGCCGAGGACGTCTTTCAGGCCGTGTTCCTCACACTCGCCCGCAAGGCCCTGAGCATCCGCAAAGGTGAGTCGCTGGGGGCCTGGCTCCATGGGGTCGCCCACCTGCTGGCCCTTCAGTCCCAGCGAGTTCGAGCACGCCGAGAGGCTCACGAGGGCCGGGTTGTCACACGCATCCCTACGGATCCTGCAGCAGAAATCACGCTCCACGAAGCGGAGAAGATACTCGATGAAGAGTTACAGCGGCTCCCGAGCAAATATCGAGCGCCGCTGGTGCTGTGTTATTTGGAGGGAGCCACGCGGGATGAGGCCGCGAAGCAGCTTGGCTTGTCGCTGGCCACGCTCAAACGCCGGCTAGAGCGCAGTCGCTCGCTCCTGCGCCATCGTCTGATTTCCCGGGGGCTCAGCCTGCCTGCCGCGCTGGCGGCAACCTTACTGGGACAGGCCTCTGCGCCAGCAGCGCTGCCTGGCCATCTGATTCAGCCAACTGTGCGGCTCGGCGTACTCCTGGCTCAGGGCAAACCAATGACCGCGGGGACCATCGCCGTCAGGGTCACGGAGTTGATGGGGCACTTTTCGGGAGGAATGGGCATGAGCAAGCTGCAACTGGCGGCGCTTGGGCTGGTGTTCGGCCTGTTGACTGCGGGCGCCGGCGTCCTCGCCCACCGCGCGGCGGCTGCGAATGGATCGCCGATCGAACAAGAGGAGGCACTCGCCGCCCTTACGCGAGAGGCAGACCAGGAGAAGACGGTCCGCCGGCAAGCCGGGCATACGGACCTTTACGGCGACCCACTACCGGCGGAGGCCATTTGCCGGCTAGGGACGACACGATTGCGTACCGCCTACGCATCCAGTTTGGTGTTTGCACGGGACGGCAACTCGCTGTTTGCACTCGGCCTCGGCTTCGATTCGTGGGATGTTGCCACGGGCAAGCTTCTCCGCCGTCTCTCTGGCATTTCCAAGGGAACGGGCTCTCTTTCCCCGGATGGAAAACTCATTGCCTCGATAGATTATCAGGATCGAACGGTGCGCCTGTCAGATGCGGTCACAGGTGCTCTACTGCGCAAATTTGGGAGGGTACTCTACGAGGGCCTCAGTTTTTCGCCGGATGGCAAGGTGCTTGCGGCCTTTGGCAACTCGATTTCATCGCGTCCCCAAGCAACCCTGGATCTCTGGAACGTTGCGAGCGGTGAACGCGTTCATAAGTGCGCGGGGCACGAGGGCCAGGTGCTGTGCGCGGCATTCACACCCGACAGCAAGACTCTGGTAAGCGGCGGGGCTGACCGCTCCATTCGCCTTTGGGATGTGGCGACCGGCAAGGAAACTCGGTGCATGAACGGCTGCCCTGTGGCCATTGGTCAAATCGCCGTGTCGCCGAACGCGACCCGGCTAGCCATCATCGGACAACTCGAAGATGGTTGGCGCAGACCGGAATATCGGGTTCGCATTTGGGACATGGGAGCCGGAACGGAAATTCGACAGCTCGCCGTTCCACCAAACCACGATTCGCTGGCCGATGTAGGTTTCAAGGCAGCCCTATTTGCCCCCGACGGCAAGACGTTGGTCACGGGCGGAGCCGATCGTTACGCTCGGGTTTGGGACCTGACCACCGGCCAAGAAGTGAAGCGCATCGACGTTGGGTGTGCGAATCTTAGCTGCATGGCCCTATCCCCTGACGGCAAAGTGTTGGCTGTGGGTATACCGCTCATAACCATCCGCCTGATCGAACTGGCCAGCGGCAAGGACCTTGTTCCCTTGGCCGGACATCAGGGCGGTGTTTTCCAAAGTGCAACCTTTTCCGGCAAAGGCTCGATTGTGACAGCGGGTTATGGCCCAACCTTCCTCGTGTGGGACGCTATGACGGGCCAACTCCAGTGCCAGGTGGGTAAGACAGGAGCAACGAGCTTCAGCTACTCGTTTGCTCGACATGGCAGCATGGCCGTCTCCACCAATTGGAACGAAGCGGGTATTCGCGTTTGGGATTTGCGAGCAGGCACGGAGCCGCGCCGGCTACTGGAGGATTATGCCGAGAAACCGCCGCAAATGATTGCACTTTCTGCCGACGGCAGCAAACTGGCGTTGTCTCCTCTGTCCGGGGGCCGTGTCGATGTATTCGATACTTCTACAGGCAAGATGCTTCGGCACTTCGAAGACGCAAGTGTCCATGTCTTTGCGGGCGCAGGTTTCGACGCTCGGGGGCAAATGCTAGCCCTCTATTGCAGCGATAATACGGCTCGCCTGTGGAACCTCACCAATGGCACCAAACCGCGAAGGTTGGGGCTGCCGGGAGAGGGACGACAAGTTGGCAGTCCGGTACCCCCCCTTCAAAGCGACGGCCCTGAGGTCGGCTATATCGCCAAGCTTTCGCCGGACGGCAAACTCTTGGCGCACTGCCGCCAAGGTCCGAGTGGTGGACTTACGATTTACGACGTTGCGGCCGGTATGAAGCTGCCCCAGACCTTCGATCTGCTCGGTGCAGCCGCTAGCTTGGCCTTCAGCCCGGATGGCCGCATGCTTGCGTGCGGTGGGCACAGTAATAACCCTGACATTTACTTGCTGGAGGTCGCCAGCGGCAAGGTGCGGCAACACCTTGTAGGCCACCAAAGCTATGTTGTCTCGTTGACGTTCTCCTCGGACGGGAAAATGCTTGTCTCAGGCAGTATGGACACCACGGCACTGGTTTGGGACCTAACGGGTGGCCAGCGAGCGCAAGCCACACCGGACCACGCCTTATCGGCCCCGGACCCGGACACCTGCTGGACAAAACTGGCAAGCAGTGACGCAGCAACCGCCTTTGATGCCATGCGCAAGCTTGCCCGCGATCCGGCCAAGGTAGTTCCTTTCCTGGCAACACGGCTCCGTGCCATAACACCTGCCGACGCGGCGCTAGTAAGACGTCTGGTGGCCGAGCTTGGCAGCGATCAGTTCCGCCTTCGGGAACAGGCGGCCGCGGAGTTAGCCAAGCTCGGTGAATTAGCACTTCCGTCTTGTCGAGAGGCCCTTGCCGTCCAGCCTTCTGCCGAAGTTCGTCGGCGGTTGGAGGGGATTCTCCAGACTCCGCGAAGTCTCTCCGCGGACCAGTTGCGCAATTTACGCGCCATTGAACTGCTCGAATGGATCGACACGCCGGAAGCCAGGCGGCTCATGGAACGAATCGCCCAGGGAGCCTCGGAAGCCCGTCTCACGCAGGAAGCAAAGGCGTCGCTGGAGCGGCTTCGCGAAAGAGAGCGTGCGCGCTAACCCATGTTTAACAGGTGCTGAAGGCCCAACTGGCGTTCGCCCTGATTTTTCCGCATCGCAGACCTCCATTTCGCAAAACACATAGTGACAATATCAGCTGCGTTCTCCTGGGATTATCGTAAGATTTCACATG
>DATGZX010000422.1:0-64387 GCA_035296965.1 Gemmataceae bacterium
CCGGTCGTGCCCCTACCGCTGCCTCCCTGACCACGCACGACGCGCCCGCGCATGTTCTACTCCTCCGCGGCAGGCCTTTTCAGATACTTCGCCCCCTAAGCGCTCCCGAGCCATAGGTACGCGCTAACAAATTACAGCGAACCTTCAGTAGTCTAAAACCCTCACCCCCGAAGTCTAAAACCCTCACCCCCGACCCCTCTCCCTTGAGTACAAGGAGCCCGCTGAAAAAGGGGTCTGACCCCCTACGAAGCTTCACTGATTTCCCGCTTTCTTGGGGATCAGCCACCATTCGTGGAAGGGGTCAGACCCCTTTTTCAGCAGCCTCACAAGGGAGAGGGGAGAGCTTGTCGGGTAGACTATTATGAGACGCCTCCGAGTTGCAACGCGTTGGTGGCTTCCCTGAATTCGCGGCGTTACCCAGACCAATGCAAATAACGTGGTGGACAAGAACCTCATCTTGACACTCGCGTTGGGTTTGACTATCGCTCTCCCTCCCTCTGCGCGGAAGTGCTACCTCAACCTCAGGGACGGACCCATGAGAGCGACGGCCCATGTAATCATGCCGGCAGGCCGGACAGCCGCGGCGCTGATGGGGATGCTCCTGTGCGTCGCAATTACTTTAGCCCAGGCGAAGCCGGAGAAGGTCCTCATCGACGACGTCATCCCAGAAGGCAACCATGCCGTTCCCACCCAGAAGATCATCAGTCTCATCAAGACAAGACCCGGCGGCGAATACAAGCAGGAAGTCATAAACGAGGACGTGCGCAAACTGTCTGAGACGCATCTGTTTGCGAACGTCCGCGTTTACACGCAGCGCACGCCGGATAACAAATTGAAGGTATATTTCATCGTCGCGGAATTCCCCAGCAGCATTCAAGACATTGAATACCGCGGAGCCAAGCACCTTAGGCCGGACGAACTGGAAACCGTGACTGGCTTGCGCAAAGGCGCGCCGCTCAATCCCATCCAGAACACGATGGCCTGCCGGGCAATTGTGCGCCGCTACAAAGACATGGGCCGCATGTTCGCCAGCGTCGATTTGCTCGAGGGCGACAAACCGGGCGACGCGAAGGTTGTGTTCAACATCACGGAGGGGCCGGTCGTCAAGGTCCACAAAATCGCCTTCGCCGGAAATACGTTCGTCAGCTCGGCTCGGCTCAACACGCAAGTCGACTCCTATTGCGAAGTCTTCGGCGTCTTCGGCGGCACTTTCGAGGAAGATAAAGTCGAACATGATGTCGTCAAGTTGGAGGAATACTACCGAAGTTTCGGTTTCCACGACGTGAAAGTGGGCCGCGATTTGGAATGGGAAGAAGACCACCGGCACGTACGGCTCGTCTTCCACATCAATGAAGGAATTCGCTATCGCGTCACGAAGATCCAGATCGACGGCAACAAAAACCAATCTACGGATAAGCTCCTCACCAACATCAAGCAGGTTTCAGGTGAGTACTACAACAAGGCAAAGACCGACGCGGACCAAGCGTCGATCAAGAATCTCTACGGCTATGCAGGCTACGGCGTCACGGTCCGTGAGCAGGATTTTTATCCCGCGCTCGGGGAAATGGCCGTCCATTACGAAATTCAGGAGCGTCCACCCGCCCGGGCGGGTAATATCGTCCTTTCCGGCAACACCGTAACGAAAGACAATATTATCTTGAGGCAGCTTGGTGTCTTCCCTGGCCAAGTACTCCAATACCCCGAGCTGGGCCTGGCAGAGCGCAATTTGGCGCGCCTTAATATCTTCGACGTCACTCCGGATCACCGTCCCACGGTAAGCGTCATCGATCCGGAAGGTCCGGCGGAGTACAAGGACATCCTCGTCAACGTCCACGAGACGCAAACCGGCAGCTTGATCTTCGGCGTCGGCGTCAATTCGGACGCGGGATTGACCGGCAGCGTCGTGCTCAATGAACGGAACTTCGACATCACCCGGATTCCGCGAAGTTGGGATGATTTGCTCAGTGGGGAAGCGTTTCGAGGAGCCGGCCAGGAACTCCGTATCCAGGCCATGCCTGGCACCCAGGTGCAGCAGTACAGCGCCACTTTCCGCGAGCCTTCGCTGTTTGACAGCCCGTACAGCCTGACCCTGGGCGCCTACTACAACGAGCGCATTTATAACGAGTACACGGATACGCGACTGGGAACGAAGATCTCAATGGCCCGCAAGCTAAATCGCTATTGGAGCATTTCAGAGACCCTGCGGCTCGAAGACGTCGGCATTCACAACGTGGCTTCCTTCGAACCGGAAATCTTTCAGCAAGCCGACGGCAGCCATTTCCTGGGCGGCCTGCGGACCTCCGTCACCAGAGATTCGCGAGACAATTTCCTCAGGGCCACCGAGGGCAGCCTGCTGGATATCTCTTTCGAGCAGTGCTTTGGAGACTACACCTTTCAGAAGGCTGAAATCGAGGGGAACAAGTACTTCACGATTTACGAGCGTGCTGACGGCAGCGGCCGTCACGTCCTGGCTGCTCGAACAGACCTGGCATGGGCCGGTTCCGAGACGCCCTTTTTCGAACGCTACTACGCCGGCGGCTACCACAGCATGCGCGGCTTTGAGTTCCGCGGCATCAGCCCCACCATCGACGGCTACGCGGTCGGCGGCGACTTCATGTTCCTGAACAGCCTGGAGTACCAGATCCCCATCCTTGCCAACGATCAACTCTATGGGGTATTCTTCGTAGATTCAGGTACCGTGGAAAGCTCGGTGGAAATCAAGGATTATCGCGTTGCGGTAGGAGCCGGACTTCGCATCGTCGTCCCGATGCTCGGGCCGGTGCCGATCGCCCTGGACCTGGGCTTTCCTATCGTCAAGGGGCCAAACGATCACGAGCAGGTCTTCAGCTTCTGGGTCGGCTTCTTCCATTGAGAAGCCATACTCGGCTAGTCTTCCGCATAAGGCATAAGCTGTGCCGGAGCCGTCACGTATGGCGCCATCTCCGTCATGTGCGTGCTGACCCATGGGAAGGGCCGACCGTTGTAGAGGTAATACGCGCCATAAGGAGAAAGAACAACCCGCGGACGGAAGTGTCCAAACCGGTCGACGGCGTAGAATTGCCAGACGTCGTAGCGACTTGTTCGATAATAGCTGGGTGGAATGGCCAGATCGCCAGCTACTGCCGCCTCGGGCGAAACTTGCTTGGGCTGCGGGAGTTGTTGAGAGGCCGGGGGTTCGTCTCCAAAAAGCTGGTTTGAGAAAGCCACGTTGAGCAGCAGCATCGTGGCCAGCGCTAGCGGCCGAGTTGACATTTTCATTTTCCTTCCCCTGCAAACCTCAAATCACTTGAAAGCGGATGCTGCCCCGCAGTTTCCGCAGAAACCCCATTCAACCCAGACTAAAGTCAAGAGTCGATGCTGTCGAGCGCAGCACAGGTTGCGCTGAACCGAGAAAAGCCATTGCAGCCGGCAAACTCGATACAGCCGGCATTACCCTGCAAGAATCAGGGTTGGTCCCTTTTGCAGCCAGCTAACGAGGCAAAGGCCTGCGTAGCAATGTCTGCAAAACCTCCACGGTGCGATCGATAGCGACCTTGAGGAACGCATGGCCTTTCTCCGCAGTCGCGCGCTCTGGGTAACCCACCGCGCCATGGTCCGTCCGTTGCATCATGTCTTCAGCGACGTAGAGTCCGCGCAAGATCGGGTCGTCCAAGCAGGGATCGTCCTTGATCTCATCACGACGCACCAGGTCTGGACGCAGGGCGAGAACCATGGCTGTTTCGAACTCGCAAGCGTGACCCATCGATTTGCGAGGCCCCTCAGCCAGCGCGGCCAGTTCTTTCTCCGCCAGTTCCCAGTACGAAGCCGCAGTGAGCAGGCGGTCACGAAAGCGCGGCTGCAGCCGCCGGAGGGCCATGTGCATGGTGTCGATGTTCCCGCCGTGTCCATTGAGCACCAAGATCCTGAGGTAGCCGTCTTCAAGGAGGGGCGTGAGCAAGTCGCAAATCAACGTGACATGCGTATCGATCTCCGCAGACAGCGTTGCGCCAAGACGCAAATGGTGCGAACTGGCCCCAAACCATTGAGTAGGTAGAAGTAGAACCTGTCGAGGCATGCGTTGCTCGACGCCCTCGGCAACCGCAGTGGCGAGCAGCGTATCGGTGATGGCGGGCAAGTGGCGGCTGTGTTGCTCGCAGGCAGCGATAGGCGCCAGCACAATGCTTTGCTCGCGCGGCACCTGCCGCAGGAGCGGCCATGTCATCTCGTGAAATCTCATTCCACACACCCCTTTCTTTCGTATGCTTTGCCCTTGATGTTCCCTGTTTCGCAAGGCATACTCCGTCGCCGGAAGCCCGGAGTCAACTCAAAACTGGCGAAGGAGGGCAATCCTTTGAAGATAGGCGTTTTCCGGCCAGGCTGCTTGTGCCTTCTGCTGGCCGTGGCTGCCTCTCTATCAGCCGGCTGCAATAACGAAGATGCCACTCGCATGGCGCGCGTGGGACGCATGGTTTTGGCAAAAGCAGAACTAGTTACGCAGGGGGCCGATGCAAAACTGGCTCGTGGATGGCAAGCGGTTCACGGCGGTCTGGAGGAGGCTCCGCTCGAGACACGCGTCTCCGCGCGCCTTCGTTGGGACAAGGGCCTAGCCCAGGCCGAGATTCAGGTGCATGTCGAGGGAAGCGAAGTTGAATTGAAAGGAACCGTCCGGGATGAAGCACAAAAACGCCGGGCCGTGGAGCTGGCCGAAGCGACAGCGGGTGTGGAGAAGGTGACAGACGCCCTGGAGCTTCCTGCGCAAGATCCGTGAGCCGTCCCACCAAGCAACGTACGTTGACTAGGCAGCCTCCCTTGCCGGATTGAGCGATCTTCTGGCTTCGAGCGTGTTGAAAAAGGGGTCAGACCCCCTGGAGAATCGAGGCAATCCGCCCATTTCTGAGGCACCAGGCTCTGCAGAGTTCAAGGGGTCTGACCCCTTTTTCAACACGCTCTTAGAATCCCGCCTTCACGGTTGTCGCCCTCCTCGATAGAATCCCACCTGAATCAGCCGTCCTAAGGAGCCCCAAGGGGGATGCAAATATGAGCAAGGTGCTGCTCGCTTTGTTGACATTGGCGTTGGTCAATTCAGGAATCCGTGCCGAAGCCAACTGGGCCGAGCAACTGATCACCAAAGGTGGGCTCACACACGATTTCGGCAGCGTCCCGCGCGGTGCTCAGCTCTACCACCAGTACGAGATTACCAACCCGTACGCTGTACCCCTGGAAATCAGCACGCGCGTCGGCTGCAACTGCGTCACGGTCACCTGCAGTTGCAAGGTGCTCGGGCCCAAGCAAAAGGGCCGCCTTGATGTATTCATGGATGCAAGGCGATTTGTCGGTGCCAAGAGCGTAAACATATTCTTCAGCGTGGATCATAATCCGGACGCGACTGATCCCAATCAATATTCGTCCACGGCCACCCTGCAGGTAATGGCGAACAGCAGACAAGATGTTGTCCTGAACCCGGGTCAGATCAGTTTTGGCGTGGTTCCTACAGGGCAGGCCTCTTCGCCCCAGACGCTCGACGTGGAGTATGCTGGCGCTCTGAACTGGCGCGTAACTGAGGTCGTCAAGCACACTGCTCCTCTTGATGTTGCGTACAAGGAGATCTATCGCCGGCAGGGGCAGGTGGGCTACCGCGTCACCGTAGCGCTGAAGCCGGAGGCTCCTCCTGGCCCGTTCAAGTACGAGCTATTGCTGAAAACCAACGATTCCGCTAGCCCTCTCGTCCCTGTGCTCGTGGAGGCGACGATCCAGTCCAATCTCACGGCCGTGCCTAGCAGGGTGAATGCGGGGCATCTGAAGGTCGGCGAGTCGGTCACGAAACTGGTCATGGTCAAAGGGTCGAAACCCTTCCGAGTGACTTCGGTCGAAGGACTGGGCGAAGGCCTGGCTGCCGAATTGCCCGGCAAGGCATCGGAAGTGCAAGTCGTAAAGCTGAAGTGCCAGCCGACCAAGGCGGGCGACATTCGCCGGGAAGTCCTCATCAAGACGGACATGAACCAGGCAGCGCCGATTCCCGTTACCATCGACGGGACGGTTGATCCCTGATCGCGGGGGCACGGCGCAAGCCTGGCTTGCGAAAGCCCAATGTTCGGTCAATCTTCGACCGGCGAGCCAACTCTTGAAGGAAGAGTAAGATTCAGAAGGAAGATTACGATTATGAATAAGATGAAGAGCACGATCCAGATTAAGAGTAGGATGTCATCTCTCCGTTTCAGGAATAACGCTGCCTACTGAGTCATGCTCTTTCTCATGCTCCTGCTCTTAATCCTCTTCCAAATCTTACTCTTCATCCTAATTCTTTCTCTAATGCGTGGGCCGCCGGTCAACCTATCAGTCGAGGATTGACAGAGGACCAGCCTGGTCGCTGTCCTCCAGCTATTTTGTTTCTTCCCTTGGTATCTCGACTTCCCTTGGCCTCCCTGCTGCCCAGAAGATTCCCTGCGTGATCAGCTTCTGCCACTGCGGGTTCTCCCAGGCTTCTTTGCCGTGGCCCAGCGCGCAGTAAAAAACCCGGCCTTTGCCGACCTCACGAGTCCAGAGGATGTCCATATTCGCTTTCTGGTCGCTTTCCGGCGGCCTTTCCCGGAAGCGGGCCAGGGTGTGCCGGTCGACGTCGGCAAAGCGGTGCTTGTACTCCTCGTCCACAATCGAAAACGGGCCCACACCGGCGGTTATCGGATGCTTGGGATCAGCAATGACGATGTTCAGCTTGTGTGTCCCGGGAATGTGACCGGCGAACTTGGCTCCCAAGAGCCGAAGCCAAACCTGGGAGTTGCCAAAAGTCAAAGAGGCACCGTGAATCGCCACGATGCCGCCGCCGTCTTCGACGAATCTCTGCAGCGCACGCTCTTGCACTTCATTTAGCTTGTACCCGGAGGTGTAGAAGACCAGCACGTCGTAATCGGCGCGCCTAATGCTGGAAAGCCGGGCCAGGTGAGCGGGGTCGTCCGGCTTCTTGTCGGGAGGCGGCTCCAGCCGGGTGACCTTCAAGCCACCCACTTTGTTCAGCACTTTTTCGAGGATGGGAGGCAAATTGCGGATGTCATGATAAGGCTGGCTACCCAGCACGAACAACACGCGCACTGGTTTCCCCTCTTCGGGGGTTGCCGCAGGCAAGGTCCCGCCGAAAAAGGCGACGACCAGCAAAGGACACAGTTTCCAGCACAGTCGCATCGTGATCTCCTGGAAGGACATGGGATATTGCAGTGGCTTCATGATCGACGCGGCAAGAGTTTATCGGGCGGCAGCCCGACAATGCACGAACAGGCGAGGTAGGAGCACTGGCACAAAATGACGGTGGGACTTCCCTCCCCCTAAGGCTTGCCTCACCGGTCACTGGAGATTGTACCGGAACGCGGCAGCAGGGAGGATGGGCGGAACATATTTTCCCCGGTTTCGAATGTGTTGGTTTCGGTCCTCGGCGTTAGCATTCGTGCTTTGGTTTTGATCGGCGTGGAATCATTGGCTGATATTGGGCGGCGGCTGTTCGCATAGAATGGGTGGAAGAGTGCCAGTCCATCCCCGCGGAGTCCCCGATGAGCAAGCAACAGGCGTTTGTCAATCGTCTTATCCACGAAACCAGCCCTTACCTTCGGCAGCATGCGCACAACCCGGTGGATTGGTATTCGTGGGGGACCGAAGCCTTGGAGCGGGCTCGCCAACTCGACCGGCCGATCTTTCTCAGTATCGGCTACTCGGCTTGCCACTGGTGTCACGTGATGGAGCACGAAAGCTTCGAGGATCCCGAGGTTGCAGCCATCCTGAACGAGCATTTTGTAAGCATCAAGGTGGACCGTGAGGAGCGCCCGGATCTGGACCACATCTACATGACGGCCGTACAGATGATGACGGGGCACGGTGGCTGGCCCATGTCGGTATTCCTCACGCCGGAATTGAAACCCTTCTACGGCGGCACCTACTTTCCTCCCGACGACCGTCACGGTCAGCCGTCTTTCAAGCGACTGTTGGCGACGCTCGTCGATGCGTGGGGCCAACGCCGGGAAGAGATCGTACAGACTTCAGGGCAGCTCACCGACAACCTGCGCCTGGCCGGGCGTTTGGAGCCTTCCACAGAGGAGCCAGGACCGGACTTGCTCAGGCACGCGCTCGTGTCGTTGCAGCGGTCATTTGATTCCACGTACGGCGGCTTCGGCTCTGCGCCGAAGTTTCCCCACCCGATGGAGCTACGGCTCCTCCTGCGCATCTGGAAGCGGTTCGGCGACGAAGACGCGCTTCGGATGGCCCAATTGACGTTCGACCGCATGGCCATGGGCGGCATCTATGATCATCTCGGTGGCGGGTTTCACCGCTACAGCACGGATGAGCGTTGGCTCGTCCCGCATTTCGAGAAGATGCTTTGTGACAATGCTCTCTTGAGTCTTGCCTATCTGGAAGCGTACCAAGCGACGGGCGCTGCTTCGCATCGCCGGGTTGTTGAGGAAACGCTGGACTACGTCCTTCGCGAAATGACTTCTCCGGAGGGCTTCTTTTACAGCACGCAAGACGCCGATAGCGAAGGCGAGGAAGGCAAGTTCTTCGTCTGGTCCGCCCAGGAAGTGCAAAATGTCTTGGGGAAGGAACAGGGGGAAGTGGCCGCCTATGTTTACGACATCATTCCTTCTGGGAACTGGGAAGGTAATAACATCCTGCACCGAACCAAGACGGAAGAACAGGATGCTCGCATACTTCACCTTTCGGAAGCAGAGATGCAAAGCCTGTTAAGAGAAGCAAAGGCAAAACTCTTTGCAATTCGAAGCCAACGGGTTTGGCCCGCGCGCGATGAAAAAACTCTAACTTCATGGAACGGCTTGATGATCGATGCCCTCGCCCAGGCGGCGCAGGTGCTGGGCGTTCCGGCGTATCGCGCAGCAGCCGTCAAGGCCGCCGAGTTTGTTCTCTCGATGATGCGTGCAGATGACGGCCGGCTATTCAGGACTTATAGCTCTGGATCGAAGCCCAAGTTGAGTAGTTGCCTGGACGATTACGCATTCTTCGTCAACGCCCTGGTGTCGTTGTACGAGGCGACTTTCGAAATTCGGTGGATCGAGTCGGCCCTGTCGCTCTCTGGCGTGATGATCGATCAATTTTGGGACACGGCGGATGCTGGGTTCTTCTACACGGGCCGCAGCCACGAGCAGTTAATTGCTCGCACCAAGGATGTGCAGGATAGCTCCATTCCTTCGGGGAACTCGATGGCTGCGTTGGCATTGTTGCGCATTGCCAAACTGACAGGTCGGCGTGATTTGAAGGAGAAGGCAGAAATAACTCTGCGGGCGTTTGGGGGCTTGATGGCTTCATCCCCGCTCGCTGTTGGACAAATGCTCGTGGCTCTGGATTTCCACGTCGGCCCGGTGACGGAGTTTGCTATCCTTGGCGATCCCGCCGAGCCCGAGGTCGAGGAAGCATTGCAGTTGGTCCGCAAGGGTTTCCGTCCCAATAAAGTGGTCGCTTTGCAGGCGACGGCAGCTCAAGATGCGCGGACGATTAAGCTAGTGCCGTTGCTGGCTGAGAAGACATCACGGGGCGCCTTGACGACTTACATTTGCAAGGAGTTTGCCTGCCAAGCTCCCCTCGTGGGGATCGAAGCCCTCAGGGCGGCACTTGAACCCTGAGCTGCCCTGCTCAAACCTCTCCCGAGGCCTCGCTAAGCACATCCTCCGAGACATAGATCGGAACACTGGCGGTGACTGCCAAGGCGATAGCATCGCTAGGCCGACTATCTATCTCGACCAGCTCGCCGCTCTGACGGATACGCAGCTTGGCATAGTACGTGTGATCCTTTAATTCGTTGATAAAGATATCTTGCAGTTCCGCACCCAGGCTATCGATGACGCTGGCAATCAGATCGTGCGTGAGAGGCCGCGGCGAGTTCATTTTCTTGACACGCCGATCGATGCTGGTGGCCTCGAAGAAACCAATTACGATGGGGAAAACCCGGTCCCCATCGACTTCCTTGAGCCAGATCATCTGATGGTCGATGACATCGCTGGTGATGATGCGCTTCAATTCCATTTGGACAGGCACGGAAGCCTCACTTTCGCCTGATGTGCATCGCGAACCGTCCGGAGGAGGGGAGGAGATCCCACGTGCAGCAGACCTTCCAGAAATTGGGATATTGCAGCGGCTTACGATCTGCCAGGCATTATAGAATTTTCCGGCAAAAGGGGTCAAGCACCTCGGGCCGTGACGCCTTGGCAAGAGATGCCATTGCCCTGGTCACGGGCTAAATCAGGCGGCCCATGCTGGCAAATCAGGGCTTACGAGGTATGATTGAAAGATAGCGCGCGAGCCCCCGTCCCAAGAACACGCGCTTGCCAGCGCAAGGTGCAGGGCAAAATCGTTAAGGCGTGCGCGAAGGGAGCCCCCTCGTGCCCGAGAAGTGGGGCGGAAGTCGCACGCGCCGCTTGGTTTAAGTCTAAGCTTGCCTGGAAGCTGTGTCTTCGGTACCTTCGGACCAAGAATAGGCGAGTGGCGAGATTCCCCGGCAACGGAAACAATTCTGGCTCCCAGGACACGCGACCACGGTAATGTCGCCTGAGGAGCAGCGGGCGCCACGACGATGTGGGAAATGAGGTAGCCCATGGCATTGGCGTTGAACATTGGCAAATGTACGCTCCTTGGCAATTACAGGGAAAACAACGAAGATGCCATCGACGTAAAGCAATTTCCCGAGTTGACTGCTTGCCTTGTTGCGGATGGCATGGGCGGACAGGCCGCGGGCGAAATCGCCAGCAAACAGGCCATCGAGATCATTCCACGAGAGCTGAAGAAGAACCTATCACCCAGTTGCGATAGCGAAGATACCAAGCAAACCATTCGCCGGGCCATCGTGCAGGCAAACGCCGTTATCATCGACATGGCGGCTTTGGACCGCGATTTGACCAACATGGGCACGACGATTGTTGTCGCCCTTTGGCGCAAGGGAAGCAGCACACTTTATGTGGCCAGTGTCGGAGACAGCAGGGCTTATCTCGTGCGTGGCGGGAAAATTGAGCAGTTAACCGTAGACCATTCGATTGCCCAAGCATTGGTCGAGGCCAAAACGATTTCGGCGGCGGAGGCCCGCGTCCATCGCTACCGAAACGTTCTCTGGAAATATCTGGGCAGCAAAGAAGTGGGCGATGGCCCTGAAGTCAAGGCTGTTTCTCTGCAGATCGGCGATCGCTTGTTGCTCTGTACCGACGGGCTCAGCGGGGTGGTTTCCGACGAGCAGCTTCAAAACTTCATCTTACAACAGAGCGACGTTCAAGACTGCGCGGACGGCCTGGGCCAGCTTGCGCTTGACTCCGGTTCTCGCGACAACGTGTCGTGCATCGTCATCGAAGTGGTGGAAACCAAGTAGTCCCGGCAGCATGCGCGTGGTCCTTGCTGCCGGCTTGTTGGAAGGTGCATGGACATTTCGCCTTATCTCATACGTACACGTGCCTGGTCGGCTTGATCACCAGTTCCGGGACGGATGCACGTGCCGGTAGGGTCGCCGCGAACAAGGCTGCCAGGGCAACGTCCTCCGGTTGCAAGATGCCCGCTCGATGTTCCTCGCTCACCGGTTGCGGGCGCGCCGCCAGCAGCGGCGTATCCACCTCGCCCGGGTAGATATTTGTCACACGAATGCCACTGTCTTTCTCTTCCGCCGCCAGACAGATGCCCAGCGCACGCATTCCTGCCTTGGCCGCGGCGTAGGCTGTGCCTCCAAGAGGTCCGGGGCGCTTCGCGGCAATGGAGTTAATGTTGATAATGACCCCGTCTCCCTGCTCGAGCATGCCTGGCAATACCGCCCGGATGCAATAAAAGGCGCCGTCGAGGTTGGCGCGCAGGACAAGCTGCCAGTTTTCTACAGTCAGTTCACGGAATGTCCGCTTCTTGATGTTGACCCCAGCGTTGTTTACCAGGATGTCGACGGGCCCCCAGCGCTTGCCAATCAACTCGACCAATTGGTTGACCTGCATGGGATCGGCGACGTCGGCCGTGTGGCAAAGGAGACGATCGGCGCTTCCCAGCGTCTCTCGGGCCGAACGCAGCTTCAGCTCATCACGGCCGGTAATAGCCACATGGGCGCCCTCGGCTAGAAAAGCTCGAGCAATGGCGAGGCCGATCCCGCTGCCGCCGCCCGTCACCAAACACCTTGTGCCAGCTAGTCTCTCCATCCGTTTGTCTCCCCAGGGCGCCGCGCGCCTGCAAGTCGAACTTCAACTCTGGTTTTCTTTGTGCTATGTTAGCGTTATGTTTTGGACAGTTCAGGGCCCACTGTCTTTCTTTCGAACCTTGAGAGGGATTTCATGAACATCGACCTGCGCCGCCGAATCGATGAGGTGCTTAGCCGTCTGACTCAGCTCCGGGACAGTCTTTGACATCCCCAATAAGCAGTCCCTGCGCAGGCAGTTCAACGATCAAATGGGCCAACCTTCATTCTGGGACAACCAGGAAAAGGCCCGCACCGTCATCCAGCAGTTAAAGCCTCTCAATGCCTTGCTCAAGCCTTATGAAGAGATAGAGGCGGCAGTCGCTGATCTTCAAGCATTGGCCGAACTGGCACAGGAAGACGCAAGCGCTGAGCCGGAGTTGGAGATCGAGCTGGGCCGCCTGGAAAAGCGCCTGGCTGATTTCGAATTGCAAGCGATGCTCAGCGGTCCCCAGGATGCGAGCAATGCTTACCTGAAAATCCAGGCCGGCACTGGCGGGACGGAGGCCTGTGACTGGGCGCAAATGCTTCTCCGACTGTACGCGCGCTGGGCGGAGAAACACGGTTACCAGGTCGAAATCATCGATGAGCTGCGCAACGACGAGGCCGGTATCAGAAGTGCCACTCTGCACATCGTAGGCGACTTTGCGTTTGGTCATCTGCAGGGCGAAGGAGGCGTGCACCGGCTGGTCCGAACCAGTCCCTTCGACTCGAATGCCCGCAGGCATACATCGTTCGCGGCCGTCGATGTGATGCCGGAAATTGAAGGCACCATCGAGATTGACATTCGGCCGGAAGACCTCAAGCGGGACACATTCCGCAGCGGGGGGCCCGGAGGCCAACACCAGAACAAAACCGAAAGCGGTGTCCGCTACACGCATTTGCCTAGCGGCATTGCAGCAGAAAGCCGGACCGAGCGCAGCCAGCACAAAAACGATCAAATGGCTTTTTCCCTCCTCAAAGCCAAGCTTTACCGCATCGAAGAACAGAAACGGCGTGCCGAGGTCGAAAAGCTTTACGACGAGAAGGGCGAGGTGGCTTGGGGATACCAGATCCGCAACTATGTCATGACGCCTTACACCCTCGTCAAGGATGTGCGCACCGGCCTGGAAACCTCGCAGGTTGGGAATGTGCTGGACGGCGAGATCGACGAGTTCATTCAGGCTAGTCTACGCCTCAAAACCGAGCGCGAGCACAGGAAGGCCCCCTAAGGAAACGGCGGCCATACGCCGATCGGGTTCGAACGGAAATTGGGAATTCCATCAGCCATGGCTGATCGTGCTGCAACTGCTCATGTCCATCCCGTGGTAATTGAAGTAGCAAGTGCCGCAGAAACTACTGCCCTTGGTAAGCGCCTCGCCTCCGTCTTGTTTCCCGGTGCCGTGATCGCCCTTGTCGGCCAGCTTGGCGCGGGCAAGACCTTTCTCGTTCGCGCCATCGCAGAAGGTCTCGGAATTGCCGACAGTCGCGTCGTGACGAGCCCGACGTTCGTGCTCATCCAGGAATATGGCGCTAGCTTGCCGATGTACCACTTCGACGCCTATCGCTTGCTTACGCAGGCGGAATTTGTCGACCTCGGCGTTCACGAGTATTTTGAGGGCCGAGGCGTGTCATTCGTCGAGTGGGCGGACCGAGTCGAAGGATGTCTGCCACTTGACCATTTACGCGTCACTCTGGAGATCACCGGACCCGAGACACGCCGTATCGAGCTCAAGGCGTTTGGCGAGCGCTACGCGGCCATCCTTGAAAAGTTCAGACAGGTGGCACCTCAAGCAAAGTCTTAGAGTCTGTCCGACAAGCTCTCCCCTCGCCCCGGTACTCCGGGGAGAGGGGTTGGGGGTGAGGGGGGGGGTGCCTGGGAAAGACGCGCCGCCTCTCCCCCGAAGCGGGGGCGAGGGGCTTCTCGGACAGAGTCTTAAGACAAGAACGGTGAGCCCTTACGGCGCTACCTCGTCGACCAGCGGGCGAAATTGCTCGTCGTTCATTTGATCCAACATCCTCACGTTGGGATGAATCCGATCCCTTTCCATGCGTTTGATCATCTTGTAGACACGCTGGTTCAGCGGGCAAGGACAATTCCTTGCCAAATCGATGAGGTAGCCGTTGTAGCAGTCGATCTCGGTTTGGCCCTTGAGAAGGTCGGCGTTCATCGAGCAATAAGTTCTTCGCAACGTCGGATAGAAAGCCCAGGAAAGCATCCTGGTAAGGCTTGTGTGCCGCAAGATTCTATGCACCGTATCTGGGTGAAAAGGGCCGACCTTGCCCAGCGCAACCCCGGCTGCGATCAGGATTCGATAATTCTCCTGCAACAGCCCAAAGAACCAGCGCCTGGCCTGGGGAACGGCAAGGAGCTGGCCATTATCGAGGCCAGCGGCGGCGGCTACCGGCCCGATGGCGGCGTTATACATCAGCTTGGTGTGCTTGTAGGGCAGGATGTCGGGAACGACTTGAACCTGGAATGGTGCCGTGCGCAACTGAGCAGCGAGTTCTCCTAGATCCTTCTGCAGAGCGCTTGAACGGTTCGGCGCACCGTCGCCTTTGCGCACTCCTAGATGAAGGCGGCCAGCGCGAGTGATGCGTGTGTGGGTTTGCCCCGGAGTACATTCCGATACGAATGAGGCAATCCCCTCCAGAAACGGTCGCCGATCGTCCAAAGACCTGTCAAAACCGTTCTGAATCGGGATGAGCCTACCGTCGCTCGGAAAACGAGCAAGGACGGTGGGATTAACGTAACACTTGGTGCAAAGAAGAACTGGTTTCCTGGAAGATGGTGCCCAGGATTCAAAAGTGATGAACTCGGCGGACAAGGCGGGACGCTGGTCCACACAAACGCCGTGGCTGCGTCCCCAATCCAATTTTTCTTCGTCCGTATCGATAAAGGTGACGCGGACGCCGGCGCTGCACAGGGCATAGCCCACGGCACAACCAATCCCGCCCGCGCCCACTACATCAACCTGGTTCACGCCCTGGTCCCTGGCTTGCGGTTGATCGCGCGGCTGCGGCGATCATTGCGCCTTCTTCAAAGCATTCAGGGTCCGCATCGCTTCATTGCGCACGGCCATGCTGGAATTGCCCGCCAGCTCTTGCAGGGGCGTCGAGAATTCCCCAAGTTCGAGGTCCGGTCTCTTGGCATGCAGCTCAATCAATGCCTGCATGCCGGCTTCCAGCGTTTTCTGTACCAGACCCTCATCCGGAAGATCCTTGCCGTCTGAAGCGCTGATGCGAAACTTCTCTCGGAGAATCGATTCATCGAGCATCTCCCGGAGCAGCCCCAGGCGGACTTTCTCGCTACCCCTTCGAGCGAGGGCTACGGCGGCATTGTAACGGACGGTCAGACCAGGGAACTTGCCGACCGGCACATCGGCATGTTGCTGGTCTTGACGGTTGCCGGTGAGCCGGTTTTCCTCGGCCCGGACTCCGGCAAGGATGTCTTCGCCACGGCCGTCATCGCGCGTGAGAGTAACCAACAGGTCGTCCATTCGAGCATTTTCGTCAGGGAGCCCAACCCAGAAGTTAAGCGCTAGCGCAGTGATTTCCCGCAGGAAAGGGTTGGGGTCGTTCGCACATTGAATAAACAGCGGCTCCAATCCGAGAGCTTTGAGACTGTGCGCCTGTGGTCCATCCAGGTAGGCGAGAGCCTGCCTGGCCCATTGACCACGCTCGGAAGGGGCAGCGGCCTCGACTTCGAGTTCCGTTCGAACTGCCTCGCGGCGCGCTTGCGGGAGGGACTCGGACCGTTGCAGATTCTTTCCTAGATTGGCAAGCGCCCAAAGCGCATGCTGGCGTCGCTGGAATATCGCCAAAGGGTCGTTTCCCTTCTTGTCCAAGATCATTTCTTCCAGGAGCAGTACGCCCACAGGTATGGCAAGGCTTCCAAGGCTCGCAGTCAAGTAGAGGATGTATTCTCGTTCCGGACGGAGAGTGGTTCGAATTTGATCCAACTCGACGGCGGATGGCTGGTGCGAAGCTGCTCCGGCAGACTTCTCCGCTTCCGCGCTGCGATTCAGGGCCTGGCGTAAGCGCTCTGCCAGGTCGAGCGCGAACCGGGGATCGGATGCAAGTTGCTCATCGCGTAACAGCACCTGAGCCAGGTCCTGCGCACCCCGCCAGCGAATATCCGGGTTGGGATTGTCAAGTCTGGCCAGATAGTCAGCCGGCGTCCAGGCGCTGTCTACCCACCATTTGACAAAGACATAGAAACAAACGAGCACGGCCACAATGAGCAGGGGCACCAGAAAAAGCTGCGCAATGAACTTGCCGGAGGGAGGCTCGACTACCGGCAGCCCATCTTCAGGCTGGGAATTGGACGGCAGAGGAAATTCGGACGGCATTGAAAGGACTTCTCCGTTCCTGTTTCGGTCAGAATATGTGCAGAATAGACAGGGCAATGGTAGTGTAGATAGCCCCTCCAGCCCGTCAAGGCAGGGTCAAGGCCCCGGGCGGGCGCACCTTGACAGGCGCACAGTTCTCTTGCTAGTTTGGCAAAAGTCCTCTAATTCGAGGGCATGGTTCAAAAAGGGGTCAGACACCTTTGTGCGCAGCACCCTTCGGGCCGTTCCGGCAAAGGTGCCTGACCCCTTTTTGAATCATGCCGTTTCGGGGCAAGGAAGCCAGCAAAGATATCTTCCATGGGCTTGACTCTTCAGCAATACGCCGATTATCTCGATACGCGCGATCTCACCTGGCCAGCGCCTCCCGAGATCGAGCGGCCCAAGGCCAAGCCTCATCTGGTTCATCTGCCCGAGGTCCGTGCTGTAACTTGGAGTATCTACGGCACTTTGCTGGCAATTTCGGGCGGCGAACTGTATTTTGAACATCCCAATCGTTTTGTTATGGATGTCGCACTGGACAAGACTATCCAAGAGTTCAAAATGTGGGCAGCAATGTCCCGAAAACCGGGACATCCTGCAGAGTACCTTAGAAAGGTGTACAAGGAGCTTCTCGTAGACCAGCGCATCGCGCCCAGCCCCGGCGAAAAGTATCCCGAGATACAGGCCGATCGCCTTTGGGAGGTGTGGGTCAAGAGGCTTCTGCAAAAGGAATATAAGATCGACGCGGGCTTTTATGGCGCCTTGAATGAATTCAGCCGCAAGGTTGCCTATTTTTTCCACGCGAGCCTCCAAGGTACGACGTGCTATCCGGAGGCAGCCGAGGCCTTGCTTCACGTGAACAAGGCCGGCTTAACTCAAGGTCTTTTGGCCGATTCCCAATGCTTTACGCTTGTTCAGTTGGAACGCGGCTTAGCGCGCCAGGAGCCGCAAACAAGACTGGACGATCTGTTGGGTCCGGAATTGCGCGTCTGCTCCCACGAAGTGCGGGCGCGCAAACCTTCCGAGCGGTTGTACAGGCACATGCTCTGTCAACTGGCGAAGCTCAACATTGCGCCGGGGCAAGTGTTGCATATTGGCTCGCGCGTGGCACTCGACGTGATGCCCGCCCGACGATTGGGCATGAAGACCGGGTTGTTTGCGGGCGATCTGGCTTCCCTGGATGCCACCTCGGAACAGATGAAGGATCCTGCCAGCCGGCCCGACGTTTTATTGACGAAGTTGAGTCAAATTGCCGAGGTTCTCGGCTGAGGAGTAGCAGATGCCCCCGGTAGCTCATCTGGATCCAGCTAGCGTGGATCTCAGCCATATCGTCGCGGATCAGGAAGCGATCCGTCGGGTCAACCCGCAGCGCTTCGAGATGGAGCACCTTACGGCCATCGTGCGCGTGGACCCCGAGAAACAACTGGCGGTCGGCTACAAGGACGTGCGTCCTGACGAGTTTTGGGTTCGTGGCCACATGCCGGACTATCCGCTTCTACCGGGAGTGCTCATGTGCGAGGCAGCAGCCCAGCTCTGCTCATACTTTACTTTTACGCAGGGCATCCTCGAGCGCGATTTCATCGGCTTCGGGGGTATGGAGGATGTGAAGTTCCGCGGGCCCGTTCACCCCGGCGACCGGCTGGTCCTGATCGCCAAGGGTGTCCGCGTCCACCGCCGCCAGACAATCTTCAACGTCCAGGGGTTCGTGGGGAACACCATGGTTTTTCACGCAGACATCATTGGTGTTCCGATGACACGCCGCTGAGGCACGAGGAGGCGTGGTCTTGCGTCGCACGCACCGCTTGCCACTGGAGGAACTGGCTCCTTTTCTGTTCAAGCCCCCCGAAGCCCTCGGACCTTGCGATTGGTCGGCCGTGTTCGGCGCTGACCACCCGCTGGAGGTGGAGATCGGCTTTGGCAAGGGGCTTTTCCTGGTCAATGCTGCCAAGTCGCGCCCGGACGTAAACTTTCTTGGCATAGAGATCGCCCGCAAATACCAGCTCTTTGCTGCCACCCGCCTCGCGAAACGGCAGCTTCATAATGTCCGTCTGGTGAAGGCGGACGCTCGAGTTTTTCTCCGCGACTTTGTGGCACCGGCAACTTTCCAGGCGGTGCACGTCTACTTCCCAGACCCCTGGTGGAAGCGTCGCCATCTCAAACGCCGCGTCTTCGCCAGCGATTTTGCGGCGCAATGCGAGCGGATCCTGCGGCCAGGAGGTCACCTGCACATCACGACGGATGTCCAGAAGTATTTTGAGGTCATCAAACACCTGATGGAAATCCATACCCGGCTGCAACCGTTGCCACCGGGCGAACCGAATGACGAGCAGCCTGGGCCTGATTTCTTAACCAACTTCGAGCGTAAATTCCGCGCAGAAGGCAGGCCAATCTACCGTATCTCCTACGAGCGCAAGGCACAGCCTGACCTCCGTATCGACGGTGCCCTTGGCTCCGACGTATAGGATTGCTCGACAGGGCAGTTTTGGATATTCAGGTTGCGCGGGATTACAGCGCTCCCAGCGAGAGTGGGTTAACCACCTGCGCTCGCCGCTTGGCGGTTCATTACTCTCACTTCTCATCATCCACCTTGTTGACGGAGGCGTCATGAACGTACGCGTACACCGAGAAGGGACTGTGACCACGGTCACTTTGAATAGGCCGGCGGTACGCAATGCGGTCGATCGAGAAACAGCGACGCTCCTTGCCGACGCCTTCCGGGAGTTCGATGAGGACGCCCAGGCGCGCGTTGGCATCCTCTACGGCGATCATGGCACATTCTGCGCCGGCGCAGATTTGAAGGCTCTGGCGTTGGGGCAATCGAACCGGATCAGCCCGGACGGAGATGGTCCCATGGGGCCAACGCGCATGCGGCTAAGCAAGCCGGTAATCGCAGCCATAGCAGGTCACGCCGTCGCCGGCGGCCTGGAATTGGCTTTGTGGTGCGACCTGCGCATCGTCGAAGCCGACGCCGTCCTCGGTGTATTCTGCCGGCGCTGGGGCGTGCCCCTCATCGATGGCGGGACGGTGCGTCTACCGCGTGTGATCGGTCTGGGCCGCGCCCTTGATTTGATTATGACTGGGCGAGCGGTGGATGCTGCAGAGGCACTTCAGATCGGTTTAGCCAATAGAGTGGTTCCCAAAGGCACAGCCCTTGAGGCGGCCAAACAACTGGCAGAAGAAATCGCGCGGTTCCCTCAAACGTGCATGCGCAACGACCGCGCGTCAGCGTACGATCAATTCGATTTGACCTGGGAACAGGCCATCCAAAATGAGTTTCAGCGTGGTCTTGATTCACTTCGCGAAAGCGCCGCTGGGATTGAGCAATTCGTTCGCGGCGAGGGAAGGCACGGAGCCTTCCGCAGTTCCGCTCCCTAGCGTCGCACGACACAAATCGGGCAAACGCCGATAGCTGATCGCCAGGATTGTTCCCACCCACGTTGCCGCTCTGCCGCTGTTTCAGCGCCAGTCCAAATCCCCGAGAGTGATGTCCGGGCCCTTCCCCTTCCCAGATAACAGGGTTTTCGCATTTGTCCCATCGGCGTCGGCGATCATCAGAAACGACTCCGTTTCGGCGTTCATTTTCGGATCGTTCATATTCAAATTGCTGATGACCAAGGGCACGCCAGGATCCGCCCGTTTCCAGACGTAAGCTAACCGCTTGCCATCGGGGGACCAACAGTATTGGTTTTCCATAATGAAGGCGTTTGATGGCACATTGTCGAGGCGCTTGCGGGTCTTCTTCTGCAGGTCGTACACAAACAACCGCCCGAGCCGTGCCGGGGGCTTCCCTTCCGGTTTATCCGCTGGGTCAGTGTCGAGGAATAGAATGAAAGCCCCATCCGGCGAGATTTTGGGGTTCGGCCCCTCAGTCTTGATCTCCGTGAGGTTGGTAATGCTTTTCCCATCCCGGCTAACGAGCGCGACATGGATTTTCCGAGCGTCGATGTCATACACCGCGGCTACGTAGGATTTTCCATCCGGGGTCATGCCGAAAGCGTTTGCCCATCGGGGCAGGTCGAGTTTGATCTGTTTTTTGGTGCTCGGGTCCACTAGCCAGGTGGTGAAGCCGCTGTCTTTTAGTTCCTTGGCCGGGATGAGCTCGGCTACTATCAATCCCTTTCCATCCGGCGTCCACGCCATATTCAAGGGATTTATTGAGGGCCTGAACTCTGCACCTTGTCCGTCGAGAGGACGAATCGACACCTGTCCCCGTCTAAAGCCTTCTTCGGCGGTTGCCCGATGGTCAGGGTCCGGAACGTAAAAGGCCACGCGCCGGGCATCCGGCGACAAAGCGGGATTTGTCAGGATTTGCCTCGGTTTAGCCAGCTGTCCCGGCAAGTCAGCAATTTCTTTTCCGTCCGGGGTGACAAACACGTACTTGGTATTCCGAAAGATCAGCAGCTTGCCTGGCCCCGCCGGCGCTTGGACTGATCCTTGTTGTCCGGAGTTCTTTGCGAACGTTCTCTCATCTGCAACGAGGCGCCAGGGAACAGAAACCACGGTGCCAAGCACCGCCAGGAACGCAGCCATACAAAGCAATCTGCCACGGGAGTAGGGTCTGATGCGAGTCATGGCCAGTATTCTCCTTTCAAGGGTGCGGTAGGGACCCAACACGCCCGCCTTCGCAGTCGAGGCGCGAGGTTCTTGATACGAATTAACCGAGATCTTCAAGAGTAGATGGCCGTATTCTGCGGGTCGTGCGAGGTGGTTTTGGATCACGAGCTCGTCGCAAGCTGCTTCCTGGACCTCCAGCCAGCTGCGAGCCATCACCCAAACCAACGGATGAAAAAAGAAAAGCCAATCGACAAAAGTGGGCAGCCAGTTCCACAACAGGTCGCGTCGTTTCAGGTGCGCCAGCTCGTGTGCCAGGATGAGGCGTAGTTCCGACTCGTCGTACCTCGCGTCGACGGAATCGGGCAGCACGATCGTGGGATGCCAAATGCCTGCCAGAAATGGGCCTGCCGAGGATGGCGCGAGCCGGAGTCGCGGCAATCGGCGAATGCCCGTTCTGTCCCCGATTTCCTGGCAAAGCCGGTGCAGTGAGGAGCTTTCGACAGGCCTGCCCGAACGGCACAGGTGCTGAACGCCGCTCCAATGCTTGACGGTCCTGATGACGCAGCAACAGACCCCCGTTGCCCACAGTGCCAACAATACCTCACACCATGTCAAGTGGCTCTGCGGTGAATCGGTTACCAACATCGGGCCCCTGTCTTCCAGGACGGGCTGTAATTCCAGCACTGGTCCACCCTCAGGGGCGGCTAGCGAGACGCTCTGCGAGATCATCGTCTCATGTGAATTACTTGCCAGGAGGGGAATGGCCACCGGCTGCACCCAGACTAACGCGACAAGAATCTTGATGCAGGCCAAGCGCCACATCCAGCAGACAACGCGAGGCGACAGGAAGGTGCACCAGCGCGCGATCGCCCAGGCAGCCAGCAGCACAAGCGTGCCTTGCCAGGAAGCCCGCCAAAGGCACTGCCCCCATGTTTCGGACCAGGATGCGCTTGCGCTCAATAGGTCATTCATGGCTTTTCCTTCCGCTCACGCAATTCGATCCGTTTGAGTAGCTTGGCAAGCTTGCGGGCATCACTTTCATTCAGATGCGTGGATTGAGTCAGAAAGGCGACGAAAGGCGAAACGGCTCCGCCAAGCACGTCGTCCACGAAATCTCGTACCAGGCGCAGCAGCAGGTCTGCTTTGGGTATGGTGGGCGTGTAATGATGCACACCCGCCACCTTGCGACGAACCAGGTATCCTTTGGCTCGAAGCCGTTCCATGACGGTCAACAAGGTGGTGCGGGCCTGGCCTGAGGTTTCTGCAAAATGCTTGGCCACGTCCCGTACGGTAATGGGAGAATGGTCCGCCACGTACTTGAGGACATCCAGTTCTACGCGGCCGATCGGCTCTTTAGGCCATGCCATGGGCAGACTCCTTTGACTACTGATGTCGTCGGATTACTGGCGACTATAGCTGTAGTCAATAGGATTTCCCCAAAACTGTTCTGCTAGAATGGTCCGGGCAGGTGCAACAGATTAGTAGTTCTACTCTATCGTGCGGTTGTTCAGATTTAAGTCTTTTTGTGTTTTGTCCTTTCGGGAAACGGAATTCACCAAAAGGAGATGTCGATGGAACGACGATTTTCCGCGCGCTTGGAGGAATTGCTTGACGATGCGATCGTGAATCCGGCCGTCCAACTCGTAGGCTCCGCCATGATGGCGAAAGGATACGGAACCCGCAGCTGGCTGGAAAGGTCAGCTAGCGAATCCGTGAATCGTTACAAAATCCCCAAGGCCTCAGGAGCAAAAACGCCGCTCGTGCGTCTTGGCTCTGGCCAAGAGGGCGTGGAGTGAACCCGACAGATCGCCAAATCACGGCTCAGGCCGGCATGGGGGATAGCACTGTATTCATGTCGTTGTCCCGGCCGACAAGGAAGCGACAGTTACCTACCGCGTCGATTACAAGTGGTGAGGGTTCCAATTCAATCCGGACCGCTGCCCTTCGTTCGAAGAAGGGGTAGCGGATTCCGGTGCGGCTGTTTATCCAGTCTCTCGTGAGCTACGCGGGAGCCCGATTATCGTTTTCGGCTCGCATCGTGGCGCCGGCGTCCCTTATAATGCCAATATTGGATACCCGCCGGCCCGCCTTATGAGGGCGAGTCAACCCACCGCCATTACCCGCCACAGTGGAGTTCACCATCTCATGCTCCGAACACGTTATTGCGTTTGCGTACTGTGCGCTGTCCTTGGTTTGGCAATGGCCCTGGCACTTTTACTGGCCGGAGCTGGGCTCGTCGCGGCGCAAGGAGCTGCTGCCAGCAAAGGCACGGTAAGCTTCATCAACGACGTGGCCCCACTGCTCAAGGAGAATTGTTTCGGCTGCCACGACGCCAAGAAGCGTAAAGGCAAGTTTGATATGAGCAGCTACGAAAGCTTCCGGAAAGGAGGCGACAAGGAAGATCCGGTCTCTCCAGGTAAGCCCGACGAAAGCCTTCTCATCGACCGTCTGACTGCCAAGGACAAATCGCGTATGCCCCCGAAGGAAGCCAGCGACCCGCTGTCCAAGGAGAAGATAGCGCTCATCGAGAAATGGATCGCGGAGGGAGCCAAACTCGACGCGGGCCTCTCGCCCAAGGCCGATCTCTTGCGCGAGCTACGTGTTCGCTGGAATCCGCCCTCGCCGCCGGCTGCCTACAAATATCCTGCCGCCATCACCGCGCTTGCCTTTACGCCGGATAATCAGAAACTGGTGGTCGGAGGCCAGCACGAACTGCTCGTGTGGAACATCGCGCACGCCAAGCTCGACAAGCGCATCTATATCCGGGCCGAACGTGTCTATGCGCTGGCATTTCTCCCCGATGGCAAGCTCGCAGTTGCCGGCGGGCGCCCCGGGCAGGAGGGCGATGTCCGTATCTACGACCTTGAAGGGGGCACGCCGAAGACAGTGCAGGGCGTCGCCGTCCTGGATGGGGTCAACGACAAGAAAGTCATGGTCAAACAATTGCTGGACGCCGATGATGCGGTCCTGTGCCTAGCGCTAAGCCGGGACGGCAAGAAACTGGCATCCGGCGGCAGTAACGACCGTACGGTCAATGTCTGGGACCTGAGTCCGGGTTATGCCAACGCTAAACTCGAGCAAACGATAGAGAACCATGCCGATTGGATCTTTGGCGTGGCTTTCTCTCCGGACGGAAAGCATCTCCTCACCTGCAGTCGAGATAAGACCGCGAAGGTTTGGGACCTGGCCGCGAAAGAATCGGTGCTCACGTTCCCCGAACACCAGAACCCCGTTTACGGCGTCGCGGTGAAGCCGGACGGAAAACTAGGGGTTTCGGTCGGAGAGGACAATCAGATTCGATTTTGGACCACCACCGGCGAGGGCAAGCAGGTTCGCGTGGCCGGCGGCCACGGCAAGGCTATCTTCCGGGTCCTGTACCATCCCACGAAGCCGATCCTGGTCACCTGCAGCGCCGATGATACGGTTCGCATCTGGAATCCTGAATCGGGTAAGCTAATGCATACACTCTCCGGCCACTCCGACTGGGTCTACGCAGTGGCGCTGAGCCCCGACGGAAATCAGATCGCCTCGGGTTCCTGGAACGGCGAAGTCAAGCTGTGGAAGGTAGTCGATGGGACGCTTGTGAAATCGTTTATCGGCTCGCCGGGCTTCGCGCAGACTGCTGCATTGGCTCATCCCAAGAAGTGATCGGGCCTTGACCCTTGGATGCCTCGGGCGCAAAAATAGGTGTGATGGGGCACGAATAGGACGCAAATAGGACGCAAACAGGACGCACTTTCATGGCACCAGCGGAATGCCCGCGCTTTCGTTCCGGTCTGGTTGCAGTCCCGGATCAGAGCGATCCCCACTATGTCTTCGTCGTAGATCAGTTGCGCATCAGCAGCCGGCCGCAGCGGCTTAGCCTCCTGGAGTTCGGCTGGCTGCAGATGTTCAACGGGCGGCGCACTCTGCGCGATATCCAGGCGGAAGCCATGCGTCAGGTGAACGGACAACTCCTGCCTTTAGAGCTTTTTGCCAGGTTGGCGGCCAAGCTCGATGAGGCCTTGCTGCTGGATGGACCGCGCTTGCGCTCGCTCCGGTCCGCTCCGGTCCGCGAGCCGAGTTGCATTGGCTGCTACGCCGCAGACCCCAACATCCTACGCACTCAGCTAGAGCACTTTTTTACTTGTCCCGAGGGCCCTGGCTTGCCGCGTGCGCTACAACCGGACCGGCGCTTGTGCGCTGCCTTGATGCCGCACATTGATTATCATCGAGGCGGTATGTCTTTCGCCTGGGGATTCAAGGAGGTGTTCGAGCAGACCGATGCCGCCCTCTTCGTTATCGTTGGCACGTCGCACTACAGCAGCGAGCGTTTTACATTGACCCGCAAGGACTTCAAGACGCCGCTAGGCGTCGCGCGCACAGACCAGGACTACATTGACCGGTTGGTCGCGCACTACGGTCCCGGCCTGTTCGAGGATGAGCTGGCCCATCTTCCCGAGCATTCGATCGAGCTGGAGGTCGTGTTCCTGCAATACCTCTACGAAAAACACCGGGCGATCCGCATTGTGCCGCTGGTGGTGGGCTCGTTTCAAGATGCAATCAATGGCGGCAGGCCTCCGCGGGATTGCGAGGACATTGGCAGGATGATCGAGGCCTTGCGCCGCGCCGAGAAGGAAACGGCGGAGTCGATTTGTTACATCATCAGCGGCGACCTGGCACATCTTGGGCCCAAGTTCGGCGACAACGAACCGGTCGCGGCACCGCTCCTCCGCAATAGCAGAGACCAGGACCAGGCGATTTTGCGCAAGGCGGAAGCAGCCAACGTCGACGGGTACTTTCAAGTGATCGCGGACGAAGGCGACCGGCGCCGCATCTGCGGGCTGCCCCCAACTTACATCGTGCTCGATGCATTCCGGCCTAGCCGAGGCAAGGTCCTTCACTATGATCAGTACGTTCACCCGCGTGGTTATGAGAGCGTGAGTTTCGCCAGCGTGGCATTTTATCCATGAGCAGTGCGCAAAAGGATTGTCCAGCCGAGGAAGCGGCGCTTATCGCCGCCAGACCGCTGAACCTGCCCGTCGCCCTTGCGCGGTTTGAGCAGGAGGCTAGCCGGGGCGTCTTTGACACTGGCCGGTATCGGGCAGCCTACTACACGTGGGGGACTGGCCCGCCGCTTCTGTTCATTCATGGGCTGGGAGACCGGGCGGCGGCGTTCGCGCCGGTCATTTCAATTCTGGCAGAGCATTTTCGCTGCATCGCATACGATCAGCGGTCTGGTTCCGGCGACGGAGCGAGACTTTCCCGCATTACGCACGCCGACCTTGTGGACGATGCGTTCGCACTTCTCGATCGTCTCGGCGTAACGCAGAGCTACGTATTGGGATCTTCCTTTGGCTCGACTATCGCGTTGGCCGCCATGCATGCTTGCCCCGAGCGCATACCACGCGGCATTCTCGCGGGCGGGTTTGCCTGCCGACGGCTTGCCTGGGCCGAAATTCTGCTTGCGCAATTGGGACTTTACTTGCCTGGGCCGGTGCGGTTCTTGCCACTTTGGCGACTGGTAGGGCAGCATAATTTCGGTCCACAAGCGAAGAATCGGCCTGAATTCCTCCGATACTTTCTGGAAACGACCGGCACGCCACTCGCGCGCTCCATGGCGCACCGCGCACTTATTCTCCACCAAATCGATTTGCGACCCATCCTGTCCAGCATTCGTCAACCTGTGCTGATGATTTGCGGCGAGTGCGATCAGGTTGTGCCGCAGCGGTGCGAAGGACCGCTGCTGGAGGGGTTGCCGAACGTCGGCCGAGTGGAGTTGAGCGGCTGCGGCCATTTCGCGCATTACTCGCATCCCGAGGTCATGGCGGAAGTGATTCGCCGATTTCTCACGCCCCCGGCCTGCCCGGCACAATGAAGCTGACCTCGAACTTGGAGCAACGGTCTTGCGAACGCTCACCATTCCAATTCTTTAAGCTGCGCTTCGGGCCGGTTGGCCAATTCGTCGGCCAAATGATCGAGGACGCCGTGAATCTCACTGACGCGTTCGGGCCGCAGGCCCGGGTCGTGCTCCAAACAGCGATGAATCAAAGTGCATAATTGCGGAGGGGCTTTGGGGTTGTACTCTTGCACTGGGTTTGGCTTCTTATGAACCGTCCTGAAACCCTTTGGCAGATTGCATTCATCAGCGGCGCTGAGAGGCAAGTGCGATGTCACGAGGCGGTACATGGTGGCGCCAAAGTTGTAAATGTCGGTGCGCTCATTGACGGTGCCGCTCATGAGCTGCTCGGGAGCCATGTATTCTGGTGTCCCTAGAAAGCGTCCCCGTCGCCGGCCTTCGATCCGCGCCAGCCCGTAATCAATGATCTTCACCTCGCCCGACCGGCTGAACATGATGTTATTGGGCTTCAGGTCGGCATGGCAGACCGCCTGCCGGTGCATGTGAACTAGACCCTCAGCCACCTTCACGAACATTTGCACCATACGATGTAGGGGAATGCGCGAAAACGCGTCCAGCACCTTGCCGTCCACGTAATCCATCAAAAGATGTACCTCGCGCACTCGAAAGCACCAATCGCGCACCGTCTGCAGTGCGTGAACCTTGATGAAATTGGCATGATCCAGCCGCTGGGCAACCCTGAATTCGTTCTGGGCCTGCCGCAGGAATTCCGTGTCCGCAGAATTCTGAATTTCGACCACCTTCAAAGCGTAAGTCTTGCGATCAGCCTGGCGATAGATCTGGAGAATCTTGCTGTGCGCCCCGCTGCCGAGGGTATTCAGAACGTCGAACTTGCCGATGGAAGCGATGGCCGTGCGCATGAGTCTCTCGGAGAGGGATATCCAGGCATGATAATCGAGAGGGCTGGCCGCCGGAAATATATTCTGCGATTTTTCGCTCGTATCTGGTCAAACATCGGAATAATCGAGGGTTTTGATGTGTCTCCTGGAGCCACAAGGTTATCCGGGCGCGAGAAGTGATTCGTGCCCGGGCCTGCCAGCTATTGCTGGCGCTGACCGCCATCGTCGGGAAGCAGTTCCATCGGCATGCGCGAACGAATGGCGGTCAAAGCTACGCGCCGTGGCGGCAACTGCTCTTGCCGCGTAAACAGATCACCAGGTGCCTGCACAGTAGTTGACCATACTTATCACGCAATTTGTCTTGCGAGAAATTCCTGCTCTAAGTGAGGAAACGAATAGGGTGAGCGGATTGCGATAACCGATCTACCGGCCAGCAATATAAGAAGAGGGCGTCTCCGGCCGGGTGCGAACCCAGCCCACTACCACATTGCTCGGCCTGGTACGGGGAATGAACTCCAGGGAAGCCGGCAAGTCGCGAAGCAGCTCGTCGAGTGCATGTTCGGTCTTGATTACTGCGATCGTGCGCGGGTTAGCACGCAGGTCGGCAATGAGCTTGTGACGTTGGGCCGCAGTATAAATGCGGACGTCGTTGCGACCAAGGTAGAATGCCACGGAATCCCATTCCCGGGGATAGGACACGATGGGTACGTCCGCGGCCTGGGAAAGCTCTGCCAATTTTCGGACGTGGCTCCGCATCGAAAAACGACTGGCGTAGGCGGGCAGCACGGAGTGGAGTGCCCCGACCAGAATTACGAATGTGGTCAAGGAGCACATCGCCCACGATTTCTGTACGCTGATCCGGCCGCCGTAGAAATAGATGCCTCCTAGGGCGCTGGCTGTCACAGCCACCAGAAGGATGGCAGTGCCTGGTCTCAGATTTCCCGTGGCCCATGCCGCGATGCTCCCGCCCAGCGCACAGAAAACTACCAGCAAGGTTGCCCGGAAAGCGAACCGCGCGCGCAAGGCGAAACCAGTCTCGCCACCCCGGTGCAGCATGAGACCAAGGCTGGTGTGCAGGTACCACCCCAGGGCTAATGCTAGTGGAGGCATCGCAGGCAAGATATACCCGGCCCGCTTGGACCCCGCAAGCGAATAGAAAAAAAGACACCAGGCAGAGGCGAGCAGAAAGAATCCCAACGAGCTGGGGGGCTGCTTGGCTTCCGGCGCGGAATGGCGGCTGAGGAATTTGAACAGCCCCGGTAACAACGATGACCAGGGAAGCATGCCCAGGAGTATATCCCCAAGATAGTACCATACCGGCTTCGCGTGATCGAACGGCGCGAGATAGCGAACCAGGTTTTGCTTCCAGAAGAAGTACGCCAGAAACTCGGGATCGCTGCGCGCTGCGATGAAGAACCAGGGGCACGCCACGCCGATTGCAGCAGCCAGGAAGACTAGCCACGGGACTATCCGTGCCCTGGCTGCACGCTGATCCAACAGTTGATAGGCAAACGCCGGGACCCCCACCAAAACGATTGCCACCGGCCCCTTTGCAAGCACGCCCAATCCGCAAGCGAGCGCAGAAAGGATCCACCAATGCCAGCGTAAGGCCCGTCTACGCAGCGCGAGATGAGCAGCGGCCAGCGCCGCAATCACGCACAGGCACAACAGGCTGTTCATCGTCAGCAGCCGGCCAAGATAAACAAAGCGGCCGGAAAGACAGAGTATGCCCCCGCCCAGGAACGCTGCCTGCCTGCCCACAACTTGCCTTCCCCAGAAATAAGTGACGAGCACGCAGAGAAACCCTGCCCCGCTCGACACCAAGCGGGCAGACCAGTCGTGCACCCCAAATGTCTTGTAGCAGCCCATGACGAGCCAATAGAGCAACGGCGGCTTGTCGTAATATGGGAGGCCATGCAGTACCGGCACTTCAAGGTTTCCAGATTCCAACATTTGCCGAGGTATTTCCGCGTATCTGGATTCCTCCGGCTCCTGCAAAGGGGCGCCCAAATGACTGAAGAAAAGAAGAACCGCCATGATCGCGAGAATCATGGAGTGTGCCAATGCGCTGCCGTCGCGGAACATGAGGCCGGCAATGCGATTGAGGATGCCGAGGTCAGTCACCTGCTCGGGTGCAGGTCCGTTGCCAGCCAATGGATCGTCCGCGCGAAACAAGACTTGCGTCCACCAAAACGGCAGCAGCGTGCGCAGGGTCTTGGGAATGTCCCAGAGAGAGACCTTGCTCACTCCGTGAAGACGCGGCCGGTGGCGGACGCCCACCTCCGCAACCTCGTAGCCCAGCATCCAGGCACGGGCGAGCATCTCTGTATTGACGAAGAAGGCATCCGACTGAGGCATGACATTGGACAAAGCCTCTCTTTGAAAGACTTTGAGCGCACAATCGCAATCCCGGACCCGCGTGCCCAGGAGCGTGCGCACCAACGTGTTGTAGCCCCAGGAAAAGAATCGGCGCTGCCACGGGTCCTGACGATCGATTCGATAGCCTGCAACAATCTCCCTGTCGTCGCTCAAGCGAAGCAAGGAGCCAAGGTCGTCGAGGTGAAACTGGCAATCGGCATCAGTAAACGCTACGCGGTCGAAGCGTGCCGCCTGGAAACCTGTCCGCAAGGTCGCGCCGTATCCTCGGTTCTGTGAATGCCGCAGCAGGCGTACGTGAGGATTGGAGGAGGAAATCTCAAGGACGCGCTGGGCCGTGCCGTCCTCGCTGCCATCGTCGACTACGAGAATCTCATAGTCCAGCGCGATGTGCTGCAGGGCAGCGTTCGCCTCGACGAGTGCCTGTTGAATGCCGGCCGCTTCATTGAATGCGGGGATGACCAGCGAGACGGGCCAGTGACTAGCCCCAGAATCATCCATGGATCTTGCCCTCCTCTGTCCGACCGAGGCCGGAGGGAAGATCCCAGAATGGTACCAGGCTGTCAAGCCGTGTGGATTAAGGAGGTTGGCAGCGAACTGGCCGACGCAGACAGCTGCGCGGGCACTCAGGACTTACTCGCGATGCGATCACGGCAATACGACATCTAGTGAGACTTCGTATGGGCCCAGCTCTGACATCTGGAAGATCTTTGAGCTAAGCCTTTGCCCCTCTTGTGCATCCTTCGCTTTCAGGCATACTTGCAGCTCTTTCTCTCCGACCAGGGTGGCTTTGACATCCTGCCCGGGCTTGCCGCAAACGGCCGCAATCCTCTGCTGGAGACAAGTTTGCAGGAGGAGTTGTCCCGGCTTCAGGCGGGGTTCCTCCTTGGCTTTGGGTTCCGGTGCGTCAAAGACTACCGTGCCCGTGGTCACGTAGGAATCGGACCGGCTCGAATCGTGCTCTTTCGAAGTCATCTCCGCAGAGGCCAGCGCCGCTTGGCGAACGGAGGAATCGATCATTACGATACCGGCTGATATGTGCGGGTTCCCAGGCATCGCAGCAGAGGCCAAGGCTGCTTGGCGGACCGAGGCATCGACCATCACCACGCCGTTGGTGACATAGGAGTTGGCGGGTGGTGCGGATTTAGGGGATTGAGCTAATTTGGGCGCGTTTTGGTAAACTCGCGAGGCTCCTGAGTCACCTGTAGTCCCGCCTGCACTCGTGCCCATGTTCGTTGCCGGGGCCTGACTCCAGTTCTGTGCCGGCAGCGAGGCAGCTCGTCCCACCGGCTTCGTGGTTTCGCTGGCTGTCGCGGGGCCATTGTTCGAATTGGTCTGCGGCGCAACCTGTCCGAATGTAGCAGTCGAAGTCTGGAGATTAGTGGAGGCGGCTGGCTGCTGGTTCATAACGAGTGCCGTGGGTTGGTAAGTCACGGGTACTGACGCATAGGGAGATCGCGTGGTAGTGGCTGCTCTCCAATCCGCTGACAATCCTTGCTGCGCTGGTGTGTTTCTGGTTGTTAGAGGCTGGCTGCTCGAATTTGAATTCTGCGGAATGCCTGTAGAGATGGAAGAGGAGGAATCGCCACTCGCGATCGATGACGAAAGATTGCTAGTCCCCTGTGAACCAGTGGTCCGAGTCACGGCGATTGGCGCCGTGGGCAAGGGTGCTGTCCACGTCGGGTCGGGCCGTGTCGAACTGGTTGTCGCCGCTTGTGCAATCGACGTGCTGACAGGAGTGATCCTAGACACAGCCTGGGAGGGGTTGTCAATTCTTGCTGGTGCGGGAGGTTGATATGCCTTGGCTTGGGGCGGGATCGATTCGGGTGCAGCAGGCGCATCTGCCGGCTTCATCCGGCGCCATTTCGTCGGATAATAGGTTCCCGGAGCATTCTTCTTCGCAGCATCGGCTGCGGCGGATGGGTCCTGGTCCGAAGTTGCCGCATGAGCACCGGCTTGGGGTTGCGGTGTTAGTGCGATGGGCGGGCTGCTGGTTTCCTGATGCGATGCCAGGGTGATTGTTTGGTTCCCTACTGCCCCGACGGCTGGTGGCGAAGCACTGATACTTGCTGCGCTGCCTACCTGCCTGGCTGGGACGGATGTTGCTGCCGCCACGCCTGTGCTGCCCGCGACGCGTATCTGGTTGATGATGCAGCTACACCCTTTGACGCGTCTCAGACGCTGGCTGATTGCGAGCTTGTCTTCGTAAGTCGACACCGCACCTTTGACAAGAATCTGTCCATTCGTCCAAATACTTACGCTCAAGTCCTTGACACGAAGGGGCAGATCCTCTCCCAATATTGCGACTGCCTCGCGATGAATTTGGTTCGTCGGTTTGCTGACGTGCGGCAGCGACAGCCGGGCATTGATCCTCAGCTTATCGATCACGCGCATGCCGCTTTCTTCCTGGGCGATGCGTAAGGCCTGCTGTCGATCGGATTCCGTGAGCACTTCGCCGCGGATTTCAAGCGCCGTGCCCATCGTCCTTGCTTCCAGGGCATACGGAAAGGTCAGCGGATCAGCGAGCCAGGCCAGCTCAACTTTCGATTCTGCGAGATGCATATCCCCGCCGACCTGCGCGGTCGACGCCGTTTGCTCGGTTTGTTGATAAGCGGGTACTTTCACCGGCGGTAGTAGTCCTGGAGAAGTCTGAGCCATGGCCAAGGATGTCCCAAGACTCCCAGCTGCAACCAAGGCCCACCGCGCGTGTCGCAATGCTTTGCTGAACTGCTTTTTCATGGCTTCGTCTCTGTAGGGGCCGAAAAGAACAGAGGACCGAGGGCTGGAGAAGACGGTATCTTCTTGCCTGCCTTCGGTCCTCCTTCGCATGTCTATACCGCGTGGTATGCGCGAGGCTTAATAACCTGTGAGTTCCTTCGTAGCTGTGTCCTGGGCGGCCTGGTTACCCGTGCACAGGTGCAGGTGGTCCTTGTCGATATAGACGACTTCGACCCGCTGCGACTTGCACTGGACCGGGAACGGATAGCCAGACTCAACTGTCTCTGTGTAATAAACCGTGCATTTCCAGTGGCAGTGGTGGAGCTGAGCAGGGCCAATGAGCGGATAGAAGCGGCAGGGATCGATGCGATCAACTAGCCGTTCTGTGACGATCTGGACGTTGTCGCGGAATTCTTCGTAGAAGTATGGCACACCGCGCTGAACGTGCGGCATCGCGCGAAGTACTCGCGATTCGTCGGGTGGATCTTCGCACATAGGAGGCGGGAAGCCCTCGCGAATCGGAGGCAGAATGGTCGTGCGGTGATCGTTCTTGTAGCAGTACTTCTCCTCCATGCGCTCCGTGACCCAGGGGGGCACGGGCACGGGCGTGAAGATGCCCATGGAAAAGGGATAACAGCCCGTCGATCCCATCAGCGCCAGGACGGCCCCGGCAGACATGATCAAGGTCCGCACCTTACGCATCCCCCACTCCCCTTCCTGCTGGATGCCCAAAGCCCCAAATCTGCCCCCGCAGTCCCGGTCCACCGGATTGTCGATGAACCGAGTTTGGCTAGCCTGGCCAGCTCACGCACAGTCTTTGCCCAGGATCGCAGCCGGTTTCGGTGCTGGTCCGAACCCGGCTTTGCATCTTTCAAAAATATCGGACCATGGACCGTATCGACTTTAGCGGATTAGCCGAAGGAAACAGGAAGATGGGATACAACGGAACGATCAACCCTACCGGCTGATGTGCTCGCGGATAAGACGCGTATAGTAGGGGAGCGTGGCAAGGAAGACCTGGAGCCGGGTTCTTGTTCGCTGGGTGGGACCTCGGGAGGGTGTAATGGCCCGCGCAAGAGCGTAACACCATCAGGATAAACTAATCTCTGGTCAGCGAGCAGTCACAGCCCTACGTCCACCGACCTATCGATGATGACCAGTTCGTTATCCGGCCAGCCTTTGCTCTTCGCCACCTCTTGCCAGAATCGTCGATAGAGCAACCGGACGCGCACGCGCTGTGCCTGGCCGGAGAAAGCAAAGCTCGTTCGCTCGATGCGGCCGGGGAATAGCCGAGTGTCGAGGACATCAGGCCTGGCACGCCAAAATGGCACCGGAGTTCGGCTGCCAAAGTCACTCAATTGCTTCGCATAAACCCGTCCAGCAAGTCCGTGCAGAGCCTTGCCCGCGACCGCCGGCAATCGTGGGGAACCAGCTGCCGGGGCGATGGCGCTGCCATCCTTTTGCATCGCCTCGACAATCAGGAGCAAGTTGCGGTCGGAGAATCCCGTCGGCACTCGATGGCCTGCTCCTTCAACCAGGAGCGTGACCTCCACGTTCAGCTCATTTTTCTCAGTAGTCGCCTGGACTTCCATTTTTAGGCAGCGGCGCAGCATCTCTAGTTGGTTGCCGGCGAACAGCCGGTGACTCGCCAACGTCCCGGGAGCGCGGTCCACGCCGCCCTTTCCGGGTGCAATGTTTGCCAGCTTTCCCGTGGGCGCCATGTGGCAGCTCTGGCATTGCTTGCCCTGCTGGCGAGCAGGACTCTCCAGCCACTCCGAATAGGTGCTGTAGACATGGACGCCGAAAACGGTTCCTTCGTGGCAGCTCGCGCAATAGCGGCTCTCTCGATAAATGGAGGAAAACGCATCTTCGCACCGGTCCACGTCGTCAAGCGGCCCGAAAAAGAGCTGGCCTTGCGCCGGCCGCAACAGCTTCAATCCGAAGCGACCGTGTGTGAGTCCCACCTGGCCGTTGGCAACCTCCGAAACCTTGTGACAGTAGTCGCAGTGGATGCCCCGGGCCGGCGTGCCACGTGCCAGGCGCAGGTCGTAGTAGGCGGGATCATCGAAGGCCACGGTGGGCGCATGGCACGCAGTGCAGACCCCCGCGCCATCGGGATACTCGGCGAGAAGGTTCCAGCCGACACCTGGCCGGCCCCGCCAGTCGCTGCCGTCATAAACATTGGCGAAGTGCCGATTGGTTACCGAGCCAGCGTGTGCGCTTGCCGCCCATTCCTCATGAATCTCGGCGTGGCATGTTCCGCATTGCTGCTTCTGCGCGGGGTCCGGCTCGGGATCGACCCATCGATAGCTCTCGCAGTCCGTGGTGGGCAGGGAGGAAAGGTGAATGGTCAAAGGTGAGGAGTCCCATTCAATCCCCCCGATCATGTACCCTTCTTTGGAGGCGGTGATTCGTGCCGCTGTGTTGGAAGGCTTGGCTAGGCGAAATCGACCCACGGCATCTGTGAGAACGGACTCGGTCGAATTGCCTTTGATGCGGACCACGGCGCCGGAAACCGGCCCGTGAAGGTCGCGCACCTCGCCCATCAGAAATTCCGGCGGGTTGGCTGCAACGACTTTCTTGGGATCCTGCGCTGCCGGATGCTCCATCAGCCAGGCGATTGCCAAGATCAAGACGGCCACGAGGGCAAGACATAATAGGAACCTGGCCGATGCGTGTCGAGCGACCATTTCATCGGCTACCTTGCTTCTCGAGCCAGGCCCGCCACTTTTGCTCGGCGGCCTTGTAGTCTGCTACGCTGGCATCCACCTTGGGCCCAAGATCGGTACCCTTGTTCAGGCGGACCAAGGCATTATGTGCGGCTGCGCGGACCGAGGTTTCACTGTCTCCGAGCAGATCGATTAACGGACTCTCGAAATGAAGACCCTTGTCGCCCACGACGTGTGCGGCGCCGGCACGAACCTCGGCACGATCGTCCTTGAGCTTTTCTTTCAGATCGGCCGGAGTCAGCTCCCTCAATTGACGGGCCAGCAGGTCGCGGGCAAGTTTCTGTATGTCGCTATCGTATGTTGACGCGGCAGAACCAAGGGCACCAATAACTTCGTCTCCGTGGCGTTTGCCAAGTTCCGTCATAGTCACCTTCAGGCTTGGCCCGCGTTCTTTGCCGACCATTTCCACCAATTCGGTAATGCTCAATTTGCTCAATTCTTTGTCCTTGCCGCCTGATGCTGAGGTGCTGTCTCCTCGAAGAGTGGGTGCATTACGCAGTGCCGTGGCACCGGCATTGGCCAAGGCGCGCTTGCGCACAAGGCAGACGACGCGGAGATCCTTGATCACGCCCATGTGCCGGGATTCTGTGATGCCTGCCCCCACGTTCTCCCGGGCGAATTCAAGTAGCTCGGGGTCATGAGTCGCGCGCAGCATTCGTGCGAGCTTCTTGGCGATGGTCACTGCAGGGCAACTATGGTCGATCTTCGCGGCGCGGTTGAGCCCGCGGATGAGTGCCGGGATGGCGTCGGGGCCAAGCTTTTGAAAGTCGCTGACGGCATCCTTGGCGTCAGGGCCCTTCAGCTTGCCCGTGTCGTACTGGATGAAACGGTCGATGATGTCGTCAATGTCGTTTTCTTCTTTGTCCGTGAGTTGCCGCAAACTCGGCGCGAACGGATTAGCTTTGCGCGTCGCCTCCGTCTGTTGCGCGTCGTCTCCGGAGATCAAGAATATAACGATAAGGGGAATGAGGGTCGCGCCCATCGAGCACCTCCCACGACTGGCCAGAGCCGGCGCTGCTCATGATTGGCTGCAGCAGGTTTGGGTTTACCTGTCACTGTACTGCAAGACGCCAGTCGTCGCAATCATTTGGCAGTGGTACTCGAGTTCTCGCGAAAAAATCAACTGCGGGTTAGGGCGTTGCAAAATAGAGGAAACAAAAGCGGCGGAAAAGCGCGGCACTCCAAAAGTGACTTCTTTGGACTGGGGCGTTTTTCCGCCGCTTTTGTTTTCCCTGTCTCAATAATTCACTCCGCCAACCCTTCAAAATCTGCGAAACTCGAATTTAGGGGAGGATGCAAATCCAACGATCTGACGGCTTTGGATCGTTATGAGGCCTGACCACGCTCCTGTTCGAGCGCCTCGGCATTGGTCAGGAGTCCGCGCTCTGCGCGCAGCCTATCGACCTCGCGCATGACCTGCTCCAAAACCACGCCGTTGGTGCGTAGGCAGGACATCTCGATGCCGAACGCCCAAAAATTGATGACAAGGGTAAGACAGGCGAGGCTCGCATGCAGGAGCCAGGGAGAGACCTGCACCTGGGCGGCGGCCCCGGCGGCGCCCGTGGCAATGGCGCTCAGCATGGCGTACAGAGCAGGTGGGAAAACGCGGCGTTTCAAGTCCCGCGTGAGTCGCGGAAGGGGATCATCCGCAAGGCCGTAAGCGATCTTTACCTCTTTGACCCAGCGGCCCGTACCCAGGAAATAAGTGAAAATGAGGCAATGGACCAGCAGCGTCAACATAGACGTGGTCAGACCGATGAGGAAATGGTACCAAAAGGTGGAATCGCTCGGGTTGTGCACACTGTCGCGAAGCTTGGACGCTGTCCCGAGAATGAAACTCAGGACGAGCAAAAGGAGATTGGTGCTGGCCAGAATGCTAAAGATGCGTGTCATGAATATGTGGAGCCTATCGGTGAAGCGCAGCTTGCCAACGAACGCGCGCTCGGTTCACGCCGGATTATCTGAGGGCAGGTAGAGAGGAGTGCCGGACGCGTTGCTCTTTCGTTGCATATGATTCGATTAGGTCATCAGTGCGGTATTGACAGTTGCCGGAAGACCGAAGGTCCAATCGTTCCGGATACGTTGATAAGCCGCCCACGTTTCAAATCGTTTACGACGGTAGCACAAGCTGTCAGCTTGTGCCACAAAACGCCAGTTGATAAGCCGCCTACATGTCAAATCGCCTTCGACAGAGCTCCACTACTTGCACGAAGAACCTGATTAAGCCAATGACTCAGACCTCTTTTTCCACATGCTATGGCCCGTATGCCGCCGGTCGTTCAGTCCGTGCCGAAGAAGTTCTCAAAGCGCAGCCGACGCAATGTGAGTGTTTTGTGGAGAGGATGCCCATTGGGACGGGAACTAGAAAATCCAGATTCTGGCTTCATCGCGTAATCGGGCGCTATAATAGAGCACGAGCGGAAGCATCCTCGGGCACGAAGCCCTTTGCCCACGGAGGTTGTGCGGAGAAGTTTACGACGACTGCAGGTGCGAGGCGCCGATGGTACCGGCCTGGCAAGCAGCTGCTGGTGTAAGGCTTCCGCAGCGCGTTTCCCCATGGGATCCTCGGCTACTCTGGGCAACCCTTGCCCTGGTAGCAATAATCTTAGTCGGAGCAGCCGTGATCGTCTGGCTCGATCGCTGGCGAAAGCGATCTGACGCCAATCCGATGGTTGCCAATGAAGATCTCGCGTACTTTCGGGAGTTGTACGATCGAGGCGAATTGAGTGCGGAGGAATTCGAAAGAGTGCGGCTCCGGTTGGGCCGGCAGTTGCGGAAAGAGCTTGATGTACCGGCCCGGGCCCCGGAAGACCCTCCCGCGGAGCAAGCACCGCCGCCTGGCCCGCCTGCGGAGCAATCGCAGCCGCCCGCACCAGACCAACAAACGCCTCCGGGATGATTTACGAGGCACGAAATCTCCGGAAAATCCACGGACAGGTGTGCAGACCCCGGTGGCCGGATCAAAACCGCTTGCGTGCCTATCGTGTAAACCTTAAAATTCTGTAACAAGACCAAAACCAAACCTGTTGCGAGCCAATCACTTTAATCATGGCCAATAAAGAGACTGGGGCGGGTACTGGCGGACGCCGGCCGACCGGCAACACCGGACGTAACCGCAATGCTTATTGCTCCTTCTGCCGCAAGAGTTATCGCGACGTTGGCCCCTTGGTCGAGGGGCCCGGCGACGTGTACATCTGTGGTGAATGTATCGAATTGTGCCAATCGATCATCGATCAGGAGAAGCGGCGCCGAGGTGTTTCCAAGGCGATCTTCACGCACATCCCTTCGCCGCGGAACATCAAGGACAAGCTTGACCAGTACGTGATCGGCCAACACCGGGCCAAGAAGTTCCTCTCCGTAGCCGTGCACAATCATTACAAGCGCCTCAGCCTCGGCGATCAGGGGCACGGCGAAGTCGAAGTCGACAAGAGCAATATCCTCCTCATTGGGCCGACCGGGAGCGGCAAGACACTCCTGGCTCGTACCCTGGCACGCATTCTCGATGTGCCCTTCGCCATCGGCGATGCAACGACACTGACAGAAGCCGGCTACGTCGGCGAGGATGTCGAAAACCTTCTGCTCAAGCTGCTCCACGCCAGCGACTTTGATATCGAGGCGGCTCAGCGCGGCATCGTCTATATCGACGAAGTGGATAAAATCGCCAAGACCAGCCAAAACGTCAGCATCACGCGTGACGTTAGCGGCGAGGGCGTCCAGCAAGCGCTGCTCAAAATGCTCGAAGGAACGGTCAGCAACGTCCCACCCCAGGGCGGACGCAAGCATCCCGAACAGCAGTACATCCAGGTTGACACGAGCAACATCCTTTTCATCTGCGGTGGGACGTTTGTGGGCTTGGACAATATCATCGCGCGCCGGGTTGGCCACAAGACCATCGGTTTCGGCAGCAATCCCGAACACCGCGAGATGCACCTTGGCGAACTGCTCGGCAAGGTGACCAGCGACGACCTGATCGAATTCGGCATGATTCCGGAGTTCGTCGGCCGATTGCCGGTCATCGCTCCGCTCGACCCACTGGACGAAGAGGCACTCGTTCGCATCCTGACCGAGCCGCGCAATGCGCTTGTGCGGCAATATCAGAAGCTCTTCGAGATGGAAGGTGCCGAGCTGGAGTTCGATCCGCTGGCGTTGCGCGAGATTGCCCACAAGGCCCGTGAACGCGACACGGGCGCACGCGGCCTGCGGAGCATCGTCGAAGAGATCATGACCGATATCATGTTCGAGCTGCCGGAGATCGAAGCCAAGAGCAAGTTCGTCGTCACGGACGCAGTCGTCCGCGGCGAGACCCCTCTCTTCGATAACAAACCTGCCGCGGACAAGAAGAGCGCGTGAGAAATCATGCAAAGGGGAAAAGTGAGAACCATCCCGGTGGGTGCCTTCTGCCGGTTGTTTCTCCTCTCTGTCCTTTTTGTTTTTCCCCTTCTACTCTTTTCTTGAGGTCGCCGTGGCCCGATCGCAACCGGCGCTCTCTCGCCTTCACGAGCTGACTCCGGGTCAGTACGCGGACTTCTTTGCTCTCCTTTCCTCGCGCACCCGCCACACAACCCGCGACGGCGCTCCTTACTACTCGTGCAATTTTCAGGACGCCAAGCGCAAGGTTGCCTTCAAGGCTTGGGCCGACAGCACCTGGTTCGAGATCTGCGAGCAACAATGGTGCGAAGGGCACTTCTACAAAATCCGGGGCGTCTACGAAGAGAACGAGAAATACGGCCCGCAGCTCGACATCCATGACGTCCGGGCGGTGAAAGAACAAGACCGGGCGGATGGCTTCGACCCCGCTAACTTTCTGCCCCATTCGCGTCACGACCCGGAAGTCATGTTCGCCCAGCTGAAGAGCCTTGCCGAAACGCAGATTGCCGACGCGCCGCTGCGTCAACTGGTACTGCTTCTGCTGGAACGGCATGCCGAGCCATTGAAACGGCTGCCGGCCACCTTAAATAAGTTTCACCCTTTCATGGGCGGTCTGCTCGAGCACACTCTCTCGGTAACCCACTCCTGCATTCAACTCGCGGAGAAGTACGCAATTCTGTACGCGGACCTGCATCCCCCGCTCAATCGGGATCTGGTCGTGGCCGGGGCGATACTCCATGACTTCGGCCGCGTCCTGGAATTCGATGACGAGTCATTCCTGCCACAACCAACGGTGCCCGGACGCTTGTTCGGCCACCTCTTCCTCGGGCGCGATCTGGTCCGCGACGCGGCGCGCGAAGTGCCGAACATCAACCCCGAATTGATCCAAATTCTGGAGCATATCGTTATCACCCACCTGAACATCCCCGAATGGGGCTCACCCAAGCTACCTCTGGTCCCCGAGTGCCTGATCATTCACCATGCCGACGACCTGGATGCGAAGATAGAGATGTATGCGCGCTGCCTGACGAACGACCATGCGCCTGGGCTGTTTACGGACCGCGACCCAGTGCTGAACCGGCAACTTTTCAAGGGACGAACGGTGTAGATAAATGGGGATGGCGACAGTTTGACGGCGAATACGTATTCTACAGACCCCCTCCCCCTCTGGGTCGGTCACTAGCGCGTGTAATACTCAACGGAGCTAACGAGCGCAGCGATGACAGCTTCATCGTGCGCGCCCATTTCGAGTAAGGGCACAAACGCATCCAGGCCTGTGCTGTCCGCCGGCCTGCGTAGAAAGCTCTGGTAGAGCTTCTGCACCAGGTCGGTCATGTATTCCGGGCTGCCAAAGATCGCGGTGGCAACCTGGGTGCGGGTCGTGCCGGTTTGCAGAGCCGATTCCCAGAAGGCAAGCCCCGCCAGGTCTGGCGTCCGGCCAAGAGCATCTTGATAGACAGCGTTCAGGAAGCCGGCGTTCGTGGCGCCGTTGTCGTTAAAAAACTCCGTGGAGCCGGCAAGCAGGGCGGCGATGTTTTCGTCCGTGCTGCCATAGGCAAGAAGCGTGGCGAAGCCGATGAGAGAAGATGGGTCGGCCGCCCGATGCAGATAGCTTTCATAGAGACCCTGCACGACATCGCTGCGGTATTCATTGCTGGTGAGCAAATCCTGGACGATCTGGCCACGCGTTAATTGGCCGTTATCCAGGCCGCCCACGAAAGTTGCCTGGCCATTGGCGTCGAGCGGCCGACCGAGCAAGTCGGCGTAGAGGTTTTGCACGTAGTACAGCGTGGCGTCGCCGCCGCATGCCTGGGCGTACTCCTGGGAGCTGGTGAGGGCGACCGTGATTTGCTCCGAGCTGCCGCCGTTTTGCAGCAGTGCGACGAAGCCCTGCAGACCGGTGCTGTCGGCCGATCGGTGGAGGAACTGCTCGTACTCTCCCTGGACCACGTCGGTTTCGGCTTCCTGGCTGCCGAGCAGTTGCTGGGCGACCGTCAAGCGCGCCACGCCGCTCGCCAGCTCCTGGCCGAGCGCGCTGGCGCCGGTCGGATCGATCGGCCGATGGAGGACGTCTTCATAGAGAGCGGCCAGGAAGGTCGTGTTGGTACCGCCACCATTAGTGAAGAACTCGGCGGAACCAAGAAGCTGGGCCTCCACCTGAGACGCTGTGCCACCCTGCGCCAGGAAGTTAAGCCAGGTTTGAAGCCCTGGAGCATCGGCCGTTCTTCCCAGGATTGTCTCGTAAAGGCTCTCGATTTCATCCGTTCGGTATTCCTGACTGCCGACGAGCGCCGCCGCAACTTGCTGGCGCGCGGCAGTCCCCTGGTCCAGTTGCCCGCTCCAGGCAGCCAGGCCGCTCGGGTCCGCCGCCCGGCCTAGAAGGTCGTGGTAAAGCTGGATGACGAAGAGCTGATCGGCGGTGCCGACGCTTGCTTGCGCGGTCGTCGAAGTCGATGTCGCTACGTTGCTTCGAATGGTGACCTTCACCGTGAACTGGCCCGAGACCCCGTAGGCATGGCTCCCGGTGACCGTGAAGCTGCTGCTCGAGATGGCCACTACCGCTCCGGCCGACAGTTGGCCGTCGCCCCAGTCGATGGCGACCGTGAAATTGCCTGCAACCTGGTTAGTGTCGACCGTAGTAAATGTAGCGACCTTTCCATTGAAGTTCTGACCTTTTCTTACTGTGATCGCCAGTCCCTGAGCGGAGGAGAACGGGAACGGGAATACCGTGATGCTGTTCTCGGAACCCGTCAACGAACCCGTGACCACATCGGTTGCCGTGAGGCTCTGCGTGCCGGCCGTCAGCAGTGTTGCCGCGAAGGAGTGAATTCCCCCGTCGGCGGCGAGGAACGTGTAATTGGCCGGCAAAACGGCTGCCGGGTCGCTGCTGCTGAAATGTATGGTGCCGCGGTAGCCGGTCGCCACATTGCCAAAGGCATCATGAGCGGTCAAAGTGAAAGTAGCGCTCGTACCTGCCGAGACCGACGTGGGGAACCCGCTGAGGGCGAAACTTGAAGCCGCGCCCGGGTTGACGGTGATGGTGGGCTTTGTCGTCAGGGTAACGCCGCCGACCGTGACCGTCAGCGTGCTCGCTGTGCCCGCCGTCGCGCCGGTAAACGTTGCCTGGTAGGTTCCCTTGGTCGCCGTTGCGGTGACGGTGCCGAACACGCCGGCGCTGCCTCCGCCCGCGAGGTTCAAGGCGAAAGCGCTGCTGCTGAGCCCGCCAACGGGATTGCCGGTGGTATCCTTGACCACAATGGTCAGCGTGTCCGTACTACCCGCGCCAACTGTGGGGCTGGCGAAACTATCCGTCGAATTCGAGCCGCTGATGATGTAGTTGAGGTACGTGAATTGGTCGGCACTCGATATAGCCGAGGTCCCATAACCGAAGATGGGATTGTTGACATTGTCACCGGGGCTGTTGGGGTCGATTTCGTTGACGCCGGATTGCACCCGGACATCCACGGTCGCCGAACCGTTGGGAACCACCGCCGTGATGTGCCCATCGTCCACATAGGTGACTAACGTCGCTGCCGTATTCCCGAACAGCACCGACAGATGGCGGGCCGCCCCTGAGAAGTCCTGACCAATGATCGTGATAGTGCTGCCGGCCAGACCGCTGGTCGCGCTTAGGCCGGTCACCTGCGGCGTCAGGTCCACGACTTCAAAATCGCTTGCCGTGAGTTGATGCAGGCCCAAAACATCGTCCATGCTCCAGGTCAATTGGATATTGTTGTTGGCGTCCTCCGAGGCGGACGTGCCGCTGACATACATCGAACTGCCGATGTCCGCCAGGACCAGGCCATATTGCTGCATGGCGTGGGCGATGATTTGAGCTTCGGGCCCCAGAGTGCTGATCACCTCGTTGACGGCCGACGTATTCATGAGCCGCAAGCGCGCCCCGAATGGCAGCTTGGTGGGCCCGGAGGACTCATTGACAACGTGGGATGCCGGATAGATGTACTGAGGACTCACATCTCCTGGCGGCAGCGTGAAGCGCAAGGCGTGGTCTATCGCTCCCTGTCCTCCCTGTGACGTGGGCAGTCCTTCGTCGGGTCGCGCCAGGCCGGCCAGGATCGACAGCCCTGCCGCGTCCGCAGAAGTGTCACCGAGCGTGCGGAAACTGTCCGTATTCATGTTCCAGACCGTCTCCTGGGCAGCGTGCCATTTGCCGTCGGTATGCGGCAGCTCATCACCATTTGTGTCCGGGAATAGGTCTGGATCGGAAGGCCGTGTCACTCCATAAAGTTCGTAGGCGATATTGTTGTCTTCATCCCAGACGATCAGGTGTGAATCGCCTCGTTGGCCTGAGTTGTAGCCGCCTCCATTCGGATTGGGCCCATTCTGATAATCCCCTTCAATAACTGCGTTGGCGGGAATCGGGACAGGAAGGACGTCGCTTTCGCTGGGGTAGTTGTCGATGACGACGTTTACCGGCCTCGTACTGTTGCCATGGACCACGTTGAACGGAATCCCGTAGAGCGGGCTATTTCCATTGCTGGCGCTGTCCTCGCCCCAGTCGGGGTGGATGCCGATCGAACTGCCGATGTGGTTGATAATGGCAGCGGAATTACCCGCCACAGGCGCATTGCTGATGTTCTGGTTCCAGGGGTAGTCCGCGGGAAAGATTTGTTGTCCGAGCAGAGTGGGCACAACACGATCTTCCAGGCTCTCGATGCCCGGCCACGCACGCCGGACTGGCTGCCGCAAGATGGCCAGCCAACGCCGTTCCTCCGAACCGTTGAGCCGCCATGGACTCCTACGAACAAATCTCAGCCAGCGCGACAGACGAGACATGGTGGTCACCGTTTCGTGATTGGAAACAATGGTGTCACTGCAAGAGACCATCCCTGGGAAGGCGCTGAGCCTGCCCGGCCAGATCAGAGCAGACCAGGTATTCGGAACCAGGGGTTAATGGACGGGAATGCCGTGGCCCGGCGCTGGAAAAACGCCGGGCTCGGGGTCTGAGCAGCCGATAGGGAGTCCGCCGGTCGCTCATTTTCCGAGCTAACCAAAACTCTAGTACATATTCTTCGATCGGGCTGGTTGTCGTCCCCAGAAAATGAAGGAATCTTCGGCAATCAGCGTGAGGGCGGCAAGGTCCAAACCGGGTGTCCCAGGTCGCGGTCGACGTGGGGGCCGGCAATAAACGGACAGCGTATCCCCGGTAGCAGTTGAACGTCGAAGATCTCGTCCACTGGCGTGGCGATATCCAAATGAGCCACCATTTGTCCGGTGTTCAGGTCGACAACGGCGAGTCCGCATTTCAAACGATCGGGGTTGGTTGTTACTGGGAGGCCAGTCATGTCGGAAGAGGGCCGGATGCGGGAGAGCCCGACGAATGCGAGCGAACCGTGAATGGCCAGGCCGCGAACAAAGCCGGGAAGGACCGCCAAGGTCTCTACGCGCCCGCCGTCGACGTCGGCCAATAGCAACCGGCCCGTTCCCGATTCGACCAGGTAGAGCCTGCCCTGCGAAAACCGGGGCGAATGCGGCATGCACAGGCCGCGCACGACAATCCGGCCGCCGGCAACTTCGATCAGGCAACCGCTGGTTCCCTTCGAAGGCCGCCAACCCTGCCGGGTGTCGGTCTCGGCGACGGCGGTGACGTATTTGGGCTTTCCGTCAACCAAAGCCAGGCCGTTCAAATGGCAGCGATCCTCCGGTGCCAGTTCGGTGACGAACGGCGGCCGCCAGCGCGGTGCAAAACTGTAACGCTCGTGCAGCGTGCACAGGCAGGAAAACAACGTGTTCACCAGCCAGAGTTCGCCATTCACCCAGGCCACCTCGTGGCCCTCGATGTCGCCGGTAAAGCGGCAGGCACGTGTCAGGTAGCAAGCATCGTAACGCCCCCTCGGTTCCAGCTTGGCAGCGATGTCCGGGGCATTCCGCAGAAACCACACTTCGTTATGCGTACAGACAGCCAGTGTGTCGCGCGCCAGCGCCACTCCCATGGCTCTCTCGAAGGTGTGAAAAGATAAAACCAGCTGTCCCCCAGACGCCGCAATGACGATGAGATTGCCAGAATGGGGAGCGGACAAGAGGACCGATGATCCCAATCGCACTAGCAGTGGCGCCAGCGTGCTGGAGGGTTCACAGCGGACGTCGACTACCGCGCGCGTGCCGCGCGGCAGGGGATCAGGCGCGGAGGTCTGTTCCGCGCGCCCTGCCGGTGAAGGCGGTTGACCTGGTGCCGTCATAAAGACTCCTTGCCGGCATCATGCCTGGCTAATTAGCTCAAAGAGCCAGCATTTCCTCGAACCTAGCCGCACCTTTGGCCTTCAGAATCTGGCAAGTCTTGCCCTGAACGCACCCAGCGCTTTCAAGCCGCGAGGGTATTCTATCGGCCCGGCGAAGAGGCGCCCTTGTTGCATAACAGGCTGCCGGAAGACCCAGCTTTCTTGGGATGTTTGCTGCAAGCGCAACTAGGTTGGTGACCGCCTCCTTGACAGCCAGAGCATCACCAGTTACAGATACGGGATAGGATATCAAGCTGCCTGCCCAGAACTGCCGGGAGCAAGACCGGCTGCAACAGCCAAATGCCGATTCGTTCCCGAGCACGTGATTCCTTCCAAACCTGGCATCGGTTGGACCCAGCGCGGTTCATCCGAGCACCGTTGCTAAAGGAGCCGACCTTTGACGCATTCCATCGCATCCAACCATACGTCCACTGCCAGCCGGCGTGACTTCCTCAAAGCATCTGCGGCCGGAGTCGCCGGCGCGGCCAACGCAAACCTGGCTAGTCTCTCCAACGTGCACGCGGCCGGTAGCGACGTGATTCGGGTCGGCCTGATCGGCTGCGGCGGACGCGGCACGGGAGCGGCCACGCAAGCCTTGACAGCCGATCCCAACGTGAAACTCGTGGCGATGGGCGATGCTTTCGCGGATCGTTTGCATGGCAGCCTGGCTACGCTTCGCAGGGACGAAGCCGTGGGCCGCCAGGTCGATGTCAAGAACGACCATTGTTTCGTGGGATTTGATGCGTACAAGCATGTACTCGCCACGCCGGTCGACGTCGTGCTCCTTACCACGCCACCTCATTTTCGGCCCGCTCACCTGAAGGCCGCCATCGAAGCCGGCAAGCATGTGTTCGCCGAAAAACCTGTGGCCGTGGATGCGCCAGGAATTCGTTCCGTCATCGCCACCTGCGCCGAAGCCAAGGAAAAAAACCTGGCAGTCGTTTCCGGGCTCTGTTATCGCTACGAGCACGCCAAGCGCGAGACCATGAAACGGGTCCACGATGGCGCGATCGGCGACATCATTGCCTTGCATACGTCGTACTGCATGGGCGGGCTGTGGGTTAAGCCACGGCAGCCTGCTTGGACAGATATGGAATGGCAGTTGCGCAACTGGCTTTATTTCACCTGGCTTTCCGGCGATCACATCTGCGAACAGCACGTGCACAGCCTCGACAAGATGGCCTGGGCCATGCGTGACGAGTACCCGGTGCGGGCCAGCGGCATGGGCGGGCGGCAGACGCGCGTGCAGCCGGCCTACGGCCACATCTTCGACCATCACGCCGTCGTCTTCGAATACGCCAGCGGCGTGAAGCTCTTCAGTTATTGCCGGCAACAGAACGGTTGCGCCAACGACGTTTCCGACCACGTCATCGGGAGCAAGGGCACATGCGAGGTCATGAAGCACGCGATTACGGGTCAGAACCCCTGGAGTTACCCGGCCACGAGCGAGAAGGACGACATGTATCAGAATGAACATGACGAGTTTTTTGCCAGCCTGCGCGCCGGCAAACCCATCAATAATGGCGATTACATGTCGAAAAGCTCGTTGATGGGCATCATGGGCCGGATGGCAACCTATACGGGGCAGGTCATCACGTGGGAGCAAGCTCTGCATTCGAAGGAAGATTTGACGCCTGCCAAATACGAATTTGGTCCCCTGGCGACAGCGCCGGTGCCCATGCCGGGAAAGACAAAATTCAGCTAAGAGGCTACGGTTCTTCCAATGTTCTGCGGACGGGCCGACCTTTGAAGGAAGAGTAAGATTTAAGAGGAAGATTACGATTATGAAGAGGATGAAGAGCACGATTCAGATGAAGAGAAGGACGCCATGCCAACGCTGCCTACCGAGTCCTGCTCTTTCTCGTACTCCTGCTCTTAATCTTCTTCCCAATCTTCCTCTTCATCTTAATTCCTTCTCTTGTGCGAGGGTCGCTGGGTCATCCGTGCACCGAGAATGGACAGAGCACTAACCCGCAGCTTTGAGTTTCTTGCTTGTCGAAATCGAAGCAATGCTAGTCAGGTTCGCCGAGCCCGCAGTCAGGGATCGGTACACGCGCAGCGTGTCTGCGGCACAGCGCTCCCACGTGTAGGGCTTGGCGACCGCCGTTGCGCCCACGCGCAGCGAACGCCACCAGTCGTCATCTTCCAGCACGCGCGCCATGGCGTTTTTCCAGCCGTCCATATCCTCGGCCGGAATGAGATCAGCTCGGCTGCCGACAGTCTCCACAAGTGCACCGGTGGTCGACGTGAGGACTGCGCCGCCGCAGGCCATCATCTCCACGGGCGGCAAGCCGAACCCCTCGTAAAGCGACGGGTAGACCAGGGCGCGAGCGCCGTTGTAGATGACGCCCAGGTGCTCCTCCGCCACGTAACCGAGGTGGATGACGCCTCGATGCCGCGCTTCGCTATGCAAGTATTCTGCCACTTCGGAAGTATTCCACCCCCAGCTGCCGACGAGCAATAGCGGCCAGCGCTCCCGCAGCGGCGCGGGTAGGGCACAATACGCGCGCAGGAGCAACAAGATATTCTTGCGCGGCTCGATCGTACCCAGGTAGAGCAGGTACCGGGGGGGCAGGTCGAGTTGCCGCAAGACGCGTTCCACCTCGGAGGCCGGCAAAGGCCCCAGGCCCGAGCGGATGCCCATGTAGGTGCGCGTGACCTTTTGCGGCGGAATGTTCAGCTTGCGAATCACTTCTTGCCTGCCGAATTCGGAGATCGCCAGGAAATGGATGCAACGCGCGATACCGCGATGGAAGTTCTTCTCGAAATAGCTTGCTCGGTCTGCCGGGTGCCACTCCGGATGGTAAAGGACCGAGAGATCGTGGAGAGTGGCGACCGTCGGATTATCGCAAGCCAGTGGGATGAAGTTGGGCTCGTGATACAGGTCGTAGCGTCCTAACCGGTAAACCAATCTAAAGTACTGGGCCATCAGGCCGCGCCCAAAGTGGCGCACCTGCTGGAAGACGCCGGTTCGCAGCTTCGCGAGCGAAGCTGTGGAAGATGCGCCCTGCGCTTGCCGGCCTTCGAGGTAGGGTCGAACCTGGGCCGCCGCTTGCCTGGCGCGGCGGACCCAGCCTTCCGGGAATCCGTCGATCTGGTCGTCCCCAGCCTGCGCGCGCAGGCACCGGAGAAGCTCGGTGGTATAGTGACCTATCCCCGTCTTGATTCCAAGTGCAGGCAGCTGGTTAACGATTACGCGCATAATGACGCGTATCCTCTGCGTCCTTGATTCTCCAGCCTCGGAGCGTGTTGAAAAAGGGGTCAGACCCCTTGAGTTCTGCAGACCTGGTGCCTCAGAAATGGGTGGAGTGCCTCGATTCTCCAGGGGGTCTGACCCCTTTTTCAACACGCTCTCAGGGCAACGTACAAACGAGGATTCCAACGCCCGGATCAGGTCGGCAGCAAGAGCGAGACATGGCGGCCGGTAAAATCCACATCTGGCCTACGTGAAGTTCTTCTTCTCCTCCGAATCCTGAGAGGCACGCTCCTCCCCGCACGACGATCATGACCTGAGAAATGTCGTCGCCTCCGCACGTGAACGGCTCATTCTCCCAGCGGTACTCCAGCTCGAAGAAGGGGCACTTCACCAGAGGTATTCGCTCCGCGGCGGAGACCATTCCGGCCGAGGAAGTCGCAAAGTCGTGGACCTGCACCGGGTAGACCGGCCCGCGCGCCCAATCGATGCATGCCAGCGATTGTTCGATGTGCAACTCGCGCGCATTGCCCTGAGCGTCGCGCCGGTTCCAATCAAAGAGACGGAACGTGGCGTCGCTGGTCTGCTGCACCTCGGCCATGAGCACCCCGCCGCCGACCGCATGCACGGTTCCCGCCGGCAGAAAAATGCAGTCGCCTGGGCTGGGCTTGAAATGGTGCAAGCACTCGGCAACAGTCCCTGACTCAAGCGCCGCCCGTAATTTCGCCTCGTCCGTGCCCGGCAAGAGGCCTGCGTAAATGCGACTCTTGGGCTCGGCAGCGAGCACGAACCATGCCTCGGTCTTGCTGCCTTCTCCCGGCCAAAGACGGCGGACGGCCTCGGTGTCGGGATGGACTTGAACGGAGAGCCAGTCACTGGCGTCCAGAAACTTCACAAGCCAGGGAAATACGGCATGTTCTGGCGCGTGCTTGCCAAGCAAGGCGGCGCGAGCGTTCGTCATCAGGTCGCGGAGTGATCGACCCTTGAGCGGACCATTGGCGACGAGGCTATGGTGCAAGCGATGATCGCTGATTTCCCAGGACTCGCCATAGGGATCGGCTGTCGGCAGCGATTTCCCGAGGACTTCCGCGAGACGCCGGCCGCCCCAGACCATGGGACGCAGAAATGGAACGAACCGTAGCGGGCTATTCATTTGCTCGGATGTCCGTTTTCCTAGTGCCCTTGGAAGCGTGAGGTTGCGGAGCTGTGATTCCATTGTGCTCGAGCCGTCCCTGGAGTTGTCGACCCATCGATGCCAAGGTGGTCATGCTGCCTGCTTGGCGGCGCCATGCACGGACTCTTCGTAAGCCGCCGTCACCTGTGCGGTCGGGCCGACCTGGCGGACCCGTCCGTGGTCCATCCACACGACACGGTCGCACAGCTTGGCGATGGACTTCAGATCATGGCTGACGACAACGATCAGCTCCGCCTTGGCCATCATCTCGCGCATCCGTAGCGCCGCCTTGTCCTGGAAAGCCATATCGCCCACGCTCAATACCTCGTCCACCAGGAGGATCTCCGGTTCGATCGTCGTCGCGATGGAAAATGCCAGCCTGACCATCATACCCGCGGAATAATAGCGCACGGGCATGTCGAGGAATTTGCCCAACTCACTGAACTCGGCAATCGGTTGGATCTTGGGCTGGATTGTCTTGGGGGTCTCACCCTGCAGGTAGCTGCGATAGGCAATGTTTTCCCAACCCGTCGCGTCTCCCTCGAAGCCCAAGGCGATGTCAAAGAGCGAGCTGATTCTACCCTGGACCACGCGTTTGCCTTGCGTCGGCGGGTAAATTCCAGCCAGTACCTTCAGCATGGTACTCTTGCCGGCTCCGTTGGGGCCGATGATGCCGACGCGTTCACCCCGCTCGAATTTCAAACATATATCTTGTAGCGCACGGACTTCAATGACCGGATTCACCGAACGGCGGAACTTTTGTCCGACTAGGAACTCCTTCAAGGAGATCCGGCCGGAGTGCCGCACATGAAACGTCACGCTCACATGATCGAGTTCGATACGTGCCATAAGATTCCCGTCTCTCGCATGTGCCTTGGTTAAGCGTGGCGGACAGCCGCAATCCGTTTCGGTTTACAAATAGAAAATCAGCCGCCGTTGCAACCGGCCCAAAGTGACTGCCGCGACGCAAAACGCTACCAGGACAATGGTCGCAGCGAACATGAATGTAGTGGCTGACGGCAGATTTCCTTTCAATATTGGCTCCCGAATCAATTCAAAGAGTGGCACGAGGGGATTCCAGCTCAGCACGGAGCGAATTCTTTCGTTCAGCTGGGGATCTTTGGGATCGAACATGATCGGGGACAAATAAAAAAGGATTTGAAAGCCGACCTCCGTGAGATGCTGTGTATCCTGAAAGTGCACGTTGGCAAACCCCGCAATGGTCGCCAAAGACCACGTAAAGACAAACAGCAACAGGAAACTTGGGATCAAGGTTAGCAAGGTTAGCGGGTTTTGCACTCCCAGGCAGGACCATGCCAATCCAACCACCACGATCATCGCAATGAGGAAGTGAACCGTGCCGCCCAGAGCCGTGCGCAGAGGGTAAACTGCCAAAGGTGCCGGGTATTGGCGGATATATGACTCACCCTGGAAAAAGCACTGACATCCGACCATCGCAGAAGCAACGATATAGTTCCATGTTACCAGGCCTGCCATCAAGAACGGGCCAAATTGACGAATGGGTTGCTTAAACAACGTGGCAAACACAGCGCAAAGGATAATCGTCATGGCGATCGGATGGAGCAACGACCAGCCCATGCCCAGGATGGACCGGCGATAGCGCGTCCGTAAGTCCATCCTCACCAGCGAAATCCAGAAATACCGACAGCGCCAGATGGCTGACATGTAGTTCCCCATTTTGCCTCCTTCAGCCATTCCGCTTTATGCGGCCAGAGACACGACCTTGCGCGCCAGGGCATCCCAAGAAAATCGGCCGTCGAGATCCGCGCGGTCCACCAAAATTGGCCATGAATCAAGCAATTGCCGGCAGGCTTGATCGAGCGAGCCGGGATCGCAAGGGTCGAAATAGAACACGCCCGGCCCGGCGAATTCTTGCAAGGAGCTGTTCAGACTGCACAGGACCGGAGCGCCGTGACGCAACCCGTCGAGCACCGGGAAGCCAAATCCCTCGTAGAGCGACGGGTAGATGGTAAACGCCGCCCGGCGATACAACTCGCACAGCCGGCTGTCGGGCACCATCCCCAGGAATCGCACAGTCCGACGCGCTGCGCCGGACTCGGTCTTCCGTTTCGATAAATCGCACAGCCATCCTTTGGGTCCCGCCCACCAGAGCTGGGCGTCCGCCGCCAGCACCCTGGTCTTGAGGAACCAATCGAGCAAGAACTTGCCATTCTTGCGCGGTTCGAGTGTGGACACCACAAGCACAATGTTCTCGGAGCGCGTCACCCGCTCCGGGTGGGCGTGCGCGTGCAAGCACAGGGTTGCTCCGGGATAACCGACGACGACGTCGTCCGGTTCGACAGCACAGAGCCAGCGGGCGTCCGCCTTCGTCGACTCTGAATTTGCAACAAGCTTGTCGCACAGGGCTGCATGGCGTGTAAAGAGCCGGCCAAAATGATCCCTGGTCTCCTGAACGTGAGCCTGCGGCATAATCATCGACGTGAAGTCGTGCAGCAGACACAACTCCCTGCGGAAATGCCGTTCTGCCGGCCTCAGCATCGTATAAAGGACGGCGCAGCGCTTGGCGAACTCGGCATCGTGACGATAGTGCGGCCGATGAAACAGCCGGCGCACCCACCGGTCCACGTCGCTGTCGGCCGGCGGTAAGTCGCAGCCTCTCAGCTCTACTTCCTGGCCGCACAACAGTGCCCGCGACAGCCTCATACTCCGCGCGTGCTCGCCCTGGATGGTATTAATCAGACGGACGGGCCTGAGCCGAGCCAGTGCTTCCACGAGCCGAGCTGCAAAACGGCCGATGCCTGTGAGATGACGTGTGAGTAGCGGGCTGACTTCAACGTAAATGGGCAGATCCGCCGCTGCCCCCACGGCGCGTTTCGCGAGGCTGCCGGGGCTCCTGTCTTCCCAGGCTTCGGAAGCGGCGGTTTGACGATCCATGTCGGTACTCATACGTCGGGCATCGTGCCCGTCGAAAACGTTCACGCGCACAGGTCCAGGACGGTTCGCGCCAGCCTGTCCCATGAGAATCGTTCATTCAGGGCATCCAGGTCAATGCCGAATGGCTGAGCGTTGCGCATTTCACAATGTGCGTTATCCAGGGAGGCTGCGTCGCAAGGGTCGAAGAAGAAGACACCCGGCCCCGCAAATTCTTGGAGTGAACTGTTGAAGCTGCACAACACCGGGGCACCGTGGCGAAGGCTATCCAGCACTGGGAAGCCGAATCCTTCATATAACGACGGATAGATCGTAGACGCTGCCCGGCGGTACAACTCGCACAGCCGTCTATCCGGCACCACGCCAAGAAACTGCACGACGCGCCTGCCATTGACCAGCGTTTCCGAAGACAAGGAAGAATCACTCAACCAACCGGTAGGCCCCACCCAGCACAATTTGGCCACGGGCGGCAAGACGGACGTCGTGAAGAACCAATCCAGGAGGAAATCGGTGTTCTTCCTCGGCTCCAACGTCGAAACGACGAGGATCATTTGCGACGAGCGTTGGACCGGCCTTGGCCAGGAGTGTGTATGCACGCACAGGCTTGGCCCTGGATAGCCAACCACCACGTCCTGCGCCGGTAAAGCGAAGAGCCACCCCGCGTCGGCCTTGGTAGCCGCCGAGATCGCAACCGCCTTGTCGCACAGCATCGAGTGTTTTGCGAAAAACACGCCGTACTTTTGGCGAGTATCCGAGGTATGGCTCCATGGTAAAAGCAGAGGAGTGAAGTCGTGGAGGATGTTCAATTCCCGACGAAAGTGCTTTAGGCTCGGCCGAAGAGCGGTGAATACGCATGGCGAGCGCCGCGCTTGACGCTCGTCGTGGCGACAACGTGGCAGACGCAACAGCTGCCGGGCCCAGCCGGCAACGTCGCCGTCGGCTCCGGGAAGCCCGCTATCGACCGGAATTTCTTGCCCAGCGAGCAACACGCCGGACAGATTGACGCTGCGCGCCTGGCTGCCGCCGATTGTCGTAATTAGGCGAAGGGAGGTGAGACGAGCCAGGGACTCCACCAGCCGTGCGACGAACCTGCCAATGCCGGTAAGGTGCTTGGCGAGGAGCGGATAGATGTCGACGTAAACCGGCGCGGCGCAGGAGCGTCCACTATCCGATTGGCATCCAGAAGCGGTCGCCGGTATCGTGCTTGCAACTGCGCCGCTCATTCACAACCTCGGGACAATCGATCCAGTCGCCTTGCTCAGAGCGTGTTGAAAAAGGGGTCAGACCCCTTGAGTTTTGCAGAGCCTGGTGCCTCAGAAATGGGCGGATTGCCTCGATTCTCCAGGGGGTCTGACCCCTTTTTCAACACGCTTTCAGGCGCACTGCGCGGCAACGGTTCGGGCAAACCCCTCCCACGAGAATTGCGCGCGGAGATCTTCTCTGCAAAGAGGCATTGGCCCCTGTGCCAGCAGCTCCTCACATGCACGATCGAGAGAGGCCGGGTCATAGGCATCGAAGTAGAAAACGCCGGGCCCCGCAAATTCCTGCAAGGAACTGTTGAACGCGCTTACCACGGGGGTCTGATGCATCAGCGAATCGAGCACCGGAAAGCCAAAGCCCTCGTAAAGGGACGGCGCGATCGTGAAGGTGGCCTGGCGATAAAGCTGACAAAGCGAGCGGTCCGGGATCATTCCCAGAAATCGAATCCGCCGGTCGCTTCGCTCGTGGGCCTGGCGTCCGGTCGCTGCGTCGTCGAGCCAGCCCTTAGGTCCGACCCACCACAACTGCATGTCTCGCTTGAATACCTGTGTATTCAGGAACCAATCGAAGACGAACCTGCCGTTCTTACGCGGCTCCAGAGTCGCGACAATGACGATCACGTTGTCGCGACGGGTGACCGGCCCGGGGTATGCGTGTGCCTGATCGCACAGGCTGGGACCAGGATGCCCCACCACAACCTGCTCGGGTGGTAACGCCCCGAGCCAGCTAGCATCGGCCTTGGTCGATTCGGAAACCGCGACCGCCCGATCCGACAGCCCCAGGGTGTGGGCAAAAAAGGCGTTGAAGTGTGTGTGCGTTTCGGCGACGTGCGCCCAGGGGATGATCAGAGGCGTAAAGTCATGGAGGATGCTCACCTCGCGCCGAAAATGCCGTTCGGCGGGACGCAGTGCCGGGAAGATGCAACTCGAGCGACCAGCCAGTTGCGTAGCATGACGGAGGCGCGGGCGGCGTACGAGGTCGCGCACCCAGCCATCGAGATTCGGGTCCATTGGCGGCAAATCGCTCTTGGTCACAGTCATTTCTTGGCCGCACACCAGGGCGTTGGGCAGCTGCAGGCGCCTAGCCTGGGCGCTGGAAATTGTGGAGACCAGGCGAAGCGGCGCGAGCTGTGCAAGTCCCTGCACAAGCCGGGCGACGTGACGACCAATTCCTGTGAGATGCTTGGTGAAGAGCGCTCCTACTTCGACAAAGATCGGTTCGCCTTGGCCCTGGCTCGGTGACGCAGCAGGCAGGGGCTCTGCCAGCAAGCCTTGACGTTCTCCCTTCCTGTTCATCCTTGACCTCACGATGCTTGTCGGATGGGAGATGACCAAGCGTTTTGCAGCAAGCTCTGGTGCGCGCCTTTTTCTGGTTGGATGGAATCAAGAGCCGCGGCCAATTTGGGCCAGACATTTTCCGCCCCGGCGAACTCCATCATCCGGCCGCGGCCATTGGATGCCAGTGCCTGATAGTAGGATTGGTCCTGTTTGGCAACTTGATAGCTGTGGCGGAACTGATCATGCAGCGATTGCCAGACGATGCGCTGCCACGTCGTTGTATAGCCTTCGCCGGCGGCGTGCGGCCAGCTGGCCGGCTCCGGGTGCGAGCCGATGGGGAAACCGAGTTTGTCGTCGAAGTAGTCCGCCATTGCCGTATGCGTCGGTGCCAGGCCCGGCCGACCCGCTGCCAGGAAGTCCTGGAGCGGCAGGCATGACCCCTCCGCCCGCGCGCTGTTGACGTAATAGGTGCTGCCCCGCACCAGCTCTGCCATGTCCGCGTCGGACAAGTACTTCGTTATGAAGACAAGCTTGCACCGGTGAGCCAGGTTCATTCCCCGGTAATGGCCGACGATCCCGTTCAGGGCCGGAACTGCCAGTTCCGGACAAACCACGAGTTTCACGACCAGGGTTGCATCCTCGCAATCGCCCAGAGCAAGCAGGTAGGCACTCAGGAGGTCCTGCCAATTCTTGCGGGGATCAAAGGGGTTGAGGATGCTTGTGTAGACGACGCCGGCTAGCTCCAGCTCTGGCAGCGCCGGCACGCAAGCGCGGACATCTTCCGCGCGCGCCGCGCGAACGCCCCGCACGACCCCGGCCGCCACACCCACGTACCTGTCCAGGCGCGCCGGCAGGCGAGGTTTGATGGCACTTTTGTATCCTTGGAGGAGCAGGGCTCTAAGACTCAGGCCAGCAGAGGATTCACGGGCCCAGGGACTGGGTGCCGGAGCCGGTGGCATTTCGGGTTGAGGGAACAGGTAGCAAGGCGTTTGCAGCGTAGTTCGTTGCCCTCGTTCCCAGGAAGGCACTTCGAAGTACCTGGAGGCGACGGGCACCGGCACGACGTGAATGGGGGACTTTACTCCCGCGCGGACGAAGGCGTCGCGCGTGAAGCTGCTCGCGGTGAGGATCAGCGCCAGCCGATCGGCGATGCGGAGCCAATTATTGCGAGGGTTATTCCCGAAGCTTTTGTCGGGAATGTTGGGAAATTCCCAAAAGGGGAAGGCGATATTCGGTGCCTGTTGGGTCAGGTAGACCAAATGTAACGGTAGAAAGCTCAGGTGCGCTGGCTCCAAGTTTTGCTGCCTGGCGCGCCAGAGCGCGTAATCAAGCCGGCTTTCCGGCCTGGTCACTTCACTGGTACTTCCCCAGCGCTGCAGTAGTGGCGCGAAGGCCCGGTAGACGAAGCGATAGGAATAGGCCTCTCGACCGATGCGCTCGGCAGTCTCCGCCTCGGTGTACATGGAGCTGACCACGATTGCCCGTCGCGGAGCAGTGGTCGGGGCAGTAGATTCTTCTTCTGTCCGTGCTGGTCCAGATCTCCGCCCTTCGCGTTCCATACGTGTAAACCGCCTCTGATAGTCTTTTGCCGTCTGCACCGCTCAGAGCGTGCTGAAAAAAGGGTCAGACCCCCTGGAGAATCGAGGCACTTCGCCCATTTCTGAGTCACCAGGGTCTGCAGAACCCAAGGGGTCTGAACCCTTTTTCAACACGCTCTCAGGCGGCCCGGTGTTTCGTCTGAACCGGCCAGGGCGGGGCGCCCTCGCTTCGAGTCGGTTGACTCAGGTCCGATTCCACCATGCCCTTGACCAATTGCTCGAAACTAACTTCCGGCTTCCAACCCAAAACCGTCCTCGCCTTGGTGGGATTGGCCAGCAAGAGGTCGACTTCAGCCGGCCGGTAGAATTGGGGATCGACGACGACGTAACGCCGCCAGTCAAGTCCTGCGTGGTCGAAGGCGATGCGGACAAATTCTTCGACGGAATGGGTTTCTCCCGTGCCGATGACAAAGTCGTCCGGGGAGTGCTGCTGCATCATGAGCCACATGGCTCGGACGTAGTCCCCCGCATACCCCCAGTCGCGCTTGGCTTCCAGGTTCCCCAGGCGCAACTCCCCAGCCAGGCCGAGCTTGATGCGTGCCACCCCGTGTGTGATCTTTCTGGTAACGAACTCGAGGCCGCGGCGCGGCGATTCGTGATTGAATAGAATGCCCGAACACGCATATAGGTTGTAGCTCTCGCGGTAATTCACCGTGATGAAGTGGCCGTAGACTTTGGCAACGCCGTAGGGGCTGCGCGGATGGAAGGGCGTGGCCTCGGACTGAGGGGTCTCTCGGACCTTGCCGAACATCTCGCTACTGCTGGCTTGATAGAAGCGTGCCCTCGGACACACCTGGCGGAGGGCATCTAGAACGCGTGTGACGCCTACGGCGGTGAATTCAGCAGTCAATACCGGCTTTTGCCAGCTAGTCGGCACGAACGACATGGCCGCCAGGTTGTATACTTCGTCCGGACGCACCTGATCGAGGACTGAGGCGATGGACGTCTGGTCCAGGAGATCGCCTTGCAAGAGCTGGATGCGGTCGCGAAGGTGCTCGACGCGCTGAAAGTTTTCCGTGCTGGAACGGCGCACCATTCCACATACTCGATAGCCTTTTTCAAGCAGCAACTCGGCGAGATAGCTGCCGTCCTGACCGGTGATGCCGGTGATGAGAGCGGTCTTGGTCATTTCTAACCTCAGGATGCGGGAATAGAGCCGGGTGGCCCGCCCAAGGGCGTTACATAGCGCAGGCGATTCCAGCGGGTTTGCCATTGGATTGTGGCGAGGCGCGCGTCAATGCTGGCTGCCGTGCCGGGGGAGGTATAGCAAATCCGCGAGAAGAGGGTCAAGCCAGCTTGGCGTCCGCTCATGGGAGACAGTTCGCCTTGTTAAAGAGGCCGAATTGGGTGGAAAAGGAAGGCGGATTCAATGGGCTATACTGATCGCGGCCAAGAATGAGACATCGGCCCGTAGCCGCATTCGCCAGAATGCGGGCTATGTCAGTTTCCCCCGCATTCTGGCGAATGCGGCTACGGCCTCTCGGCTATGTTCTCCCTGGGTCAAATCATCTGACCAGATGAACAGTACAGGGCCACAAGAAAGGATTCCCAGGAACGGCGCAAGTTTTGGGCCAACGCTCGTTCCCTTCAAGACGTTATTACCAAAGAGGCCATTTCTGCGGCTCGTGCGGTTCTCTGAAGGCGCGAATTGGCGAAACCTGGGATAATTCTACTGGCGAGATAAACCTAGCGCGATTTACAATCTAGAGCATATATGCTATAGCCAGAATTAACTGGTCGCTTCGAGGCAGGGCCATTAATTCATTTCGTTTACGGGAGTGCTGGACAATGACTTACGTCGGCCGGCTCAAGGGTGTCGGGGCTTTGCTTGCTCTGGCTGCCGTGCTCACCAACTCGCATGTCTGGGGTGAATCAGACAAGAAATCGCCGCCGCAACGCGCCGGCGTCGACCGCCACGCAATCGACAAAGCCGACCAGTCGTTCGAGGAAAACTTGGCCAAGTCCAAGTTCGCCTCCGGCGGCTTGGCCACGTATCGAACCATTGGGGGCGACCTACTCTTTGCCCTGCAGGTAAAGCCAAAGCTCGAAGCAACACCCGAGCGGCCACGCGATTATCTCGTGATGATCGATACGTCGGCCAGCCAGGTGAAAGGTCCCCTGACAGCGGCGGGCGAGTTTGCCGAAACTTTAGCCGCCACGCTGAATGCGGGCGATCGCATGGCGATCTGGACCGCCAACACTCCGTCAGCGACAAGGAACCTCACGCACGGCTTCGCCCAAGCCAAGACTGCGCAGATCACTAGCGCCTTCGCAGCCCTCAAGCAGGAAGTTCCGCTGGGCGACACCGACCTCAAGGGAGCCCTGAAGAAGGCCGTCGCCACTTTCGAACGTGCCCCGGGCCGCCAGCAGATTATCCTGTTCTTGGGCGACGGCATGAGCGTGCACGATCCGATCACAGATTCTGACCGGGCTGGCCTTTGCGAAGAAATGGTCAAGAGCGGCGTTGCCTTCTACCCGGTCCCACTGGGGCCGCGTCTCGACCCGAAGAATCTGCACGGTTTGGCGACCGGCACCGGCGGCGCTGCGGTCCGCTTGCTGCCAGACGATAAGCCGGGCGATGCCTTGAAGCGCTTGGCGGATGCGGTATCTACTTCCGTACTGTATCCCAAGAGTTTCCAGCTTGGCAATGAAGTCGCGGAGTCTTACCCGGCAGTTCTGCCTCCGCTCCGGGCCGACGCGCCGACTCTTGTTGTCGGCAGGCTCAAGGCCGGCGATGCAATCCGCTATACGCTGGAAGGCACTGTGGCCGATCGCGATGTGCAAGTGAAGGACTCGGTGGCGGTCACCGCGGCTGAAGCCGATAACTTCTTCCTGATCGGCATGGTCGAACAATGGAAGGGGGGCAAGGATCAGCCGGCCCTGATCCGAGCTGACCGGGCCCTGGCATATGCATTTGAGCAGACTCAGCTGGTTCATGCGGACCTTCTTGATCAGGCTGGTTTAGCGCTTCAGGAAAATAAATTGGACGCTGCCAGCGATCTCTTCCAGAAGGCCAAAAAGCTCGATCCGGCAGACGTGGAGGCTGACGCCGGTTTGAAGGTGGTCCAGAAACTGAAGGCTGGTGTGCTGACGAAGGAACAGCTTCGCGACCAGCTCGCCAGGGCGGACAAGTCTGGATTGCAAGGAGTTGCACGGGCCGTGGAAAGGGCGCAACCACCCGCCATCGCTCCGCCGGTGGACCAGGACAGTCTTCTTCAGGAACAGAAACGCCGCGTGGCGGTGGAGGAGCAGCGCACTAGCCAGGCCGTCGAAGAAGCTCAACGGCAGGCCCGCCAGCTCTTGCAATCCGATCCCGATGCCGCTCACGACCTACTCAAGCGCACCTACGAATCGGTGCGGAGCAATCCCGACTTGACCGAGAAAACACGCGATCTTTTGACCAGCAGGCTGGAGACGTCGCTGCGGAGTGTGGATACCCAGGGCGGGCGCATCAAGGCGGACAATGCCGAGCAGTTGCGCCGCCTGGCCGATTCGCGCCGTCACCTTGACCTGACGCAGCAAAGGACCGTCGAGGACGAACGGACACGGCAACGCATGCTGCAATTCTCCAATTTGATGGCACAGGCGCGCTTTGAGGACGCCTATCTGCAGGCCCTGGCCATCGAAACGGATGCCGTCAACTCCGGTAGGACCGTGCCACCCTCGGTCACCGCCGGATATTACATCGGCCTTGCTGCCAACAACCTCAGCCAGGTTCGGGAACTCAAGCGTACACGCGAGGAGCGTTACCTGCTGACCATGATGCAAGTCGAACGCTCGCACATTCCTTTCCCCGATGAGCCGCCGATCCAGTTCCCGCCCGCTACCGTTTGGCGTGAGCTCACCCGGCTACGGAAGGAGAAGTACGAGTCTTCAGGCTTCACGGATGAAAATCCGCTCACTCTGAAGAAGATTCGGGAATTGAAGCAAAAGCTCGCCAGCCCTGTCAGCATTGAGAAAGGACTGGATAGCATACCGCTCAAGGATGCTATCGAATTCCTCCAGGATCGCTACGATGTCACGATCCTGGCGGACTCGGAAGCCTTCAAGACCGACAATAATACGGATAACGTGCTGGAGCTGCCGGTCAGCCTGCCCAAGATGGTCGGCGTCAGCCTGGCAACCGTCCTGCGCCTGCTGTCCTCGAAAGTCAACGGCACGTACCTGGTCCGCGCTGACTACATCGAATTGACAACCGGCTCGCGGGCGGTAGCGGAAAAAGTTGTCCGCGTGTACCCCGTCGCCGACCTGGTTATTCCCATCCCTAACTCGGTCAATGTCCGAGCTGTTAACCAATCGCTCACGATTCTGGGAACCGCTCCGGGCCTTGGCCTCCAGCTTGGTAGCCCGCAAGCCCTGGGCGCCCTCGGGCTCGCGGGCATAGGTGGCCTGGGTGGTCTAGGAGTCGTTGGCGGTATCGGAGGCATCGGTGGCCTTGGCGGTATCGGTGGCATTGGAGGTATTGGAGGCATCGGTGGCCTTGCCGGTATCGGAGGCATCGGAGGCCTGGGAGGTTTCGGCGGCGGACTCGGCGGGGGACAGGCCGGCTTCGGCGGCGGCCTCGGCATTGCTGGTGGTCAGCAAAACCTCGGAGTTGGCGGCGGCGCTCTTGGCTTCGGCGGCGGCCAACTTGGCCAATTTGGCAACCTTGGCGGCCAGTTCGGCCTCCAGGGTGGAGACCAGAGCACGATTCTCGTGACCTTGATTCGCCAGGTCGTCGGCACTCAGAAGGAATGGCAAATCCCCGGACAACTGGTTGGCGGCGCTCTAAGGCCCGCCGTCAATCCTGCCGGAGAACCCGGGCAGGAAGACGAACAGGAGAAAAATCCTGCCGAGCTTTTGAATTCGCTCGGTTACTATCCGCCCGCTCGAGCACTGGTCGTGAAAGGTTCGTCACGTATTCACACCAACGCGGGCGGCGGCATCCTGAGTTCGGCGCGAATCGGCGCTCCGGGCATGGGCAAGCTCGACAAGAAGGAGGACGGCGACGCTGTGGCCCGCGGCAACGACAAGAAGAAGGGAGCGCTCGACAAGGATGGCGCTAAGGTTGCCAGCAACAAGAACAAGAATCAGGCAGTGGAAGAGCTCAAGCAGCAAATCTTGGCCTCCAACAAGAACGTGAAGAACGTGGAACCGTCGTCGAAGGACTGGCAAGAGGCATTGGCCAAGGGAGTTGATGACCCCGGCCTGATTATCGCCGTTGCGGACTTCCTGGCGACAAACAAGAAGTTCGACCACCTGCGCGAATTCTTGAAGGCCGACCTGCGGCTCGGAGTCGTTGTCCGGCCCTGGGTCTATGAAGCCCTGGCGCTGGCAATGGAGCAGAGCGGCGGCACCGCGGACGAGATCGAACGCGTCCGGTTGTCGGCGGTCGATCTGGAGCCGCAGGGCGCCCACGGCTACGTGAAGGCATCGAAGGCGATGGGCGAGTTGAAGCGTTACGATCGCGCCGTGGTGTTCTGTCGCCAGGCAGCGCTCCTCGAGCCCAACGCTCCCGAGCCCTACGAGGAAGCTTTGATCTACTCGGAACTCGCCAAGGACACGAGCGCCATGGAATGGGCAGCAGGAAACCTGTTGCGCCAGGATTGGCCGGCGGATAACGAAGCACTGCACGACAGGGCTCGCGGCAAGCTGCAAAACCTCGCCGCCACGCTCGAGCAAAACAACCGCAAGGTGGATGCCGAGCACATGGTCGAAGCAGTGAAGCGGCAGGGGGAGCGGGACTTGGTGGTCGACATGATCTTCCAAGGAGATGCCGGCCTCGATCTCGCCGTGACGGAACCCAGTGGCACGGTTTGCTCATTCATGCAACGCCAGACGGCGGGCGGAGGCATTCTCCTGGGCGGTAATGTTTCTGACCGTACCCATGAATCTTACGTGGCTGCCAAGGCGTTCACCGGCGAATACAAGATCTCGCTGCGGCGGATCTGGGGACGACCGTTGGGCGGCAAGGCGACCGTGGAGATCATTCAGCACCAGGGTACGCCCCAGGAAAGTCGCCGGCGCGAGACCATCGTGTTCGACCGTAGCCGCACGCTCACCTTCGTCCTCGACGAGGGCCGGCGCACTTCAGCCGAATACGTTCCGCCTCCTTCTGCCAGGGAAACACGCCGCAAGCCTGCGGATCCGCAGTCCGGTGACGCCATCTTCTCGAAGCTACGGGCCCTTGCGGATCCGGAGCTGGTCGGCGGCGAATCGGGGCTCCGAGGCGGGCTGGCATCTCTGGGCATCCAGGCGCCGAGCAAAGATTTATACAAGACACCCGCACGCGGCCAGTCCGACGTGTCGACCTACCAAACCAAGGTGACGCCGCTCGCGGCGAACAGTGTCGATTTCACCATGGAGACGACAATCTCGCCTGACCAGAGGACGGCACGCGTGAAGCTGGCACCAATCTTCCAGAGCGTGCATCAAGCTCCAATGCCATCGTTCTCCAACCCGCTGATCCCCGGCGGCGGCGACCCTTCGCCGTGAGGATTTTCGGGAACAGATGGACGCAAGGAATCCAGGGGCCCGCGGTGAATCACCGCGGGCCCTTCTGCTTGTCAGGCGCGTTTTGGCTAGCAGAATTGATGAAGCTATTAGCCAAGCAGGGGAAGGTGCTCCGAGCATAAATGGTTTTGGGGCGCAGGGTGTAAAGCTAGCCCATGTTTAACAGGTGCTGAAGGCCCAACTGGCGTTCGCCCTGATTTTTCCGCATCGCAGACCTCCATTTCGCAAAACACATAGTGACAATATCAGCTGCGTTCTCCTGGGATTATCGTAAGATTTCACATGATT
>DATGZX010000423.1:0-28111 GCA_035296965.1 Gemmataceae bacterium
TCACACCATCGACCAGGTCGGACAAAGGGCAGATCGACCGACGCCGACGGTGACGAGGATGTTGCGGAAGAACTTCTGCTCAACAAAATCTGCACCAACCGGCTTGACAACGGATCCTTCATAGATGCCATGCTTTCGCGAGTTCCGGAGAACGACCCAGACCAGTCAGTCAACATCGCGAAAGCATGTCTCGACCAACCTTGGACGTCCCGTCGAAGGTTGTTGGGCAACCCCAACTTATCCACGGGTGCGGGATTGCTGAGACGAGTCGAGACATGCTTTCGCGAGGATTTGCAGGATTAGTTTGTCATCTGCTGTAGTCGCGAAAGCATGGCACCCAGCGGTCAGATTCTCCGGCTTTTCGCCCCTTGGACACTTCTCGGCCCAATCCGTACATTTCCACCAATGCTCCGGGACCGGAATCCGGCTGGGGAGAGCAAGTTTTTAGGAAGAGATTCTTATGAGCAAGTACGTCTATTTCTTCGGCTCCGGCAAGGCGGAAGGCCGGGCTGATATGAAGGAACTGCTCGGCGGCAAGGGTGCAAACCTTGCGGAAATGACCAACATCGCCCTGCCGGTCCCAGCCGGGTTCACGCTCACCACCGAGGTTTGCACGTATTACTACGACCACGACCGGACTTACCCGCCTGAACTCAAGGCCGAAGTCAACGACGCGATGCGCCGGACCGAAGCTGCCATGAGCGCCAAGTTTGGCGATCCCAAGAACCCGCTGCTGGTTTCCTGCCGTTCCGGCGCGCGCGTCAGCATGCCGGGCATGATGGACACGGTGCTCAACATCGGGCTCAACGAGTCGACGCTGCGCGGCTTGATCGAGAAGACCGGCAACGAGCGCTTTGCCTGGGATAGCTATCGCCGCTTCGTACAGATGTATGGCGACGTCGTGCTCGGCCTCAAGCCGCAGTCGAAGCTCGAAATCGATCCTTTCGAGCAAATCATGGACGAGCTGAAAGAGCACAAGAAGGTCAAGCTCGATACCGAGCTGACCACCGACGATCTCAAAGAACTGGTGAAGCGCTTCAAGAGGGCGGTGAAGGAGCGGACCGGCAAGGATTTCCCGGAGGACGCCTACGACCAGATGTGGGGCGCCATCGGCGCGGTGTTCGGCTCGTGGATGAACGATCGCGCGATTGTTTATCGCCGGCAGTACAGCATTCCGCACGAGTGGGGCACGGCCGCCAACATCTGCTCGATGGTCTTCGGCAACATGGGTGACGACTGTTGCACCGGCGTCGCCTTCACGCGCGACCCGGCGACGGGCGAGAAAGTATTTTACGGCGAATATCTCATCAACGCCCAGGGCGAAGACGTGGTCGCCGGCATCCGCACGCCGAAGAAGATCGCCGAGCTGCAGAAGGACATGCCTGCCGTCTACAAGCAGCTCGATGACATTCGCGGCGTCCTGGAGAAGCACTACCGCGACGTTCAGGATGTCGAGTTCACGGTGCAAAAAGGTAAGCTCTGGATGCTGCAGACGCGCAACGGCAAGCGGACCGGGTTTGCCGCGGTGCGCTTCGCCGTGGACATGGTTCATGAGGGGCTCATCGCCAGGGACGAAGCCCTCTCGGTGTCGCGGATTCCGCCGGACGACCTGAATCAGCTCTTGCAACCGATCTTCGATCCCCAGGCGAAACGTCAAGCCATAGCGGAGAACAAGCTCCTTGCGAAGGGCATCAATGCCGGCCCAGGAGCCGCGACCGGACGTATCAAGTTTCACGCCGAGGACGCGGAGGCGTGGGTGCACAAGCACGCCAAGGGCGACCCGGAGGGACGCGTGATTCTCTGCCGTCGGGAGACCAGCCCCGAGGACATCCGCGGCATGCAGGTGGCCGACGGCATCCTGACGGCATTTGGCGGCGCTTCGAGCCATGCGGCGCTCGTGAGCCGGCAGATGGGCAAGGTCTGCGTGGTCGGCTGCAATGCGCTCAATATCGACTATGCCAAGGGCACGGTCACGGTCGGCAACAAGGTGCTGCGCGACGGCGACTGGATCAGCATCGACGGCTTCACGGGTGAGGTGGTGGCCGGCCAGGTAGCCACCAAGCCAAGCGAAGTCGTTCAGGTGCTCATCGACAAGTCGCTCAAGCCCGAACAATCGAAAGTCTATCAGCAGTTTGCCGAGCTGATGAGCTGGGCCGACGGCGTACGCAAGCTACGCGTCCGCACGAACGCCGACAAACCGAAGGAAGCAAGCGCCGCGGTCGCCTTTGGCGCCGAAGGGATAGGCCTGTGCCGGACGGAGCACATGTTCTTCGAAGGCGATCGCATCGACGCCATGCGCGAGATGATCCTGGCGACGGCCCTGGATGCACGCAAGAAAGCGCTCGACAAGCTGTTGCCTTACCAACGCGAAGACTTCGAAGGGATCTTCAAGGCGATGCAGGGCCGGCCCGTCACGATCCGTACGCTGGATCCGCCGCTGCACGAGTTCCTGCCGCACCAGCCAGACCAGCAAAAGGAACTGAGTGCTAAGATCGGCATACCCGTCGAGGTCATTGCTCGCCGGGTGCAGGAGCTACATGAAGCCAACCCAATGCTGGGGCACCGCGGCTGCCGGCTTGGCATCGTCTACCCCGAGATCACCGAGATGCAGTGCCGGGCGATCTTCGAAGCTGCTTGCATTGTCCAGCAGGGCGGCACCAAGGTCGAGCCGGAAATCATGATTCCCCTGGTCGGTTTCTTGCCGGAGTTGAAAGCTCAGGCCAAAATCGTGCACGAGACCGCCGCGAAGGTATTCGCGGAGAAGGGCGCTACGGTGCCCTACCTCGTCGGCACGATGATCGAGCTGCCTCGGGCCTGCGTCGTTGCCGACCAGATTGCCAAGGAAGCGCAGTTCTTCAGTTTCGGCACGAACGATCTCACGCAGACGACACTCGGCATGAGCCGGGACGATTACGGCAGCTTCATTCGCTATTACATGGAGCACGATATCGTTCCCAAGGATCCGTTCCAAACGATCGACGTGGATGGCGTCGGCGGCCTGATGAAGATTGGCGTCGAGCGCGGTCGCAGTACCCGGCCCGATCTGAAAATCGGCATCTGCGGCGAACATGGCGGCGATCCGGACACGGTGAAATTCTGCCACAAGATCGGGTTGAACTACGTGAGCTGCAGCCCCTTCCGTGTGCCGATCGCTCGGCTCGCGGCTGCCCAGGCGGCCTTGGGCAAGTAGGAACAGGAAGAGAGAAGTACCCCAGTGATGTTATTTGGCGAGCGGCAGCGACGGTTCTCCCCTCGCCCCGGTACTCCGGAGAGAGGGGTCGGGGGTGAGGGGTCTTGGCCGGGGATCGTTCGTCCCCCTCACCCCCGACCCCTCACCCCCGAAGCGGGGGAGAGGGGCGACTATAACCTGCCGCTCACCCTTCAAATCTTTTCAACAAGGCTGTCGACGGCGGCTTTTGTTCTCGCGTCGTTGGCGGCTGTCTGCCTTTGCACGACCGCCATCCCCGCGGACACTCAGCAGGGGAAAGCCGACCTCCTCCACATAGGCTCCTGCGCCAGTCTCGCCCTCGATGCTTCCGGCGGCAAGGAGGACGTGGCCATCGACAACCTGAAGAGCTTTATCAAGTCAGAAACCGGGTTTGACAGCGACATCCTGCGCCAGAAGACCTGGAGCGACCTGGCGGACAAACTGGCCAAGAAAGAGTTAGAGCTGGGCGTATTTCAAGGGATCGAATTTGCATGGGCCCACCACAAATATCCGGATCTCCATCCCCTGGCACTCGCGGTCAATGGAGATTCTTATCGATATGCAAGCGTGCTCGCCCGCAAGGAGGACAAGGCCACTGATTTTGCCGGTTTGCGTGGGCAAACCCTTGCCTTGCCAGCCGTCGGCCAGAGCCATTTGCGAGTGTTCGTGGATCGGCTCAGTCAGTCGCAGGGCAAGGCGCCGGAGGCATTTTTCGCAAAGATCACCTCTCCCGAAAACATCGAAGACACTCTGGACGATCTTGCAGATGGGATGGTGCAAGCGGCAACCGTCGATCGCGTCGGCCTCGAAGCCTACAAACGCCGGAAGCCTGGCCGTTTTGCCCGGCTGAAGGTGATCGCGGAATCGTCGGCTTTCCCGCCGCCGCTCATCGCGTATTTCGACCACACGCTGGAAAAGGCGAAGCTGGAGCGCTTCCAAGAAGGACTTCTCAACGCGCGCCGGAAAAAAGCAGGACAGAGATTGCTCAATCTGTTCAAGCTCACCGGCTTCGAGAAGGTGCCCGCCAACTTCAACGAGGTGCTGGCGGCGGTGCAAAAGGAGTATCCGCGGGCGAAGAGCGAGGTGAAGTAAGCGTTTGGCAGGTGGGGCACTGCGACGCTCGGCTCATCACCCGGCCCCTGACGGGGCTCGGCTCGCCTGGCGAGCCGAGCCCCGTGAGGGGCCGGGTGAAGCGATCCCACAACAAACACCCGCCCAAACCTATATGACGGTGCGTAATTCGGCAGCATTTGTGGGGCACGTTTTCAACGTGCCGGCCGGCGTCTGGGCACGTTACAAACGTGCCCCACAAACCGCAGCAGCCGATTCACGCACGGCCATATAGTGTGACACTCTCTCACACAGTCAGCCTTGCTCGCTCAGCCACATTTACTCATAATCGGTGACTGATTTCTTATGAAGCGTGCTCTTCGGTACACTTTTGTCGTCCTCGCTGCGATCATCCTGGGCGTTGCCTCCGCCTGGTTCGTACTGACGCGTCATGCAGTGAGTTCGGTCCAGAACGGTCCCTGGCTTTACGATCCAATGGTGGGTAGCCAGGCGGCCGGTCCATATTTGCGCGCCCAGGTCGCTCATATCGCTTTACTGGCCCTCAATAACTCCGAGACCATCTACTTCGTGGCCAACCAGGATTCGGCCGGCAATGCCCTGCGCTGCGAAGGGACCTACCGCATCGATGGCCGTGATTTCGACGCGCGCTGGTGGAGCATTACGGCATATGGCGAAGATGGATTCCTGATGGCCAACGATCAGAACCGCTACTCCTACAACATGACCAATCTCGCGCGCAACGAGGACGGCGGTTACACCATTTGCCTGTCGCGCGCGCAGCGCTCGGGAAACTGGATACCTCTGGGTGCAGGCGAAACATTCAGCATATGGTTGAGGTTTTATAACCCGAGCGCGGCACTGCGCGAGCACCTGGCTACGATGGAGTTGCCGCGCATCGTCCGTGAGGATGGAACCCATGCGAATGCTCAGTAAGCGGACGGTGCTTGGAACGACCGGCACCCTGGCGCTGGCGGCGGGAGTCCACTATGCCTTCATCGTCGCCTACCCTCATGCGATTATTGCCGGCTTGCAAAGGCGCTTGATCAATAATGACTACCCCGTGAATTCCTTGCGTCATGGGAATCGGCCGACTGCCAAGGACCGCCTGGTGGTCGGCCCCAGCCCGGATATCATCTATTCGATCGGCGTGTACGACGTTTCCAAAGCCCCGTTGCGAATTACCGGCCCGCTCACGGACTCCTACGCTTCCCTCTCGTTGTACGCGCATAACAGCGATAATTTCTTTGTGCAGAACGACCAGCAAGTCGAAGGTGGTCATTTTGATCTCGTGCTGATCGGGCCCAACGCCACCGACCCGCACGTGAATGGCGTACCCACGGTACGAGCGCCCACCAATACCGGCATCATCCTCTTCCGTTTCTTCGCTGGCGAAGGGTCGCAATTCGAGAAGATCGATAGCCGAAGACGCGAGATCACCTGCACGCCGTTGCGGTAACCCACGCCGCCAGAGTCCCGGCCCTGCCGAGAATCCCCGAATTAAGTGACGCGCTCAGGGCCTTGCGAAATAGAGGAAACAAAAGCGGCGCTTTGCCGCCGCTTTTGTTTTCCCTTCACCCACTTGTCTAAACAAACCCATGGTCACTATAGTTCTGAAGGAGACTTGGGATAGTCTTTCTGCCCCAGGAACACGATCCTGACCCGGGTGGCGGAGTGGAACGCGGAGTCCATGCGTGGGAACATTGCGGATGATCGAATCGCCGCCCACTCGCGCAAGCTTGCTGATCCGCCTGCGGGACACTCAGGATCAGGAGGCCTGGCGGCAGTTCATCGAGATCTATTCAAGCCTCATCTATGGCTTCGCGCGCCGGCGCGGTCTCCAGGATGCCGATGCCGCGGACCTGATGCAGGAGGTGCTGCGCTCTGTCTCCATGGCCATGGGGCACCTCAATTATGATCCGGCCCGAGGTTCGTTCCGCGGCTGGCTGTACACGATCACCCGAAACAAGCTCGTCACATTTCTGGACAGGCAAAAGCGGCTGATACGCGGCACTGGGGAATCTGGCACGCACGAACGGCTGGCGGAAGAACCCTTGCCCGAGGAAGATCACGAGTGGGACGAGGAATACGAACGCCGGTTGTTCGCATGGGCGGCCGAGCGCGTGCGTACCGCTGCGAGCGAGTCGGTGTGGCAAGCCTTCTGGCAGACGGCGGTGGATGGCAAAGCTCCGAAAGACGTGGCCAAATCATTGGGGATTTCGGTGGGAGCGGTGTACGTCGCCAAGAGCAGGATTTTGGCCCAGGTGAAAGCACAAATTCAGCAATTGCAAGAGGCGTGACGGTCAGCGCCAGCGAGGTAAATCATCATGCGACAAATTGCGTGCCCTGCCCCAGCTCGCCTTGGAATGTTGATCGCCGGGTCCCTCTCCGAGATCGAACAGGCGGAATTGACGGAACACCTCGATCAATGCGAGAACTGCCAACAGGTGCTCGAGGAGCTATCAGGCGGCCGGGAGTGGTGGATCGAGCCGGCGCGCCAAATGACGACCGGCCGCCCAGCTGTCGATTCGGCCTACTGGCCCGCGCTAAAGCAGTTGGAGGGGCCGGCGAACAAGCTGGAGACCCAGGCCGAACCGATCGCGAAAGAGGAGCTGCACCTCAGCTTTCTGAGTCCTTCAGACGAGCCGGGCCATCTCGGGCGTCTTGGTTCCTACGACGTGATCGAAGTCCTCGGCCACGGCGGCATGGGCGTGGTCTTGAAGGCTTTCGATTCCTGCCTGCAGCGTTTCGTCGCCATCAAGGTCCTGGCCGTCCATTTTGCGAATAATCAAACGGCCCGGCAGCGCTTCTGTCGCGAGGCCCGCGCCGCGGCAGCGATCAACCACAAAAACGTAGTAGCGATCTATCAAGTAGATGAGATCGACAATCTTCCTTACCTGGTCATGGAATATGTGCCCGGTGCATCGCTCGAGGAGCACCTGGAGCGTACCGGGCGCTTCGCGCTGGAGGATATTCTCAGGATAGGGGCGCAGGTGGCTTCGGGTTTGGCTGCGGCCCATGCCCAGGGTTTGATTCATCGCGACATCAAGCCCGCCAACATCCTGCTGGAGACGGGGGCCGAGTCCGTGAAATTGACCGACTTCGGCCTGGCACGCGCGGCCGACGACGCCAAGCTGACTCAGAGTGGGACCGTGGCCGGCACCCCGTTGTATATGGCACCCGAGCAGGCACGCGGCGAAACGCTCGACTACCGCGCCGATCTCTTCAGCCTGGGCAGCGTGCTCTACGCGATGTGCACCGGCGTGACGCCGTTCGAAGCCGGCACACCCCTGGCAGTGCTGCGCCGCATCACCGAAGAGAGGCCGCGCCCCATCCACGAAATCAATCCGGCAATTCCAGACTGGATGGAGGAAATCGTCGAAAAGCTGCAGGCCAAGAAACCGGCAAACCGCTTCGAGTCGGCAGCCGAGGTCGCGGAGATGCTCAATCAATATCTCGCACATGTCCGGCAGCCTTCGATGGTGCATCTGCCGCGCTGCCCACGTCTGCGTGCCCGGCAGCGCCGCCTGCTGCTCGCCGGGTTCACCTTTCTTGGCTTCGCATGCGGCTTTGGGGCAAGCGAGCTCTGGCGAGCCGTGTCACCCGCGCAGCCTTCCACGCTGTCAGCTACTGCTCTGGCCGGCAACCCAGAGGTCGACTCCTCCAGCTCGGCCCTGAAGACGCTACATGCAAACATGGGGCCTATCTGGTCCGTAGCCTTTGCCCCGGATGGGAGTTCGCTTGCCCTGGCGCTCGATGACGGCACCGTGAAAATATGGGATCTAAAATCGGAACGCGTGAGCGCGACGCTCAACGCCCATAAAGGTCCCGTTTGGGCAGTCGCCTACAACAAGGACGGCAGCCTCCTGGCGACCGCCAGCGACGATGGCACCGCCAAGGTCTGGAACCTGGCAACGGCGGAAGCACGCACGCCTTTCAGGCACCGCACGGCAGTGCGCGCCGTGGCATTCGCAGGAGACGGCAAGAGCCTGGCTACCGGCAGCCGGGACGGCAGCGTCCGCATTTGGAGTCTGTCTACCGGGGAGGAAACGGTTATCATCCACGGGCACGAAGGCGTCATCATGTCCGTGGCCTTTTCGCCGGACGGGAAGACCGTGGCCTCGGCTAGCGGCGACAAGACCGTGAAGCTGTGGGATGCCGCCACAGGCCATGAGCAGCTGACGCTGTCCGGTCACACCGGTGGCGTCTACTCGGTTGCCTTCTCACCCGACAACAAATTCATTGCTTCAGGAGGCTGGGACAAGACGGTCCAGGTGTGGGACACAAGCACCGGGACGAGCTACGCTGTGTTTCGCGGACATGCCCAGGATGTCTGGTCCGTGGCCTTCGCCGCCGATGGGAGGACGCTCGCGTCGGGAAGCGAAGACCGTACGGTCAAGGTATGGGATTTGGCCAGCCAGCAGGAGCTGGCCACGCTGAAGGGACACACCAGCACCGTCTACTCGGTGGCCTTCTCGCCGGATAGCCAAACGCTGGCCTCGGGAGGACGCGACGGCACCGTGAAGTTGTGGGACGTGAATCTTCGCAAGGAGGGAGGATCGAAATAGGCTTGCTTGCCCCAATCATCTGCCGGCCTCCTCTGTTGCGAGCGGGATTGCGTATCCTAAATCGCGTAGGGCTCGACGCACGGCGTTTTCTTTCGCGGGCCGGAAAATCAGAGATCTCTCGCCAGCAAGCTCGCACATGCCGCGCAGGCGACGCTCGTTCCCCAAGAGCTGAGCCGTGGCAACATCCGCGCATTCGATGATCCGCACGGTGCCGACGTCGCGAAGCTTGCCGGTCCGATTCTCCATGTCCTGGAGAAAAATGGCGACGGTTTGCGGCACCGGCTCTTCGGTCTTGGCATTCAGGAATTCGATAAGCTCTTGAATCGTCTGCCCCTCTTCCGCCGCCTTCAGAATCTTGGCAGTGCTGAGATGCCAAACCGCTTCTGATTGCTTGTCGGCGAATCGATCCAGCAAGATCAAGTCCTCGGGATAGACCGCCTTTGCCTTGGCCACGACATCTAGGTTGGGTAGCACCTTGAGAACCTTCTCGTGAACGATGGGTTCGGGCTCGTAGGAATCGGCAATGTCAAAGCACCAGGCGCCCAGAGCGTTGATCCGCACGTAACGGAGGCCATCATAACGGCTCAGGCAGGCTAGATCGTCTGTCCCCCAACGGTCGGTATAGTCGTCTCGTGCACCCTGCGGACTGGTATAGGCTACATCGATAAGCCCCAGGGTGGCCGCATACTCGAACAGCAAAGCCAAGGCATAGCGGCCTTCGACAAGCTCCCAGTAAGCCCTCCCCCAAGTACCCAGACTGCCGTACTGTCTTTCCCCGATGTAGAGCTGGAAGGGGTTGTGGACGACTTCGAAGTCTTTGCCGTGCACTTTGAGTAACCGGAAGAGTTCCTCCGTAGCGATCCATTTTCCAGCGGGGCATTCTTCGAGAGCTTCGAGCATGGCGTGCCGGCGGGATACCAAGGCGCTGGCCCCGCTCTTGCCCTTGCTCTGAAGCCCTTTGACGCCGCTTACTCGGTGGAACTCGTCGAGCAGCGTGCTGTTGAGCCAACAATTCCACGCAGAACGCAACACCTCGTGGACTGGTAGGGCAAGTGCCTTTCGACCGGCTGTCGTCAGGCGGAGGCGCGTGCCGGAAAGTTCAGCCAGTTTCGCAGCCTGCACGATGAGTGGCCAAGCGAATCCCTTGATCTTGAGGTCATGGGAAGGCTGATAGGGTTCCTGGTCTACATCGTCCTCGCTGTAGAAATCCCCACCTTCGAGAACGGCCTCGACTGCCTTCACCGTCGCCGAAGTTGGACGGCGTGTCTTATCGCTAACGCCCACTTCACCGGCATCCACCAAGCGCAGAACCGCCTTGAGATCGCGTTGGGCTGCCCGCGCAGTCTCGCGGACACGCACCTCTTTCTCTTCACCTGTCATTTCCTTGCCGTCCCAGGATTGCCAGGTTTCTCGGATCGTGGAGGGCGGTTCATCGGTAGTCGAAGCTTGCAGGGCGACTGGCTCCGGTACGAATTCCGACAGTAATTGGTGCAGGTCATGCGGAAGTACGCGCGTATACTGCTGTGGAAAAAAGAGCGCAAGGACTGTGGGCTGGACCGAATGGCTGGACCATTCCTTGAGAGGGCCAAAGTCGGGTGATTGGCCGTACTTTGCCTGAAACCGGCTGATGTCTAGAATCCCCTCCGGTTCAGCGGCTGCTTCTTGGATCGCCGCTTTGCTGAGAGTGTCCAGTCCGTCATACAACTCACGGACTTTGGCGGGTTTCGTCATCGTGTCTGTCAGCAAACCGACCAATCCTGGCTTGGGCGGACCTGCCGTCCTGTCGAGAAGCCTGGCGAGTGGCTTCAACGCGTCCATTGTCAGTTTCTGAAAAGCTTCTTGGGTACTCAAGATCTCTAACGCGCGTGACGGCACATTCCTTCTCCTTAAGGATTCGCCAGCTTATGGTCTTGACGAGACTTCCGTCGTTACTTGGCAGTCAGCGGCTCAATCCAGATATTACGAAAGCGCACCTTGCAGCCGTGATCCTGGAGGCGGATCGGCCCGGGCTCGCCCATTTTTTCGTCCAGCGCTCCGCCCGTCACCTTATCGAACGTGCCGTCGTCAATGACCATCTCACCATTCAAGACCACAGTAAGATGGCCCTTTTTCGTAACCTTGCCTTCGCCATTGACGCGCGGAGAGTGGAAAGTGATGTCGTAAGTCTGCCATTGTTCCGGCGGCTTGTTGGCATTCTTGCTGGTGGGAATAAGCCCGTAGAGGGCCCCGCATTCGCCCATGGGGTAGGTTTCATTCATGTAGGAATCGAGAACCTGGACTTCGTAGCGACCCTGCAGATAGACGCCGCTGTTGGCTCGTGCCTGGCTCTTCTTGTTGGCCATGAGCGGCAGCCAGAATTCCACGTGTAACTTGAAATCGGGGCCAAAGGTTTTCTTGGTCTTGATGTCGCCCTTTCCGGGGGCGACGACCATGTAGCCGTCTTCCACGCTCCACCGTGCTGGGCCGCCGCTCAGCGAAGTCCATCCCGAGAGGTCCTTACCGTCAAAAAGCACCTTGGCGCCTTTGGGTGGTGCGCCGGCATCATCACTTTTTGTCCTGCCATCGGCGCGGACCGTGGGTCCGAAAGCAACCAGCACGCTTGTCGCCAAGACGGCGATCCCCGGCATCCATCTGCAGTGCAACGCGGCACGCATTTCTTGTCCCCTTCCAAAAGTTGCAAAGTCCTGTGAGAAGAACTGCGACGAAGAGGATTGTAAGCGCAGGACGGGGTTGCTGTCCACGAATTGAAGAGTGCGCGGCAGTTTGGTGAATCGGCAACGGAGCCGGGCAGGAGCCTTTCCGGGTGAACGAAGAAATCCTCAGACCGCAGGTGGTTGGGCGGGCAGCACCCCGGATTTGCCGGTCACTTGGCGAACAGGCGGCTCGGAAGGAGCGCTTCCCAGGGACTGGGCTTCAGCCGTGTCGATGCAGTGCACGCCGGTTTCGACCTGGCCGGTTGCTTGTAGATCCACCGAGCTTTCGTCGAGGCACACCTGAAAAACGAGTGGTCCAACTTGCAGGCGGTCGCCATGCGCGAGGTGGCGTTCCCCAACGACCCGGCTGCCGTTGATAAGCGTCCCATTTCTGCTGCCGAGGTCGCGGAGATGGACGCTGTCGTCGGTGACGCGGAGAATACAGTGTTGGCGGCTGACCCAAGAACTGTTCGGTCGGATATGGCATTCTGTGCCGCGGCCAATAACGAACTCGCCACAGGGGAACTGTAGGGATTTCCCCTGCGGGCGACCCTGAACAACCAGTAGTTTGACACGCATGGTGGCTCCCTGCCTGCACTGCGTCTCTCGTGCACCAGGCATGGTATAAAAGCTGCGGTCGGAAGCAAACTTGGACGCCTTGCCGCGACTCTGCCATCCGGTGACTATGTAAACTTTGGGATATTTTTCCCGGTTAGGCAAATAAGTTCATCTATTTTCTGGCGAAACAAATGCGCTATCTGGGCGGCCACGCTGTTCCGCTTGTCGTAAACCCAGAACCTGGTACAAGTAAACTGTAGGCGCTCGTGCCGCGCCGTTCGGCTTGGCCGCAACGAGGCGGCCAGTCGGTCAAGCATTCCCTGCTCAAGGATGGTCCCCGCAGGGTCGGATGTCAGTTCTTGCCCTCCTCTCTCTTGAGATCCTACATGAAATACCAATACCGGCGGTTTTTTTTCGTTTCTTGCCTGCTGTTCTTCCCTTTCATTATCCTCGACTGGTCCCATCCACGCAATGAGGTTCAGGCAGAGGAGCCCAAGGCGACTCGCAAGGCGGCCAGTCCAGCCCTTGAGGCCGCCGCGGCCCTTTACGACGGCATCCGCGAGGAAACACTGGCCAACGGATTGCGCGTCTATCTCAAGCCGATCCCAGGCTCCCCCGTCGTGACTACGATGGTTGCCTACAAAGTCGGCTCCGCGGACGAGGATTTGGAGCACACGGGCCTGTCTCATTACCTTGAACATTTGATGTTCAAGGGCACCGACAAGATCATGCCTGGAGACATCGACCGCCTGACGCTGCGCAACGGCGGCGCCAACAATGCCAGTACCTCCGAAGATTGCACCGTCTATCATTTCGATTTCGCCGCCGATCGCTGGGAAGCTGCGCTGGCAATCGAGGCCGACCGCATGCGCAATCTCCGCATCGATCCGCGTCATGAATTCGAGCAGGAGAAAGGGGCGGTGATCTCCGAGCTGGAACGCAACGAGGACGAGCCTTTCGACCTGGAACAGAAAACGATACTGCCGCTTCTCTTCGACCATGGGCCGTACGGGCATCCGGTGATTGGCGTGCGCGAGCAAGTCCGTGGCGCGACCGCGGCCGTCATCAAGTCTCACTATGACAAGTGGTACTATCCCAACAATGCAGCACTCGTCGTCTGCGGCGGCTTCGACCCCGACAAGGCCATGGCCAAGATCAAAGAACTCTTTGGCTCCTTGCCGAAGGGGGATTTGCCGCCGCGGAAGACCGTCGCCGAATTCAAGCGGAACGGGCCGGTGCGCAAAGAGTTCGAGTCCAAGTTCGAAGAACCGCGCATGCTGATGGGCTTTAACGTGGTGCGCTCCGGCGATCCCGACTTTTATCCGCTGGAGGTGATCCAGGGGTTATTAAGCAACGGCAAAACCGGGCGACTCTACAAGAGACTAGTTGATGGCGATGCACTCGCCGGAGGGGTTGACAGCACCAATTCCAGCGGCCGGTATCCTGGTTGGTTCGCCATTCAGGCTGAAATTCTCAAGGGAAAAAATCGAGCCAAGGCCGAGGACGCCGTGCTCGACGAGCTAAACAAGCTACGCGACCAACCTGTCCCGGAAGCAGAACTCAATCGTGTCAAGAAGGCTGTCATCGCCGCGATCATCTACGGACGCGAAAGCGTTCACAGCCTGGCGGACAGCATCGCACGCGGCGTCACGACCAACGATCTGGAGTTTCTCAAAACCTATTTGCCGCGCATCCAGGCAGTAACCCCGCAGGACGTGCAGGAAGCTGCCAAGAAGTATCTCGATCCCGACCGGCGCGTCGTCGTCTGGTCGGTTCCGGGTGCCGCTTCCGGTGCTGGTGCCGGCGAGGGCAAAGGAGCGCCGCAGCGCTCGGCAGCCCGTTCCTCCGCGGGCGGCACCGGGACGTTCTCACTCCAAAAGACGCAGCGCGTCGTTTTGCCCAACGGCCTGACGCTGTTGCTCCTTGAAAACCATCGGCTGCCCATCCTCGTGGCGGAAGCCTCGGTGCGCTGGGTGAAACTTCTCGAGCCGGAAGACAAGGCGGGAGTGGCGACACTCCTTGGCACTTTGCTGGATGAAGGGACAGCCGAGCATACCGGACCGCAGATTGCAGAGCTGATCGGCAACGTCGGCGGCGTGCTATCCATGGGTGGGAACGGCGGTGCTGTGAAAGTACTGGCTCCGGATCGAAGTCTGGGTTTGCGACTCCTCTTTGAGTGTTTGACCCAGGCAACCTTCCCCAAGGAGGCCTTTGCCCGCAAACAGGCACAAATCCTTTCGGCCATCGCCGACGCCGAACGCCAGCCGGAGGCCAAGGCGCGCCAGCTGTATCGCAAGTTGACCTATGGCAAACACCCCTACGCCCGGCCGGCGATGGGTCTACGTGAGACCGTCGCGGCCCTCACCCCGGAGGATTGTCTAGCTTTCTACAAGCAAGTTTTTGTTCCCAATAACACCGTGGTTGCCATCGTGGGCGATTTCGACAGCAAGCAGGTGATCGAGGAAGCAACGCGCTTGACCGAGAACTGGAAGCCGTCCTCCCCAATCACCAAGCCGCAAACCGCGGCGGTCGAAAAACCCGAGAAGTTCATCGAGCAAATCATCTCCATGCCGGCCGCTTCGCAACTGCACTTTTTCATGGGCCATGCCGGTATTTGCCGCAACAATCCGGACTATTACAAATTGTTGGTGATGGATTACGTCCTGGGCACCGGGCCCGGCTTTACCGACCGCCTGTCCGCCCGGTTGCGGGACCGCGAAGGCTTGGCCTATACGGTATCGGCGGCGATCACGAGTTCGGCCAGTGAGGAGCCGGGGCTTTTCACCTGCTATATCGGCACCCAGCCCCAATCCCTGCCGCGCGCGAAACAAATGTTCCTGGAGGAACTAGAAAGAATTCGCGCCGAGACTCCGTCGAAAGAAGAAGTCGAAGACGCCAAGAAATATCTTCTCGGTAGCCTACCCTTCCGCTTTACGACCAATGACAAGGTTGCCGGAGCGCTGCTCGAAATTGAGAAGCACCATCTTGGATTCGGCTATCTGGATGACTATCGCCACGGGATCGAAGCAGTGACACCAGAGGACGTGCAGGCGGTCGCTCGCAAGTATCTCGATCCCAAGAGGATGGTCCTGGTCGTTGCCGGCGCAGTCGATGCCCAGGGCAAGCCAATTGTTGCCCTGCCGCCGCCAAAGAAGTGATTAGGCGCAGGAGTCGTCGGAACCGCACCCGGAACAAACTCATCAATATGCCCAGTTAGCCAGGTCGTTATTTTCTCCAGATCGATGTGCGTTGGTCGCAAACGTCCGAAACCCCCCTCCAGGGCCAGCCGCGCCGTCGTCATGCGCGTTATTCCCGTCTCAATCGTTCATGTGATTTTCCGAGAATGCCGATTTAATCAACCGGGTAGCGTTTGCGCCTTCTACGCTTTGAAGCGCTATTTCGGGTAATGCGGAAGTTTGCGGTCGGTCCCGGTGCCAACGGGCACAATAGGAGACTCCCATGAGAACGGGATTTCTGGCTTTGCTGGCCACCCTGGTCGCCGGCGTTGGCATGTCATCAGGGCAGGCGCCGCCGCCTGCTTTGCCGAAGCCGCCTCCAGGCCCCCCTATGCCCTCCTGGAGCACCGTAACCAGTCCAGTGCAAGTCGTGGGAGCAGCGGCTCCCGCGGCCGACACCAAAGGCGACGGTTCCACGACGCCTGCACCGGAAACCGCAGCCGTGGTGGAGGTCGAGAACGGCTTGTCCCTGCCGGACGGGCCCAATGCGTTCACCGACGACCCCCACGCCCTCGACAAGAAGAAGTGGATCTTCCCCGTCTGGGAAGGGTCCGACAGGGTTTGGTTCAATGCGGAATACCTGTTGTGGTGGGTTCGTTCGGCGCCTTCCCCCGGCCCGCTGGCGACGACCGGCACCACGGCCTCGCAGGGCATCCTCGGGAACCCCGGCACTTCAACGCTCTTCGGAGACTCGAACACCGAGTTTGGGTCACTCTCCGGCGCTCGCTTCACCCTTGGCTATTCGAATGAGGATCATACTTGGGCAATCGAAGGCACGGCCCTTTGGCTCCAGAAGGGGCAAGAAGGCTTTGGCACATCCTCCGATGCCGGCGGAAACCCCGTCCTTGCCAGGCCGTTCATCAACTCCTTGAACGGCCAAGAGTCGGCTGCACTGGTCAGTTTTCCCGGAGCCTTCGCGGGCAACATTCAGGTCAGCTCTTCGCTGGAATTCTCGGGCGCCGAAATCAACATCCTCCATCCGCTCAATCAAAATCTGAACGGCGGCGTGGATTTCTTGATAGGCGCTCGTTATCTCTTCTTGAACGAGAACCTGGGCATCACCCAAAGCTCGACGCTGCTGCCGGGCGGGGTCCTCGGCTTCAACGGCAACACGGTCCTAGCGCCCGGCGTCGTGAGCGTCTTGGACGGCATCGGCACCCGCAACCAGTTCACCGGCGGCCAGGTCGGCCTGCAAGCGGATCTTCACTCCGGCCGTCTCTTCCTCGTCATGGTTGGCAAGGTGGGGCTTGGCGACACCCACGAAGTCGTGAACGTCAACGGCCAAACGACACTGTCGGGGACCGGGGCTCCCGCGGCCAGCATTCCCGGCGGGTTGTTTGCCGTGGGCAGCAATACGGGCCATTCCGCTCGCGACGAGTTCACGGTCCTCCCGGAATTGATGCTGAGCGCCGGCGTCGAGGTAACTCGGAACCTGCGTCTCTTTGTCGGCTACAACTTCCTCTACTGGGAGGATGTCGTGCGTCCGGGTGACCAGGTAAATCGCATCGTCAATCCCAACTTGGTGCCCTCGAGCCTTTCCTTCGGAACCGGCCCGACTACTCCCACGCCCTCCAACATCGGCAGCCACTCCGATTTCTGGGCACAGGGGGTGAACTTCGGCGTAGCTATCCGGTACTAAATCGACCTATCTGCAAGTGCTTCGGGCATGGCAAAATAGAGGAAACAAAAGCGGCGGTAAAGCGCCGCACTCCAAGAATGACTTCCTTGGAGTGCGGCGCTTTACCGCCGCTTTGATTTTCCCTTCCTCAACGATTCACTCCGCCAAGCCTTCAAAATCTGCAAAACTCGAACTAAGATACTCGAGGTCTAGAACACGAGCCGACACTCACGAACCGGCTGGCCATGCCTCGCTATGCCATTCTCGAGCACGACTATCCCGTTGTGCACTGGGATTTCCTGCTGGAAGCGGATCAGGTTCTGCAAACCTGGAGGCTGGCGGCGCCTCCCGCTGTTGGACAGGTCATTTCGGCAGTTAGCCTTCCAGCACATCGACGTTTGTATCTGGATTACGAGGGCCCCGTCAGCGGCAATCGCGGCCAGGTCGTTCGCTGGGACGCCGGCGTTTTCACCTGGTTGTCTCGTGAACAAGACAGGCTAGCCGTGCAGCTAGACGGGCATCGCCTTCATGGAATGGCGGCACTAGAGCGGGTTCAGGACGACGCATGGTCGTTCCTGTTCACGCCGAGTGAAAAGTGAATCTGCTTGCCAGGTGAAGTTACTGATCTGGGATCGCGCAAGCTGTGAAGCATGGGACGTGACAGTCGTAGGACAGGCAACCTTGCCTGTCCATTTCGCCAGCGGGACAGGCAAGGCTGCCTGTCCTACGAGCGCCGCCTGCGATCCTTGTTAACACTGAAAACTCGTTCCACCAGACATGACAGAGCATTAGTTAGGCAAAGCCTCCGCGGGAGGCGCTGCAGCGCTGATTTGTGGTGTGGAATCGAGCGACCGCCCTGAGACGAGCAGCGAGCCCTGGCGAAGCTCCAGCCCTTGCAGTTGAAACGTCGGTGTGCTGCGGTCGGCCTGGAAACGCAGCACCAGGACAGGGTGACCACTCAGGCGAAACCACCTCGGATCAAGATCCTGTTCTTCCGCGGCATCGGCGATTCGTTCCAGCATCGACTGAGCGGAAATTGGCAGAGCACCGGCGTGCACGGCCTGGAACTCGAACGCCACCACGTTCGGCTCCTTGGGCACTAGCCAGACTCGCACCTCGATCGATACGATCGTGCTCCACGGGCCGGTGCCATAGCGAAATGCCAGTCGAATCTTGTCCGGTTCCAGCACGACGCGTGGTTCATGGATGCTATCGGGCAGCGGCCGTTTGTCGCCGTGCTCTTTGAGGAAATCCTCCACGAAATAGCTGTTGATTTGCTTCTCGGTGAATTGCTCCCGCCATTGCCGCTTGTTGGCGACCCCGTCGATCAGGTGAAAGAACCTGCTGACGAATTCACCCGAGGCCGTGGTGCGCGCGTCTCCCGGCGGTACAGCCGCGCGCTCATAGAAGGTGGGCACATGCCGAACCAGCAACCCGACGCCGGTCGCCGCGCTGCCGAGAAGGACCAGGACGATCGCGATTGCCAAGACAAACGACTTCCGATTCATGCGAACGCCCTACCAAAGCTTTGGAGGTAGCCAGGGGATATACCCCACGGGAGGAGGGACTATAGCGGCAGGCGCAGAGAGCGTCAATGTCGGGTGAATTGCGTCCCCGTGGTCGTGCAACCAAGGCTGCAAGGATTGATAATCCAGGTGGACCTGAATGGCTGGTGATTTGGGGAGTAGGAGCGCCGCGGGAGTCTTCGGACTGGCTTGACGCCCTGCTCGACTTGTGTTAACCGATGCGCAATCCCTTTCTCAGAACTGGCTGTCCTAGGCGAATCGCCCGGGTTCCTTCAGGAAACGTGGAGACTCCATGCGCGTGCTTATGCGAGCGGCAGGTCATAATCTCCCCTCTCGCTCGCTTCGGGGGAGAGGGGTCGGGAGTGAGGGGGACGAACGATCCCCGGCCAAGGCCCCTCACCCCCGACCCCTCTCCCCGGAGTACCGGGGCGAGGGGAGAACAATTGTTGCCGGTCGCCTTATGCTGCTGCTAGTGGGGGGCCTCCTATGCGGATGCACACGCGCCCATTACCGCGTCCAGGCGGACAACGAGACTTACCACATCATCGAGGAACGCAACCAGGATCCGCGCTGGGAAGTCCCGCGGATCTCGGTGGACGTTCCTCCCCAGTCGCGGCTCTTCGATCCATTCGATCCCGATCATACGCCCATGCCTCCGGACGACCGGGCCGCCGACAAATACATGCAGTGCGTCTTCGGCATGCATGGCTATCGCCACTGGCATCGGGACGGCGATGCTCCCTGGATTGAAGACCCTGATTGGAAGAACTACCTGGAACTGGACAAAGAAGGCCGGCTGGTACTGACTCCGGATAAGGCCGTGGAAGTGGGAATCTTGAACAGTCCGAATTACCAGACCCAGATCGAAAACTTGTACCTCGCGTCGCTTACTGTCACGCTGGACCGCTTCGGGTTCGAGCTGCAGTGGTTCGGCACGAACGACACGACCTATACGCATTTCGGCAGCAGTGCCGACGAGCTGAATACGCTCAGCACCAATTCCACCATTGGCTTCAACCGGTTCCTGGCCAGTGGCGGTCAGATCATGGCGGAATTAGCCAATTCCTTTGTGTTCCAGTACGCGGGAGGAAACTCCAGCGTTGGCTTTTCCAACATTATCGTCAACTACATGCAGCCATTGTTGCAGAACGCCGGGCGCGCCGTCGCCCTGGAAACGCTGACCGAGGCAGAGCGGACGTTGCTGTACACGCTGCGGACTTTCGCCCATTACCGCAAGCAGTTCACCTTCCAGATCGCCACCAACACCTTCTTGAGTTTGCTCACTCAACAACAGGGGGTTCGCAATTCACAAGCGAATATCCAGGCCCTGGAGCTAAGCTTACGTCTGAACACTGCGCTCCTTGACGCAGGCAAGCTGGCCGCCATCAATGTCGAGCAAATCGATCTCAGTCTCCAGCAAGGTCAGCAGCAGCTCATCCAGCTCGAAACTTCCCTGGCGACCGCCGAGGACGCCTATAAACTGCTCCTTGGCCTGCCGCCCAGCCTGCCCATCCGTCTGGACGATTCCTTGCTGGCGCAGTTTCAGCTCAACGATCCAGCGCTCACGGCACTTCAGGGCGAAATCGACGATTTCCAAGCGGTGTACCGCCAGGTCAACCAGGCCGCGCTGGGCAAATTGCGGGAAGGCATCAAAAAACTGGAGACTTTCCGCGCCCGGACGATTAAACTGGTGGATGAGGTAAGCAGCGAGCTCGACCGTTTAAAGGATCAGATAAAGACGGCGGAGAAGGATCAAGCGGGAGTGAGAGCGCGCAGCAATGCGGCCCAGGTAGCGGTCAGACTAACCGCCGTCCGCGAGGAGTTGGACGATCAGGCGAAGAAGAGCTTGCGTCTGAGCGCGGCGCTCGCGGAAAACAATCTCCGGCCGAGCACCGAAGGGTTGGCACGCCTCGGCGGAAACCTCTCGGAGACCCTGGCAGAACTATTCGTTCTGCAACTGAGGGTCCGCGTATACTTGATTCAATTGCATCCGACCACTTATGATGTGGACGAGGCGACGGCGTACGCCTTCAACAACCGACTCGACTTAATGAATCAGGAAGCCCAGGTGGTCGACGCCTGGCGTCAGCTTACGGTAACGGCCAGTGCCCTCAAGGCGGGTTTGAACTTGGTGACCTCCGCTAATATTGCAACACCGCCGCTAGGTAACCATCCGTTCGATTTTCGTGCGTCGGCAAGCACTTACTCCGTAGGAGTGCAAATTGATACGCCGTTGAATCGATTGGCCCAGCGCAATGCATACAGGGCCAGCCAGATTGCCTATCAGCAGGCTCGGCGGTCCTACATGATTCTTCAGGATTCGATCAGCGAGGCGATCCGCGATGATATTCGACAGTTACGTCTCAACCGCATCAGCTTTGAGATATCTCGCCAGAGCCTGGTCTCCGCGGCTCTCCAGTACGAAGCGGCTCGCGAGGATTTGTTGTCAAGCACCAACGCGAAGCCGACCAGTACGTTGGATACTCTTAACGCCCTGAATGGCCTGCTGGGGGCCGAGAATTCCTTGATTGGCACCTGGGCCGCCTACGAGACGACTCGCTACAGGCTGCTCCTGGACATGGAAGCTTTACAACTAGACGACCGAGGGCTCTATATCGATGGGCACGACAACGCAGCCGGCCAATCTGCCGCAGTCGCTCCACAAGACTCCGGCGGCAAAACCCTTCCCAAACTTCCCTGAGGCCAAGCGAACCGGGCGCTGGCGCCGATTCAGCGGCATTGCCTGGAAGCTCGCCCTCCTCGTTGCAGGTATCGCGGCGGCGGGTTACTATGCCTGGAACTGGTTCCTTCCCGATCCCTCGCTTACCGCCGAGATCACGGCAATCGTCACCCGGACCGATCTGCCGATCGTCGTGACGGAACACGGTGATCTGGAAAGTTCCAAGACTGTGGACGTTCGTTGCGAGGTGGAAGGTTACCAGAACAAGATCGTGACGATCTTGCCCGAAGGCATTCAGGTCAAGAAGGACCAGGTCGTCGTCACATTCGACAGCGACCAGCTCCAGCGAAGTTACGACGATCAAAAGGTCAAATGGCAACAGGCGGTCGGCAAGGCCAAGATGGCAGTTGGCGAGCTGACCGTCCAGAAGAGCAAGGCGGACACCGACACGGACAAGGCCAAAACCGCAGCCATTCTTGCATTGCTCGATTTGGAAAAATACCTGCCGGGTGACTACAAGGTCTCTCTGGAGGAGGGCAAGGGCGATATCGAGATGGCCAAGAAAGATTTGCAGGAGGCCCAGGACGACCTCGAAAAATACCGGAAGTTCTACAAACAGGGGTTCGGCACCTTGGAAACGGTGCACACCAAGGAAACCATCGAGCGCAACAAAGATTTCGTTCTGAAAAGCAAGGTGGCCAAGCTCAATCTGCTCGAAAACTGGACCAAAAAACGTACGCTGAAGGAGCTGGAAGCCAAGAAACGCGATGCGGAAGGAGAGGCGCGGCGGACCGAGGCCTCCGGCAAGGCTGCGGTCGAGAAGGCCCAGAACGACCTCGAGGCGGCCCAGGTGACCGAGCGCCTGGAAAAGAGCACGCTCGATCGGCTCAAGAGGCAGCTCGACAATTGCGTCGTGAAAGCGCCGCAGGACGGCATCCTCGTCTATGCCAAGGACCGCTGGTACGACGATTCCGCCCGCATCCGTGCCGGCGCCGTCGTTTACTTCCGCCAGGGTCTTTTCAGCCTGCCCGACCTTTCCCAATTGCAGATGAAGGTCAAGGTCCACGAAGCCATGGTGAAGAAGGTAAAGAAGGGCCTCAAGGCCGAGGTGCGCTTCGACGCCTATGCCGGACACGTGCTGCGTGGCACCGTTCAATCTGTTGCCACCATGGCCAGCAATGAAGGCTTCTTCGACCGTTCCGTCAAGGAATACGAAACGATCGTCAAGATCGACGAGGTTCCTGCAGAAGCGAGCCTGAAACCGGGTTTCTCCGGTGAAGTAAGGATCGAGGTAACGAACCTACCCAACATTCTCGTCGTGCCGGTTCAGGCGGTAGGTCAAAAGGACCGCCTGCACCGCTGCTACGTCGTGCACGGCAAGAGCGTCGAGCCTCGGGAAGTCGAGCTGGGCGACAACAACGATAAGTTCGTGGAGGTCAAGAGCGGCCTCTCGGAAGGTGAAAAGGTTGCCCTGGATGCCCGGGCGCGGATTGCCGCCGAGTTGAAAGCCAGCGGTGAGAAACTGCCAACCGCGACGAAAACAACCGCGACGCAACCAGGGGCTCCCCCTGGCCCGCGCGGCTAATTCTCCGCTAAAGCACCATGTTTACAGAAAACTTCGGTCACACCCTGCGTGTCGGCTTCAAGAGCATCGGCGTTCATCGTCTACGCTCGACGCTGACGACGATGGGCATCGTGCTTGGCGTGGCGTCGGTGATTGTGATGCTGGCCGTGGGAGAAGCAGCGCGCTTCAAGGCGATCGAGCAGATCAAGGACCTGGGTGCGACAAACATCATCGTACGCAGCGTCAAGCCCTCCGCCGACGACAACCAGCATGAGAAAAAGCAGTACATGCTGGATTACGGTCTGACCATCAAGGACATGGAGCGCATCGCCGCGACGATCCCCACGGTCACGTCGGTCACGCCGGTGCGCGAGTTCCGCAAGGATGTCCGCAATCTCGCTCACCGGGTGGAAGGGCGCATTGTCGGCGTCACCCCCAATTATTTGGAAATGAACGGCTTGCACCTGAGCCACGGCCGCTTCATCTCCCATGTCGATGACGAACGCTTCGAAAACGTGGTCGTTCTGGGAGCAGAAATCGCGGAAAAACTCTATCCCATCGACGATCCCGTCGGCCATTCGGTGTGCATTGACGAGCGCTTCTTCTTCCGCATCATCGGCGTCACTGAGCGCAAGGCGCCCTCGGCGGGGATCGGCAGCAGCCTGGCAGCTCAAGATTACAATCGCGATGTGTACATCCCTTTCGCTACCGACCAGGCGCGTTTTGGCAAACTCATCGTCTATATTCGTTCGGGAACGCAGGAATTCGAAAAACTCGAAATCAGCCAGCTAACGATTGGCGTCGATAGCATGGATCATGTGAAGAAGACCGCAGACATTGTTCAGGGCTTGATCGACCAGTATCACACCAAGCAAGACACGGCACTCACCGTTCCCCTGGACTTGCTCAAGAAGGCCGAGCAAACGCAGCGCATCTTCACGCTGGTCCTGGGCGCCATCGCCTCGATTTCCCTCGTCGTGGGCGGCATCGGCATCATGAATATCATGCTGGCGACGGTGACGGAGCGCACCCGCGAAATCGGCATTCGCCGGGCCCTGGGCGCCAAGCGCCGGCATATCGCCTTGCAATTCCTGATCGAGACGGTCGTGCTCTCCACCATGGGCGGCTTGCTGGGCGTCGTCCTTGGCATTGCCTTGTCTCACTTCGTCGCGCGCATGTTCGAATTCCCGACGATCGTTCGTCCCTGGTCGCCCTTACTGGCTTTCGGCGTATCCGTGGCGGTCGGGCTTATCTTCGGCACCTATCCTGCCCGGCGGGCGGCGTACATGGATCCCATCGAAGCGCTCCGCCATGAGTAGGGCCATCGTGCCAACCAGGTATGCCTCACCCCGTTCGCGGCTTGCCAGGTACGCCAAAAAAACCTTGGTCGCCTCCGCTTGGGCGTTCACAGCTTTAGTCGTTGGGCTACTGCTGGTCGTGCGACTGAGCGCTGATCGCTGGTGGCTTGCAACCGTTTTAATGTACAGCCCGCGCTGGCCTTGGTTACTGCCACTGGGCATCCTTGTCCCTCTCGCAGCCATATGTCGCCCGCGCTTGTTGTGGCTGTGCGGTTTGGATTCCATATTAATTGTCGGTCCGCTCATGGGGCTAAATGTTTCCTCCGCCGTCTTGGGAACTCATGACTCGTCAAGGCCCCGCATTCGGCTCTTGACCTGCAATGTTCATCGGCACCAACTGGACGCCCCTAGATTCAGCGAGTTTGTGAGCGTTTCAAATCCAGACATCATGACGCTGCAAGACTGGACGCACGCACATGACAATCAGCTATTTGCTCAAGGAGGTTGGCACGTGGAAAGGGACGGCGAACTGTGCGTGGCCAGCCGCTATCCGATCCAAAGAATAGATGACGTTCGGGCGGGTCGGTGGACCAGCAAAGGTAGCGTCGTGCACTATGGGATTCAGGCTCCCTGGGGTAGGATCCATCTCCTCGATGTTCATCTTGCGTCGCCGCATGAAGGTCTCCAAGCCCTCTTCGAGCGTGCCCATGGAGCGATTTCTGAAATCGAAGCGAATATGGTGGAGCGACGGGTAGAGTCGATCGCTGCGAGCGCTTACGCACGAGAACTGCAAGGCCCCGTGCTGTTGGCTGGCGACTTCAATACTCCGGTAGATAGTACTATCTACTCGGACGAGTGGTCGCAGTTCAGTAATGGTTTTTCTTCCGTTGGAAACGGCTTCGGGTACACCTACTTCACGCGACGCGCCAATTTACGTATCGATCAGATCCTCGCTGGTCCCAGCTGGCGTTTTCGACGCTGCTGGATTGGGCCGCATGTCGGGTCACCTCATCGCCCAGTGGTCGCGGATCTAGATTGGGAAGGTGATTCCAGTTCTCAGCCTCCAGACATCTAAGGTAGCTTGGACCATTCAGTCCACATGCACAATCTCATTTGGATTTGCTTCCGTTGCTTATCACGTTCCGTCTACGCGCGCTAAGGGCCATTAACGGTCACGAGCTTGTGAAACGCCTGCCCGCGCAACGCAAACCTCTCAATTACCGAGACTTCAGATCGATGTAGCCGCCGGCCATGAATCATGGCATCGCGTTTGCATAATTGGCGATAGCTTGGCACGTTTGCCAAGCAACGGAGCAGAACGTCCCCCACACCACGCTTTTGTTCGCGCACGGCCTCGATTGGTCGGGCCTGGACGGTCTTCGTTTATTTCACCCTTTTTTGTTCCGCCAAAATCTCAGTCGTTTTGGCGGACAACATCACCCCGTACGGGCTGCCGCTGCAGCCCTCTGTGTCGGAGGCAAACCGGAACCGGCCTCAGCACAGAGCAAGAGCGCTTGATCTCGAGATGACAGAGAGGAATGCAGCGTTGCACCATCTTTCAGGAACAATGTGGAGGCATGTTGATGAGTAAGTTTACGCAATGTATGCTGGCGGTCCTCGTCGTGGGGGGCCTGGCCGTGCCTGCGATCCAGGCCGGACAAGTCGATGCGACGTTCAACTCGGTTTCGCCAATGATGAACGTGCAATTCTCTGTTGCCAATCTGGGCATCACGGAAACGACCGAAGCAGGACTGTTCAATTGGACGGCGACGGCAGGCGGCTTGTCCGGGAATTTCAAGACCTGCTGTATCGAGTTGAATCAGTACATCAGTTTCGGCGGCAATTACCAGTACAACCTCGTGCCCTTGCAAGACGCGGGCAATCCCGATACGGGCATCAACTTGCCTGGAGAGCACGGGCCCATTGGAGCGATGAAGGCCAGCTTGCTCCGTGAGCTCTTTGGCCGGGACTATAACGGAGGCAATCTGGACGCCTCGCAAGCCGCCGCGTTGCAAATGGACGTGTGGGAGATTGTCTACGACGGGAACAGCAGCCAGCCGCACCATAATCTGAATCTCTCGGCCGGCAATTTCACTGCCACCTCCGGCGATCCGGCGACCGATTCCCTGGCCCAGAGCTGGCTCGACTCCTTGGACGGCGCAGGGCCCAAGGCCAATCTCATTGGCTTGACCAGTCCGGACATACAGGATCAGCTGACTCTAGCTCCGGTGGGGCCCTCGTCCTCCGTGCCGGAACCATCGACCGTGGTGCTCGCAGGACTTGCCGCGACAGGTCTTGCAGGCTGGGCACTGGGGCGAAAGCGCCGCTTGCAAGACCCACTGCCAACGAATAGGTAATCCGTCACCTTGCCTTGTGGAGTAGGCGAAACGAACAGCACCAAGTTGTTCGGATCGCCTACCCACAGGTAACGCAGCCAGCGGGCCCGCACGCTCCTGAGGGTTTTGGCCTCGTCGATCGACCGAACGAAATCATTTCTCCAGCGAGGGCAGCTACAAGAATACGCGCCGCAGCAATCGCTTGCGCGCCTCGCGGTCCTGTATCTCCTCGTCCACCGCAGCCTTCCACAGCGCCATGGCCTCCTCCACCGTCACTAGGTCCGGATGGCCACGAATCTCGCGAAACTGCAACGTCTGCCGGGGAGTGGTTGCGCGAAGGGTTCTCTTGCTGAAGGTCACGTGGTCCGGTATTCTGGCAGAGGTAAGTTGACTGAATGCCTTGGAGAGGTGGCTGAGTGGCCGAAAGCGCCGGTTTGCTAAACCGGTGAGCGGGTTAAACCTGCTCCACGGGTTCGAATCCCGTCCTCTCCGTTCCGCAAGGACTTACCTCAAGTCATGTTGGCGTAGCCGAGATATCACGAGACCGGTTGTTACGTGAAACCGCTCCGCCAGCCGGGCGATGGTGTCCTGGAGTACATCATCGGGTGGGGCTTCTTCTTCGGTACCCTGATCGCAGGGAAGGCAGGCAGCGATGGCATCGGCTTTTGCTCTACGGCCCGCCCCAGCGCGATCTTCAGGGCGACGGGATAGTTCTTGATCGTAAGTGGGGCCAGCCTCACTTCGCCCTGATAAGGTTTCCGCTCCCGCATCTCCTTCACAAAGGGCCAGATCGTCCGCCTCTTAAGTTTTTCCGTTTGCATGCCTGCATCAAATAAGCTAGGTTTCACCGGCGCGCTCGGTGTGACTCTGCGTGCATCATTCCCCTCCTGAGCGTAAAGACGGGCGCCTCCCCTCTCCCCCTGACTGATCGCCCCGCAAATCTGGGGTTTCCGCGCCCTTCTCTCTGTTGGCGCCAGATCTGCAAGCGAAGGACTTTACAACGTCGCACACGTCAAGGGACTTGAACAATGATAGTGCACCCACGCTCCAGGAAAGCGTTGCCGACTCGCATGCCGTCGCACCTTCTGCCCAGCTGCTTCCTAGCGAGCAAGGCTTCAGGCACTGACCCATCGCAAGAAGCGTCGCTAGCCAATCCCAATCAACGTGCCTCCCACGAGCGAAAGCGGCAAGGCGCGATGACCCTCGAATTCGCCATCGTCGCCCCCATATTCTTTCTCTTGGTTTTGGGAATCATTGAGATAGGCAGAGGAGTCATGGTCAGGCATATGTTGACCAATGCCGCCCGCCAGGGATGCCGATTAGGCATCATTGAAGGGACATCTAACGCACAGATCAACAATGCGGCAACGGCCGCTCTGGCACCAACCGGCATCAGCAATGATTCGGTCACCGTGCAAGTGAATGATGGTTCCAGTGATGCCGCAAATGCCTTGCCGGGAGACGAGATCACCGTCGTCGTTTCGGTCCCAGTGCAAAATATATCCTGGGTCCCGAATTTGCAGTTCTTGAGTGGATCCCTTTCAGGCCAATACACCATGCGCCGTGAATGAAAACCGACAGCTCCGCTCTGGCGAAGCTGGGAGGCGTGTGCTCCCAAGCCAGGGCGAACGCATCAAACTCCACCTCAATTATTGAGAGGGCCTTGATTGGGACAAGTGTACAGGCCTACGATTCTTCCGGACTTTCACCTATTTCCCGGAGGAACGCATGGTTGCTACTACTCACGTGGGGTTGTTT
>DATGZX010000424.1:0-52149 GCA_035296965.1 Gemmataceae bacterium
GGCGTTAAGCCTGCTCAAGCGGAATCCGGCCAAAACGAGCATCGCACGGAAACGCAAGGCGGCTGCCTTGGACACGGGTTTTCTCGAGGAAACCTTGGCTGGGGCACGAAACCTAGAGAAAGTTTGATGCGTTCGCCCTGAAAGCTTGGTACAAAGGCGAGCCACATCAGGCGAACATTCCATTTCCTCAGTGAATAGCAGATAGACACGCCTGTAGTGAATGGAAGGATAGAAATTCGAGATATCGGTTTTAAATCCGAATCGAGAATCCAGATGCGGCTCGACGTTGCTTTTAACATGTCGGCCGGGAACTCCCCCATGGCTGAAAAACGATGGTTCCAATTTTGGAAGTAGCAGGCGACGATAAAAGGAGGATTGCAGTCTTCGCATTTCGCCGCGCACGTCAACGACGGGACGCGGCTTATTTGGCTTAGCGGGATCGATGAGGAGCAGATCCTCGTAATACAATTCCGGCTGTTCAAGTACGCTCGTCATCCTTGCGACGGTCGTGTTCAGGGTTCGCGCGAGATGTTTGACTTGCCGAATCCGCAGCATCAGGCACCTGCCGCCCTTCGGCGCCTTGGTTCCTGTCTTCCCAATTGGTTTTGCCAGGATTTGGCCAGTAGGGCGGCGGCTCGACGCATCGCCGCGGGAAGCTTGCTATGGTCGCCGTAAAGACACCAGGCAAGCACATATAGGTCTATTCCCCAAAGTGTCCGGAATCGCTCCAAGAGTTCTTGCGAAGGCAGAGCTTTGTTGTTTTCAATGTTGCACAGGTGCACGTAGGAAATGCCAAGCGCATTGGCCGTCGCCCGTTGGGTCAGTCCTAAAGTCTCCCGCAGGTGCCGCGCGGTCTTTCCAAGAAATATGGCCAAGGCAGGTGCCTCTTGTAATTGGTTTTGGGAAGAACTAGAGCTCCGATTGGCCGGTCATCCTCAGTTGAGCAATCGCGGTAAGCGACTCCGCCTCATCAATATCCGGCGGATCTTTGCTCAAGCAGTCGGTTACCTGCTGTCTCAGTGTTTCCAGGACTTCCCAAGTTGTCGCTCCCGGTTCACCACAGACATCCAGTTGACTCCACCAGTCGGAGACTGCGCGGATTCTTTGCTGGAGTTGCCCGAGATTCCCGAGGGACAATCTGCGGCAATGAGTTTTCATTGCGAATCCTCCCATTAGCATCGACAAAGGGACTCGATACAAGCGAGCCCCAAACCACGTGCCAGTGCAGGTCACGCTGGCACCGCCCCGCTGGTCTGCGGTCGCTCTAGGCGGACGCAGGCGGCCTGGTAGGATACCTGGCCCGGGGTTAGGAGGCGGCGTCCAATGACGCCGTTTCAGGCCCTATAAGGGCTACGCACCAAAGGCGCGTGAATGGGAGGTAAACAGATTGTCTAAAGCTACATTAAACTCCGAGGTTAATGTTCGTCAAGACCAATCGACAGTTGCTTGAGCGGAGAGTGAGGGAACTCAAGGAATCATGCCGGCGCTCCAAAGGCCCTCGACGGGGATTGTGCGTTTCGGTCCGCGTACGTGTTACGGGAGAAGACCAGACTCGTAGAGCAGTACCTGGACGCCCATGGTAGGGTCTAGCCTTCAGAATGCAGGGACCGGCTGGATATGCCCTGGTCCGATGTTGTTGAATCACTCATTGCGCTCGGCGCGATGTCCCAACCTCGCAGCTTCTCTCGGCGTCGGACTCCCCTTCCCCGCTCTCAGCAGCAAACCCGGCTGAGCAACACGTCGCCAATCGCCACATCTTCGTCCACCCAATACCCAGCCAAAGAAAATCGCCAGTGCTCCGGCTGTCTTACCAGCTCCTTGCGACAGCAGTTGGCTTACAGAAAGTCAAGTATGGCCCGCCAAAACGGCTCGGTTTCGATATGCGCTGAATGCCGCGTCGACTGCCGCTTGCTCGGGGCGACCTGAGGTCAGAGGCAGCGCCGAGCCCGGGCACCCGCGCACGTGCGCTGCTGGTTCGAGCCCGTCTAAGGTAACCAGCCTAAAACCAGTGCCGGCATCGAAGCCGGCATGAAGAATATTTTTCACCTTTTTCGATTCGCGGTTTTCGAGCCATTTCTTTGTCTCATCCCCTCATTGCTCGGTTAACCGTCCTTGCAAGTACGCTCCGATTTGATCAAAATCGCCGTTCGTAGCAGGTGATCGGCGAGCAAAGCCAGGTTCAAGGCGCTTAGGAGTGGCAATCCCTAATGGACTACTTACGAACCTTCATGCGCATCGCTGTCCAAGTTGGCGGCCAAGGTAGTCGCCCGAATTTTCGCGACAGGGGGTTGCGCGACTTCGAGTTGGAAAGACGCGGGAAGCGCCTATCTCCACAGGGTATCGCTAGAGACGCGCTCGTCTACTTCTGCCTTGAGGAGGGGCGCTTCAACGGATTCGTCCTCGGCATCAAGGCCGTTTTGCAATTCCTCAGCGAATGCAAAATCCTGCCGGCCGATCCACGACAAGTCTATCAGGACCTGGGGGAGATTCTGAAAGCCCATTGCACCCCTGAGATGATCCAGAGGTGGCTCGATAGTCTCTAAGATGCGTCGCGGTCCGCAGAACTACGAAGGAGACACGATGAAACTCTGCGGCGACTTTTCCACATGACCCAGCTCGACTTGGTTGATGCGCTCTTCGAGAATCTTCAATTCCTTTTCGCGCCGTGCGTACTCTTCCTCCGGAATCACGTCCGGGAAAATGTTCAGGCGTTCGCCCATCGCTGCCGTGCGCCACGACCTGGCGAGTTCGGCAATCAGGGCAGATAGTTCGCTGTCGGATTTGGGCCCCACGAACTCTACTGCCGCTGCTACTGCGGCTGTCTCCGCTTCACCCAGGTTGGATTCGGCTGGTCGCAATCCGGTCGGTTCATAGCAGACTGTGCGGAAGGGGCCGACCGTTTCCGGTTTCTGTTTCAAGGCTCCCTCTTGGACCAGCTCTTCGATCAGAGTCTGGGCCAACTCAATGTTGGGCCCATCCGGCCCCTTCACCATCGGCCAATCTGTCAACAGACCAGATTGATCCCCAAAGTAGTACAAATGGGCGATATAGAATGCGTGATGGAGCCGGCGCGAGCTTACCGGCTGCCCACCAAACTGGTGGATGATCGCGAGTATCAGCCGTTTGGCTAGCGCCTTATCTGGTTCGGTCACACTCATGCTTCGCTCGTCCAAGGATTGTGGCTGTGCCAGATCGACTAGTAGAAAGTGTCAGACCAGCATCTTAGCCAGTCAAGCAATCGTAAATCGCATCGACGGAGCGGCAAGCCCTAGTCGATCGGGTTAATTCTATGTGCAAGAAGGACTTGCGTCAAGATGGCTCCCGTCGGCCGTTATCTCAGAGTGGTCGCAAGATTTGAAGTCATGAGCACTTCTGTCCACTCCAGTCCGTCCCAGACTCGACGTAACTGCTTAATCCTATGTAATGCTGGGTTGTGCAGAGTTCGAATGCAGGCCGCCGGATCTCCGGTCGCTCGTCCTTTCGCTCGGCGCGCGTCTCCCGAGCCCGCTGGCCCTCTCAGCCGCGGGTCGCCCTCCCCCGCCCTCACCAGTAAGCCCAGCTCAGCAACACGTCGCAAGTCGCTTCAACTCCGCTTGGGCCAATCCCCAGCCGAGGAATAGCGCCAATGCTTCGGCTTGCCTTATCAGCCCCTTGCGACAGGCGTGGCAGTGCAGATAGTCAAATTTGGCCAGCCAAAACGGCTCGGTTTCGATTTGCACAGAATGCCGCGCGGGCTGCCGGTCGCTCGGGAGACCTACGGTCGGGACAGCGGCGGGTCGGAGACCGTCGCCGAGCACGGGCCCGCGCCTGGCGTGGACTGCTGTGTGATCCATTGCCCGAAACCTCCGGACTCTACGCAAGAACTGCTAAGATAGGAATGAGGTTGTCGAAATCCTGGGAATCTGATGATGATTCAATCCGAAACCGCCTTGCCCGATTTGTTACCGAGTGTTCGAGCCTTTTCGCGCGCGGACAAGCTTCGGCTGATCCAACTCTTGGCCGGAGACTTGGCCCAAGAGGACCAGATGGGATCCGCCCCAGGCTCCGCGTTCCCCATTTGGACACCATTGCACGCCTTCGACGCCGCATCCGTCATGTTGGGTGAACTCCAGCGCGGGTAGTCAAGCTTGGCCTGCCACAAGTGCTCGGTTTTGATTTGCACAGGCTGCCGGGTCGGCTGCTGATTGCTTGGGGAAACCCGGAGACAGCGGCGGGGTCGGAGACCCTCGCCGAGCGCAGCGCAATATGCCGACAGCAGGCCGTTCTCGGTCTCGTCGAGCAAATGGAGGCTTTGGAGGAAGACCAATCCATGCGCTTGTTAGGCGGCGCCCCTCGCGCCGCCACTAGGTGACCAGGGGCGCAGACGCGGGACAAGTCGCGGTACGTAACGACAGTACTCACGGTACGAGTCGCCGAAACGCGCCAGAAGCTGTGGCTCCTCGAGGATTGGGATGTAGATAAGGTTCAGGGCCACGAAGCTGAGCGCCCAGACTGCATGGGGTATCGAGGCCAAGAGAGCGGCTTCGCCAAACAGAACAAACACCACCCCCGAAATCATCGGATTGCGGACGAAGCGGTACGGTCCCTGTACCACCAATTGGCGCGGCGGGTCCCACGGCGCGAGTGTCCCCCTTCCCTCGATGGCGAAACGCCGTAGCGACGAGCCGAAGAGGAGCAGGCCAACGCCGGCCAGGAGGAGACCTCCAGCCTGCAGGGCCAGAATGCCGGCCGTCTGTCCCAGGGCCGGGCGAACGCCGTAGCCGCGAGCGACCCAGATCGGGACCAGGACCGCGACCGTAAAGGGGAGGACGGCGATTGCGAATAGATGGCGAAGCAGCACTGTCATGGAGGCGCCGCCTATTGTGAAGGAATCTAGTGCCTGCTCAAGTCTTAATTTTGGGGTAAGCGTATGGCCTCAGAATCCCTGGCAATGTGTACATTAGTACACATGACATATGGCAGGTGGTACTTGCATTGGGCCAAGATTCGATTTGCCACGTAATCCCTGATGGAATAGTCACTTGCAGAATTGTTCCTGTACTCAGACAAGTAGTCTGGCTATCCCCCTTTTACATGACATAACATGACATTCGCGTTTCCGCCATTCGCTTTGCGTTTCTCTCCGGCCTCGTGCTCGGACCCCAAAAGTGAGTCTTGAAGATGCACTAGCCCGCGTGCTCCGCGCCAGGCCGCGACTTTCTGCCAATTTCGCGCAAAGCGGCGTCCTGAGCTGGCTAACCCAGCAGGGCCCGGATGGGTTGCCCTTCGCTGAGCTTTAGCGTCCTGCCAATGGGGGAGGCGACGAGCTTGCGCGGATCGATGCCCAGCGCGGTCAACATCGTGGCGTGGACGTCGGCGATGGTGACGGGGTCGACGGGATCTTTTTTGCCTTCGGGGTCCGTCTTGCCGATGGCCTGGCCGGTGCGCAGCATGCCGCCGGCGAGCGCGAGACTGAAGCCGGTGGGCCAATGATCGCGGCCGCCTTGCGGGTTGATCGTCGGCGTGCGTCCAAATTCGCCCGCGCACAGGACGATCGTCTTGCGCAACAGGCCGTGCTCGGCGAGATCGCGGATCAGTGTGCTGAACGCTGGATCGAGCGTGGTCAAGAGGTTGCGAACAATGGCGTGGTTATTGATGTGGCTGTCCCAACCTGAAAGCGTCACTTCGACGCAGCGGACGCCTACCTGCAGCAGCCGGCGCGCGGCCAGGCAGCCGCGGCCAAAGGCAGTGTCGCCGTACGATGCGCGCAGCCGGGCTGGTTCCAGCATGACGTCGAAAGCCTTCAATTGTTCTGAGGTCATCATGGTGCGGGCCTGGGCAACGGTGGCGCGGTGCAGCGTGGCGTCGACGCGTTCGCGCCGGCCACGGGCGAACGCCTGCTCGACAACGTCGAGATCCTCCAGGCGGCGCCGGTCGCGTAGCATTGGGACTTGCGCCGTCAGGTCAGGCACCTTCTGAGCGGGATCGCCGGTCTTGAAAGCGTTGTATTCATCCCCCAGGAAGCCACCCAACCCGGGCCATTGACTCGGCAGGATGGAGATGTGCCGTGGGATCTCGGTCTTGCCCACGGGCAGCTCGTGGCAGCAGACGGCGCCGATCGACGGGTGTACGACTGTGGGATCGGGCCGATAGCCCGTCTTCATGACATAGGTGCCGCGCTCGTGATCGCCCTCTTTGCTTACCATCGAACGCACGAGGGCAATGTTGTTCATCTGCTCTGCCAGCCGGCCGAAGCCCTCGGCCAACTCAATGCCCTTCACGGCGGTTGCGACCGCGCGGGTGCCACCGGCGCTCATGGTGCCGGGGTGCGGATCGAATGTTTCGAGCTGACTGGGCCCGCCGGCCAGCCAGATAAGGATGATCGACTGGGCCGGCTCGCCGCGCGGCCCCTGCTCGGCGGCCTGGGCCAGCAATTGGCTGACTGGCGTCAGCCAGCTCATGCCGGCGAACCCGGCTGCCCGGAGGAAGCTGCGCCGATCGGGAAACCAGCCGGCATGGGGATTTTCGGCGGTCGCTCTGCGGGCTAGTGGTTCCATGAGAACTCCGAGGAATTGATCAGGGTCCAGAAGAGATCTTCCATGCGGTCGCTGCGCGCGTCTCCCTCGCTCCGGCCGAGCCGGGCCTGGAAGTGAGCGGACTCCGCGGCCGTCGGCCGCCGCGTCAGAGCGGCCAAATAGGCGGTTTCCACGGCGCTGGCATCGTTGGGTGCCAGCCAGCTGATCCTGGTCGCGGCATTCAAGATGGAGCCCTTAGTTTTGTCCTTCACCAACTCGCCGTTCATCATCAGCAAGCGCTGCGGGATGGTGCCGCCGCGGCCGTCGAATTCGTCTTCACCGGTGTCGCCGTAGCGCTGCACAAAGTCCTTCTCTCCAAGGGTCCTGATGATTCTCCAGATGATGTGCGAGTCGCTGTTGATGGTTTCCAGCGCTGCCGCCTGCAGCACGCCGCCAACGACTTGCTCGGCACGCAGCCGGGTGATTGGGAAGACGGCCCAGTTCTTTTCGTGGGCGTCGCTGATTTCAAATTCGGCGGCGCTGTCGAGCTGAAACGCCTCGGTCGCGGCGATGGTTCGGATGAGATACTGCAGATCATAATCATGCTGGACAAAGTCGTCGGCCAGGAGAGCCAATGCAGGTGGGACATCGCCGGACGGCGACATGCCGTCAACCGGCTCGGCAAGCGGTTTGCCGAAAAGGAGCGCCCACGTGCGGTTCACGATGGCGCGGGCGAAATAAGGATTGCGGCGATCCGTAATCCACTCGGCCAGGTCGAGACGGCGGGTTCCTTCATGGCTGCATAGTTCAGCCAGGAAAGGAACGCGTGGCTCCACGGTCTCCTTGACGCTGGTCTTGCGATTCTCGACCTGGTAGTCGCCGGTGCCGTCGTAGATACCCGTGAATCCCAACTGGACTTGCCCGAAATAGGCGGCCAATCCCTGGAAATCGGCCTGTTTCCATTTTTCGAATGGGTGGTTGTGGCACTGGGCACAGTCGAGCCGGATGCCCAGGAAAGCACGCGCCACGCGGCCCGCAAGGCGTTCCGGATTGGGGACCTTCTTGTCTGGATCGAATGTGACGGTCACGAAGTTGGTCGCCGGCTGATCGGTCCAGAGCCCATCCGAAGCGATGATCGCACGGACGATGGCGTCGTAAGCGTTGTTCTTGAAGAGCTGATCGCTAAGCCAGGCGACGAAGCGACGGCGGCGAAAGACGATGAATGGGCCGTCTTCCGTGCCGACGAAGGCACGAGCCAGCCGTTCTGCCCAGTAGTCTGCATAGCGGCGGTCCTGAAGAAGATAGGCGAGCTGCGCTGGAACACGCTGCTCGGCGGGCAGCGCCTCGAACATGCGGACTTCCTGGAACGACGGGATGGTGCCGGTCAGCGCCAGGGAGAGGCGTCGCGCGATGGCCAGGTCCGGCGCGCGCGGGGCGGGCTTGAGCCCCTGCTCTGCCCACTGCTTTCGGAAGGCGGCGTTAATCTTCTCGAGCGTAGAGGTGTCGTGCGTCGCGGCCGGTTGATGGGTCATCACTCGGTTGGGCTGAGCATCGAACAGCGCCCCTGTCAGAGCTGCCAGTCCCGCCGCGACCAGGCCGATAAAGAGCAGGTTACGAGCCCACATCGGTTCTTCCCCAGATGGAGCAATAAGTTGCGTGTTTCCTTACTACTTTACCACGGCATTCCGCTCAACGTTTCAACAGTTATTCGAAGTTTGTGATAGACTCTTGAGAAAGCAACGTCACAGAAGTTTCTTGAAACCGGATCGTCCGGAACGAGTAAAACTGGGTATGCAGCCGCGCAGCCCCATCGACCGCTCCTCCGCCGCAATCCTCACCGTTGAACCGGTGGAGGAAGTAATCGTACCCGCCGCGCTTCCGTGCCTGGATGTTATTCCAGTTATTGACGAGCCGGTGCTGCCAACCCGCTTTGGGCCGCGGCGCATCTGGCGTGGAATCACCTCTTTTGGCGAATGGTGCTTTGGCGTCGTAGCCCTCGTTGTGGGATTGGCGGTGCTGGCAGCGCTGCCCGTCGTTCAATTCCTCACCCTGGGTTATCTCCTTGAATCCGGCGGCCGGGTGGCACGCACGGGACGGCTGCGCGAAGGCTTCATCGGCGTCCGCATTGCCGCGCGCATGGGCAGCATTGTCCTGGGCTCCTGGCTGATGCTGTTGCCACTCCGCATCGTGTCGTCGCTATGGGCGTCGGCACAGCTCATCGATCCCGACGGCCCCGTAGCGAGTGGCTGGAAGACCTTTCTGACTATCTTGACGGTATTCATGGTCGTGCACATCGTCGCAGCCTGCTCGCGCGGCGGCAAGCTCCGCTATTTCCTTTGGCCCTTCAACGGCATCTGGCTGATCCGGCGGTTATGGCGAGGCGGGTATTACACGCAAGCCCGCGACGCTGTTTGGGAGTTCGTCAAAGCGCTCCGCTTGCCCTATTACTTCTGGCTAGGCCTGCGCGGCTTCGCGGGCGCGTTCCTCTGGTTAGCCATCCCGATAACGCTTCTGGCGCTCGGCCGCAAAGTTCCTCTGGTTGGATTCCTCGGCGGCTTCCTGCTCGCCATCGTGTTGCTTTACGTCCCCTTCTTGCAAATTCGCTTCGCCGCCGAGAATCGCTTTCGCGCTTTCTTCGAGCCGCGTGCCATCCGCGCTCATTTCCGCCGGGCGCCCTGGGCATTCGCATTCGCACTATCCATCACCCTGCTCTTTGCGGTGCCTCTCTATGCCCTCAAAATTGAAATGATCCCTCGCGAAGCCGCCTGGCTGCCGAGCATCGTCTTTCTAGTATTCATCTTCCCTGCCCGGCTCCTCACCGGCTGGGCTTATGGCCGCGCCGATCGCAGACCCTCCCCCAGGCACTGGTTCTTCCGTTGGACCGGCCGGCTGGGCATCCTGCCCGTTGCCGCGGTCTATGTGATCATCGTCTTCTTCACGCAATACGCAGCCTGGGGCGGCATCTGGAGCCTCTACGAACAGCACGCCTTTCTCTTGCCCGTGCCCTTCCTGGGCCTCTAGAAAGCCCCCGGGGCAAAACTCCCTCGGTCTCGACTTTGCCCTTGGCATCTTCACGCCAAGCTCATCCAATAGGAGATAGAGGATACCCTGCGCATCCTTTACGGAAACACGCGCGTTCGTGCCGGTTCGGTTAGCAAGCTCATCCGCGTTGGAGTCAGTGCATGAACTGGAAGCTCGGATTGACCGGGTCCGCCTTGCTTGCCGCCGCCGCCACGGCGCTCGGCTTTTTCTGGCCGTTCGGCGCGCGCACGCAGATCCTCCGCCTGCCCGGCGTCGTCGAGATCCAGGAGATTCGCCTCGGCTCGAAAATCGGCGGCCGCGTCGAGAAGGTCGAGGTTGTCGAAGGCGCCATCGCCGAGGCCGGGGCTCCCCTCGTGGCTTTTGCCATGCCCGAGATGGAAGCCCAACGCGAACAACTGCAGGCCCGCGTGCTCTCGGCCGCGGCCGACCTGGAGAAGGCACGCAACGGAGCACGCCCCGAGGAGAAGGAAGCCGCCCGCCAGGCTCTCGCGACCGCACGAGCCCACTTGCAGCTGCTCAAGGCGGGCGCCCGCTCCGAGGAAATCCGCGAAGCCCGCAGCCAGTTCGAGAGTGCCGAAGCCGACCTCCGGCTCGCCCGCGAGGAATACGAGCGGGCCGAACGGCTGCTCCATCAGCAATCCAGCTCGCGTGCGGAATTCGACACCGCCCGGGCGTCGCGCGAACGTGCCCTGGGCCAGTCCGCGCGGACCAAGGCCCACCTCGACATGCTCCTGGCCGGTAACCGTCCTGAAGAGATCCTCCAGGCCGATGCCGACATGCGCAAGGCCCAGGCCAACTACGATCTGCTGCTCGCCGGTTCGCGTTCCGAAGACATCGCCGCCGCCGAGGCCCGTCTCGCGGAGGTGCGTGGCAAACTGCACGAGATCGAAGCCAACCTGCTAGAGGCCGTGGTCCGCGCACCGGAGCGTGTGCTGATCGAAGTGCTGGCCGTGCGCAAAGGCGACCTGGTGTCGCCGAACCAGCCCATCCTGCGCGTTCTGCGTGCTGCGGATCTCTGGGTGAAGGCCTACGTCCCCGAAACGGACCTGGGCAAGGTGCGCCTGAACCAGGAGGTGGATGTCACGGTCGATGCCTATCCGGGCCAGCGTTTCAAGGGTTCGGTCATGCAGATCGCCTCGATCAGCGAGTTCACGCCGCGCAACGTCCAGAGCGCCGACGAGCGTCGCCACCAGGTCTTCGGCATCAAGGTGCACGTCGCCGATCCCCAGGGCGTCTTCAAATCCGGCATGGCCGCGGAGGTCGCGCTCACCCTGGAACCGTAGGATCCTGCCCTGCCGCCTGCGTGCTTGCAAAATACTGAACAGGAGGCAACGGAGGAAACAGAGAGTAGCTCCTGTTTTCTCTGTTGCCTCCTGTTTCAAAGATCTTCACGTCACTTGTCAGCCTTCGCGGTAGGGCGGCAGGCAGATGTGGTCACTGCTCGTTTCTACCCCGGATCTCAGTAGGTGAATTCCACGCTGAACGTGAGGCCTTGGGCCCAGAAGCTGCTGTGAGCGAGCACGGGCTGCGGAACGGTGGCCATCGAATTCGCTTTATAAGCCTCGGAGGTTGGCACCTGCCGGCCGTCGACGATCAAGTCAATCTGATCGCCGGGGCGCAGCACGCTGTTCCAGTACAGGAAGTCGTAGCCCAAGCTGAGTCGGCACCATGATGTGACGATCCATCCGCCCTTCACTTGCAGCTCGGGGATGATGCCAAACTCGTCGCTATGGAACTTCCCGCTGTTGCTCGGCAGCCCGTAGAGGCCGCCGGCGACGACCGTGGGTGAACCGGTCTTGGGCAGCAATACCGAGGAGCCTGAAACATTGGCAACTTCCTCGGTTCCCCCCAGGGCCAGCAGCGTGCTCATGCCCACGAAGAACCTGTCGAAGACGTACTCGCCGCGCAGGCCGAGCTGACCACCGAGGAATTGATTGCGCGTGTGGAATGAGTCGTCGGTCAACACGATGCCCTGTGAAGCCACGTCACTTCCTTGAAAAGTCAGAGCCGACGTTCCATTGCCCGTTCGTTCGGTGCCGATCCCGAGGCTTTCGCCAAGGTCGAGATAGCGGATGCCGGCCAAGGCCACCAAGTGGAAATCCGGCGTCCAAACGAAGGCGTGGAGGAAGTTGGTATCGGTGCCCCAGAGCTGGCTATCGCTGTGGATCGAGATGCCACCGGAGAGACTTGGACTTGCCGGACTGGCTGAAATAATGCTGCCGTTCCCCGCCACGAGCTGGCCGCCGATAACGATGGGAGCCGCGCCTCCGGGGGCAGCCTGCCTGGTGCCTTGGGCTGACGGTGTAGCGATTGCGTAAGCGCCCACAACACCGGACGGGCTGTAATCCGTCAACGCCAGCAGCGGGCTGCCGCTGCTATTCGAGCTGACGCGGAAGCTGCTGCCGCCTTCTCCCAGGAAAAACGCACTGGTCTCCACGCCGAGGAATTGCTCCGGGTCAAACCACATGCCCAGCGACCCGCGGAATCCGCCAAAAACACCGTAGTCCAAATCATCATGCCCAAGAAGCACACTGGTCTTTGGCTGACCAAGAACGCCCGGCTGTGCATCGCTAGTTGAACCGGTGGTCACGAAGAGAGAGGGGAGCGAAGGGGATTTTTGCCACCAGAGGAGAGGTTCAAGGCCTGCCGAAAATTGAAGCCCTCGCCCCAGGTGGTCACATACGTCTACATCTGGCGGATCCACACCGGGCCGTGGACCAGTGCAATTAATGGCACTCCCTTTGAGCTCCGGCGACGGTCCCTCCGCGTACTCCATCCCGGCAAGCGCCAGCCCCCCTAGCGCTTTCGGGCAGCTCGGCTTGTCAACTGCGATGGCGGAACCAGTTAGACACTCTTTGTTGCACAATGGACGAGTCGCATCAGGAGCGCCGTCCGAATTCTTGAGGCCGCTTTTGATGCGCTGAGTGGACAGACTAGCTGGCAGTTTAGGCCAAGCAGATCCTGCCTGATGCGGTTCCGAAGAGCTGCGTAGCGCAGCGCCCCCGGCCGCGGGATCTGAACTCAAAGATGGAAGTGCTCTCGCTACGGGCTGTCCTTGCCCGCCCTCATTCTGACCGGTTGCAATGGGAATAGGAGAGGCCGTTGCATCGTAATCGAGAATACCACAATAGACGCTCTTCAATGGCGGTGGAAAAACATTACTCATTCCCGAGCGTCCATCCGGAGACGACGATGCCGGCTGTTGGCCAAACGCGTTCAGAAACGTCAGGAATAGGCTAGCCAGCGCCGCGAAAGCTGCCTTTTTCATCCAACCAGACCTCATCAAATAACTCCGTCGTGCGCTACCGCAGCCGTAGGATGGAACGCCCTTGCCGATGTCGCTATCCCATTTGTCGGCAATCTTAAGCGATTTTCTACAGTCTGCCCAGCGGGAAGACATTCTCCAGCCATCATTCCGCACCCTGCAAGAAATCACGCGGAGAACGTACGAGAGACCGAAAGACCAAATTAGTGAAGAGAAAGACTGCCGATTACCGATACTTGCCGCATAAGCCGGAAAGTCGACACAATTCGGAAACGTCTCCTAGATAGCCCAGGCCCCCTCGTATGAAGCTGTGATCAGAACAAGGAAATCCCATGAAGCCCAGCCTCCTGATTGCTTTCTTGACTGTTGCATGCCATGGCTGCACGACCTTTTCTCTAAACCAGCACACGCTGGCACAGATCCAATCGAATGAAACTGTGCGTCGCCAGGAAGTATTGGATAACCTGGCCATGATCGCCGACGATCCGTACGCGCTGCCGGCTTATTCCTCAATATTTGCGGGGACCATCACGGTATCTGACACCGTTGGACTCGGCTCGGTGATCACTTGGGGCATAGCGATGACCGCTCTGAAGGACGGATTCAGCTCAGTCACGGGAAGTCCCTCGATCATCCACCAAGCCAATCAGAACTGGACGCTTGACCCGATCGTTGTCCCAGAAAAGCTGGAGGCAATACGCGCCGCGTGCAAGGGAGCCCTCGGATACTCACTAACGGCACACGAGGTGAGCCTTTTGGACAGGCCCGACCACTATGAGTTCAAGCCAGGACTTAATGCCACGCGAAGAGAAAATGATAAAGTCGAAGGCTACGTACTCGAAACCGAGCCGCAAGAGAGGCATTTTGGCGGCGTAGACATGGACATCCCAAATGGAATTGGAGTGCACGAGCGGCTGCGGGACATGGGCACGGGCTGGGTGCATTACGGGCCCCTAAGCAAAGTCCCGTTGCAGGCGCGCTACAAGGCTCACTGCGGCGACACATGGATATGGATCCTACCGTGCGACGCGGACAAGTTGTCATCTTTTACGATCGTCATCCAGGATATCGCACGAGTCGACAGCAATTCCACGACACTTTACTGCGCTCTTCCTACACGCAGCCCCTTCTCCTTCTGGACCAAGTCATGGAGTGTACGGGATCCGCTCGACCAGTCTAAGACAGTTGAGTTCCAAATCCTCGCCACGGTGGTTGTCGATCCATGGATGCGAATTGCGACCGATACACCTTATCGGATTGGTCGCGTGGATAATGTAGGGTCGCAAGCAAGCCTCCGAAGCCAAATCGCGGCCTCGGCACCTTCTCCATGAAAAGGCAAGTGACAATGACCAAGCTCTCAATCGCGGTTCTCTCCGCGCTGGCTGTAAGCAGCGGCTGCACGACGCTGTCGTTGGAAAGGCACACTGAGACCCAGGTCCATTCGACCGCAGAGTTACGTAACAAGCTGGTACTTCAATGCCTGGCGACAGTCGCCAACGACCGAAATGCTGTACCGTCCTTTGCCCTTCTGGGCAGCGGTACAACAACCGTCGTGGATACCGAAACACTGAACGCTACAACGACCTGGACGAGAGCCCTGAACTCATTCTCTTCGCAAACTTTGGGACTCACGGCAACCAGGGCGCCCAATGAAGCGTGGACTGTCGACCCTTCAGCGCGCCCTTCGCAGCTTGCGGCGCTGCATTGTGCTTGCCTATGGGCCTTGTGCGGCTGCCAGCCTGCATGCGCTGCGTACGGCGATCTCTTGGAAAGTCCGACAAAGGATCATACTGCTGCGCCTCATTTCGGCGTTGCTGATCGACTGCGTGCCCTGGACCAGAAACCGGGCTGGTTAGGCTGCGGACCTCTAAAATGCGTTCCAGCTTGTGCCCGCTACACAGCTCACAGCGGTGACACCTGGGTTTGGGTCACTTCCGAAGGGCTGGAAGGCCTCGCTGAGTTCACGCTCGTGCTTCTGGACATCGCCACGATTGATGTCGATGGCGGAGCCACGGAATCACCGGTGCTGGTCACTTTGGATTTGTACAATAGGCTGGGGGTGTACAGGGCAAGTCAGACTGAACTCAATACGCTACTAAAGGACCCGAACCTTCAGGGGCTGAGCATTCCTACGGAATTTCGGCCCGACACGTACATCCGCGAGGATAGACTCAACGCTATAGTTGATAAATGGAAAAAGTCTTTATCAGACGCAGATAAATATAAAGTAAATGCCTTCGTCGCCGCGTTCAAATCTAAACAGCAAGTAACATTCTATTCCCCCTCTGTGGACAACGTTCAACAGCGAAAATTTAGGAATTCTCAAAAGGTGAATCAGGCTAACGATGAGATTATGGCGGCTATTGCTGGTACGAACCCCTCTCTCTTGGGTTCAATTGACAAGGGAATTGACGAAGATAAGTGGATTGAGTGGACGGAATTGAATAATGGCACGCGCTCGAATGTGAAGTCAGATGCCAACGTGAACAAGGGTACTCCGTCGAATCCAATTGTAGCTCCGAGCCGCCAATTCTTGTTCAGTCCGGTACTGGGTTCTGCGCCCGCGGGGGAAAGAGGATTCATGTTTAGTCAACCAAACCCACTGCTAACAGCGCCTCCTGAGCATTAGTCTAGGGAATCAGGCAAAGCGATCCTCCAAGTCGCTAAATGAAACTCTTGCGAGAGCTGACCAATCTCTGGATTTCTTGCGATGTCCGTGAGTTTCCAGCGATGTTCGGCTTCTGGCCAGCCAGTGGATGGACTGTGACAGAAGTTACGGAAAATCGGCCACTCGCGTAACGGATGCCGCCGTGTTTCACCCGCTCGGGAACTGCATATTTTCCAACATCTGGAAATGTGCCCTCGCAGGCTCCTGACCGCGGCTTGAATTGTGGAATCTCCTGCCAATCTGCTAGCCACGCTAGGGCGCATCGGCTAGGGGAATGTAACTCGCGCCCTGCTGGCGAAGCCATCGGCAGATAAGCCTGGAATACCTAGGCCACGGAGCGTTTCAGCCAGCCAGGATGAGACGCTCTGTGCAAAGTTTTCACCGCTCCGCCTTGGAGGCACGACTGGGGCGACTTGCAAAACAACGGGATGCACGCGCGAAACACGCCGAATTCTCCGATACGCGAACTAAGGTACGTCCACCTCAAAGACGTAGCCAGCCTTAGTGCAGTCAGGCGTGATTGTTGCTCCAAGCACAACTGGAGCGTTGTTCTTATCCTGCACTCGGATTTGGATGTCAACGGATTCTGGCTTGGCACAGTCGACCATTAGAACGTGCAGAAGAGTCATGTGCCCGGAATTTGCGCACTCTGCCCAAGTCGTCGTCTTATCGCAAGTGCTTCCAATGTGCTCAGGCAACTCTTCAAAACTACCTGCGCCCACTTGCTTCCCGGTCACTTGGGCCGATACAGATTTGTTGATCACATAAACTGAGAATGGTGTCTTCGGCTCGTTCGTAAGTTGATTCGATTGCATTTCCTTCATCTTTGCCATCGTGTCCCCGGACAGCTTCAGTTTCGTTTTTGATTCCTCCTCTGAAAGCTTCTTGCCCTGCCGAAGAACCGCGGAGAACAAGTATTGGTTTTTTTCTTGAAGGGAGCCTTTCGACTGACTCGCGACGGGCGCTTGAGCGGAACCTTTCGGCTGGCTCGAGGTAGTCGGAGGATTGGAACTGCAGCCAGTCACGAGTCCAGCAAGGACTACTGCCATGCCGCGAGGCAAAAACGACCCTTTCATGGACGACGCTCCTTTCACTACCACCAACAGTGCGCACAGATTCTACCTGGGACAGGAGGTTTCACCGGTTCCCAAGAGAAACGGCGGTCTCCAAACAAAAAATGGAAACTAGGAGATAGGATATTAAGGAAGTACGTAACAACAAGATGATACGCCTGGGAGGAAATTCGTTACGGTTTGCGCGGAAACCCCAACCAACCGGCGCAGCTGCGTAAGGCTGGCATAGTCAATTTCTCGGCATGGAAGTGCCAGCTGTGAATGATGGCGCGAGCGCGATGCCCGCATTACGAGGCAGGAAGTCGAAGTTGGCCGAGGTGCGGTCCCTGATCCGTGAATTGCAACCTGATCCGAAGCTGGAGGCGGGCAGCTCGTCACTGCCTGCGCTGCCAACCCACTGGATGAACGGGGGACAATCCGGTAAGGAAGAAGCCACTTCGCCAACAGGGCGGCCAGAAGATACCCCCTGCTCGTCTTCGTGCGATTCCGCCACCTGAATCCGTGCGGTCCCGTCCTGCCGTTGGTGCCGGATATTTGTGAGGTGTCCGGTGCGGCAATGCCTTATTAGGGTATGGGAAGGAAAGAACGAAGCGAGGCGCACCAACGACAGACGTCGGCTGTCCTCAAAATCGAATACCGTGAGACAGTTGAGAGTGGAGCGCAAAGCAGGGCAAACCAAATCGGTGACGGGGGCTGTGAGCAAACGGAGCAACTGAGGCCAGAGTTCAGCGGATTTCCAGCGCGGGCCAATTAATGGCGCAAATTGGGAACCCGAATAAACTCTAGCCAAGGAATAAGAACATAAAATCCTCAAAGACCGTGAAACACCGGTAATTCCGACGGCCGGAAGCCATTCGGACTTGTGAAGGTCCCAGTTAAGACTCTATCGGCAGCTGCCTACGCAAACATCCCTCCAGTCAACGTGGTCGCCAAGTTGAAGTATTCCGTTGAGCCCGCGATCATCTCCTCGACGGCAAGGATGTTGGCACTCGCAGTCAAGGAATTAACCCAGCCGCCGATCTCTGCCCCTGTCGGCGCTTGAGACCGGTGCAGGAGATTGGGCAGCAAGCTCGCCACAGACCCGGCCGGAGCGGGCGTGAAGCCGTACATTTCTTCTACCTCGTCGGTCAGATATTCTGTCGAGGTGGCAAAGGCACCTGCCACGGCAACTTCGGAATAAGTTTGCAGCTGCGCTACCCAGGCGGCGACCTCGGCGGTCGTGCCATTGCGGCCCAGGAGCTTGTTATACAGGGCCTGGACGAAACCGGTCGCGGTTCCTCCGGTAAGCGCATTGAACTCCGGAGAAGAGACAATGGTCACGATGACCTGCTCCTCCGTGCCGCCGTTTACCAAGAAGTTGACAAAGGCCGTCTGTCCGACGGGGTCGGCCTGGCGATTCAAAAGCTTGGCGTAAAGGCCGTTGACGACGATCGTCAAGGCTTCCGGAGAGTGCGCGATCATGGTGGCCACTTGCTGGTCGGTAAGCGCGTTGCTATTCAATTGCGCGAGCCAGCTGCCGGCTCCCAACGGGTTGTTGAGATCGGCGTTGCGGTGCAGGAAATCCCGGTAGAGGGCAGCCACAAAGGCGGCAGTGCCGGTCAAAGCCTGGGTCTCGTAAGCGCCGATGTCGGGTCGGATCGTGGGCGTCGTTTTGTCGGGGCGGGTGAAGCCACGCTCGTCCGTAGTGAGCGTTGACGGCACCCCGGCGTCGATGGCCAGGCTGCCGGGCTGGAGCGACTCGGTGGGCAGGGTCACGGCGGAGCTTGGAGCGCCGATCGACGGGCCGCCGTTATTGGCCAATTCACCCAGCTCCGGGTTCGCGCCGATTAGTATGCTCCCACTGCTGAGAATGTTGCTGCCTTCGTTAGTGCTGAGCAGGTTGCCGCCCTGGTCCATGATCGTGCTGCCATTAACGTTGTTGATATCCGGACCAGTTGCCGCCACGTTCTGAGCAAGAATCGTGTTTAGGATGGTGATGGACGAACCGGTGGTTCCAGCCCAGTAAAGGCCGCCTCCGGCGGCAGTCGCGAAGTTGGAATTGATGGTGTCCGATTGGAGAGTGAGGCTGCCGGAGTAAGTTGCGGGAGCGTCGATACCACCGCCGTTGGTTGGAGCACTGTTGCCGGCGATGGTAGAGTTCGTGATGCTCGACCCGGTGCCCGTAGTTTGCAGCTCGATGCCCCCGCCACCGCTACTGCTGCCGATCGCGGTGTTGTTGGCCACGGTGCTGTCTTCCATCGTGAGTGTTTGCGCATTGATGAATACGCCGCCGCCGCTGCTGCCGCTGGTGTTGCCCTCGATCGAGCATTGCACGATCGTCATCGCAAGGCTTGCCGTGGGGGGAGAGGCGCTACCCTGATAGATGCCGCCGCCGCTCACACCTGAAAAATTGTTCGAAATAATGCTCTGGGTGATCGCGATGCTGCCCGATCCTGTATTGGCGATACCACCGCCGTTCATCGCAGCGTGGTTGCCGGTAATCGTGTTGTTGTTGACGACCAGGGTTGAGCCGCTTTGGAAAATGCCCCCGCCGTCTGCGACCGCGGTATTGTTGGTTAACGTCATGTCGTTCAGCGTGAGCAGAATGTTTCCTTGGACCTGGATGCCCGCGCCGTTGCCCGTGCCATTGCCGTTGGCTACGTTCCCAAGCGTGGAGGCTAGGCCGTTCTGGATGGTGAACCCTTGGAAGGTCACCGGGAAGCTCGGCGCCAAGGTGTTGTTGCCGGGATTGATATCGAACACTCTCCCGAGGTGCTCAGCATCGACAGTGACAAGCCCGTTGCTGGTATTGACGATGGTCAGACTGCCGCTCGCAGAAGGGTTGATGACGAATTCGCCGGCCTGATTATCGTGCTCGTTCGGTGTGCCCTCCAGGGTGATCTGATAATCGCCCGCCAGTGTAAGATTGATCGTGTTCGGACCAGGTGTAGTTGTCGTATCGACGGCCTGGATAGCGGAACGCAGCGTGATCACTCCTGCGGCTGGCGCTAAGGTATCTGCCAGGCTGTTGACGTTGTAGACCGCGGGCGCCATGCGGTCCTCGAGCAACTCCAGATTGAGCCTTGCCCGGTGGCGTTTGCCGTTGATATTGGCTTGCCGTTGCTGGCGTGAGCGGCCGTGAAACCACCGACTCATGGGTTCCAACATGCGTAAGGCTCCTTGAGGGGATTTGGGGTCTGGCAGAAGGAAGCCACAGATTCATTCGACGGGCCTCGGGCGCTCGATGGGAACCCGACGGGGGAAAGAAGGATGGTCGGGCGATCAGGCGACCGGTCGCGAACTATTCTGCAGGCTACGCATCTTCACCAATCAACTCAGACTCAACATCTTCCTCAGGTTCGGAATTGCTAGCAAGCAAATTCTTGAAGAATGTAGAGTGACGCTCTCAACTTAATTCGGCGACAAATCAGGTCCGGCTTTAACGACAAGTCTTGATCTCAAGAAGAATTCGGGAATGTGGATTGTTCGCGATGACGCGTCTGAAGACGTGAGTGCCCAGGCACTTCGCCCATGTTTCCTTCACCGGCGGATAGGTCAGGGTGAAGATGAGGACAAGAAAATGGGAAATCCAATAGTGGACACGCCCGTAGCGGCTGCAAAACCCTGAACAGGAGGCAACAGAGAGTGGCTCCTCTGTTTTCTCCGTTGCCTCCTGTTCGAATATGCTTACCTCTCAGGTTTGCTGTGGAGTGAGTTGAGCGAGAATACTGTTCTTGCGCCAGGTAAAGGCATCATTTCTTCTCTTCCTTGGCTCGCTTCGGCTCCCAGTCGAGGGTGCGTTTGTTGTCGCCGTCGCCGAGTTCGATTTTGCCCTTGATCATGTCGCCGGTCAGTTTGCCGGAGAACTTGGCGTGGATTTCGTTGCCATCCCGTTCGAAGGTAATCTCGAACGAGATGGCATTGTTCTTGACTTTGCCGTTCTTGAGGTCCACCTCGCCCAGGGGCGACATCACTTTTCCAGTTAGCTTTTCTCCATCCTGCTTGAAGGTGGCCGATATTTCCTGCTCCTGTCCGTCCGGCGTCTTGCGGGTCCATTTCCAGGTGCCGGTCGCGCTCCCCTTGGTCTTGTCTTCGGCGTGAACGCTTGCAACCACGAAGCCGAGCAGCGCCGCCAGCGCCAACATCTTCAGACTGAATGCCGCGTGAGTCTTCATGCCGAACCTCATAGAAGTTGCGAGGACCAAGCGATCCGCGGAGAAGCACGCGCTTCTCAGAACCCGGCGAGCCGGCACGGAAACGGATGGTCGCAGCGCAGGTGCCTCGGCTGATTGGAGCAGATAACCAGTTGGAAGTCAAAGGATCGCGATGGGAGGGGATGAGCCAGGCGCCAGGGAGGAAGTAGAATCCCCTCTCATTCGCCACGAATTTCCCTGAGAGCTCTGCTATGCTTTACCCGGCCCCAGGCGCCGCCAGGGTAAGTTGTTCCCCTAGAATCGCGATCGATGCGAGCACTGATTTGATCCCACCAACCGCTTCCCTATCTCCCACTGCCGCCGAACCAGTCATCGTCGTCCACGACGCCACGATTCGCTTCGGCAGTTTTACGGCAGTGGACAGGGTGAGCCTGCATGTCGGCCGGGGCGAGGTCTTTGGCTTGCTTGGACCCAACGGCTCCGGCAAAACGACATTGATCCGCGCACTCTGTGGACTGATCCCTCTGGCGACGGGATCAGCGCGGGTTTTGGGGCATGACGTTGCCGTGGAGTCAGAAGATATCAGGGCATCGATCGGCTACATGTCGCAGAAGTTCGCTCTCTACGAAGATCTGACCGCGCGTGAGAACATGGATTTTTATGCGGGCATCTACGGGCTGTCGGCTGCGTCGGCCCGCGCGCGCAAGGCCGAGCTAATCGAGTTGACCGGGCTGGAGCCTTATCTCGATCGCCGCGGCGGCCGGCTTTCCGGCGGCTGGAAGCAACGGTTGGCACTGGTGTGCGCACTCTTGCATCGACCGCGCTTGGTCTTTTTGGACGAGCCCACCGCCGGCATCGACCCGGTTGCGCGCCGCGACCTTTGGGACCTGCTCTTTCGGCTGGCCGCGGAAGGGATCACTCTCTTCGTCACGACCCATTATATGGACGAGGCGGAGCGCTGTGCCCGCGTCGGCTACATCTACCTCTCGCATTTGCTCGCGGTCGGCACGCCTCACGAACTCAAATGCTTGCCGGGCGTCTCGCCGCCTGGCACGCGTCGACTGGAGATCCTCACTCCGGACATGGCCGGCATGCTCCACCGGCTGCGCGATCGGCCGGGGGTGCAACAGGCGACCATATTTGGCCAGGCCGTCTACGCACTCGTGGATGCAGACCGCTCGCTGGCTGAGCTTGGCTTGGCAGGCATGGAAGTTCACCCCGCCGAGCCGACGCTGGAGGACGTGTTCGTTGCCCTGTCACGCGGGGCGGATCAACCGCGGGCAAACGCCAGTGGCGCGGATCAGCTCGGATATCCTCCGTGCTGATCCGCGCCGCCGGTGTTCATCCGCGGTTCGTGGGAGAAGTTTTAGTAGCGGAGTTCCACTCCAAAGTTGATTCCCTGTGCCCAGAAATCGGTGCGATTGAAGGGTACGGAAGGGAGGTTTGGACCGCCGCCCGTCCCGAATGATAGGTTCGAAGGCACCAGGGTAGGATTGACGGTCCGGTCGATCTGGTCGGCTGCGCGAGCTACATCGTACCAGTAGATGAACGTGTAGCCGACGTAGGCGGTGGCATAGTTGGTGAGGTGGACACCAAGCTTGATGGACGCTTCCGGAAGGAAGGTGAATTCATCCCGGCTGAAGATGCCACTGTTGCTGGAGACCGCTAGCAGGCCGCCCGGCAGCGTGGCAACCGAACCGCCAGGGCCGATGAGGGTGGTGGAGCCGTCAGCCTTAACGACCTCATGGTTGTTGCCCACCCCCAACTTGCCCGCGATGTCCACGAACAGCCGATTGAAGCGGAACTGGGTCTTGGCGCCGATCTGGCCGCCATAGAAGTCATTCCGCGTTTCGAAGTGGTCCAGGATGGCAAGGGTGTTGCCCGGCCCGACCAGCGCTCCATTGAAGGCAGCCGCTCCTCCCGCCAGAACGGTCGACGTGGTGGAAGTGCTGAAGTCTTCCTGCAGGCCGGCGTAACGGAAGCCAACGAGCATGTCGGCGGTGAACTCCTTGCCGCGGTAGAGACTGCCGATCAAGTTCGTTTCCGCACTGTAGAACTGTTCCGAGGAGGTGACGTTGATGGCGCCCGCGAGCTGGCCCGGCGCAGCGACCAGGCTGACAGCTTCGAGCCCCGTCAACGCGTTGACCACGGGCCTGCCAATGAGCGGGTTGCCGTTCACGTCGGACGCCGCGGAATAGTCGACCCCATTGTGTTCGAGAATGAAGCCGGACGCTTCGATGCCGATGTGGCCGCCTTTGTCCAGCCAGCCGCCTAGGGTTATTCGGCCGCCGGAAAACGAGGGGAATTCCAGTTCCGAGCTGCCAATCAGCGTAGTGACGCCTGGTTGCCCCAGGATACCGTTCGACGAAGCGGGTCCCGTCGTGGCCAAGGGGGCTGGCTGAACGCCCGGCTTCACCCACCAGAGGAGGTACTCGCCGCTCGCCCACAAGCGATAGGGGGTTGGTCCAGGGCCATACTCCGTTTCGTCATCAGTGACCGGGAGAGCGATGTCATCCGGGCCATGGCCTGTCAACACGGGCAGTCCCGGCAGAGAGAAAACCGACGGGGCGGCTGGAGCCGTGGTCGATGGAGGTGTGGAAGCAGCTCCTGCGGCCGCGCCACCGGTAGAGCCGGCGGCCGGCGGCGGAGCAGCGCCCGGCCCGGCGGAGGCGTCCGAGGCAACCCCCTGCCCCGTTGAAGAGTATTGCGCGAGCGACAAACCGGCCCATGCCAGCAGGGCCGCTGTGGATGCAAGAAATCCCTTTCTCACGGCTCGACTCCTATTCCGCAGGCACGCGGGTCAACCCGCACACTCCCCGGTTCGAACTTCCGTTAAATTGGCGCACAAAGAGAACAAGTACAAGGGTCTACGCTTGTCTGATCGGCATTTCCAGGGAGAAGGCTTTATATGGATTGCGCCAATTTTATGGGATTTGGGCAATTGGCGCGTTTTGAGACCTTCGCCGGAGACCGCAAACAGGGACCCATCAGGGCAAAAAAGAAAGGCGGAGTGCCGATCGGTTTCATCCGATCTGCACTCCGCTATTGCATTTGCGCCCATCGGTCCTTGCAGGCAGACCTTACAAATTCGCGAAGTACTCGGCCGAGCCCACCAGAGCCGCGATGACCTGCTCGTCCGTGAAGCCGTGCTGCAATTCATTCGTGAAGGCGCCCAGGCCGCCCGAATCCGCAGGGCGATGGAGGTAGGTTTCGTACCAGTTGGCGACTACATCCTGCATTGCCTCGCCGCTCTTGAGGATCGTGGCGGCGACCGCAGACCGAGGCGTGAATTCCTGGAGCAACAGCAAGAAGTATTGCTGCCCGGTCGGATCGACGGCCCGATGCAGGACGTCGCGGTACATGGCACTGACGAAACCGGCGTTGGTACTGCCGGCGTCCTGGAAATATTCCTGTGAGCCTATGAGGGCAGCCTCGACCTGCTCAACGGTTACACCGCTGAGCAGCTGGTTGGCAAAGTTGCTGAGTCCACCCGGATCGGCGTTGCGATGCAGGAATTCCTGGTAGAGCTGCTGGACGACCACGTCCTTGTACTCCAGGCTGCCCTCGATGCCCAGGGCGACCTGGGTGCGCGTCGCACCGGCGCTGAGCAGGCCTGTCCAGTAGGCCAAACCGCCGGAGTCGACTGTCCGGTGCAGCAGGTCGAGATACACCTGGGCCACATACGCCTGATTGCCCGTGATCACGGTTTCTTGAACAAGCGAGGCGTTGCTGGCCGCTGAGTAGTTGCCGTCGCCACCGTAGCCGACGCCGATCGACTGAGCACCGGCGTTCGTGAGGCTGACTGTGATCACTGCCTGGCCGCCGCTCAACGTGCCCACGGCTAGCGGGGAACCATTGTCAGTTACGGTAACGGTGCCGGTGGGCGTGACCGTTGCCACTTGCGGCGTGACCGTGACGGTGACGGTGATGTTCCGACCCGCGATCACGGGATTTTGAGAAACAACGGCTGCCAGCGACACGCTCGCCTGGCTGACGATTTGGCTTAGCGTCGAGGAACTGCTGGTCGCAAAGCTGCCATTGCCATTGTAGCTGGCCGTGATTGCATGGGTCCCAACGCTGAGGGTCGTGCTGAAAGTCGCCGTGGTCCCGGACAGCGAGGCCGAGCCGAGCGCTGTGCTGGCATCGAAGAAGGTCACGGTGCCGGTGGGGGTGCCGTTGCCGGGCGAAAGCACGCTGACGGTCGCCGTGAACGTGACCCCGGTTCCGAAGCCGACCGGATTGCTGCTGGAAACGACGCCCACAGCCGTCTGCGCTGGGCTGACGCTCAAGCCTGAGGTAGGAGAAGTACTGGTGCTGGTGAGGCTATCGCCGGCATACGCAGCGCTGATGTTGTGACCGCCCACGCTCAGCGAGGAAATGGTCAAGCTCGCGTGGCCTGTGCCATCCACGGCCACCGCGGTCGTGTTGCCGTCGACGGTGAATACGACATTTCCCGTGAGCGGCGCGGAACCTGGAGGCAGAACACTCACCGCTGCCGTGAAGGTCACGCTTTGGCCGAACACAGAGGTGGCCGGCCCGCTCAACACGGTGCTCGTGTTGACCTTCTGAACTGTTTGCGACAGCGACGAAGTCGTCGAACTCGGGGTGAAATTGGTGTCGCCGCTGTAGGTGGCGGTGATCGAGTGCGTGCCGGGCAGGATCGCCGTTCCGCTCAAAGTTGCCTTGCCCGTGGAATCCACGGCGACAGGAGTAAGGGAGACGCCGTCTACGGAGAAGGTCACCGTCCCGGTCGGATTGCCGAAGCCGGAGCCGCCGGGGGTCACGGTCGCCGTGACCACAGATTGCCCGTAGAAGGACGGGTTGGTCGAGGAACTCAGGGCAATGGTATCGCTCAGGCGGTTGACAACCTGGACGAGGGTCGTCGAGGTCGTGCTCGGGTTGAAGTTGGCATCGCCAGCGTAGGCCGCCGTGATCGAGTGGTTACCCGGAGCCAGGGGCGAAGTAGTCGTGAAGCTAGCCTGACCGGCACCGAGCGTCGAAGTCCCCAATGTCGCGGTCCCATCGAAGAATGTCACCGTGCCTGTGGGGATTCCGGCTCCGGGTGAGGTGGCTGTCACTTGCAACGTGAACGTCACGGCCTGGCCCAGGATCGACGGATTATTGAGAGACACCACGGTTGCCGAGGTGGTGGCCGCCTTGCCGACGACTTCCGTGAACGCGCTGGAAGGCCCGCTGGCGATGAAATTAGGATCGCCGCTGTACGTGGCCGTGATGGCGTGGTTGCCGGCTGTCAGGCCGAGGGTAATGATGGCCGATCCGCCGCTGAGGTTGCTCACGCCGATTTGAACTCCCGAGTCGAAGAAGGTGACGGTGCCCGTCGGGATGTTGCCGCCCGGAGCGTTGGCCGTGACCGAGGCCGTGAACGTGATGGGCTGGCCAGTCACCGGAGCGCTTGGCGAAGCGCTGACGACCGCCGTGCTCGTGCTGTCCTGATTGATAACCTGGGTGAAAGTGGTCGAGGTCGTACCCAGGAAATTACCGTCGCCGCTGTAGGTTACGGTGATGTTGTGCGAGCCCGCAGTCAGCGACGTAATGACCGGGAAATTCGCCGCCCCGGAGCTTAGGCCGACCGGTGCGCCAACGGTCGAGCCGTCGATTGTCAGAGTGATGGTTCCCGTAGGAGTGCCGGTGCCGGGCAGGACTGCGGCGACTAGAGCGTTGAAGATGAGCGGCTGACCATAGACCGGAGAGGCGATCGGCTGCGTAACCGTCACGGAGCTCGAAGCCTTGTTGACGACCTGGGTGTACGTTCCCGAGGTTCCTGGACTGAAGTTGCTGTCACCGTTGTAGGCAACGATGAGCGTATGGGAACCGACCGAGAGAGTCGGAGGGGTAAAGCTGGCCTGCCCATTGGCCAAGGTCACGGAGGGTTGGGCAGTGCCGTCCAGGGTGAAGACGACTGTTCCGGTCGGGACGACCGTGTGGAAGGTCTGGCCGGTCACGGTCACAGTGAAGGTCACCGCTTGGCCGAACACCGTGGGGTTGGTCGAGGTGACGGTGAGCACGCTTCCGTCCGTGTTGACGGTCTGCGTCAGGGCGGTGAGGGAGCTGCTCGAGTTGAAGCTGCCATCGCCACTGTAGGAAGCGGTGATGAAATGGGTGCCCGCACTGAGCGCGGTCGTGATGAAAGACGCCGCGCCGCTGCTGATCGGGCTGGTACCCAGCAACTTGCTGCCATCGAAGAAGGAAATGCTTCCGGACGGCACGCCGATCGTGGGACTTACCGTGGTGCTTACCGAAGCGGTAAGGGTGACCGGTTCGCCGACGATCGACGGATTGGCGGAGGAGCTGACCACCGAGGTCGTGGTGGAGGCGAGGTTGACAGTCTGCGTAAGGGGGCTTCCGGAGGTGCTGGCAGTGAAGTTATTGTCCCCGGCGTAAGAAGCCGTGATGGAGTGCGAACCGCCACTCAGCGTGGAGATGACGAGGGTGGCCGTCGATCCCACGAGTGACGCGGTGCCGAGCTGGTTCGTGCCGTCGAGGAAGGTGACAAGTCCCGTCGGCAAGGCGGCTCCAAGGGCCGTCGGCGTTACCGTGGCGGTGAACGTGACGGATTGACCAAAGGTCGATGGATTCACCGAGGCGGTGACGGCGGAGGTCAACGTGCTGACCTTGTTCACGATCTGCGTAAGGGTGAGCGAGCTGCTCGTCAGATAGTCGGCGTTGCCGACGTAGGTAACGCTGACGCTGTGCTGGCCGCTCGAGAGCGTGGTCGCTGAGCTGAACGTTGCGCTACCCGCGTTCAAGGTCTCGCCCGGCTGCTGGACTCCGTCGAGGTAGAAGAACACCACGCCCGTGGGTGTTCCGGAGCCTGGGGCGGCGCTGCTCACGTTCGCGGTGAAGATAACCGTTTGGCCGAACGCGGACGGGTTCACGGAGGATGAGATCGTGGCGATCGTGGCATCCGCGTTCACCTGTTGCGGGAAGGCCGGTGAAGCGCTCGAACTCCCCAGGAAATTACCGTCGCCTTGGTAGAACGTCGTGATCGAGTGCGTGCCGATAGCTAGACTCGAGGTCGTGAAGCTGGCTGTGCCGTTCCCCAAGGCGGCCGTGCCGATGGTCAAGCCGCCATCGAAGAACGTGACCGAGCCCGTGGGGATGCCGCTGCCCGGCGCTGATGCGGTGACGGTAACGCTAAGCGTGACGGACTGACCGAAGACCGAGGGGCTGATGGACGAACTCACGGAAGTCGACACGCTGGTATCCTTGGTAATCGTTTCCAGCGTGGTCGTGGAGGTGGTCACGGGATTGAAATTGCCATCCCCGCTGTAGGTCGCGCTGATCTGATGGCTGCCCACGGACAGCGCCGTCGTCGTGAGCGCGGCACTGCCGCCAATAACCGGAGCAATGCCAATGACGTTGGCGCCGTCGAAATAGGTGACAACGCCGGTGGGCGAGCCTGCCCCAGGCGCCGCGGCCGTGACGGTGGTTGTAAAGGTGATCGCCTGCCCGTAAACCGCCGTGGGGGCGCTCGAGGCAACGTTCGTGATATTGGTGTTGTCCGGGACGACGGACTGCACGAAGGGGCTCGAGGAAGAACTCGGGTTGAAGTTGCTATCCCCGCTGTAAGAGACGGTGAGGGTGTGCGTTCCGACGGACAGGGTTGTAGGGGGCGTCAACGTCGCGACGCCACTGACGAGGGTGATGGGGAGGGTCTGGGTTCCGTCCAGGGTGAAAATGACGGAGCCGGTTGGCGTTGCTGTGCCGGGCGTCTGTGGCGTGAGCGTCACCGTGAAGGTCACCGGCTGCCCGTAGACGCTCGTCGGCGAGGAGGAAGTCAGTGTCGGTACCGAGTTGTCCTTCGTGACTGTCTCTGTCAGGTTCGAAGAACTACTCGGATTGAAGGACGAATCCCCGCTGTAGGTGACGAAGACGGTATAGGTGCCTGGAGCCAACTGTGGCGGGCTGATCTGCACGTTCCACGATGCCACTCCGTTGGCAGCGAGCGGCACCGACTGCTGGATATTGACCCCGCCCGCACCCGTAAGAGTGAAGAGGACATTCCCCGTTGGGACGATGATGCTGGCGGGATTGCCGGTTACAGTCGCCGTGAAGGTCAACGGGGCGCTATAGACCACGGTGGGCGACGAGGACACGAGCCCCACCGTGGAGTCGGCCTTGAGGCGCATGATGACGACCGTGTTGGTGGTGTAGTTTACCTGGAACGGTACGCCGTCGAAGTACACGGTCGCGTTATTGGGTAGACCGTTGAAAGTTCCCAGGATACCGCCCGCCGCCTGGATGATCGTGAACTGCGTATGTACGGGGGGATTGTAGCCGAGCTGAAGATGTCCGGTCAGCGAGCTACCCAGGCCGTTATCGCTATCGAGGTTGAGAGTGCCGTTGACGCTGAGCACGTTGGATGCAGTGCCGACCGGCCCGACGCCGTTCAACTGGACAACATAGCCTGAGGCGGAAGCCAGAGAACCGCTTCCCGTGACGACAAGAGGATGGGGGCCCGGATTGGTCGCTGGGGGGCTGCCCGGGCTGACACTGCCGCCCGAAGCAGTGATGCTGGCAACGGTGCCTTCGCCGCCAAGTTCGCCGCCGGTGACGATCACAGCGCCGACCTGGCCGTCGACGAGCAGGGTGCCGGAACTCACTGTCGTTGGGCCGGTGTAAGCATTGATGCCCTTGAGATCGAGGATGCCCGTGCCGGTGACCGTCAAACCCTCGCTTGCCGATCCATGGATGACGGCATTCACGTCGAGATCGATGACAGCTCCAGCTCCGGTCGTCGAAAACGTTCGCGTTGTGCCGCCGAGCGACAGGTCGCCGTCGATCGAGGCCGGCGCCTGGCTTGCATCCGCGACGGCGGAAACCGCTGCCGCCGTGCCCAGGACAATCTCGCTCGGCAGTCCGACGGACTGCAGCGTCCCACCCACCATGGCCAGGTTGCCGTTGATGGTGAGGACGCCTCCCGTGTTCGTGGTGGCTGTGCCGTCGTTGATCGTCAGGCCTGCAACCGATTCCATATGTCCGTTCAAGTCCATCAGGCCGTCGCTGTTGACCGTGACGGTCGTGGTCGAGCTGAGCTGATTGTTCGCCAGCCAGCGGACGACCGTGGAATCTGCCGCGCCGGTGCCTGCTCCGATGATCAGGTCTCCCTGGATGGGGACGGCTCCGGTCTTGTCGAGCAGCAGAGTGCCGCCGTCCACGAAGGTGGATCCGAAGTAGGTATTGTCCGTTCCAATGCCACCCGACAGCAGCATGGAGCCGGCGCCCACCTTGGTCAGGCTGCTGCCTGCAAGGGCCTGGCTGATGATCTGGTTTTCCGTGAAGGTGTCGCCCAGATTATCAACGCCGATCGTCGAGTCGCCGATGAGGAGGATCGAGCCTTGCCAGGTATTGCTGCCCGAGAGGTTTTCGAGTGCTCCCTTGCCGTTGACGCCGCTGCCCGTGAGCCCCAGGGTCTTGCCCGTGATGGTCAAGTTGCCGGCGAGTTGTAACGTGGCGCCGTCTGTCACGAAGGTGCCGCTGCCGCCGGACGCGCCAAGCGCTTGGGCGTTTTCTATCTCCAGGATGCCGGTGGTGACCAGCGTCTGGCCCTGGTAGTTGTTGGCGGTGGGGAAAATCACGGTTCCGGGGCCGAGTTTTTCGAGCACGGACGTCACCTGGCCGGTAATTCCCTGCCCGGCGACGAAATTGATGACGTCCGTAACGGTGAGCTGCAACGGGTTATTGCCGGCATCGACACCGGCGCCAATGCCGGTTGTCGTGTCGAGAATGATCGCCCCGTTCCAAGTATCGTTGCCGATGCCATCGAACAAGGCTCCTTCGCCATTCACTCCAGTCCCGTTCAAGTGAAGAGTCTGCCCCGTGATCGACGCATCAAGTTGTACGGTAGCCCCCTGGTCGACGATCGTAGTCGATCCCGACAATCCTAGTGCCGAGGAATTTTGGAGTTCCAGCACGCCTTGAACGACGACGGTACCGGCCGAATAAGAATTGGTGCCGGCAAGGACGACGGTGCCGATGCCTTCTTTGGTAAGGATGGACTGGGCGCTGTTGTCGGCGATAACGCCGCTGATCGTCATGGGACTGGCGGGATCGGACGCGCCTAGCGAGGAGCTGGTGGCCAAACTGACATTCCCAGCCCAGACGTCCGAGCCGCTGACGTCCTTCAAAGCTCCGTCATTCGCGAAACCGGGGCCGTTGAGGACCAGTCCCTCTCCGGTGATCGTGTAAGGCCCGCCCGTCGTCGGGAAATCCAAAGAAAGGGTGGCCAGGTTATCGACGATGGTTGTCCCCAGACCGGACCCCAAACCGGAGACGTTCTGCAAGTCGATGTCGCCCGCGGCGATGGTCGTATTCCCGGAGTAGGAGTTAGTCCCCGAGAGCACCAACGTGCCCGGCCCGCCCTTGATGAATCCCAACTTGGGGCCGCCGCCCGAGCTATTGTCCGAGATGGATCCGGAAATGGTAAGAGTACTATTAGCATCGGAGAAGATGCTCGTGTTGTCGGCCAACACGACAGGACCCGTCCAGGTGTTGTTGCCGAACGTGTTATAGAGAGCGCCGGTGTTGCCAACACCTGGGCCGCCGAGGGTGAGGGTTTCGGTGAAGACCAGTCCGTCGCCTTCCAACGTCAAGGTGGCGCCGTCGTCCACGGTCACGCTCGGGTTCGTTCCCAGGGATTGGGAGTTTTGCACATCCAAAATGCCCTGGACGACGGTAGTGGGCCCGCCATAGCTGTCCGCGCTTGCCAGCGTGACTTTGCCCGCGCCGATCTTGGTCAAGCTGGAACCCGTGCCGCCATCGACGATCGATCCGCTCAGCAAAAGCGAGGTCGTGACGTCCGCGCCTATCGTCGCATTCCCGGAGATGGTGATATTGCCGGACCAAGTGTCGTTTCCTGTGATCGCGCGCACCGCGCCTGCATTTGCCTGAGCGGGGTCCAGATAAATCTCGAACATGCCGCGGCCGTGGGTCCCCGCGGCGATGTAGTCGTGCAGAGGATCGAGAGCCAAGGACACGACCTGAGTGTTCGGCATCCCGGTGCCGAACTGACTCCAGGTCTGCCCCAGGTTCGTGGAATAGTAAACGCCGTTGTCCGTGCCGATGTAAAGGATGTTGGGGTTCGGACGTGGATCGATCAAAAGGGTCCAGACAGGAATATCCGGTAGCGTCGTGGAGATGTCGACCCAATGTTGGCCGTAATCGGTCGTCCGGAAGACGTGATCGCCGCCACCCGTGAAGCCGGCGACCGTTGCATAGGCGATGTTCGGACTGTTGGGATCGACCTTGAGGCTGGAGATTGGCGGAAAGTCAACATTGCCGTTGGCGTTCACGGGGAAGTCGTTCTCCTGCCAGGCGGTCGTGCCGTGATCGGTTGTCACGAAGACCTTGCCATCGTCCGTGGCCGCATAAATGACCTGCGGATCGTTGTACGCCAACCCAATCGCGCTGATCGGCTGATCGCTGTTCCAGTTATTGGTGAACGGAGCCGATATCGCAGTCCAGCTATTTCCCTGATTGAGAGTTTCGTAGAGAACGTTTGTGCCGGCGACGAGGCGGTCGGGGCTAGAAGCGTCGAGGACGAACGGCGCAATGGCATTGGTCGGGTCACCTAGATTGATGCCGTTAGTGATAAAGAAGAAGGTCTTCCCGCCATCGGTCGTGCGCACCAGCCCACCCAGTCCGAAACCAATAGTGGCATACACGACGTTTCCATTGGTCGGATCGACCTGGACCGTGGTTCCATCCCCGCCGAGTTCCTCGTTCCATACTTGGCTGCCGGTGTATTCCATGGTCCCATTATCTTGGGAGCCACCCCAGGCAATCGAGGGGTTTTGCATGTCGATGCCAATGCCATAGAACTGGATAGTCTGCAGATCTGAATTGAGATCGAGCCAGGTCTGAGCTCCCGGGTTGGGGTTTTGTAATTCGAAAATGCCGCCGTCGCTGCCGGCCAGCAGCTTTCCATTGGCGGTAAAAGCAAGGGCATGGTGATCGGTGTGCGGGGCACTTCCATCTACACCAAGGCCGATTTCGCTCCACGAATTCCCTCCGTTCGTAGATTCCACGAAACCCGTCGAAATGGGGAGGTTGACCTGCCCAGCGGCGTAGACAACCAATGGATTGGTTGGACTCACCGCCAGAGCCTGATCGTAGAACCCCTGCTGTCCGAGGTAGTTGGCAGGCTGTGCTTTCGTCGGTGCCCAGGTAAAACCGCCGTCGACGCTAATTTCGATATTGTTCAGGCCTCCCGTGGCATTCTCCGCGGAAGCATAGACGATAAATGGGTCTGCCGGGGAGCTGGCCAAACGGATCACGCCGTTCTTGTCCCCGTAGCCTGTTTGGGCCCAAGTTGCCCCGTCATCCGTCGAAATATAGATGCCATTGAACGGGTCAGTCGCTTGGCCGTTATCGGCGGGCGTCCCGACTGCGGCGAGAATGATGCTCGGATCTGAAGAATTGATGAGCACGTCCGTGAACTGAGGAGGAGACCCGTCAGCAAGGTCTGGGAACGCGAGAGCGAGGGTGAAGCCGCTCAGTGCGTAGCTCCAAGTCATGCCGCCGTCCGTCGACTCGAGCACTCCGGTGTCGGTCGGGGAAAGCCAGGGCGTGCCGTTGCTGGCCTCACTCTCGGTCGTGGCAAAGACGATATTGGAATTGGTGGGGTCGATAGCGATCTTCGATATCGCCATTCGATCGAAGACGCTATTACCGTAGAGGTGCCAGGTTGCTCCGCCGTCCGTGGAGCGCCAGATGCCGCGCCCATAAAATGAGTCGCCGGAGAAGTTGCCTTCCCCTGTACCGGCCAGGATGAGGTTGGGATTCGTTTGGGAGACGGCCAGTGCTCCCATGAACATATTCTGGTAGGTGGCACCCGGAACGTTATCCAGCAACGGAACCCAGTTGATGCCGCCATCAGTAGTCTTCCAGACGCCACCGCCCGCAGGGGCGACATAGAAGATGTTCGGGTTGCTGGGGTCCGTCGCAATGGCCGCGATGCGGCCGCTATACGACTCATTGTTGGCCGCCAGACCGTTCGAACCTGGCTCGTTCGCCACAGGCGCGGGACCGATGGGGAACCATTGTAGCGGCACAGTCTCAGCAACGGTTGGGCCCGCGCCCCGGGTGGTAAGCTGGTGATCGGAGATCGTGACGCCTGTCTGAAGCTCCAGGCTAGCTCCGGACGCCACGGAGACGGCGCCCACGTTCGAGCCGAGGGCGGAATTGTTCTGAACGTTGATGATGCCCGCGTTGACGTTCGTGCCGCCGCTGTAGGTATTGGCACCGGCAAGAACCAGATTACCCGGTCCGGACTTCGTGAGGCTCAAACCACTACTGTTGTCGGAGATTACCCCGTTCAGGGTAAGCCGGCTGTTGAGGTTTGTGCCTATGCCCACGTTGCTGGCAAAAGTAATGGGGCCATCAAAGCGGTTATCCCCGGAAACGTTGACGAGTGCGCCGCCGTTGCTGATGCCGAAGCCGTTCAGCGTAAGCGACTCATTCCCGATTTCGATGCCGCCTTCTATTTCCAGTACCGCTCCGCTGGTGACCGAGGTGCCGGACTTGGTAGTCCCAAGCGCGGTGTCGCTCAGGGCCGTGAGCGTGCCCTGGGCGATGGTTACCGGACCCGAATAATAATTGTACCCGGACAGTATGAGGCGGTCGGGCCCGACCTTGGCCAGGCCATAGCTGCCGCCGCTTTCGCTGATGTTGCCGCTCAGGGTCAGCTGACTGCCGCTTGGGAAGCCGGGACCGGAATCCACGCCAATTGTCGCATTGCCAATCAAGATGACGTTGCCGGAAATCAGGTTTGTCCCGGTGACGTTGTGCACGGCCCCCGTATTGTTGATGCCGGTACCTGCCAGCGAGAGGGGATTGGTCAAATTGAGCGCGAGTCCCTGAGCGTCGAGGGCCAGAGCGCCGCCGGACTGCACGATGGTTGAAGCTTGCAGAGTGGAGCTTGGGGGAGGCACGCCCAAAGATTGATTGTTTTCGACCGTGACCACGCCATTGCTGATGATCGTCGTGCCCAGGTAGGTATTGCCCGTGGGGAGGACCAATTGGCCGGGGCCATACTTGGTGAATCCGCCGGGACCGCTGATGCCCCCATTGACGGTAAGTTGGGTTCCAGACTCCGCACCAAGGGAGGCATCGGTTGCCAAGGTGACGGGACCGGACCAAGTGTCGAGGCCGGCGGTGTCGTCGATCGCTCCCGTATTGTTGAACCCGGGACCGTTGAGCGTTAATCGTTCATTGACCACGCTCACTTGAACTTGCAGGGAAGCTCGGCCGTTGACAATAACGCCTTGCGAAGCTGAACCACCAACCGCGAGCGGATTTTGGATATTCAATACGCCCTGATCGACCGTGGTTGTCCCGGTGTAGTTGTCGGCCTGCGTGAGAACGAGAGCTCCAGTGCCTTCCTTGGTCAGATTGGAAGCGGACGCACCTTGGCGAATGAAGGTGTTGAGAGTCAGCTGACTGCCGGTGTCCGCGCCAATGGAAGCACTCGACGACAGGGTTACCGTGCCCGTCCACGTGTCGTTCCCACTGACATTCTCAAGCGCGCCCAAGTTGTTCACGCCGGGGCCGTTTAGAGAAAGTGTCTTGTTGCTTACGCTGACTCCTTGAATCTGCAGGGCAGCGGTGTTCCCAGTCGTCGGGCTGACGGTCACGCCGTTGGTGGTCCCACCCAGTGCCAAGGCATTCTGCACGTTGAGGATGCCGGCATTGATGAGGGTCGGCCCGGCATAGGTGTTGGCATGACTGAGGATAAGTGTCCCGGGTCCGACCTTTGTGAAGGTATAGCCAATGAGATTGTCACCTAGTGTGCCCGACATGGTGAGCGCGCCGGCGTCCACACCGAACGAGACGTTGCTGCTGAAGGTGACGTTGCCTGCAATCGTGTTGTTGCCGGAGACACTCTCGAGGGCACCGCCGCCCGAGGCACCGGAGCCACTGAGCACGAGGGTGTTCGAGAGGGGAGCCTGGAGATTGGCAACCTGCAAGGTCGCGCCCGACAATGCATTCACGCTGTTCGTCGCGCCGAGGGCGGTGGCATTCTCGGCTTCGAGGGCCCCTTGGTTGATGGTGATCGGCCCAAGGAAGCCGCTATCGTCGCCAGCCAAGGCGATGGTGCCTGTGTTGACTTTGCTGATTTGCACGCCGGCGACACCGCTAATGTTGCCCGTGATCGTCAGGAGCGTGCCATTGGCGGCGGTGAAGGTCTCGGTTCCCTTGTTGACGCCACTGGTGGAGAACTGGATGGCAATATTCAGCGAGTTCAGCGTCCCGCCGGAATTATCCGTGATGGATCCTATGCCAAACTTGTCGCCCAGGGTGATTCCGTTTCCCGTGATGGAGTAACCCGTACCCTGGAACGTGATCGAATGAAAATCAGTGTTGGAAGCAAAGTTGTTGGCGTTGGTCAACTTGCCCGCGCCGGCAGCAAAAACAAGGTCGTCACCTGCAACTGGCGCCACGTTCCCGACCCAGTTATTGGCGTCCGTCCAGAGGTTATCCGGACCGGCCCCGCTCCAGGTGCGGACGGTGGGAGTCAACCGCTGCTCGAGGCTCTCGACCTGGAGCGCGCCGGCCGCCGACCATCGTCGCGGAGCACGAGCCTTGGAGGACCTGGGAAGCCGTTTGAGCCAATCGCGCCAGCCGCTAAACCGCATGGGACGAACCTCTCTATGATTTAGGATTGAAATAAGGTCCCAAGAACACCTCGACCGCAGTTCCGACGAACAATATCCGTCCGGGGGCGCGCGCAGTCGAAGCGCGCCGCCATCAGGCCGTCCTGTCGCACACCATCACAAGGGGGAATGAAATTGCTCTAGAATCGAATGTTCACGATGAACTCGATCCGCATGGATTGATTCCCCCTGTTGCGAGTGCAAAAGTGAATGAGCTCTCTCCGATGTTCTGCAAAGCAGCCCGACACCGTTTTTCAACGGGTCGGGAGCTGCTTTTTTCCGTCACTGGGGCAAGCAGGGGGAAGTTTGCCCCAGTGGTAATTCAGGTCGTGATGCGCTCCTCGGGACACGCAGCCGGATCCTTCCGTAGGATGATTCCATTAGGAATCGCACAAGACCCTTGCCGTGGCCATCAAGCTCGAGTCAATCGCTTGTTAACCGCGGCTGTCTTTGTGTAATGGATTCTTAATCTACGTACGTTTCGGGAAATTGCAAATGAAAAGTTGGCCTTTTTCGGTTGTTTTTTGGAAAGATCCGGTTAAGTCCTGGAAACACAAATTTTTTTGTATTTGTCTGCCTCGTGTGCACCCTCTTTTGTGGCTTTATCGGTGTGCCGCCTGTTTGCGCCGCTGCGCGCGGCGCGGCGCTTCCTCTATTTTGAGGACTTCGCACACAATGTAAGGAGCCTGCTTTCTCCCCTCTCCCTTGTGAGCCTGCTGAAAAAGGGGTCTGACCCCTTCCACGAAGGGCGACAGATCCCCAGGATGGCGGGAAATCAGTGAAGCTTCGTAGGGGGTCAGACCCCTTTTTCAGCAGGCTCCTTGTACTCAAGGGAGAGGGGCCGGGGGTGAGGGTTTTAGACTTATTGAAGGTTCGCTCAACCCCCTCACCCCAAACCCCTCTCCCCCGAGTACGGGGGCGAGGGGCTTTCGAAGCATGAGGCATTGGTTGCGCGGCAATCAATAAAAGCACAACCGTCGCGGAGTTTTTCTCATGCCACATCCTGCTCGATTCCAGCGCCTCGCTTCCGTCGCCCGCAAGGAATTCATCCATATCCTGCGCGACCCCATGACGTTATTCTTCACCTTGTTCATTCCCATCTGCGAGATGTTCATGCTCGGCTATGCGATCGATACCAACGTGCGCAACGTGCGCACCGTCGTCTACGATCAGGCGCGCACGCAGGAGAGCCGAGCACTCCTGCGCGAGTTCGACAACTCCGGGGACATCAAGATTTCGCAATACGTGTTCACCGACGAGGCGCTCTACAGCACCATCGTCGCCGGCAAGGCGCGCGTCGGGATCAAGATTCCGGAGGATTACTCGCGCCGACTTTTCGCCGGCGAGACCGCCCAGGTCTTGGTGCTGGTCGACGGCTCGGAATCAAGCGTCGCTGCGGAGGCGGTCAACGTCGGCAACGCGATCGCCTTGCAAGAGTCCCTGAAATTGGCCCTGGCCGGCAAAGCGCTGCCAGTCGAATCGCACCCGCAGGTCCTCTTCAATCCGGATACACGCTCGGCCAACTTCTTCATTCCCGGACTTCTGGTGGTCATGTGCCAGATGATGGCGGTCATGCTTTCGGCAACGTCCATCGTCCGCGAGAAGGAGAACGGCACGCTCGAGCAGCTGTTCATGACGCCGGTGCGGCCGGGGGAATTGATCCTCGGCAAATTGCTCCCTTATCTCGTCCTTGATTTCGTGGAGTTCTGCAGCATCGCGTTTCTAATGCGCACGGTGTTTGGCGTGCCGATCCACGGGCACTTCCTCACGCTGCTCGGTGTCGCCTTGCCCTTTGTCCTGGCCATGCTGGGATTGGGTCTTTGGGTGTCGACGCGCGCAAGCACGCGCGACGCGGCCATGCAGGTTTCCATGGGCACGGTCATCCCATCGATCTTCCTTTCCGGCTACGTGTTCCCTCTGGACTCGATGCCGGCCGTTTTCTGGTATCTTGCCCAGCTCATACCCACGACCTGGATGATCGATGCGGCGCGCGGAGTCATCCTGCGCGGCGCGGGCTGGCACGAGCTGCGCTTACACGCTGTCGTGTTGTGGGCCATGGCGGGAGGGATGTTCTTGCTCAGCACGCTCAAATTCCGCAAGAGGCTCTAAGTTCGAGTTTCGCAGATTTTGAAGGGCTGGCGGAGTGAATTGTTGAGGAAGGAAAAACAAAAGCGGCGGAATAGCGCCGCAGTCCAAAGAAATCACTTTTGGACTGCGGCGCTTTTCCGCCGCTTTTTTCCCACTTACCCCCGGAGGGGCCGAAAATCAAAAATGGCAGTTGGTGCGAGGACAACTCGGGCACAAAGTCTTAGCGCAATTTGGCTATTTGCTGACGAGGGCCTTCGCCTCGAACTCGATCTCACCGTCTTCCTTCAGATCCGTGAACACCTTCAATTTGCGCGTCAAGTCCCCCGCAGCCTTGGGCTTGAAGGTCACCGTCAAGACATGAACTGTCTTGCTCTCGGGGGTATTATCCCGCACGCTCAGCTGATCATCCGTGCCCTGTACCTTGGTGATCCGGAACGGGTTTGTGCCCCGGACGATTACCTTGCGTGCCGCCTCGCCGCCAGGCTTGACGTCTCCGAGCGTGACCGCGGGCGGACTCACATTCAGTCCCGATTCGATCTCCACATTCAGCGGCACGCGGACCCGGGGCATCGCGGGGTTGTTGGTCTTTAGCCAAACGTCGCTGAACCATTTGCCCACGGGAGCGTCGGGCCGGACGGTAGCCGTGAGCTGGTAAGCGACATTGCCGGCCTCGCGTCGAACTTCCTTCAACGTCGTTTGCACATAATTGCTCTCGCGCTGGACATCGAGAATCTGCGATTGCCCGTCGAGGAAGGCGATGGTTACGGATGCAGACGGGCTGCTGCCGCGCTTGGCCCTGCCGAGCGCAAACGCCTCGGGGGAGACCGTGATGTCATCGCGGCCGTTAGCCTGCACCCAGAGACGCACCTCCTCCCATTGCGGCTGGTCGAACGTGACATAGATGGTGACATTCTTGATACCCACGAACCGGTGCGTGTCCATGGTTGCCTGGATGGCTGTGGACTCCCCCGGCGCCAGGGTATCTCTCAGAACCTGAGCGCTGGTGCAGCCGCACGACACGCGCACCCCGGAAATATGGACGGTTTGTCCGGTGCTGTTGGTCAACCGGAACGGGTGCGTCACGGCCGGCCCGCGCGGCACCGAACCAAAGTCTTTCGCAAGATCCTCGAACATGGCGTCGGCCCAGGAACCTGCCGAGGCGGACGCGGCCAACCAAAGACCTACGAACAACGCCAAACTCCAACGAAACATGGTGAAGTGCCTTTCCTGCTGCTCCGGTGATCGCCTTAGCGCCGTGCGCCAAAGACGTGAAAGGTGGTTGGCGATCACTCTCGCTTCTATTATTTGCAGAGGGAACAATCCCTGTCAAACGGGGCAAGCGAGAAATGAAAGTCCACCTGCGAAAGGGGGGAGATACGTACAGAGTCTAGCTCCTTTTCGCCAAAGTCGCTCGTATTCCTTGCAATGCTCATAAGCGTGCAAGTCCCCGTGAATTGCGTATCTCATGCCTGGCTGTGTGCAAGCACCGCAACGACAACGCGGGCCGCGCCGGCGGCGCGGATGGCACGGGCGGCTTCACTTGCCGTGCTGCCCGTGGTCAACACGTCATCTACCAGCAGGACGGTATTGCCCGCGAGTTCGCGGCGCGGACGGGCGTAAAAGGCGCCGCGAACGTTGGCCCGGCGCATGGCGGGGGTCTGCTGAACTTGACTGGGAGTGTCGCGTCTGCGCCGTAGCCAGCGCGGACGGCATGGAATGCGGAGACGGTCAGCCAGGGCATGGGCGAGTATCTCACTCTGGTTGTAGCCCCGGGCCCAGCGGCGTTTCCAGTGCAGCGGTATGGGCACGATCCAGTCTGCAGCAATGTCACGGAGCTCGGCAGCGTGCTGGTCGGCCCACCACTCTCCGACGGCTTCCGCGAGCGTCTCACCGGCGGAGCGCTTCAAGCGCAGGATGGCCTCGCGCAGCAGTCCCTCGTAGGGCCCAAGCCGCAGCACCCGTTCGAAATGAAACGAATGGCCGCGGCAGCGCATGCACCCGGCTTCGAGAGAAACGTATGGCCCGACCGTGCTGCCGCAGCGCGGGCAGACTGAATAGGGATCTGTCGACAAGCTTGTCCGACAGAGGTCGCAAAACCATCCGAGTCCGGACGGCAAGGGAACGTTGCAAAAGCAGCACACGCGCGGGAAGAGCAGTTGGAGCAGTCCATGTTGCAATTCCCGGGCCAGGTTTTGCCAGCGAGCGAGCCCGAAGTCGGCCATCGGCTGCCAAGATGGAAAAATGCTAGAGCGCTGTCAAAATGTCACGCTCATGACATTTGTATGCTCTAGGTTCTGCCTGGCCAGCAATAGGATCGCAAAGAAAATGTGGTTTGCGTTTCGCACGCGAGGGCACAGAGGCGGAGCGTGCGGCATCCGTGGGCGGGCGCGAAACGCAAAGTTTGTTCGACTATCGGTTAGGCCGCGCGCTTGAGCACCGAAAGCCCGCAGGCACGCTGGAGAGCGGCTGGAGGTGATTCCGCGGGCAGGGCGAGACTCTCGGGGGCAACGAAGTACGAATGCTCCAGCGCAAACCGGCCGCGCAGGACGGCGTGGCTGGCAACGTCGGTGAGCACGACCCACGCCGATCCGGGTGCGAACGACCAGAAGCGTTTCGGGCCATGCTCCTGGAATTGATCGTTCGCCTTCAAGAAGTCGTGGAAGCGGAGCATGAACGCGTCGTAGACCGAACGCTGCGCTCGTCCGGGTGAGAAAATGGCGAGAAACCTTTGTTGCAGTTGCCGGCTCCATGCCAGGTCTTGCCGAGACGGCAGGCCGACTTCGGCGCCAAAGCGTTCCAGCAGTCTTCCAAAGGGATCCGAGGTGACCCAGATGCGCGGTTCGGAAGGATTGATGTTCACGAAAAGTCGCAAGATGCGGTGCCCGTTCGTCGGCCGGCTCGGGAAAGCATCCACGTGAATCAAATCGTTGCGCGCTTTCTGGCGCAACCGCCGGGTCGCCTCTTCTTCGGGCCGATAGCTGACACGGTCGAGCTGCCAGTGCCGCGCGTAACGCGGCAACGCATTCGACAGCCAACTGGTAGCAGTTTGGGCAAAGTTCTTGAGCAGACTGCGCAACCGCTCCGCCTGAGCTGAAGAATGCCCTGCATAACCGTTGGCCTTGCCGGTGTGGGGGTCGTAGCTGATGTTTTTATGTGCACGGCTCGCCAGGCGCTGTTCCAGGAGAAACTCGTGGTCCTCGCCCTGGGGCATTGGGAACGGGCAGACGGGAAAATACTCAACTTCCCCACGTTCCAAACGCTCTTCCAGCGACGGCGGTCGATTCTTATCCGAACCTGCGGTCATGCGACTTGCCTCCACAAGAGGGCTGAGGATGCACGAAGGCAATATGCAGCTTCCCTTGCCGCGCACTGCCTTCAAGAGTTCGAGAGGATGGGCAAATGCCGGCCGTTAGCAGTCTCCGGCCGGGATTCCGGTTCTTGGATTTCTGGATGAGCGACGGCTGCCAAGCGTGCGTCAATATCTGCTTCGCGGGCTAGGCTCAAGATGAATCGGGTCGGCCCGTCCGATAGGCCGTCGAAGCGCACGGAGCCCCCATTTTCGCGGGCCAGCCGCCAGGCCGTCGGCAAGCCAAGTCCCCTGCCCCGCCCCGCTTGCCGTCCTGAGTAGAACGGATCGAATAAATGATCGCGTTGAGCGGGAGTGGGGCCACCGCCATTGTCTTCAATGATGAAGTCCAAGGAGTCCTTGGCAGGTGTCTCGATGCACAGGCTCGCCCAGCCTCCGGACGGGGCGGCCTCGATGGCGTTGCGCAACAGGCACTGCAGCGCGGTGCGCACCTGCTCGGGATCGACGTGTAAATGGATGGACTGGTCGGGGTCGGTACAGCGCAACTGAATGTGCTTTTGCCCAGCCAGGTCGCTGAGGGCAAGGATCACTTCGCGGAGCAGAATCCGCACATCGACGACTTGTTTTCTGGGTTTCGGCGGGCGGGCAAACTGCATCAGCTCATTGAGGACCTGGTGGATGCGCTGCGACTGGCCAATGATCGTCTGGAGCGCGCGCTGCCGAGAGGGATCTTCGTCTCTCCCAAGGAGGTATTGTGCTTGCCCGGAAATCACGGCCAGCGGGTTGTTGATCTCGTGAGCCGCGCCGCCGGCAAATTCGGCAAGAGCTTCCAGTTTGAGTTCTCGGAGACGCTGGGTTTCGCCGGTCCGCTGCTCTTCCAGCGCCTGGTGTAGATAATCTTGATCGCGCTCGAGTTGCTCGATGGCGGGCACCGACTGTAAGCGTTGATTATCCGCCGCCAGGGACAGGAGATCGCTCAAAAGAGGAATGCTATGCGGCGACTTCCATCCGGACTTGGGCCAGGGCAGCTCGACCGGGGCGGTCAGCTCATGGAGCAGCCCATCTCGATCGAGCGAGGCGATGCCGAGCGCTGAGCAATGTTCAGAGGGATCCGCGCCGACAACGAGGTGAAGTCCAAGACCCTGCTGCTGGCCCATCCCGATTGCCAACTGGACGATACGAAAGAGATCGACGTCCGCGCCAAGGCCCTGGGCAATTTCGAGAGGCAGACCCAGGTGGCCGATCACGACCCCCAGCCAGCGCGGCAGGCGCCATCGCCATATCAGCCGCCGGGCGATGGCAGCTTGATCGTAGCCCCAATGGTGTTGTTGCACCGCGATCGGATTCTGCGGTAGGGCTGGATCACCCAGACAAGCCGCGGCCTGGTCGGGGTCGACGGCGCAGACCGCCAACCAGCCCAGGGGGGCCAGCAAGCCGGCCACCCAGGCAGACTCTTTATCGCAACGGCCGGAGCTTGCAGCGAGGGCAGAAGCCAAGCGCGCATAGGTCAGGCATGCATGGTAGATCGGCTGGATGGAAGACCTTGTCCAATCGACAAAGCCGGAACCGGCGCTGCCCGCTTCAGAAACGGGAGGTAGGCCGTGGCCTCCGGGACTGGCGCCGGGCCCTGAATCACTTGCTAAATAGCGGATGGCAACATCCAGGACGGCGGGATCCTGCAAGCTGATGGAAACGAGCGGCCGCTGGCAAGAGGCCGGGTTTCGGACCGTCTGCCGAGCTAGGAGCAGGACGGCCCCGGGGTCGTTGCGCACCTCGTCCCAGCTCTCTGCGGCGCGCGGACGTGCCAACGCCAGCAGCGAGGCAGCGCAGGGAGACAACCAAGGCAGATGGGTGGCAGCATCGCCCAGTGCCGGAACTCTCACCTCGATCGCTCCTTCGATCGCGGCCAAGAGGCAAGGTCAAAGTGAAAAGGAAAAAGTCAAAAAGCGGAGAATTGGATCGGACCGCCCTTTTCCCTTTTTCCTTTTCCCCTGGTCCTTGGTTTAGGCCGTGGTCGGTACCGGTTCAATCTCGAGCAAGCCGCACATGTGATCGATTAGTTCTTCAATATCGAAGGGCTTGTGCAGGAAGTCATCAGCGCCCGACAACTTCAGCTCTTGAATCTTGTCGTCTTCGATCATGCCGCTGATGCAGAGAATACGAACGTCTTCAAGCGTGGAATCGGCGCGAACGCGATGGCATACCTCTTTACCGTTAATGTCGGGCAACATGACATCCAGCACGATCAGGTCGGGCCGGTATTCCTTGACCATCATGCCTGCATCGAAGCCGGTGGTCGCCACGCGGACTTCAAAGCGCCCGTCTTCTTCCAGGACCTTCGTCATCAATTCGACCAATTCAACGTCATCGTCAACGAGCAAAACCTTGCGCTTCCCACTTTCCAAGGCGTCCGTAGGAATGCCGTTGTCCTTCATGAACTTGTAGAGAGCTTCCCGGGGGATGCGGCGGAACCGGGAACCCGGGACCCGGAACCCCTTCAGTTGCCCGTTGTCGAAACAACGGATAATGGTTTGTTGGCTGACCTTGCAGATTTTGGCGGCTTCGCCGGTCGTGAAAACGGTCTTCATGCGTTCATCCACCCCTGACTGACCAATGGCCAGTCGCACCGTATGGCCCTGGCGGCGTCTCTCCGTAAGACGTGCAGGGACCAAAATCATCCTTGATTTGCCTCTTGCTCTACCGTCGAGCAATCCAGTAGCCCTGGTAGCTCTGTCGTCGGGCAGTTGTGCAATCCTCTCGGGTGGTACTCAGCCCACTCCTGTTCCGGATGTTGCAGAAATCAAGAAGGGAGGGTTACCAAGATGCCACAGCTAGGGATTATAACTGCCTAGCAAACCGTGTCAACGCGAATCCTTTTGTCACCCAAGTTGTAAATCATTGCTGGGAAATGCTTTCCTTCTCTCGGTGCAATTTTATTATCCAACCGGCAAATCTTTCGTATTGCGAGGCTTTCCATCCATTTCCCGTCGTCTTCCGAGTGCCGCCTATTCCACCTCGCTTGCCTCCTCGCCTCTCTTTATCGGTGGAAGATCTTCGTTCATTGCATCTTTTTCTCCATTTTGACAGACCGAATTGCTAATCTTCGTCGGCAGGCAGGGATGCTGCGGCTCGGGAGTCCCGCCGATGCGGCCCTTCAAGATAAAGGAGCAAGACCGCCAGGTCCGCAGGACTGATGCCGGTGATACGGCTTGCCTGGCCTACGCATGATGGCCTGATCCGCGACAGCTTCTCCTTGGCCTCCGCGCGAAGCTGTGGGATGCCGGCAAAGTCAAAGTGAGGAGGAATCGGCCTCGATTCCAATCGTTGGAAGCGCTCGATCTGAGCTGCCTGGCGCTCGATGTAGCCGGAGTATTTTAGTTCCAGGGCCACCTGTTCCACCGCGTCGGGCTGCTCATCCCATTGTCTCAACAACGGCTCGATTGCGCAGAGGCGATCCCAAGCGCAGTCCGACCGGCGCAGCCATTTCTCCAGCGTGTCGTGTTCGTGGCGCTGGCTGCGCAGATACTCCCTTAGCGACTGGATCGCGTTCTCCTTGCGGACCAGGCGCTGCCAGGCATCGTCGCTGACCAGGCCGACGCGCCGGCCGAGCGGTGTCAGCCTGCGATCCGCGTTGTCGTGGCGCAGCAGCAGGCGGTACTCCGCGCGCGAAGTGAACATCCGGTAGGGCTCATCGACCCCTTTGGTCACCAGGTCGTCGATGAGCACGCCGATATAAGCCTGGCTGCGGTCGAGGACCAACTCGGGCTCGCCCTTCAGTTTCAAGGCGGCATTGATGCCGGCCATCAGTCCCTGTGCGGCAGCCTCTTCGTACCCAGTCGTGCCGTTGATTTGACCTGCGAAATAAAGCCCCTGCACGCGCTTGGTTTCCAGCGTGGCAAGGAGCTGTGTAGGTGGGGCGTAGTCATATTCGACGGCGTATCCCCAGCGCATCACCTCTGCCTTCTCCAGGCCTGGGATGTGTTGCAGGATGGCGTGCTGAACGTCCTTGGGCAGGCTGGTGCTGATCCCGTTGCAATAGTATTCGAGCGTGTTGCGCCCTTCGGGCTCGAGAAAGATCTGATGCCTGTCCTTGTCCGCGAAACGGACCACCTTGTCCTCGATCGACGGGCAGTAGCGCGGCCCGCGCGAGTGGATCTGGCCCGAATACATGGGGGCGCGCTGCAGATTGGCCCGAATGATGTCGTGGACCTGTTCGTTCGTGTAAGTGATGTGGCAGACCATCTGTTCCTGGGCGATGCGCTCGGTGGCGAAGCTGAAAGGCCGCGGATCGTCGTCACCGGGTTGTTCCTCGAGTTTGCTGAAATCAATGGTGCGGCCGTTAACACGACAGGGCGTGCCGGTTTTGAAACGGGCCAGCTCGAACCCGCATGTTTGCAAACTCCCGCTGAGAGATTCCGCGGATCCGTCGCCGGCGCGTCCGCCGCGCGTTTGGCTCTCGCCAGTGTGCATGAGCGCCTTGAGAAACGTGCCGGTCGTCAGGATGACCGCAGGCGCGCGATAAAGCGTGTCGCCGCGCGCCCGAACACCCACGACACGCCGAGCTGCACCGACATCCTCCAGGACCAGGGCCTCGATCGTCTCCTGGCGCAGAGTCAGTCGAGGCTGCGCTTCGACGTGGTGCTTCATTGTGAACTGATAGAGCTTCTTGTCCGCCTGCGCACGCGGCGAATGCATCGCCGGCCCCTTGCCTCGATTCAGCATGCGGAATTGGATACCGCTGGCATCGGTGACTTTGCCCATTTCGCCGCCGAGGGCATCGATCTCCCGCACGATTTGTCCCTTGGCGACCCCGCCGATGGCAGGATTGCAGCTCATCTGCGCCACGGCGTCGGCGCTCATCGTCAGCAGGGCAGTGCGCAGGCCCATGCGTGCCGGAGCGAGTGCCGCCTCGACACCGGCGTGGCCGGCGCCCACAACCACCACGTCGAATTCATAGACAAGTTGTGCCATGGATGAATGGGGCCTGTGTTCCTGAGAATGGTCCTTTCAAGGACTATAACGAAATAGGGAGAATGGATACAGATCGAGAAGGAGTAACCCATGACAAGCTGGAAGATCGCCGGGGTCCAAATGGATTGCCGGCTCGGAGAAAAACGCCAAAACCTCGAGCGCGTTCGTGAGCGCCTCCACACCGCCGCCGGCCAAGGGGCACGTCTGATCGGTTTCCCCGAATGCGTACTGACCGGTTATGGCTTCGACAGCAAGGAAGAGGCCATGCCGCACGCCGAGCCTCTACCCGGCCCTTCCACCGACGTATTGACCCGCGACTGCCGGGAGCTTGACGTCTGGACAATTGTAGGACTGCTGGAACGCGATGCCGCCGGGAACCTGTTCAACGCGTGCGCCTTGTTGGGGCCGGGCGGCGAATGCGCAAGTTATCGAAAAATTCATCTCCCTTATCTCGGCGTTGATCGCTTCACCACGCCCGGCGATCGGCCTTTTGCCGTGCACGATCTTGGCGGCCTGCGCATTGGTATCAACATTTGTTATGACGGTGGTTTTCCGGAATCGGCCAGAGTCCTTGCGCTCCTGGGAGCCGACCTGGTTGTCCTGCCAACCAATTGGCCGCCGGGGGCTTTGACCACGGTCAAGTACCTGATTCCGGCGCGGGCTCTGGAGAATCACATCTATTACTTGGCCGTCAACCGGGTCGGTGAAGAGCGCGGTTTCCGCTTCATCGGTCAAAGCAGGGTCCTCGACTGCACAGGCGAGCCATTGGCCACGTCGGGCGACGGCGAAGAAATCCTGTACGCCGAGATCGATCCGTTGCGGGCGCGTGAAAAACACATCGTCCACATCGCCGGCAAGTATGAGATCGATCGCGTCGGCGACCGGCGCCCGGAGATGTATGGGCCAATCTGTGCCACGAAGAACAAATAGACCGTTAAGAAATGCGGACTTGGAGAGTCCGCGCCGATCTGTTCCGGGCAATTTCCGCGGTCTCCATTTTGAGTCAAACAGCACAAGATCGGGGAGAGGAATCGATTTTGCCATCCATTCACCTCGTCGCGAGCGAGCTTTCACCCAATCCACTCGAAGTTCCTACAGCCCCATGTCCGAAATCGTGATGGGGACCACTACGTCTTTCCGTCGAGTGGCGGCGTGGCGCACTTACGCACCAATCTATTGCCGATAGGCATCCTGCTCGCGCTGGCGTCTTACGCTGCCTCTGCGCGCGGCCAGGACACGTGGTCCGCCACCTCCCTGGCGAGCGCGCCTGGCTCGGCGGCATACATCTTCGTGGCGGATGGGGCAGGCGATTTCCGTGCGGCCTCGAAAGCGCTCCGCGAAGCGGTCGCCGGCGAGCAAGTCCCTTTGACCGTTGAAACCTTTCCCTGGTCGCACGGCTACTGTCGAATCTTTTCCGACCAAATCGATCACGGCAACGTGAAGACTCAAAGCCGACGATTAGCCCAATTGGTCCTCGCGCATGTGACAACCGCTCCGCACGTGCCGGTTTCCCTGCTGGGGCACAGTGCCGGCTGTGCCGTGGTCCTGGCCGCCGCCGAAGACTTGCCCGCCGGGACTTTGCAACGGATCATCCTGCTGGCGCCCTCGGTTCCGGCCAAGTACGATCTGCGGCCGGCGCTGCGCTCCGTGCGCGCCGGCATGGACGTGTTCAGCAGCCCCAAGGACAATTTATATCTGCGCGTCGGTATGGTCGTGACCAACATCTTGCGGCCCAACGAATGCACGCCGGCCGGATGCACAGGATTCAGCCCCGATGTGGAAACTTCGGAAGACGGGGCGCTGTACGCGAAGCTCACTCAGTATCCGTGGGAGCCTCGGCTGGCCTGGACCGGTCACTACGGCGGCCATTTTGGCTGCTATCAACAGACGTTCCTGCGGGTCTTTGTTTTGCCGCTGTTGATTTCGCCAACTTGCCCTGGAACGGTTGCATCTCGGGATCGGGCCAGCGCCGATCGACCAAAGCCACCAGGCTATTGATGCGGCGGCTCCGGCGGCTTCGGCAGTTGGCCTCCCGCCAGCTTTTGCTGATATTGACTCAGCGCCCGGTTCAGAGTGTTGAGCAGGCCGGGAACTTGCGGCGCGGAAAGATAAACGCGACAAGAAACTGCCGACCGCGGGTAGAAATTCGTGATGAAATCGAGATAAAACTCCGCCGGAGAATGTGCGATCATCACGGCGTTGGCGTATACGCCACTCAGCATATCGTCGGACAGCTTCAACTGGCTGTAGATCTCATCGATCGGAGGAGGTGCCGGCGGATTGGCGGGAACCGGCATCGCCGGCGGCGGTCCGTACTTGCCCTGGTAATTATTGAGGTTCTCACGCAGGGCTGCGATCAGGCTGGGCATGATCGACAGCGGCAATACCACGCGCGCGGCAATTTGTTGTGGTTGGGCCATGCGCAATACGAAGTCGATCACGAACTCGTGTTGTCCTTGAAACACCATCGCGCCCGTGCTGAAAACGCCACGGGCGACCTTTTCCGGGACCCTGGCGCTGACCTGGGAATGCTGGATTTCCTGGCTGAAAGATCCCGGCACTTGCGGATGCCCCGAATGCTGCGGGTTGTCCTCGGGATGTGGAGGCTGTCCTGAACTCATCGTCACTCCCCTACTGTTTTTCACGTCCAAAAATGCTCCAAAGAGATTCTACACCTTTTCCTTGCCGGTGTTCGGAAAAGGATTGAGAGGATTGCTCCGGGCTTTATTCCTCATCTCCGAGCAGTGCGTTCAACCGTTCATCCAATAGCTCGAAAGAAGGATCTTGACCCGTGATTTTCCGAAACTGAACTGCCAACTGCTCGCGAAGCACCACGCGAGGCAGTACCACATTGCAGCCGCGAACCTCGGCGTCGCGGAGCAGGCGGGACTTGCGAATCGAGGCTGTCAAATCCATGACAGTCATGCCGTGACGAAGGTAGCCTGCATGAAGACCTGCTGCGCCGGCCTGGGCCTTGCCTCGTTGCTGGTCGACCTCTCGGTCGCAGACAATCAGGACGTCGTGCATGGTCGAGTACAGAGCCTCGAACTGGACGTGCCGGCACTCGAGCGTTTGCGCAAGCTGCTGCGCGGCAGCACGGTCGTGACTCGCGAGCACGATCATGCCGCCGCGTTCCTTGATTTCGAAAGCGAGCATGCGCGCAGTTGCATTGACGCCGACGATCATCACGACCCGGCCGCGCAGAGGTTCCTCGGCTGCCGACTTGCCACGCATGGCCGCTTCCAGGGCAGACTGGCTGGCTTTGCCGAGAAGGTTATATCCGCGCCACTTCTTCTCCTTGCGCCGCAGCAAATCCACAGCCTGAGACTGCTGTGCCGGATCGTCAAGGCTCGTGGCAATGCTCAGGACGGGGCCGCGATGGTCTTCGTCGACAATGACGGCCTGGAGATGAACGGCTTCCAGCATTTTGTGGAAGAGGGAGATGTTGCCCATGGCCAACGGCAGACAGCGGATCGGCAATGCCTGCGTAGCCAGCAAGGCGTTCATGATCCCGACGGTGACGTATTCTCGTTCCCCGAAGCCGGTGACGCCGATGAGCTTCGTCGAACGATCGATCTCTCGATAGTGATAGATTTCTTCCAGTTCGCGCACGGTAGGCTGGCCGGGATATGCTTCCATCCCTTTCTCCAGAGCCGCGTACGTCCAGGGGGCGCCAATCTTCTTGCCGAGCACCGAGAGCATCACGCCGGGCTTGCCCAGGCCGAACGCGACGGTTGGCACTGCCGGCTTCGACAGGATGTGCAACAAGGGCCAGGCCTCCTCGGGAGCGCGTGCCACTGTGGCCAGCTTGATGACATCGGGGTTCTTGGTCTGCGCCCGCTCGTAAATCTCGGCGATATTGGACGGAGTCTCTTTGAGATTCGTATACGTGATGACGCGCTTGGCAGGTGGAAACTTGCGGATCTCGTCCGCGCTATCGAGTTCAATCTCGACGTAATCGGCCTTGCTGACGATGCATTGCCGCAAGAGCGCGAGGCGCTCCGCCTCGCTGCCTTGCCAAGCGCCGCCGTCTTGCTGGCGCCGGCAACTGAAAATGATCGGTTTGGGTTTGCGGGCGAGCAGTTCGCTGATGTCGGGTGCCTTGTCGAAGCGATCGAGGCGGATCTCCAGCAGATCGCACTGGCCGGCAGCGTTCAGCATGTCCACCAGGGCCATCCGCCTCGATTCCTGTGCGATGGAGATGCAAATCATGGGGCCCTCTTCTCCTTGCAAGCGCGCCCGTCCTCATACGCCGGACCAGGGGATGCGCATCGGCTCCGAGCCCGGCACGCAGGCATAGCTACTGAAATCGGTCACCCCTTCGCCGCGCAGGAAATCCTCATCCAGCAGTGCCTGTCCGGTCACCTCCACTGGGTCCTTCTGCACTAACCGGAGGACGCAATCGACGAGGATATCCGGCTTGCGCCACAAGTTGCGCGTACCCATGCCCAAGTTGATCGAGGCCTGGCTCTCGATGATGGTTACCGGCCACAAGGAATTGACAGCGATATTGTGGCTGCGCACCTCCTCGGCCAAGCCGTGGGTCAGCAGCGTCATGCCGAATTTGGAAATGAAGTAGGCGATCTTGCCGGGCACGACTTTGATATCGATGGGTGGCGACATGTTGATGATGTGTCCCCACCTCTGCTTGATCATCGACGGTAAGACGGCCCGCGCCGCCATGCACGAGGCCCGCGCGTTGACCCCCATGACCAGGTCGAAGCGTTTCGCAGGGGTCTCAAGCAGCGGCTTCCACCATAAGGCGCCCGCATTGTTGATCAGGATGTCGACTCTGTTGAACCGCTCCACAGTCTGCGCCACCATGGCGTCGATCCGGTCCGCGTCGCGAACGTCGATCGCCACCGGCAAGGCGCCGCTCCCCAGGGCCTCGATTTCCGCAGCGACCGTATAAATGGAGCCTGGCAAGCGCTCGGAGGATTCCGTGCTCTTCGCCGCGACGACGATGTTGCAGCCATGCTTGGCCAATCCCAGCGCGATGGCCCTGCCAATGCCGCGGCTGGCGCCCGTGATGATTGCGACTTTACCTTGCAGCGCTGCCATGGATACTCCTTGCATCCGACGAGGTGAGATGGATCGAGAAGCCTGTTCCTCTCAGCATGAGCGAGCGTACCTCTTCCCAGGGCGATCCGCAACCGCTTTGTTGGGTACGTTTGCCGCTTCTCCCCACCGCCATGAGTGCGCCAAAGGTACGCCGAAAGTGCGCCGTTTAGAGGCCAAAACCCCCGATTCCACATCCCACCCACAATTCCCTGACATACGAGCCCGAAGCGTTAGTTTTGAAGTTGCGCTTTTCTTCACGCTGCGACCTCCTTGGGAAGAGCGCGCTTAAGGAGCCGGCGCAGACGGTTGAGTCCGGTTGGCGTTTCCAAGCGGTTGGCGATTTCCTCGAGGTCGGCCTGTTCAGCGGCCTCCC
>DATGZX010000425.1:0-82415 GCA_035296965.1 Gemmataceae bacterium
TTTAGCTGCCTTGCCTCCTTCTTCGCCACGGAGCGCATACCGACTACTCTTCTCCCGCACTGTGAAAACCTTACAAAACCGAAAGCTCACTTAGTTTTGGAGAACTCAGGTATAGAATTCGGGGGGTAACTTAAGGCTCAAGGCCGGGGCATCCAAAGAATGAGGACTTAGGTCAATACTGTTTCATCAAGTTGAAAAGTGGCCCTGTCCAACTAGCAGATGCCGACGAATTGTTTGAGAGCGTCAACAAGAGGGATACCGTTTCCTGTCTGTTCACGCGCTCCGCGTTGCGTCGCGGTTAAACGAAAATTCAGCCCTCGCGACTTTTTTGCATGTGGGTCTAAAGCGCACTACCCTTGTAAGGGGTCCGCGCCATTCGAATCTCTTGGCCGAGTAGAGAATGTCAAACGTCAGGTTCACGACCTGGTATGCGGATCGGACGCGCGGGCAAGCGCTTCTCATCCTGGCAATCACATCTGCAGCACTAGCCTGGCTACTTTCGGCTGCCCTTCTGAAGAGAAATGACGCACACGCACCTGCCCAGGGCGGTAACGATTTGCGGCTCTATCGGAGCATTGTCGAGCGTGTCCATGCAGGGGAGAACTATTACGACGCTGCCGGCACGGAGCTGCGCGCCCGGGGCTATCCCACCGGTTCCGTGTTCAACTGGCGGGCGCCCGTCTATGCTTGGGTCCTTGGGAAGCTTCCGGCGCCGGTCTGGGGACAAGTCCTCCTCGCCCTATTGGCGATCGTCACTCTCCTGATGGCAGTCGGCGTGTTGCAGCGCGAAGCGGGGACCTGGCCGGCGGCGGCTGGGGTACTCCTGCTTTTGGGACCGTTTGTCTGGTGCATCGACGGCGATGCCTTTTTTGCGCAGGAGCTATGGGCGGGCGTGCTTATCACCTTTTCGGTATGTGCCTATGGATACGGCAGATGGCCGATGGGATTGGGAGCAGGACTGTGCGCTCTCTTCTTTCGAGAATTGACCCTGCCGTACTGCCTGATCGCGGCGGGCCTTGCCTGGCGCCAGGGGCGGCGCCGGGAAGTACTCGCCTGGGTTGCCGGCTTCGCTCTGTATGCAATCTTCCTGGCCTTCCATGCCAGGGAGGTACTCGCGCGCGTCACGCCGGCGGATCGTGTGCCGGGAAGCTGGCTGCAATTCGGGGGTGCGCCCTTTCTGCTGGCAACTTGCCGAATGAATGTTTTCCTGTTTGCGCTTCCGGCATGGGTCAGCGCGCTCTACTTGCCACTTTCGTTGCTGGGCCTGCTTGCTTGGCGCGGGCCGGTCGGGACTCGGCTCGCGCTCACGGCCGGCACGTACGTTGCCGCGTTCAGCATCGTCGGCCAGCCGTTCAACAACTATTGGGGGTTGCTCTATACTCCGCTTCTGTCCTTTGGAATCGTGCGCGCGCCCGTCGCCCTGATCGATCTCTGCAAAGCCATTGTTCGACCCATGTCCGCCTGGAAGAGCACGCCGGCACAGCCCGGCTCAGCACAAAGCTGTACAATAATTGTCGGTAGCTGAGCCCTCATCCTTCACAACGGATTAGGCGAGCCGCAGCAATTGTTCTCCCCTCGCCCCGGTACTCCGGGGAGAGGGATCGGGGGTGAGGGGACTTGGCCGGGGATCGCTCGTCCCCCTCACCCCCGACCCCTCTCCCCCGAAGCGGGGGAGAGGGGAGATTATTGCTTGCGCCTCGCCTTACAGATTAGCTATGCTTGTCGTCATGCACAGCCATGCCACCCCGCAACAAATCGACGAGGTGGCGGCCGCCATTCGCCAAATGAAACTGACACCGCATCCCATGCCGGGCGCAACGCGCACGGCTATCGGGATCACCGGCAACATCGGGGCGGTGGATCCACGCACCCTCGAGGTGCTCCCGGGCGTCATGGAGCTGATCCGCGTTACCAAGCCGTTCAAGCTTGCCAGCCGGGAGATGCACGAGGCCGACACGTACGTCCGCTTCCCGCAGACCGTTGTCGGACCCGGCACGTTTACGTTGATCGCAGGCCCTTGCTCGGTCGAAAACGAGGAGATGATCCTGCGCACGGCCGAGTTTCTCTTGAAGAACGGCGTGCACCTGATGCGTGCGGGAGCTTACAAGCCGCGCACCAGCCCGTATGCATTCCAGGGGATGGGCCGGGAAGGGCTCGACATCCTGGCCAAGGTCCGCCGCCGCACGGGCATCGGCATCGTCACGGAGCTGATGGACACGGACAATGCCGACGCGGTCGAGGAGGTCGCGGACGTCATCCAGATCGGCACGCGCAACATGCAGAATTTCAGCTTGCTGCGCCGCGTCTCGCGAGCGACAAAGCCGGTGTTGCTCAAGCGCGGCCTGTCGGCCACGCTGGAAGAGTGGCTCATGGCTGCGGAGTACGTCATGGCGGGCGGCAACTACAATGTCATCCTGTGCGAACGCGGCGTACGCACTTTTTCCGATCACAGCCGGAATACGCTCGATCTGTCGGTCATTCCGCCGGTCAAGCAACTCTCGCATCTGCCGATTCTGGTCGATCCCAGCCACGGCACCGGCAAGCGCGACTACGTGCCGCCCATGGCCCGTGCCGCGCTGGCCGCGGGCGCGGATGGCTTACTCATCGAGGTGCATCCCGATCCCGACCACGCCCTGTCCGACGGGGCGCAATCGTTGACGTTTGCCGCGTTCGAGGGCTTGCTGGATGAGCTCAAACGCCTGGCGGAGCCACTCGGGCGCACGATCAATTGATTGCTGGGAGCAAGACTGCCAAGAAGCGTCGATCTATATCACCGTGGTTGATTGGGCAGCGGCGTAGGACAGATTTCCCAATCTGTCCGGTCAGGTTGGAAACCTGACCTACTGCCAAATCCCGCACGGTGATTTAGGGCCGGCCCTTTCCATTGGCCAACCTCTTTTTCTGGTCGGCCTGGATGATACGCAAAAGTGCGGCGGGATTCCGCCGGAAATAGGCCTGCAAGATCTGCTCCCGGCTGACTGGATCGGCCAGGGAAAGCGAAGGCAGGCTGGAGCGCTCTTCGGGGGTCAAGTCCTTCTGCATGAAATCGGTCAGCGTATGGTCCGGCACATCGGGGAGCGCTTCGCTGCTCGCAGTGGGCTGTACGCGATACTTATCCCAGTTCGCACGCGGACCGGGTAAGCCCATGCCGGGCACTTGAAGAAGGTGCTTGCGAGCCAGGTCGCGAAGTGTTTTCGGGTAGAGGGGCCAATGGCCTTCGCTATCTTTCAGTTCCTGCTTTTCCTCTTGGCTCAACGCGGGAAGAAGGCGATTTTGCATGAATTGCTGAACTGCCACGGAAAACTCACTTGGTTTGCACGGCCCAAGCTGGTGGGCTAGCGTTATTTTGCGGTTGCTTGCAATCCGCGTGACCACCCTGGCGTAGTCAGGCCATTTCCCGTCGGCCTGCGCGAGCTGCTTCGCCGGTGGTATTTGTTGGGTCTGCAGGATCTCGAGAATCCGAACCAATTTTGGGGGCAGATCTTTCCGCAATTCGGACAGCCGGCTCGGCCCGGTTGTCGGTCCAGGCAGCTCGATCGGATGTTTATCGGCCAATTCGACCAACGTCTGCGGGTACAGAGGCCATTTGCCCTCGGCCCTGTCGAGCCGGTCTTTCTCGGCCTTACTCAACATGGGATACAGGGAATCCCGAACGAAGACTTGCACGGGCTCCGGAAAATCCTTGAGACGGGCCATCTGCGGCCGCGTTTGCGTGACATCTTCCCAGTGGCGGATGGCAAAACGCCATTCCGCTTCCCGGGCACGCTCTTCCTTGCGCAGCTCGGCAATGCGCGCCGGCTGTTTGTCGGCCGGCAGCTTGCCCAGCTCCTCGCGCAAGGCCTTGGGCAGCCGATCTACCCATTCTAGCTCGCGCATTTGTTTGATGAGAGCTAGCTTCCCCTGCGCATTCGGCGCGTTTTCGATCTTTTGCCGGGCTCCTTGCGGCAAGCCACGCAGCCAGTCGTTATAACGCTCCATCGTGCGCCGCAGCCGCGCGTACGTCGACGAATCTTCTTCATGCAGGACACGATCGAGTTCGCGAAGCTGCGCCTGTCGTTCCACAGGCATGGCTAGAAAAGTCTGCAAATCATGGCGTAGGCGGGCATAGTGTTCCGGGTCCGCCTTCCATTTCTCGAATTGGCTGCGGTTCCACTCCAGGTCTTCGTTATCCGTGTCCGCAAGCGCAAATAGAGGCAGCGCCGCCAGGAATGCTGTCGCGATCACCAGATTAAGCCGCTTGCCACACATGCCAATCGCTCTCGGGCTACCAGCTAGTTGTCGTCTCCGAATAAATCCGGATCGTCCAGTTTGCGCAGGAAGTTAATGTCGTCGACCTGTTCGTACAGGCGCTTATGCTCGATGATGCGGAGATCGCGCACGAGCTGCTGATCGACGTCGACCGGTTTGGCAGCGGCGACCGGAGGCGCTGGCGCGCGCCGCATCTTCCAGCTCACGGCCTCGAAACCGACAGTGCCGGCAACCACAACTACTGCCGCCCAACCGACGCCAAGAGCCCAGGGGCCGCGTAGGCCCGCAAGCACGGACGACGCGGTCACCGGCCGAAACACGCTCACGCGCTCGAGCGTGCGGCTGGTAAACGTCACGGAAGTGGTCGGCCGAGGCAAGTAATCGAGCATCGCCCACGTCCGCCGTAGCGTGTCGGCCTCGGTCCGCGTCCGCGGATCGACGTTCAGCTTCGCTTCCAGCGCGCGCGCGGACTTGGCGTCCAGCTCGCCGTCGAGATAGGCGATCAGGTCACTGCGTTCGTCGTCGCTCAGGGGAGGTTGTTTTCCCATGACGCTCACTCGCTATTCGTCGTCCGGCGTCTGTGGCACTGGTTCGCCATCCATGTAGATGTAGCTCTGCAGGACCGCGCGCAGGTTGGTGCGCGCCCGGCACAGGAGCGACTTGACCCCCTTGGTAGTCAGGCCCATCACCTCGGCGATCTCGGCGTAGTTCATGTCCTCGAACTTGTTCAAGAGCACCGCCATTCGCTGCCGCTCGTTGAGACCGTCCAGGGCCTTGCGCACCACGGCCGCCATTTCCTGCTGCTGAATGCGCTTGGACGGCTGGCTTCCCGAGTCTTTCACCAGCCGCTCGGCAGGCCGGGGCCCCAATGGACCCGAATCGCGGGTGTTGAGCGGCACAACCGGCTTGCGCTGGCGTGCGCGCAGGGAGTTCAAAGCCAGATTGTTGGCGATCGTGAATAGCCAGGTCGAGAACTTGCAGCGCGCCCGATATTTCTTGCGGGCCCGATACACGCGCAAAAACACTTCCTGAGCCAGGTCTTCCGCTTCGGTCGCGTTGCCCACGAGGTGGTGCAGCACGCCCACCAGGCGGTTCTGATAGTGCTCCACCAGCTCCTCGAAGGCGCCGGGCTGGTCGTCGCGCACGCTGAGCATCAGGCGCGTGTCGGGGTCGCGCAGAGCCAGTTGTGCGCTGGTCTCGCCGATAGCTGGCACAGGTGCCTCGTCAGTCCGCCCGACTTGCAAGTCGAGCCCAAGGGGTACTGCTCCCTCTACCGCATTAAACCACCCACGCTGAGACGGGTTCCGTCAATCGTTGGCCTGCCCGTGCTAACTTTCAACCGGCACGAACGGCCGGAATGCTTCAAAGTCTACCAGTGCCCACCGCCAGGGCCTGCGCCTCCTCCTTCAAGGAGGAACGCCGGAGTTGCCCGCAAGCGGCATCGATTTCCGATCCCTTCCTCTTGCGCACCTTCACACTGATGCCGCCGCGACGCAGCTCATTCACGAACGCTTGCAGGTCATGGTCCGTCGGCCGGGCGTAGGGCAGTCCCTCCACATCGTTGAACGGGATCAGATTGACGTGGGCCTGTCGGCCGGTCAGGAGCCCGGCCAACTCCTTTGCATGGGCGACAGAATCGTTGATGCTGCGCAGCAGGACATATTCGTAAGTCACCTGCCTACCTGTTCGCTCGAAGAAGTAATCCGCCGCGGCCAGGATCGCCTGGAGCCCGGTCTTCTCGGTGGTCGGCACAATGTGCATGCGCACGACATCGTTGGGGGCGTGCAACGATACCGCCAGCTGATATTGCTTTCCAAGCTCCGCCAACCGCCGAATCTTGGCAGGCAGCCCGACCGTGGAAATCGTGATATGGCGGGCCCCAATCCCCAATCCATCCTTGGAGCCGGCAACTTCGAGAGCTTGCAGCAGATTATCCAGGTTCGCCAACGGCTCGCCCATTCCCATGACGACGATATGCGTGAGCCGACCGTCCACGGGCAGGAGATTCCGTAGTCGGATTAGCTGCTCCAGAATCTCCCCGGCCGTCAGGTTCCTGGCCACGCCATTGAGGCCGCTGGCACAGAAGAGGCAGCCCATGCCACAACCGACCTGCGTGCTAATGCAAGCGGTATGCCGTCCCGCCTCCTGGATCAAGACACATTCGACAAGCTGGCCGTCCTGCAAGCGCAGGAGAAGCTTGTGTGTCTCATCGCCGGCTACCAGGTGGCGTGCGATCTGGATCCCGAGCGGCAGATACTCTTCCATAAGGAGCTGGCGCAGTTCGCGCGGAAGGTCGGTCATTTGCTCGAACGACTCGGCCCTGCCCAAAAGCAGCCAGCGACGCAACTGACGCACGCGCATGGGAGGCTGGCCGCGGGCCTTTAGCCAGCTCTGCAATTCCTCATTCGGCACGTCCAGCAAGGCGCGCATTTGCATCCCGCATCATTTGAGAATCTATTTCCCCGACCTCTATTGTAAGTCGTGCAAGAGTAGCTGACAAAGGCAGGCCTACCAGCCATCGCGAATCTTCACTGGTCAAGTTGGAGCGGATATTCCAAATATGCGGGGCATGACGGGAGGACCAACAAAGCTTCGAGTGCATTCACGAAGATGTCGCTATCGGCCCACGATTACTGTGCGGCCTGCATCAGCGCAGGCTCTCACCCATTCCTTACTTCACTCATCAGGGCCAGCACGTTCTTGTCAACGTCCTCCAGGAACGCCATCCAAAGATCGTGATCGGGAAGCTTGGCCACCAGATGGGGTTTGCCCAGAAAAGTGACGCCGCGAGCGCTTAGCGTCTCGTAGGCTCCCTGGATGTCGGCCACTTTGTAGTAGATGATCGAAGCAGGGTGATCGAACTTCGGTTCCTCAGGGATCCCCAGCATCAGGCGAATGCCGCCGCAGTTGAAGAACGCCATCTTCGGGACTTGAAAGAGGAAGCGCATTCCCAGGGTGTCACGGTAGAATGCGATCGCCTTGTCGAGATCATGAACGATGATAGCGATTTGACTGATCTGAGATAAACCAAACTCGCTTTTCGTGGTTGTCATGGTGGGTCTCCATAAGAGGCCGAGCAGTCGTTCATCGAAAGGTCGCTTGTCCGGCGCGAAGGCATTGATGTGCGCGACGCGAAGGTATTGATGTGCGAATCGCTTAGTCCCAGTTTGTAAGCGCGACCGGCTCCAGAGGCATTCGATTGGGAAGCTCCGGCCTCTTGACTTTTCTCACCCCTTCGTCGCCGCGGGCGCCCCGCCCGGAATAACCAGGGTGGAAGCCTGCAGCCCATCGCGATCTTGCTGATACATCCACTCACCGAGCCGGTGAATGGCCTGACGGATATCCTCCGGCGTGGCGGCCTCCGGTAGTGGGTGGCCAATCACCACCTGCATCCGCCGCACCAGCGAGGGATGGGCATCGGGGCCAGCCTGAGGTAGAAGGGCGCCGCAAAAGACCGGCAAGATAGGCGCCGCCGTCCTCTGCCGAAGGTCTTGCAAGAGTTCTACCATGTGCGGCGTGGGACCGCTGCCGTCGGCCGTGATGCCAACCAAGTTGCCCTGGCCAAGCGCCTTCAAAGCTTTTGCAAGTGCTTTGTCCCAGGCCTCTTGAGTTTCGCCGGTCGGTCGCAGGGCCACCAGGCCGGTGCGCTTCGCCAGGTAGCGCAGCAGCCAGGGCGGTCTCTCATCCGGGTCGCTCTCCAGAAGGACGAAGCGGGTGAACCGGTCGGCAGCCGTGACCACCTGCATGCACGTATCGAAGCGATCGCAGTTGGTAGCCAGGATGACCGGCCCATCGGTGGGCAGGTTATTCAGCCCAACCACTTTGAGCCTGTAGCGGCCGTGCGAACGCAGCCAGAGCAGTGCGCGAACGAAGAAATCGGGCAATTGCCGGCACAGCAAGTAGAGGATGCCCAGGGTCATCAGGCTGGCGCTCAAGAACAGGTAGTGAGGAAGCTGTTCCTGGTCGTAGACATCTTTGAGCGGCTGGTCGGCCGGCCGAAGCTTGTAGTGGAGAGCACCGCGGAGTTTGTAAGTGCTCACCACGACCTGGGAGCCCGGCTTGTCTGAACTCGCCGGCTGCAAGCCACGACCCATCACGTCGATGAGATCGTCATCGACGTCGATTCGATGTTCGATGACGTCGTCATCGAGGTTGTCCGGCGTCTCGGCCTCAGCGCTTCGGGGCCTGCCGATTTTCGAAATGTCTTCGGGCCCATCTTGAACTTCAAAATACGAAAGACGCCCATGCCGGTATTCCCAGCGCAGCAGCTCTCCGTGGATGACGTTGTCTTTCTGCTCGATCAACGGCGCGATGCCGGTCATCTGCGCCGCGGAAACCAACATAAAGAACAATAACGATGCCAGGATGGCGCCTGTGACATTGATAAAGTTGCTGGTCGCAATCAAGTCGCCCTTGCTTGACTTCGGCGCGCGTTGCTGCAAAAGCGTATAGAGGGGAACGATGTAGAATCCGCTGAAGAAGCCGATCAGGATGAGCATCGTGATCAAGCCAGGCAGCCAGAACAAGATCACGCCAGCAAGCATGGCGGAAAAGGCCATGCCCACTGCACCGAGAGGAACCAGCCCCAGTTCGACCTTGCCGCCGGAGAAGTTTCCCGCCAGGTAGCTGCCGAGACCGACCCCAAGAGCAACTGTGGCCACTACCAGACTGATCGTCGACTCGCGCCAGCGGGGAACGCACGATTCGCCATGCATGTAGATGGTGGCCCGCATGAACGCCACCATGAAGGTGAAGAAGGCGATCCCCAGGACCGACAGCGCTAGCGGCTTTGAACGGAGCATCGTGCGCAGGTTATCCAGCAGTGGCTTGGCAAGGTTCGTGGGAAAGGGACGATGGGGGTCGGCTGCCGGCATGTACTGAATGAGGAAGCTGGCGCCGGCCCCAATCACGGCGAGCGCCAGCAAAATCATACCGATGAAATACTCCATGTCGCGAAACAGGTACGACAGGATGCCGCCGCAGACGGTCCCCAGAATCACCGCGAGAAATGAGGTCGACTCCAGGATGCCGTTTGCCTGCGAGAGCATCTGAGGCTGGAGGATTTCCGGTAGTACCCCATACTTGGCTGGCACGAAGAAGGCACTATGCGTGCCCATCAGGAAGACTGTGGAGAGGACGATCCACGGGCCATATGAGCTGTGCAGACCGGTCCCCACCCAGAAGCCGGCCAGCGCGACCAGGGTGATCGCGATCTCCGCCACTTTCCAGAACACCAGGGAGTCGCGCTTGCTGTAACGGTCGGCAAGGTAGCCGGCCAGGGTGCAAAAGATGGCCCAGGGGGCATAGAAGAGAATCGGCATCAACGAGATGGCCTGCGCCTCGGTCAAGGTGCGCTGATGGATGGCATAGAACATCGACGAGGCGTGAATGGCCTGATCGTTAAAAGCAGCCAGGAACTGAGCGAGAATCAGACCAATGTAGGTCCGCGATCGAAGCGTTGCGGAGGGTTGAAACTGCATGCTTCATCCGTCGATCAGAATCTGCCCGGCCGATGCCATCGCCAAAAACGAACGGCCGGACCGCACACCGCGCTCATGCCACGGTGTCAAAGTTCGTCGAAGGGGAAACGCGCGCCGTGGTGAGGTAACTCCTGCCAATGAATAACTTAGGATAGTGAAGCAATCTGAAGGACGCAAGGACAGATTGGGCGGGGAAGTCGCGAGCGAGCAACTGTTGAACAGGGCAGGTAGGTTCTTTGTAAACCGCAGCAGGGCTGCGGATGGATGCACGGTTATTCAGGTCTCCCGACCTTGCACCGTCTATTGGTCGCAACGCTTCACCATCGTGATTTCATTGCCAGCCTTATTATGGTGCACCTCGTCCATGAAGGTGCGGATCAGCAGCAGGCCTCGGCCGCTCACTCTCTCTAGATTGGAAGGGTCGGTTGGATCGGGCAAGCTGGTGGGATCGAATCCTGGGCCCTCGTCGCGGATGACGTAGACCGCCTCGCGGTGGGATTCGCGGGCGAGCACGTGCACGCGCCGGTCTTGATACGGTTCCTGCTGGCGTCGCGCGTCCACCTGCCGGTAATACAGCTTGTCGTCCTGTTCGCGCAGTCTCGAAGGAACTTCGAGGTTGCCGTGATGGATGGCGTTGATGAGCGCCTCACGCAGTGCGACGGCCACGCGAATGAGCCCGTTCTCATCGCACAGCTTCATGCGCGTGAGGTTGGTTTCCAGGTGGCCGATCAGCGAAGGAATAAGCGACGTGTCATTCTCGAGAACGAACTGCGACTCGGTTTGCATCAGCGATTCCAGCAACCGGCGCTGACTGCGGCTCGTTTTGGAAATTGTGAGCACGCTCTGGATCGTTTCCTCCAGGTCTTGCGCGAGATTCCTTTTGGGCACGTAGCTGGCCGCGCCTCTTTGCAGAGCCTGCACCGCCGTTTCTTCGCTGCCATGTGCGGTCATCAAAATGACCGGCACGGCGGGAAACGAGGCGCGAATCTCTTCGACCATTTGCAGCCCGTCCATTTCCGGCATCTGCATGTCGGTGAGGACCAGGTCGATGGATCCTTTCTTGAGCAGTTCGATGGCGTCGCGGCCATTGGCGGCAGTGACGACGGTAACATCCGCAATCTTGCCGAGCAGTTTTTCCACGCGATGGCGTTCGACAGCTGAGTCATCTACTACCAGCACGGTTGCCATGTTTCAGGACTCCACGGACCCCGCTGCGTGTGAGCTTGTCTTCCTTGTACCCATGCCCGCCACGCGCGCCAGGATCGGCTGCAGACGATCGATCTCTCTGGTCAGCGCATTCCAACCTTCTTGCACACCGGCCAGATTACCACTTCGCCCAATTTCTTCCAACCGGGAGGCAGCCTCGTGGGCCGCGGGCGCTGCGAAGCTATCAACCGAACCCTTGAGGCTGTGGGCCGCGCACTTCAGGCGAAAAGCGTCTCCTGCACCAATTGCTGAGCCAATGTCGGTCATGATACGCGGGCACTCGGCAAGGAACAACTCCGCCAGCTCGGCAAGCAGCTCCGGATCGCTTCCAACCCTGGCCAGGGCCGCAGTTTGATCGAAAACCTCCCCACTTGGCTCCTCCGGCGCCACCCCCTTGTCGAAGAGCCCCTGGGCGACCGCCGCGACGTTATCGAAGAGTTCCTGGGCCCGGATCGGTTTGGAAATGTACCGGTCCATGCCCGCAGTCAAACAGCGTTCGCGGTCGTCCTTCATGGCGTAGGCGGTCATGGCAAGGATCGGCGTGTGCTTACCAGCTGCCAACTCCTCCCGGCGGATTGCCGCAGTGGCCTCGAAGCCATCCATGATGGGCATCTGCACATCCATCAAAATGAGATCGAAAGGCCTGGCCTGGACGGCGCTCAACGCCTCCTGGCCATTGTTCGCGACGACGACTTCATGTCCGCCCTTCTCGAGCAAGCGCACCGCCAGTTTTTGGTTTACGAGGTTGTCCTCGGCCACCAGAATGCGCAACGGCCGCGCTCCCGGCGTGGGGAGTCGATGGCTCGGAGCCGGGGCTTCCTCCTGCGCGAAGGGCATGCCCAGTGCTTGCATGATTGCTTTCCAGAGGTCGGCCTGCTTGATCGGTTTCGTCAGCGAATACGCGATCCCTAGCTCCTGGCGGCGCCGGCCGTCGCCTGCCTCGCCGCCCGAGGTGAGCATCATCAAAACCGCCCCGGCCAGCTCCGGGTGTTGCTTGATCCTCTCGGCCAGCATGTAGCCATCCATCTCCGGCATGTGAACGTCGATCAGCGCCAGAGGAAATGGCTCGCCGGACCGTGTGGCCCGCAGCATCACCTCCAGAGCCGCCGCGCCGCTCGCCACCAATGTCGGCTTCATTTGCCAGTTGCGCAACGTTTCCTCCAAGATGCGCCTATTGGTGGCATTATCGTCCACCACCAGGACGGCCATCTCCTGGATCGCGGCCGTTTCGACATATGCTGGTTTCCTGGACTCCCCCTTCTGGACCTGAAAAACCGCGGTGAAGTGGAAGGTGCTTCCCTTGCCGACCTCGCTTGTGACCGAGATCTTCCCACCCATGCGCTCCACCAAGCGCCGCGCGATGGCCAGTCCCAACCCCGTGCCGCCGTATTTGCGCGTCGTGGAGCTATCCGCCTGGGCGAACGGATCGAAGACAAGGTCCAGTTTTTCCGGCGGCACGCCAATGCCGGTGTCGCTGACGGCAAAGTGCAAACATACCTCCGAATTGGTACGCTCCGGCGCGGACACGTCCAGGACAACTTCGCCGCGCTCCGTGAATTTGAGGGCATTGCCCACCAGGTTGACCACGATCTGCCCCAGGCGGACCGGGTCTCCCAGCAGGGCGTCGGGCACTTCCGGGGCCACGTGGCATGCCAGCTCCAGGCCCTTCTGGTACGCACGCGGCGCCAGGATGTTGAGCGTATCGCCCAAATGATCTCTCAACGAGAAGGCGCTCACATCGAGATCGAGCTTGCCGGCCTCGACCTTGGAAAAATCGAGGATGTCGTTGATGACCGATAGCAAGGAGTCTGCCGATATCTTGACAAGATCGAGATACTCGCGCTGCTCGATGGACAGACTCGTGCCAAGGACCAGCTCGGTCATGCCGATGATGGCATTCATGGGCGTGCGGATTTCGTGACTCATGGTCGCCAGGAAGACGCTCTTGGCCCGGCTGGCGGATTCGGCTGCTTCCTTGGCACTCTGCATCTGCTCTTCCGCACGTTTGCGGGCGCTCACGTCCCAGAAGATCGCCTGGGTGCCGATGACCCGATTGTGGGAATCGAATACCGGCGTCTTCAGGACCTGAACGTAGATTTTTTCCCCGCCGGGTTTGCAGTGTTCCTCGATGGCGTCGATCGTGATCTGCTCATCGATCACACGGCGGTCGTCCTGGCGATACTTCTCAGCCAGCTCGGTCGGGTAGAAATCGAAGTCGGTTTTGCCTTTGAGCTGTTCGAGCGGTTTGCCGATCATCTCGCAGAAGCGGCGGTTGCCGAAGGTGAACTTGCCGTCCACGTCCTTGCGAAAAACATTCAAGGGCAGCGTTTCCACCAGCGAGTGATAGAGCGCTTCGGAGTTGCGCAGGGCCTCTTCGGCGCGTTTCCGCTCGGTGATGTCAGTGTGTGAGCCGGCCATCCGGTAGGGCCTCCCCTGAGCGTTGCGCAGGGCTACGCCACGCGCCAGAATCCAGCGATACGAGCCGTCCTTGTGCTGCAAACGGTGTTCCAGTTCATAGGTCGGGGTTTGCCCCTGAAGATAGGCCTGGAGAGTTGCAAGGGCTCGTTCGCGATCGTCAAAATGAAGTCTCTTTTCCCATTCCTCGAAGACATTCTGAATTTCGTGGTCTTCGTAGCCGAGGGTGCTTTTCCAGCGCCGGGAATAGAAGACTTCGTTGGTTTCGACATCCCAATCCCAGAGACCGTCTCCGGAACCGAGCATGGCAAGCTCGAAGCGTTCGCGGCTCCTTTGCAGGTCCTTCTCTGCGCGCCTGCGTTCGCGAAACTGGCCGATTTGGCTGCCCATGTCGCCGAGCATCGAGAGCAAATGTTCGTCGGGGGGCTGCGACTCTCGGCCGAATACTTCGATGACGCCCGTGACCTCCTTGCCGAAGACGATCGGGAATGCCACTGCCTCGCGCAAGCCCAGGCGCGCGGCCTCGACCGCCCGGCAAGCTTCGATGTCGGAGGAAACCTCCTGGATCCACGTCGACTTTTGCTTGCTCCACACGATTCCGGGGAGGCCGATGCCGGGCGGGAAGGTGATCCGGCGCGTTACCTTTTCGAAATCCTGCAAGCCGGCGTCTGCCCGGTGCCAGACGTCGATGCAACGCAGCGCATGGGCCTGGCGGTCAACGGTCCAGAGTGCTCCCAGGTCCCAGTTGCCGATCGAGCAGATCACCTCGAGAATCTTGGGAGCCGCCCAGCTCAAGGTAGGCGCGTCGGCGAGCACGCGTGTCACCTCGTGCTGCCCGGCGAGACGGCGTTTCGCCTCCTTCTCCCGCGTAACATCGTGAAACACGCTCAAGCCGCCACAGACAATCCCTGCCTCGTCCCGGAGCGGACGGGCGTTCACGTTCAACCACAGGCCTTCCGGCCTGTTCGCGCTCCGGATATAGAGTTCTGCGTCATCCACCTCTTCGCCCCGGATTGCCCGGGCAAGCGGCAGCTTGTCTGCAGGATACAGAGTCACGCAGTCCGGCAGATAACAGCCGTAGCGTTCGGCCCACTTCTCGGGATCGACATCCGCGGCGCCGATTCCGAGGATGCGCTCGGCCTCGGGATTGAAGAGCAAGAACTTCCCGGTTTGATGGGCGACGATAACGCCTGCACCCATGTTGCGCAGGATGGCTTGCAGGATTTGGGTCTGCCGGCGCTGCGCTTCCTCGGAATGTTCAAGTTGCAGGGCGCGCTCGCGCAGCTCTTCCAGGGATTGGCGAAGACGGCTCGATTGGTCCTGGGCCGATTGCTCTTGTACTTCCTTCATTCGTTCCAAATTAGCAACCCGCGATCGCAGGCGTTCCAGCTCTTGATCCGGACTCTTTTCGGTCATGACCACGTTCCTACGCCAGCTCCACGATGTCGATATGACGGAATGACCCGGCCCTCTCCACAGCAGTCCGCGGATGATCGAAATGCAACCGTGATGCTAAGCCCGGGTCTATCAGGCTGCAAGAAAAAAACGGGCAGCGAGCGGTTCCGCAAGTCGCCTGTGGTGCCAAAGATGACAAGGGTGAAAGGGTCCGCCTGCTGCGTCAGGGGATCGAAGGAAGGCGGTTCGGAGATTACGGATGCAACTTCCATAGCGGTTGAACACTTGGTGTGGTCGAGTGCGCCAAAAGTGCGCTGAAAGTGCGCCTCCCAGGAGCCAAACATGTGGAATCCCCGTCGCGCTCCATTACAATTCCCAAGCATACGAGCCCGCGGCGTAAGCGAGGTATTCTCTCCGCCCCAGCAACTTATTGCCTCTGCTCCTGCTTCGAAGCGGCACATGAAACCACCGTTAATATTCCGAAGCCGCTGCAGCAGCTCCTCGGTTGGCTGACAAAGGCCACGGTTCAGCAGGCACCCGCGCAGGTCATGGCTGCCGGCGTCTCGACGCCTCAATTGTAGATCCAGCAAGGCGCGCAAGGAACCGAAGTCGGGGAGATTTATGCCTTCAGCCGCGACCAGGCGCCCGGATAAACGCCGGAGACTGCAATGGCTGGCGGCCGAATCAACGTCGTTGATCACAGGTGTCGTTGGAAATCCCCGGCCTGCAAGAAAACGGTGCCGCGGTTATTGCTGCGATGGAGTGCGTGCTAGATTAGATCGTCAGCGATGAGGCGGGATTGTCGTACCATGACGGGCAACCTAGCTGCCTCGCCCAGAATGCCAAGCAAAAAAGAACTGGCACCGATTATCGCTGCATGCCACGTATGAATCACGCCACCAAGCCTTGGCCATTCACGCTGCGGACTGGCCATCCGACTCAGGATCGCTCGGCTGATCTTCGCTGCGAATTCGCTCATGTGCGTCTTCGGTGAACAGCCAATGAGAAAATCGCAACATTTTGTCGATATCAACGCGCAATCGTGGCGGCTGACCGCTGCCACGGGTCGTCCTTGACACATTTCCCTCCTTTGGTTCGTAGCGAGATTAAGTGAGTCCCTTGCGTTTCTTCTTTTGCGTCAGTTTCGACTGCTTGCCCGAAGGCAACCAGTGCAGGCCGACGAACACGGCAATCTCAATCGCCTTTTTCAGCTCCGTGATGATTTCCTGCACTGCCGTCGGTGCTAGGGAACGGGTTGCGGACACGACCAAAAGGGCTTGCATCTCGGCGATTTCGATGACCCTAATTTGAATCTGTTTTACACCGGATCGCGAGAGACGCTCAGCCGCCTCCTCCCCAACCCCCAATTGTTCGGGTGCAAGCGGTCCCCGTTCAGCCCACGTGTCCAAACTCCTAAGCGAGAACCCAACTTCGCGCCACCATCGTACAACGGGGCCTTCGAAGTCCAAAACGGAGGCAAGAACATCTTTGTTGACGAACGATATGACTTCGGCTGAAACGTCGCCCGACAGTGGCCGAAGGTCACGAACATACGCATCAAGGATTATTGCGATTGCTGCCTTGCAAAACGCCTGCCCGCTGTCGTACCGATCTTCGAGCAATGAACGAATTAGGCTTACCTTATTCTCAACTTGCAGGATGGGCGGCGAACGGCGCTGTGGAGCGAAGTCGACGATGGCGTTTCTTGTTACTCGAAACCAGTCTGTGTCGATCCAGAGGAGGTCGTCGTGCGGTATGACTCGATGCGCTACCCAATTTGACCTTTCAAGTAGTCGCATCATCTTGCCACCGGCACGGGAATTCGTCGTATGTACCACAACCGGGCAAATCGGCTTTGGTCGTTTCGAAAGCCATCGTGCGACGTCGAGTCCTGTTCCAGCGTCAATCCAATCGCCTTGGGAGCCGGAAATCAATTCGAGATCGTGGTCGAGCGAGATCATCGCAATATCTTGCAATTTGTCGGATTCCATGAACTCAATCATTTTCTTCGAGGCGTCAAAGAAGGTGACGTGCAGAAAGGGGAATCTCTCTGCCAGTCGTCCAATCATGGCAACCCGCCGATCACGGTTATCTTCAAGTATGAGAGCGCGCATCTTATCTCAGTATGCACGGAGGAGAACCATCCATCGGAAAAAACCGGACTGCTCCTTCATTGATGATGAACCCAAGCACGGCAAGTTGTGTCGCCACCGAGAGCAATCCATGCGGATCATCGAATTGGAAGGTACCTGACAGGTTCGTCACATCGACAATCCTTCTCCTCTCGACTCGCAGATCGCCTGCATAAATCGCTGGGGACGCATTGCCAAGCACTTTCGGATGCATGTGGCTTTCATCTGGCAAGATGTAAATCGTGCCATCGATGTCTTGCACGTAAATGTAATTGCCGTCCTCGACACCAGCCCCAAGTGCCCGACTTCGTGGATCTCGTTCATACGGAAAGCTGTCCAGCGGCGACTTTGGCCGGCACATGAATTCGTCGCCTTCTCCTTCGAACAGCAAGACGATGTCAACGCTAAGTAATGTGCCATTTTACCGACAAGAGTCCGCCCAGGGCCACCCCGAAGTCGGTCTTTGGCTTGTCGTCCCATGACGGGCAACCTAGCTGCCTCGACGTTGAATGCCAAGCGAACAAATCTGACACCGCTTACCTAAACCAGAAAACCAGGAGTTCGCAAATGGGATGCCCTTCAATAGTCGGTTTCGTCGACGACTTCGCCGCCGGCCCGTGTGCCGAGCGCCGCGAGGACGGCACGACTGATCTGCTGATGAAGAAAGCGAACGCCCCCGTCGGCGAACGCCATGTTGACCCCGCCGAGGTGTTGGCTGAAGAACTGATCGAGGCTGCCATCTGAACACGCCGTGCCATTGATCGAGTTGGATTCGACGCAGGGGAAATTCGGAGCAGGGTCGACGGCGGCGGGAGAAGATCTCTGCGCATTCAGGGGACCAGCGCGAACAATCCCACCATTCACCGCCCCGGACCAGGGCGCCATGGCGTGGCTCCAGGCCCGATCGCCGATCATGATCGTCGTGCTCGTGCCGTCGGTGATATCCGTAAGGCGCACTTTACTGTTTCTGTAAAACACCCCTTCCTTCGGTCCCGGAGACTCGTCTGGTTCACCAGATCCAAGGCATGCCGCGTAGCTGATGGGCGCGGCCTCGGTGATCAATCGCCCGGCTACGTTTGTGATCGGGAAAGCAGCGGGCACGTTGGGATCGCTCGGACAGAGGAAAATCGAGATAGCGGTCAGGCGAGCCACATTGAGCGGATCTTCGATTGGCCGCGCAAAGATGACTTGTCTGTATAACACTTCTTGTTCGACATAGGGCAGCAGGAAGGAGGCCCAGCCCCAGCCAGGAGTGGTTGCGGTGGCATCGATGCCAGAGAACGCCATGTAGCCGGGGGGAAACGAGCCCGTGTTATCGTGATAGGTGTGGCAGGCCAGGCTGATCTGGGCCAACTGGTGAGCGCACTGGCTTCTTCGCGAGGCTTCTCGGACCTTCTGAACGGCCGGCAGCAAGATGCCGAGCAGGACTACCATGATTGCGAGAACTACCAATAACTCGATCAGCGTCATGCCGGTACGCTTCTTCATGATTCCCTCCATCTACCACTCCAGGCCAACCTCCGAAAGGCGCCGCCGCAAGCATTGCAGTTCGCAGACGGAGACTGTTCCGTCGGTGTTGGACCAGGCCAAGAAGTTTCCGTCTCGACTGAACACCGGGTGAAAGGAGCGGGTAGTCTCGAGGCCCAGAATCAGCCGTGGAGAAATGTCGCCTCGTCGAGAGAAGCCATAACCTCGATTCTCCCTGGACGACTCTCCCGAACCCAGCCGCAGAAAGGTGTTGCCCTCGAGTCCCAGGCAAACTGCAAACGGCGCAAGACCACCGCGGAACTCGCCGGTGGCCACATCCACCAAAATCCCTTCGTCGTCACGGTTATCGGTCTGAAAGGCGATGAGGCAGCCGGTTGGATCAAGGGCAAGCGTTCCGGACATTTGCGAGCGCACGGAAGAGATTGACCAGTGCTCCGCGCCTGTGAGACTATCGTAAGCCTGCACGGTTCGAATCTGCCGGCCCGGTCCCTGTTGGGTATGTTCGACGATTAGCGTGCCGCCGTCTGGCGTGGCGACGGCATCGAGAAGGTGTTCATTAACGCCGGCAATTTCAAAAACGGGTTTGGCCGGCGTGGCGCCGAGCAAATTCCGCAGCCGGCACACTCGTGGCAACGGCAACGAAGCCTGCGCCTCGCCTACGCCCGGCGGTGGCGGTCGATCGCTTGCCTCCTCTCGGAACAAGAGAAGCCGATCGGGTTTCTGAAATGCCAGCACGTCCCTTGAGCCAGGCGGAAGATCCCAGGAAGCCAGCTCGCGTCCACGGTCCATGTCCCAAAGCCTTGCGCCTTCCCCGGCCGCGCAGGCAAATTGCTTACCGTCCGGGCTGAAGGCAAGAGCGGCATCATCGTCTGCGTTCCCTTTGGGAACCACAAATCGCCAGCGCAAACAGCCCCGCTGCACGTCCCAGATCATCACCTGCCAGTTGTGAGCCAGCGCTGCGAGCAGCCGGCCGTCCCTGGAAAAACAGAGGTGTGCTGCTTGACTTGCTAGTCCCCGGAGCGTTCGCAGGCCGCGGTCCCGTTCAAGCTCCCAAAGATAAACCCGCGCCGGCGTCCGGCTGCCCAAAATCAAACTTCTGTCATCGGCGCTGAAGGCGAGCGCCGTCGTCAGGCCATGGGAACGAAGACTGAGGAGCAGCGTACCTGTGGCGGCGTCCCAGATACATGCCGGGCCGCGACCGCCGGACGCGATCAGCGTTCCATCGGAGTTGAATGCCAGGACGTAGACCTCATCGTGCGCGCCTCGACAGTACGTAATGGGCCGACGCGCCTCGATGTCCCAAACGGTCACCATGCCGGCGGAATCGCCCACGCCCAGCAGCTTTCCATCTGGACTGAATACGAGGCAATGGACTGTCACGCGGCCCATCTCGAAGGTGGATAGACGGGTCCCAGCCGGCACGGACCAAAGCGTGATGCGGCCTTGATCGTCTCCGGCGGCCAGCAGACCTCCATCCGGTGCCAGGGCCAGCGTGCGCGCTGCCTGGTTCACTTGAAAGAGCAAATGACCCGAAGCCGTATCCCACACGGCCAAGGCGCTCCGCCGGTTTTCTCCCGCGCTGGCCGCCGCCGCCACGGTCCCTTCACGCGCCAGCGCCAGTACCGGGAAACCCAGCTCATTGACCTGCCAGGTTGACGACTGCGGCTCTGTGGCAGCCGCGCTCAGGCGGCATTCCATCAATCGTTTCTGGTCGAGCAGGTTCCAAAGCAGCAAGGTTCGATCGTCTGCCGGGACCAATTGCAGAGGTGTCCCATCGCGCCGGAAAGCCACGGGCCCGGCTCCGGCCTGCCGCGAAACCTCCACCGCACCGGTGTCGAGGTTCCAAAGCTTTGCCCCTTCGAGAGGCTGACCCAGGTTGCTGTTGCGACCACCCAGGAGCACCTGCTCACCTTTGTGGTCCAGGGCCAACCATGAAACACTCACGCCCTCGAGTTGTTTGCCGACCCGCGCATCCAGCCCAGCACAAGCGTTGGCGGCCAAGCTGCGCAGGGTGGCATCTTTCTGAAGGGCAGCGGCCTCCGCAGCCAGCCGCCACGCTTCCTCCGACCAACCGTTCAAGTGAGAGTGCGCGCCCACCAACTGGAGCTGCCGGACAAGACCCTCGCGACGACTGACACGCTCCTGCGCCGTGCTGGCGAGTGCCACGAGCATCGAGGCGACCACAAGTGTGAGCAAGAGTGCGGCGACGGCTGCCACTAGACCCGCTCGGGCCGGATGACGGCGGCACCAGCGCCAGAGGCGCTCCGCCGCGCCCACGGGCCGCGCTCGGATAGGCTCTCGCTCGAGAAATCGATGCAAATCGTCGGCCAGGGCTCCGGCACTGGCATACCGGTGGGCAGGAGCATAGGCTAAAGCCTTCAAACAGATGGTCTCGACATCGCGCGGCATCCTGGGGAGTAGTCGGGATGGGGGTGTGAGTTCCCCGGCCCTGATCTGCTCCAGCGTGTCGAGGACGGAAGTACCCTCGAAGGGCGGCCTGCCCGCAAGCATTTCGTACAGGATCGCTCCCAGGGCGTACACATCCGCGGTGGGCCCAACCTCTTTGGCTTTGCCCGCAGCTTGCTCTGGGGCCATGTAGCAGGGTGTGCCGACGATGGTTCCGGAGACAGTGTGACTCGCATCGTCTTCGAGCAGCTTGGCAAGGCCGAAGTCAGTGATCTTGGGATTGGACAGCAGATAGGAGTCAGGAGTCGGCAGCCGTGCCTCGTCATCTCCATCAGCGGGATTCCTGCGGCCCACTGACTGCTGTCTGCTGTCTATTTGCAGCAGGATATTCCCGGGTTTGATGTCTCGGTGGATGACGCCGTGCTCGTGGGCGTAGTGCATGGCTCGGGCCAATTTTGCAACCAGCTCGGCGGCCAGCCGGGCGGGCTGAGGCTTGCCCATGAGTCGTTGGGCCAGGCTGCCGCCGTCCACGTATTCCATGCCCAGGTAGTGAACCCCGTCCTGGTGGCCCACTTCGTAGATTTGCACGATGTTCGGATGTTGCAGGCGTGCGGCCGCCTCTGCCTCGACGCTAAAGCGGGCTTGATGCCGGGGATTCCTCTCCGCTGTCGAGCGGATGATCTTGAGAGCGACGATGCGCTTGAGTTGTTGCTGGCGCGCCTTGTAAACGGTCCCCATGCCGCCGCGGCCCAGCTCGGCGAGGATCTGGTACCCTGCGATAACCGGCCATTTCTCATTGCGCGCCGGCTCCCGCGGCGACGCTACCTCATCGTGCGCCAGTTCACATGCCGTGGGAGTGTCCTCGGTCAAGCCCCATAAATAATCGACATCGTCTTCCACGACTTCCTTTAGCTCCGGAAACTCGCGGACGTAATCTTCCCAGGAGCGCTTCCAGCCGAGCTTCGATCGTCTCTCGAGGTCGATCCTCACCAGCTCCCGCAGCAGGGCGACACGTTCGTTCCCGTTCGTGTTGTCGAGATAGTCGGCAATAGCTGGCGGCCTCCCCGTCCGCCAGTCGGCTTCAAAGCGGTCGGCGACGCCATCGACCCATTCGAGAAGGCTTTGTACATCTGGTCCGGTTGAATGTTGGCCGGGTTGGAACATGCTTGCTCCCCTCCTGCTGAGCACGCGCGGTCCTCGGACTTTCTATGATCTCAATCAAGAAATCAGCGAAGAAGGCGACAGCCATGTTGAGGAGATGGCTCCAGCTCTGCGCTCGTGTTCGCCAGGGCCACGCGTTGCCAGCGCACCAAGATGAGCGCCATCTTGCGGTCAACCGTCCGCTCGGTGCAGCCCAGGCGATCGGCAATCTCACGATACTTCCAACCGGCCAGATAGAGTTCGGCAAAGGGCCGCAAGTGATCGGGCAGACCGTTGACGTAGAAGTGGTAGCAATCGTCGAGGAGGATTCGTTCCTGGGGCGTCAGACCACTGTCGGCGATCTGCTCCAACCCGAGCACGTTGGCATCGCCGGAGAGTGCCGCGCTTTCAAGAACAGACTCGCCCTGCACGCGACCGGCGCCGCGTTTCCGCACTCCCAGCTCATGTTTGATCTGATTAGCGGCCTGGCAAGTCGTGATGTGACTAAGTAAACCCAGGAGCTGCCGGCGATTGGCGAGCTGAGGGAGACGACCAGCCCGAAGGCTCTTGTAGAAACCCCAGAATGCTTGCTGTGCAACGTCTTCTTCGTCGGTAGCGCGGCGCGGCGTCTCCTTGAGTTTGCGCCGGGCCAATCCGACCAGGTACGGCCAGTAACGGGCATGCAGCTTGCCAAGGGCAGCTTCTTCTCCCGCCTTGAGCTGCTTGATCCACAGACTCACGGAACCGGCTGACGACATGGTCTCCCTCCAGTGTTGAACTTCCTTGAACAGCCAGTCATGCGATCGGGGATTATTGTACGCGCTTTCCGCATCTCCTGAAATAGGTCGTCGCTGCAAGTGGCCCCGGGGAAAAATGTCTCCCCTGGCACCCAGTCGTTGATTGTAGTACTGGGAGCACTGCCCCAGCTTGGACGAGCAAGCCTGGAGGACGGTCGCCCAACCTTGCGCTCGGCCAGTCGACCATGCATGATCGCACAATAGCCAGGGGTACCAATCCTGGATCGCGATGTCCTTAAAACACTTGTACGCGCGCTCTTGGAGCGTTCTCGAGCGGAAGGTGGATTGAGGATTCTGTGAAACCCCGCACGCTGGTCCGGGAGTCTTTCGCTCGCGTGTGAGTCCGTAGCTCCGCCTTCAGGCCGTGTCACCGGCTAGGGCCGGAGCTACGAGCTCATCCACTTAGACGTGATAAACTACTCATGCTACCGGTTCCCGCAAGTTGCCGTTCCTAATTCCGGGGAATCGGGGTGGGAGAAGGCGGTGGCGCGTTTGGCTGCGGCTGGTTCGGTTGCACATACGTGGGAGTCTGGGCGGGTTGGATATACTGCGGGGCCGCGGGCTGCGGCTGGCGTGGTTGCACATACACAGGCGCCTGCGCAGGCTGCAAGTATACCGGAGCGGGATAAGGCTGCACGTAGACGGGCGCTGGGTAAGGCTGCACGTAAACAGGCGGGGGCCCTACATACACGTAGGGTCGGTAATACGGGCCATAGTAAGAGTAGCTGCGATAATACGGGCCGTAGTACGGTCCGTAATAAGGCCCAGGGATGCCGATCCCCACGCCGATGCCGATCCGCACGCCTGCATGGGCTGTGGCCAGTGGCAGTGCCAGTAAGACAAGAGCAGTGAAGCAAAGTTTTCGGAGCATTGGGAGGACCCTCCTCATCATGGGCAACTTTCTCGTTCGGTACCCTTGCTCGTGCCGCGTAAATAAACTCTATCGAGTCTGGGCGAGCAAGATCAATTGGTCGAGTTTTGATTGCGCCGCGCATCAGAGTGTCCGACCAGGGTACATGGCTTGCGATAGCCATCGCGCCTGAATCAAGTTTTGGGGAAGGGCCGAGGCAAGAGTACGATGAAGAGTAGGATTAGGAAGAAGAGTAGGAGCAAGATTAAGAAGAAGATTAAGAGGTACAATTGAGACGGGTAACATCTTTCTCTTACTCGTGCTCATAATCCTCTTCCTAATCTTCTCCTTGATCCTTCTCTTCATTTCCCATGACTAGTTGGTCTGAGGCAAAGCCTCGCTAGGGTCAGCCGACTCGGCTGCATGTCCGATTGAATACCGGGAGCAAAGGCTGCCAGGAGGCACGGGGCCTCTCTAGTTGTTGTGGAGAACGGAAGTCCGGATTCAACGCGCCGCTCACGCTGACCGTAATGCCTCGTTCCGCTCCCAGGGCCATGAGTGCTGCATAGCCGCGTTGCCGGCGCGTTTTGGGTAAGAAGCAGGCTGCACGCGCCATGCCCACTTGAAGAGTAGGGCCTCCGGAGTAGGCATCGAGAACGGCCTCGGCACCGCCATGAGACGCCAGCGCCTGATGAAGATTCTCGGTCATCCCCGGCCTCAGGAATAAGTAACCCGCCTGGACGTGGCGAATGCCGATCTCAGCCAAGGAATCCAGAAGAGCGATAAAGTTCGAGCGGGTGTCGCTTACGCCGGGCACAAGCGGCTCGAGAGAAACCTGGACCTTGATGCCAAGGTCGCGCAACTTACCGATTTGACGCACGCGCAGGCGAGGAGATGCGCAAAATGGCTCCAGCGAACGCTGTAGACCACGATCCATGGTGGTGAGAGGAATCGTGATACGCAGCCGTTCGCGATGCCTCGCCAGAACCTGCAGCGCGCTTGGGCGGATGTACCCGCGCGTCATCAGCAACGCATCGATCCCGTGACTGGCCAGCACCTCGACGGTGCGGCAAGCCTCGGACTGGACTTCCAGCAAAGGCGGGAAAGGATCTGCGTTCGGACTAACGTAGACGGCCCATGGGCGGTTGGACCGCTCGCGCAGTTCTGCAGCCAGGCATTCGGCCGTGTTGCTATACAGGTAGATGGCACTGCCACCAGCTAGGCCGGACGGGCAGTGGGCGGAACAGAATGCGCAGCGATGGGTGCAGCCCCTGGTCAGTTCCAGGCTCTTGAGGTGAGGAGAATGGGGGATCGGTGAAGGTCCGAGTATCGGCGTTCCCGGGCGCGGCACGCACTCAATGCGAGGCAGAGTGCGTGCGTTCGACTCGTTCCCAGATTCAGTTTGAGCGGCCTCAGGTTGGAGCATGATGTTTCGCATAGCTCGCTCCTTACCGATACATTAGTTCACTATGTTAGTATATGCCTCCCTCGCTCGCGAATCAATGGGTGCTGTCCGGCAAATAGAGCCTGCTGAAAAAGGGGTCCGACCCCCTACGAAGCTTCACTGATTTCCCGCTTTCTTGGGGATCTGTGGCCATTCGTGGAAGGGGTCAGACCCCTTTTTCAGCAGGCTCAAAGGGCAGGGGGCTACGCATCAGCGTCGTGAAGTGCCGGATTTCGGCTGCACATGCTGCTGCACGAGTTTCGCGACATACTGCCTGTAGCGTTTTTCTTGGCGAACCAGGTCGGAGCCGAAAGCCTCCTGGAAGTCTTCCAGCCGGTGCTCGGGGGTTTTCCGCGAGTAGATGAGGCTCAGGTATTCGCGCAATGCCTGAGGCTGCTCTTCCATGAGCATCCGGAAAAGGGCCCAGCTCTGCGCGTATCCCAGAATAAGCGCCTTCTGCTCGCGTGTGCCGCGGAACCAATCATCATTTTCGAGCAGTTTCCGGAGATGAATGAGCCCCTTGCCGCCCGAAGAAGGTGGTGCCCCTCCAGGCTCTGCAGTCCCAGGCGCCGCGGGGGCCCCGGCACGGTTGCTCAGCGCCTCGGCGAGTGCCTGGAGACGATCGGGATTGAGCTCGCCGATTCCTTGCCACGAGCCGTTGGCAGTCGGCTCACAGTAGCATGCGAGCCCTTCGGCGAGCCAGAGCGGCGTGTCTCCCTGGCGGTTGAGCATTCCACAGTTGTAAGACAATTGATGGGCCACTTCGTGCATGATCGTGCCTACGCTGGCCCCCTGGCGAAATTCCTGAGCCTTGCGGTGCACCATGTCCAGGTAGCGCTGGCGTTCCCATTGCGAGCCGATGTTCCGAGCATCGCGCTCGGCGCGTTGTTTCTGAGACAAGAGCGCCTCATTCTGGCCGTAGTCATACACCACAAGGCGATTGGAGATCGGGTGGTAGATGCCGGTCACCAAGCTCGACATCTTATGGCCAAGGTAGCTTTCCAGGCCAGCCTGGTTGTCGAAAATGGCTACCATCAGTCTGCTGGCCGGCTCCCGGCATGGGAACCCTTTGCGGCGAAAATGGTCGTAGAAGAGTGCATAAAGCAACTCGCAATCATCGAGGCGTAGCTTGCTGAATCCATCCTCGGCATTGCTCAGGGCGAGAAAGTGCCGGCTGGTGTACCGAGTCACTGGGGCCAGTTTGTGCCCGGCGACGATGCCTGCCATGAATCGATTGAACTCGTCCTCCTCGAATTCGCTCAGGCTCAACACCTGGAACCCGCTGCACACGACATAGCAATCCGGTCGGTCATCCTCGTCAGAAAGGACAATGCGCACGGGGTGTCCCACCAAGCCGTCGACCAGCCAAATGTACTCGCGTGGCCGCCCGTCCAGGGCCGGTAGAAGGACAGGAGCAAGTTGCCAATCCGACGACGTCTGCACGCGCTTGGGAATGATCCGCTTGCCTGCGGCCATCAACACGACATCCAGTCTGTCACTGGGAGAATAAGATCGCCCATAGGCCGCGTAGGCCGTGAAGCGGATCACCGCCGCACCTATGGGGATGGTAATAGCCCGATGAAGGAATGCCTTGTGGCCGACAGAATCGTTGTCTCGGCTGGAAACGATCCCCTCGCCTAGAGGGCTCTTCTCGCTGGAGGGTTGAGCCTGGAACCCTTCTCCTTCCCAGCCGTCCAGGGTGCCCTTGCTAAACCCAAGGTCCGCCACGCTGCCGAGCTGTAGGGCGATGCAGCAGTTCAAGAGGATGGTAAGCATGGGTGGAATTCTGTCCCCGATTGCGGGCGCATTGGTAGCGCATGCGGGGAGAAGTGGATGTGCAAGTATGGGTCATGAAGCAGCGGTAGTCCAATCGGAGCGAACGTCGTCTCGCCTTTTGTGGCCTATCTGATGGCGCTGCCTCGAGACGAGGGGACGGGCGACCTCTTCAGCAGTAGGCTTTGGTCCTTCTGTACAAGGACGGCCACTTCTGTTTGCGGAATTTGTTCCTTTTCGCGGTCCTTGTCATCGCCGCCGGGCGGAATTTTTCCTGTGAACAGCAGTATCAGAAGGATGCTGCCCAGGACAACGCGGTAGATGATGAAAAGGTAGGTCGAATGTTTTTTCAGATAGTTGAGCAAAAACGCAATCGTCGCGTAGCCGACGATGCCGGAGACCACGGTCGCAGTGATCAGGTTCGACAGATGATCCTGCGTGGCCAGGAGTTTATCGCTCTCCTTGTAAAGCTCGAACAAACCGGCCCCGAAGACGGAGGGTAAAGAAAGCAGAAAAGAGAAGCGCGCTGCCGTTTCGCGCGTCAATCCCTGAAACAGGCCTCCCGTGATCGTCACTCCGGAACGCGAAGCACCCGGAATCAGGGCGAGAGCTTGGGCAAAGCCAATGATGACAGCATCCAGCCAGCCAATGTTGCCGAGCTCCTTTTGCTTGTACATCATCCGCTGCCGCCAGCGCACGAGCCACTCGGCGATCATCAGTACAAGCGCCAGACCGATCATGGCCGCGCTGATGACATACAGCGAGCGCAAGGTAGTTTCGATGCGGTGTTTGAACAACAGTCCGAAGACGACCACAGGCACCGTGCCGACGGCGATCATCCACGCCATTCTTGAATTCGGCGACGCGCAAAATTCTCCACGAAGAGTTTCACTGATCACGGCACGCGTGAAATGAATAATATCGTGCCGGAAATAGATCATGACGGCGACCAGGGTGCCCCACTGAATCACCGCGGTGAAGGCCGCGCCCGGATCATCCCACTGGAGCAGCGCCGGAACAATGCGGATGTGGGCGTTGCTGCTGACAGGCAAGAACTCGGTCAATCCCTGAATGATGCCGATGACCAATGCTTGAAAGAATGTCATAGTGCAATTATGGCTTACTCATGCCCACGAAGCTGCCGTCGTTTTCGCGGGCCAGCGCCCAGAGAAATGCGCCAACGTCAGGACTTTCGTAGAAAAAGCCAATTGTATTGATGCGCACACGCGCTTGGCCGGCGATTTCTCGGTTCCAATCACGGCGGAGCAGGTTGCGAATGTGCTTGGCGAGAATGGAGGAGCGGTCGGTCTCATTGAGCGAATTGGCCTGTTCATTGGTGAGGCCCGCGCCGCTGTTCGGCAAGCCGTCCGAGAAAACATAGATCGTGTCCAACCCCGACGCCCGAAAACGAAAAGCCGCCTGGAAGGCATCGTGCATGTTCGTGCTGCCGGTCGGCTTCGTCGCAGCCAAGGCCTGCACGGCGCGCTCCACGCTGGCCTTGGGATCAAAATCGAGCCAGCGCCCGTCGCTACCAAGAAGATAGGAGAAGTTATCCGAAAAAACGATCACCTGGAATTTTTCCAGCTCCGGCAGACTGCGCATTACCTTGGCAAGCGCCTGCCTTACGCCTAACCACTTGTTGGCGTCGGGCGTCCGTTCGTCGACGAGGTCCATGCTGCCGGACATGTCGACAAGAAACAGGACGCGCCGTCCCGTCAGCATGATCCCTTCGAAACGATTTTCCACAGCCGCCTGGGCGCGTTCCAGCTTGTTGCGCAGGTCCTTCTGCTCGCCCTGGAGAATTTCGATCGCGTGGTTCGCCTCTGCGAGGTCTTTCTTCTCGTTGCCAGCCTGGGCTTGCATGGTCTTCGCCCGGCCCTCGGCGTCTGCCAACCGGGTGCGGTAGGCCAGCACCTCGGCGCTGAGCGATTTGCTCCTCGATGCTGCATCCTGAAGCTGTTCCGTCAGGTCGTTGAGACGGCGGGCCGAGGATTTGGCTTGCGCGTCTTTCTTGCGCAGCAGGTCTTCCAGCGCCGTCAGGCGCTGATCCATGTCGGCTTTCTCTCGGGTCAAGGCACGCTCCTCCTGGCTGAGCGCGTCCTTCTGCTTTTTGACGGTCCCCAGCTCCTTACCAATGGCAGACATACGACCGCGGGCCAGCTCCAGCTCGCGACGAACCTGGTCGCGTTCCTTGGCACTGGCCGCCGCCCGCACGACCAGGTCGTCCCGCTCGTGGAGAACGCTCTGCAACTGAGAGGTCGTCTGATCCAGGTGGGCCTGGGTGTCGCGCAGCCGCTCGGTGGTTTCACCGACGGTCACTGCCCGTTGCCTGGCGTCGTGGAGATTGAAGAGCCACAGGAGGATGACGCAACCCAGCGCGCAGCAGAGCACGTCGACCATCGACAGGTTGAAAATCGTAGGGATGCGATGGCGCACTCTCATGGCTTACCTCGCGCTCGATCACTCAGGGTCGGTATCCGCGGAGAGAATCCGGAAGCCTCTCTTGCTCGACGGATGGTCCGGCAGAGAAGGGTCGCTCTTGGGAAGGGGAACGGAGAGATCGAGGTGACCGCGGGGCAGTTCGCCGCGCTGGAATCGGTCCGCCAGATGATGCGCGGCACGGGCCACTCCGTCGGCGGGAATCACCATGACGCGTGCCGGGCCGCCCGCGCCTTGCAGGAGGTCTTCGCCAAAGTCGTCGGAAGGGTCCGGCTCCGCGGCAGCCTGGACATGCTCGCGAACGTAATCCTGGAGCGCCGGGAACAGGCCGGGCAACCGCTCCACCGCACGCGTGACGAGCACGGCGCACAGGCCATCGCGAGCCGAGGAGGTTGCCATCATCGTCTGAATGCCTTCGACCACCTGCCGCACCGGGCGTTCGCAGAACGATACGATTTCTTCGGGCCGGAGGAAAAGGTTCTGGTACCAATGTGTGGTTTGAACCAATAGCTCGACCATCTTAGCGCGCGCAGCCGTGTCGAGTGCGTCCTCGAGCTGCTCGTATAACGATTGCTCGGTGACCGCGGAATCGCGCGGGTCGCGGCGGCTCTGGCGAATGCAGCGCTCGGCGATCATATCGAGCAGCCGGCCTTTCCAGGCGCGCAAACTCAAATGAGGCCAGGCTTGCGACGCATGCGCAGACAGCTGCTCGCCATCGGCGACAACGGTGGTGGCTGTGAGCACATGATCGTCGACATCGATCACCAGGGCCATGCCCGACCAGGGCTCAGCTGTATAAGCAGCCAGCGCGCTCGCCAGTGGAGCACGTACCGAACCCAAGAGCGGCAGGCGGACTTTCTTGGCCAACGGCCCCAGCAACGCTACTTGTGCGCGCGTGAGATAGGCAGGCAGCGCGAGAACGACTCCCTGGGCTGGGGCGCAGGCGGATTGCAGATGCTCCAGGACCACTGCGGAAGCCTTGCTGGCATCGAGGCGGTGGCGGCCTGCCGTCCACTCGCGCGGCTCACCCAAGTAAGCCCAAAAACTCGAACAGGCCAGGTGGGGCGAGCGGCGGCACAGACTGGCGCCTGCCCGGCCAAGTTCAGGCCGGCGGCCTTCCAGGCTCAAGACCATCGGCAAGTCTTCACGAGGATCGTCGAGAGGAAGCGGGCGCGGCGTCTGTCGCCCCGGACCGTGGACGGCCCGGGCGCGCGTCGCGTCGACGTCAATGCCGACCAAGATTGGTATCGAGGCGGCGCCCTTCGCGGGCAAAACTTTGCGGGCCCAACCCATGGTGACATCCTTCGCTGGATTCCGAGCGGGGGCCTCCGCCGCTGAGTGCTGCAAGGCTCCGGGAACGGCCCCTCCTCGCCAAGTCTAGCGGGCGGTGATAATCTCCCCTCGCCCCCGCTTCGGGGGAGAGGGGAGAACAACCGCTGCCGCTGGCTCAGGGCTAGATCTAATCCTTATTCTGGCACCGGCTCGAGTTCATAGAGCCGATTCACCAGGTGTTCGAGGCAATATTGCTGGCAATCGATGACCACCGCTTCTTCATCGCGCTGCACCGAATGTACCAGAAACATCAGGATCAGGCTCAACACGAGTGCGATCAGCGTGCAATCGAACGCGACCGTCAAATGGCGCGTGGCCTGATCGATGAACGACTGCATTTCTTCGTTGACTTTCCCAGCCATCGACAGGCCGCCGGAGAGGCCGCGCACTGTTCCCAGGAAGCCGAGGGCCGGGATGGCCCACGCAAGGTAGTGAACCGTGGACATGGTCGTGACCAGTCTGCCCAGGTCGACTTCCGCCTGCGTGCGAACCGCGTCGCTGACGTCCTGGCTCGATCGACTGACGGCATACTTGCCCAGGGCGAGGCGGATCATGTTGGCAAGGATATAAGGCCCGCCGCGCGCTGCGATCTGATCGACGCGGCGTTGCAACGGCCGAGCATCTTCCGGCAGGATGCGTACGCCCTCATCGGTAGGGAGGAGGTCCAGGCGAAATGCGCGGCGTTGGCGATAAACCTCGGCGTAGCGACTAAGGAGGATGAAACCGGCCCAGGTAAAGCAACAGTAGCAGGCAATTTGTTCGGGCCCCAAGAGCAGGCGGCCCAGGCGCTCGGGCGTCCACTTCGCCCATTGGTCGCCGCCTACATCATGGCCCGCCGACCATTGCCAGAGCGGAATGCAAATGGCGCAGACCAGGGCAAGAGCCAACACCAAGAGAGGCCATTCCCGCGTCGGCCTTTGCGTCTGGGTGATTCCCATGCTGCTTTCCCTTGCTTCATCCTACCAGCTGGCAAGTCTCGCCATTCCTTCGGCAGCGGTTGGTCCTCCAAGACTGGAAAAACTGATTGTGGATGCTGAGCGCGCCTGTTGTCAAGTCCTGACACGTGCTTCTGCTCATTTGACTCTCACAAAAATGTACGCATCATTTCACCTTGTCCGGCCTCCCCTTTGGCGCCAAGAACACGCGGTGGTCCGGTAGCTTGGCAACGATTTCCTCGGAAACCTTGAAATTGTCCGCCACCAACGAGACAGGATTCGAGGCGAGCCACGTAGATAGACTGATTTCCTGGTAGTTGCCGTTGTCGAAGGCGATCAGTATCCGGCAGGGTTCGGCGCCGGTATTTTCGACGTAATGGCCATATCCCTGAGGAATGTAACCGACGTCCCCCGTGCCGAACTCTTCGGTTCGGACCCGGCCGTGAGAACCAAAAATCGACACGCGTGCCCGGCCCTCGATGTAATACTGCCATTCATTGGCATTGGGATGCCAGTGCGGCTCACGTATGGCACCAGCCCTGAGGTCCAGAATTGCTCCCGTGATGGTCGACGAGATGGGGAATTCCTTCGCGCTGACTAGGCGCTCTTCGCCGGCGGCACCATATTCCTTGGCCTTCTGCGCCATCAAGGGATAGCGATGGGTGAGGGCAGGGGTCTTCAGTCCACCCTGAAGCGAAATCTGCTCATGCGCTGGCGGCACACGGCCCTGAACAATGTAGAGTTCCTTCTTGGGAAATCTCGCGAACGTCGCGGCCGGCAAACCGAGGCACTGGGATAGCACCTCCGGGGAAGTGTGACCAAGCCAGTCGGTGCTGCTAAACGTGCCGAACTCGGAAAAGCCGCCGTTATCGAACACCAGGACGAAATGGCACTCCTCGGGACCAAGACCCACCAAAGCGTGACCGTGGCCGCGCGGGAAATACCAGACATCGCCAGGATCAAAGTCGTTGGTCTCCGAAGTGCCATCGGGACTGATCACGGTGGTACGCACGCGTCCCTTGATCACGAAGGCCCACTCCGCAGCATTGGCGTGCCAGTGCAACTCGCGCAGACCGCCGGGCTTGAGGCGCATCGACACACCGGCAATGCCCTTGGAAATGGGTAATTGTTTAACGGTTGCTTCCTTGGCTGAGCCGCCTTCCGTTACTCTTCCCTCTTGCTGCTCCAGGGCAAAGCGGAACGTGGGCAGTTCTTCGTCCGCGTCCTTGTCCTTGCCTTCGGCAGCGTCCGCCTTCCCCGCTGCCGCTGCCGCCAGCCCTGCCGCTGCCACACCAAGAAGATCTCGCCGTGTGAGCTCAGCCATCGTTGTTTCTCCCCTTGGCTGGAAACCGAACCCTGCACTATTGTTACTCATACGGGCGGCGCGACGAGAATCCAGGCGAGAGATCTGCCGCGGCGGACGCCAATGGCAAACCGGAAGGACACCACATGTCATTGAGAAGTGCAATCAACGGCGCAGAACCGACTCGCTCGGAAATCGACCAGATGCAAGGCCCGGTACTCCTCGAATTCGGCACGGACTGGTGCGGATACTGCCGTGCACTGGCGCCGCACGTGGCGGAGCTGCGCAAACAATTCCCGCTAGTGAAGTACATCAACATCGAGGACGGCAAGGGCCTGCCGCTCGGTCGATCTTTCCAGGTCAGGCTTTGGCCCAATTTCGTCTTCATGCGCGACGGGCACATCGTCAGGCAACTAGCTCGGCCGAGCAGCAAGGAGCTGCGCGAAGGCTTCGAAGCCGTTGGCGGAGCCAGTGAAGCGTCCACCTGACCGGGTGCACGATTCGTCGGCCCGCTCCCATGTATGGGACCATGCGGGAATGGGCTGATACTAGCCCGAAGCGTTAGCGAGGACCTCGCTGACGCTTCGGGCTAGTATTGGCGGAATCGCGCACGGTGAGGTAGCGCCTTGCCAAGCGCTGCCGGTGTCGATCAAATACTCCACAGTGCGCACGATTTCTACCAGGGAATTCAGCTATGAGCACGCCGTCGACGAGCCAGTCCCCGGGAATGCAACGACAGATGGAGATCTACCAGGCCGGGCTGAATGGAGTACGACCCGCCCATCCCGTTTCTGTCGAGGATTTGGAACTTGGCGCCAAGGCGGTGCTGACGCCGGAAGCTTATGCCTATGTCGCAGGTGCGGCCGGGGCCGAAGATACAATGAACGCGAATCGGGCGGCCTTCCAGCGCCTGCGGATCATCCCGCGCTTTCTGCGCGACGTAGCCCAGCGCGATCTCAGCGTCACCGTGCTAGGCCAGCGTTTCCGTGCGCCGTTTTTGCTCGCACCGGTCGGCGTACAGTCGATTATCCACTCGGAGGCTGAGATGGCCGTCGCCCGCGCGGCCCACTCTCTCGACATTCCCATGGTCTTGAGCACGCTTTCCTCCAAGCCGCTGGAGGAGGTCGCCAAGGCACTGGGCGATGGGCCACGCTGGTTCCAGTTGTACTGGCCCAGAAACAACGACCTGGCTGCGAGCTTCATCCAACGTGCAGAGGCCGCCGGCTACGGTGCGCTGGTTGTCACTCTCGACACCTACCTGCTCGGCTGGCGGGAGCGCGACATACAGAAGGCCTACCTCCCGTTTCTGCAAGGGCAGGGGCTCGCGAACTACTTCACGGACCCGGTCTTCCGTTCCTTGCTCAAGGTCATGCCGGAGACGGACCCGACCGAAGCAGTCCTCCTTTTCCTTCAGGTCGTCAACAATCCTTCCCTTATGTGGAATGATTTGGCTTTTCTGCGCCGGCACACGCATATGCCGATCCTTTTGAAGGGCATCCTGCACCCTGACGATGCCCGGCTGGCAATCGATCACGGGATCAACGGCATCATCGTCTCCAACCACGGAGGCAGGCAGGTGGACGGCGCTGTTGCAGCTTTGGACGCTCTGCCGAATGTCGTCGAGGCTGTCGACGACCAGGCCGCCGTCTTGTTCGACAGCGGCATCCGCCGCGGTGCCGACGTCTTCAAGGCACTCGCTCTTGGGGCAAAGTCCGTTCTGCTGGGCAGGCCTTACTGTTATGGCCTTGCGGTAGGAGGTGAGGCCGGCGTGCGCCACGTGCTGCAAAACTTCCTGGCGGACATCGATTTGACACTTGGTCTGGCGGGGTGCGCGTCGTTTGCGGAGGTCGGTCCGGAGAACGTGGTTGACAATTGAAGTGCCGAAAATGCGGATTTGGCGGCGAAGCGCGGATCTGCTCCCCATAAGCCCGCCTAGAAAACACTCGTCCGCGGTCTATCTGGTCCGCACCGTGCGCCGGCGGCAGCGCGGCCGGCCGAAAATCTCTTGCAGAATTACCGCTGTAGCAAGGCTTTGAGGCCCTTGCAGGAGAGCCACCAGCTGTCCCGGGAACTGTCCAGCGCCGGCACTGCCTGCCGCAGCCGGTTGTTCCATCTGACCCGTGGCAGGGAATGCATCTGCCGATGGCGGCGGGGCGCTGGCTGCGGCAACGGGAAGGACTTCCGGGACGTTTATCGCCTCGATCTCAGAGACGCGTAAAGCCGCGGCGGTTGGTCCAGGGGCCTTGGCCGATGGGGCGGGAGACGCTGGCCTTTTATTCGCAGATTTGCCCCGGTCCGTCGACCGAGGAGGACTTGGTGCCTGTCGAGGGGCAGTTGCCTGCTGAGAACGCGATAGCGATGCCGGCAACGGCCGGGGAGGCTCCTCCGCGGTCGGCCGGCGGTCGCCTGCCTGACGCCTTCGTCGATTCACTTCTTCAAGGAAGCGGTCGATTTCACTGGACGGGCGTTGCCAGGTTTTTTCCGTCGCAGGCCGCTCGCCGCGGACGGTGCGCTGCTGACGATTTTTCGACTTATCGTTATCGCCGCTGCGCGCGAAGCTGCTCACGATCCACACAATGATCATGATCAGCGGAATCAGCCAGATTTCGGGATTATTCACGCTGTTCTCCCGCTATTTGCCAGACGGCCGTCACTGTTTGCTGCGGGCCCAAGCTTCCGTTTTTGGAGCGATTTCGCGAGCGTCCGTGTCGACTTGGCGGCTGGCGTTCCCGAGCGGAGTGTGGGAATGAGAGCGAACGGGGCAATGGCTGCGTTATCCCAGCGGCCGGTCCGAGCGTTCCCGGCGATTGCCAACGCTGGCAATCGAATTGCGCATCTCCGTATCGGCCTGAATATTCTGGAAGTTGTAGTAATCCATCACGCCAAGCTTGCCCTCACGGAACGCCTGGGCAATTGCCAGAGGCACTTCCGCCTCGGCGAGCACAACTTTCGCGCGGTTCTCCTCGACCAGGGCGCGCATCTCCTGCTCGCGGGCCACGGCTTCAGCGCGAGTCCGTTCCGCGCGGGCCTGGTAGACCCGCAAATCCGCGGCGGCCTGGTCGGCTTGCAGATTGGCACCGATATTCGCGCCCACGTCGATCTCGGCCACGTCGATGGACACGATTTCGAACGCCGTCTGCGAATCCAGGGAGTTTTTGAGCACCGCCTGCGAAATCATGTTGGGGTTCGCCAGCACGTCCGTGTGATGCTCGGCGCCGCCGATAGCCTTGACGATGCCTTCGCCAACGCGCGCGACGATGGTTTCTTCGGTTGCACCACCGACCAGGCGATCGAGTTTGGTGCGCACGGTCACACGGGCACGGGCACGCAGCTGAATACCATTACGGCAGACCCCGTCGAGCGTCGGCCGGCCTTTGGCAGGATCCGGGCAATCAATGACCTTTGGGTTCACGCTCGTCTTGACGGCGTCGAGGATGTCGCGGCCCGCAAGGTCGATGGCCGAGGCGATGCGCCAGGGCAAATCGATCCCCGCCTTATGCGCCGCGATCACGGCGGCTGCAACCTTGGGCACGTTGCCGCGCGCCAGGTAATGGGCTTCGAGTTCTTCGTTATCCACCTTCACGCCGGCCTGCCGCAGGGCGATCTTTTGCCTCACGATCATCCCATAATCGACGTTCCGCAGCTTCATGCCAATGAGATCGACCGGCGTTACCTTGGCACCGGTGAAAACTGCCTGGATCCAGAGACGGAAAAAGCTGAAAAAGATCACCAGAAAGAAACCGATGATCAGGAGGGCAATGGCACCAATCACCAACCAGAGCTTGTCGCCAAAGGGGTTATCGGCCGCCACCAAAATATGGGAAAACATCGAGGTCTCCAACTGCTAGATGACACGCTTGCTAACCGAAGAAGGCCGTTTCCAGGTCGCCAAGATCTGGTTTCTCCACAGCCCGCACAATGACCTTGCCTGCCTTGACATCGATACAGCGCACCCATTGGCCCGGCTCGACCATCATACCCTCAGTTATTGTATCGATACGCCGACCCTCAAAATCGACCACGCCTGCAGGACGCAGCGCAGAAACCGCTCGTCCGAAGCGGCCGCGCAATTGCTCCAGCTCCAGGTTCACTGGCATTGACGCAATTGTGTCGTCCTCGGTCGGGCCATGCAAGAAGAAACGCTTGCCCATGCGCGTCTTGGGCCAATAATGCAGCATAGCTCCCACAATTATCGGCACGGCGATAAAAACCCCAATCAAGGTAAGAATTCCCGTGGTGGGGTCTTCGCTGTAAATAAACGTCATGGCCACGCCGATGACGATCGCGCTAAGGGCGATCACCAGGAGCACCCCGCCGGAAGGTATGAATAGCTCGGCTGCCAGGATGAACAGCCCGGCCAAGATCAGGATGTAGGCCAGGGTCAAGGACCCCTCCATCGGCAATCCCTCTGTGGGCGCTATGGGCAACGGAAAAGGTAGCGAACGAGCCGCTTCACCTCCCTACCAGTTTACCACGCCTGAGGCTAAACTTCTTTTACTACGACGCGATTACCTTCCACTTCGATGACTTGCACGCGTTCGCCGGCCGAGATAAAGCTCCCCTCGGTAACGACATCGACGTAATTATCGCCGAAACGGGCGATCCCTGCCGGTCGCAGCGTTGTCGCTGCCACGCCGATCGCACCGAGCAGCGCGACCGCCTCGGCGCTCGGACCGTAGGCGGGATCCTGGCCTGGGAACTCGCCCTCGACTCCTTCCTCGCCGTCTGCTGGCGGCTTCAAGACCAGTCGATTCGCGTAAGGAATGCTCGGCAAGTACCAGGCTGCCACCAGTGCCAAGACGACGGCCCCAGCCAAACTGATACCCACGGTGCCGATCGTTCGCCCAAAGCTCAGCCACTCCTGGCTGGTTTCCGGTTTCTTCTCCAGGGTTGCCAGTGCCAGGCTCACGACCACGAGCACGATGCCGCTGATGCCGCACACCGTGAAACCCGGCAGCACAAAGATTTCCAAACCAATCAGGATCAAGCCGAGGACGAAAAGAAGCACTGCCAGCATGGTGATCTGGCCGGCCAGCTGAGACTGTGCCCAGAAGTAGAGCACGAAGCACAGGGCCGCGATCACGCCCGGCAAGCCAACTCCCGGCATCTTGAGTTCCAGGATCAGGCAAGCGATGCCGAGCATCACCAAAAACACCGCCACAAGCGGGTGCCGAAGGAACGAGGCCAACTCATAGAGAAAATCAAACCCTGCGTCGCGGACATGCTCCAACTCGTAGAGGGCGTAAACACCCGGCAGGTCGTCAACCACCTCCCGCGCAAGCCCCCATTCCTTCGCCTTCGTGCCGTTGAGCTTTAGATAGGTGCCGTTCGGACCTCCCGGCTTGACGAGAATTTTGTGGCCCCACTGCTGCGGACCCGCCAAATCCTCATGCAGCTCCTTCTCCGTGATGAATTTTGATTCCGATTTACCCTTTTGACTTTCGACATGATAAATCGCGACGTTGCGGTCCAGCATTCCCTGGGCCAACAGTGGCGAATAGCCCTGGTCGCTGGCCAGCTGCATCAGGGATTTGCGGACTAGCTCTACGCTATCCGGCCTGCGTTTGATGACGTTTTCAAAATCGCCGATTTCAGCGCTCTTGCGCATGACGATTTCGGTGCAGCCCAGGGCCAGAATGGTGGCGGCATCCGGGGCACGCTCCGGAATGTAAGCAACGGTCATGACGCTGAATTCGCCTTTATCGTCCTTGCGGTCATGCAAGAATTCAGCCAGGTCCCAGGCAACTTCCGTGTCGCCGCCGCCGCCCTCCAGTTGCAGGAGAATGAAGTTCGCTCCCCGACTGATGGCTTGGCGGATGCGGCGTTGCAACGTCTCCGACAGCGCTTTGTTGATCCGCTCGCGAATCACGATGCGCTCGGCAACGGGAGCTCGGCCTTCCAAGGGATCCTCACGCAGGCTGGACGCGGATAGCTGGTAAGCCTCGGCGACCTCCTGGCGAGTCTCCTTAAGATGGTCGGAGAGGGTGAATTTCTGGGCCTGCGCCGCCGAGTAGAAACCTGCGTTGCCGGCCGGCAAGACTGGGTCCTGGCGCGTGACGATAACACCTTGTTCCGGATTCTTGGCCTGCTTCCTTCGATCGACGTACCAGACGGCCCCCGCGCGCGATGCTTCTACAATCTCCGCATCCTTGTCCAGCATCTTCAGGATGATGGCTGGGCAGCGGCCGCGGCCCGCGGCGATCGTTTCGTAGAACTGCACCTGGTCCGGATCCAGCGGTTTGGATTGATCGCGCAACACGTCCCCAAGTTTCGCGTCGGTCGACATGACGATTTCTTTGCAGGCCAACACCGGCAGAATGGTATGTCCGGTGACTTCGTTGTGCACGAAGGCCACCGTTGTGATTTCTTGTTTCTCAAGGATGAATGCCGCCAGGTCGCGGCAGGGACCGTAATCTCTGGTGCCGCTCGGCTGGTTGCCCGGATTGAAATCGTAGATGATTTTGCGATAGCGGCGGTCTGTCCGTTGCAAGGCCCGGTCTGTCTTCGCCTTGACCCTGTTTACCACGCCGGTGGTGATGGGATTGCTGATGCTGATGAACAGACCGTCTTCGGGCGCTTGCTCCTCCTCGCGGGCCATCGCGTGGTTCAAAGCAAAGGTCAGGAGCGAGAGAACAGCACACCAAGAGAGCTTCTGCACGGCTCCACGCGGGCTAAACGGGTTCCGTGTGACTGCTACCATGCGTTCACCTCATCGGCACGAGCCCATCCACTGCGTGCTCAGTTCCGATTTCGATTGGGATCCTCCCCAGTGTCCCTAACCCTCTGTTCGGTGAAGGGGAGCCCGTATTTGATTATAAGTGCACCTCAACCGGAGTCAAAAGGCATTGAGGCGCGGCTGCGGGAAGGAATGGGAGCGCTCCCTGGCCAGACATTGCGTCTTTCCATGAGTTACACGGGGATTGGATTTGTCCATTATCCGGTTCGTGCGTTCAGTTTGAGTCCTCCGAGCGACCGCGAGTTTTCTCAGGGTCGTACATTTGAGATCGGCTCAATCATCCAATCTCCTCGTGATTTTCATATTCCGTATTTTCGGAGTGCTTCCGGATTGAGTTCGATGCCCAGCCCCGGCGCTGTCGGGACTTGCAAGTAACCCTCCGCGTCGGGCCGGAAGGGGTTGAGGATGAGATCGTCGAGATACGGCGAAGGCGTGAGGAACTCGACGTACGTGGCCACGGGCAGTGCCGCCGTCAAGTGCAGGTCAGCAGCCAGTCCCACGGCGGTGTTCCACCCGTGCGGCACCAGCAAGATGTTGTGCTCGTACGCCATCCACCCGACCCGGAGCGCTTCCGAAAGCCCGCCGCACTTGGTGCAATCCGGCTGAATGATATCGACGGCGCGCCGCTCCAGAAAAGGCTTGAAGCTTTGCCGGCGGGTCAGGACCTCCCCCGCGGCGATGGGCAAGGGAGCATGGCGCCTTAGCTCCACGTACCCTTCCAGGTCATCGGGAGGGAGCGCCTCCTCGAACCAGGCGACGTCGTATGCTGCCAGCATGCGCGCCGTTTCCAGGGCCCATTTATAGCCGTGCGGCCAAAACTGTTCACTGCCGCCTGCATCTACCATGAGCTCGACGCGGGTGCCGACCGTTTCGCGCGCCGTCTTGATCAGCACTTCATCGAACTTGCGATCGCCGCGGCCGAAGGGCCGCCAGCCGAGCTTGATCGCCTTGAATCCCCGGGCTGTTGCCTCCTGCAACTTTGCACGCAATCGAGAAGGCTCATCGAACAGCAGGGAGCCATACGGCTTGATGCGCTGACGGTAACTCCCCCCGAGGAGCCGGGCCACTGGCTGATTGCAGATCTTTCCCATCAGGTCCCAAAGGGCGATGTCGATCCCGCTGATGGCGTGTTCGACGGCGCCGCCTCGTCCCTGCCAGAAGGTGCTCTGCCGGAGTTTCTCGCTGACCCGGCCCGGCTCATCGGCCCGCTCGCCATTCAATAGAGGCCACAGCAGCTTGACAGACGCAGCGACCAACGCCTTGCTGGTCATGGCGCTGCCGACACCAACGAGACCTTCGTCAGTGATCACCTCGATGATGGTATTGATGTCCTCCTCCGGCTTCAGATCGTCTACCCAGCCGCCTTCCACGGTTCCGCCGGAGAGGCCTGTGATGCGCACGTCGGTGATTTTCATGGAGTTTTTCCTCTAGGATCGCTGGTGGAGCAGGGGAGCGCCTCCTCAACATGGCCCTTTGGACCGAGACACAAACTACTCGTCGGGTCGAGGGCTCACAAGAAGAAAGATCGCGCGGGGCGTCGGGGCAGGCGTCAACCCTCGCTAGACGCATCCCCGGCTGTTACGCATAATGTCCATTCGCCTACCACGCTGCGCATCGAGCACCTGCGGATTCACCCCTGTACGGACAGAAATACCATTAACGGTCGAGGATTCATGCTAGGTTCCATGCGCTTTGAGCGAAATCTCCTAACCTTTTTTCTAGCTGCCGCTCCACTAGCGATTTTCCTTTCTCTGAAAAGTTTCCCGCAAGCGGATGAATCGTTCAGGGAAGAGCACATTCACGAACTCGTCGTCCTGCTGACCATTGCCCTGGTTATGGCGTTCGGCTTGCTGGCGTTGCGAGCCCACCTGGCCACGGGCAGCAGCCGATCGGCGGCCCTCGCTCTCAGTCTTCTCGGGTTCGCTTCCATCTACATCTGGCATGGGCTGTTCACGATGGATGCAAACTCGTTGAAGTTCCTCTATTATGGTCCGCCCGCGCGGATTTTGTTCACCGCACCGTCACTGGCATTGCCTGGGCCGGCCCTCGTCGCACCCGTGCGCATCCGCCAGCGCAACGTCGCCATCATCCTCGGACTGACGCTCGCGCTAGCCGTCGGCAGTTTCGCCTTGAGTCGGTCGATCGATCGCTGGTCGGCCAACCGCCTGCAAGCACTCACGGACGCCAACACCGTCATGGAGTCGTTGGCTTTGCTGCTGGCCTGTGCAGCGGTCGTCAGACTCTTCCTCACGAATCGCCGGCCCGAGCTGTATACCTCCATCACGCTTCCGCTGGCCTTGATCTTGAGCGCAGAACAATCGCTCTTCTTCCTTTTCAGCACGCCATGGTCAGTCTTGTGGTGGAGCGCCCATGTCCTGGGAGCCAGCGCCACGTTGCTCTTGACCTGGGCGGTCTTGGTGGCGGTAACGGACGCGGAACGCCAGCAGGTCGTGCAGCAAACGACGCAGCGGATGCTCGAAGAGCTGGAAACCAGAGTGCAACAGCGCACGGTCGAGCTGACGCTCGCAAACGGGCAGCTGATGCAAGAAATTCGGGAGCGCCGCCGCGTCGAAGCAGAGTTGCAAAAGGCAAAGGAAGCGGCAGAACTGGCGAACCAGGCCAAAAGCTCGTTCCTGGCCAACGTCAGCCATGAGATCCGCACGCCCATGAACGGCATCATCGGCATGACCGCCTTAACGTTGGATACGAAGCTTGCGCCGGAGCAGCGTGAATACCTGGAATTGGTGAAGGAATCGGCCGATTCGCTGCTTTCGATTATCAACGATATTCTCGATTTCTCCAAAATTGAAGCGGGCAAACTCGAGCTGGATCCGAGATCCTTCAGTTTGCGCGACGGCCTGGGCGACACGATGAAGGCGCTGGCTTTTCGAGCCCATGAAAAACGTCTCGAACTTGCCTGCCAGGTCGCGGCCGACGTGCCGGACGCTCTCGTCGGCGATTCGCTTCGCTTGCGGCAGGTCCTTGTCAACCTGATCGGCAATGCCGTCAAATTCACGCAGCGCGGCGAAGTCGTTTTGCAGGTAGAGACCGAATCGCAAATGGATGAAGAGGCCGATCTGCACTTTCGCGTCATCGACACGGGCATCGGCATCCCAAGGGACAAGTACCACGCGATCTTCGAGGCGTTCGTCCAGGCAGACAGTTCCACCACCAGAAAATATGGCGGCACCGGACTGGGCCTAGCCATCTGCGCCCGCCTGGTCGCCATGATGGCGGGCAAGATTTGGGTTGAGAGTGTAGTCGGGCAGGGGAGTACGTTCCATTTCACGGCGCGATTCAAGGTTGCGAAAGCACCCGTGCAGCTTCCCCCCGAAGTGCCGGTGCGTCTGCACGATTTGCCCGTTCTGATAGTCGACGACAATGCCACCGATGGACGCCAGCGCCTGGACATCTTGTTGGCGGAAGACAACCTCGTCAATCAGCTACTGGCGCGACGGCTGCTGGAGAAACTTGGCCATCGAGTGGAAGTGGCTGCCACAGGAATGGAGGCCTTGGCTGCACTGGAGCGCCAGCATTTCGATCTGGTGTTGATGGACGTGCAGATGCCTGAGCTGGGTGGATTCGAGGCGACCGCGAGGATTCGCGATCGGGAGAAGGCTACCGGCGGCCACATGCCCATCATTGCCATGACCGCACACGCCTTGAAGGGAACTCGCGAGCGCTGTTTGGAGGCAGGGATGGACAGCTACGTCGGCAAGCCAATCGATCTTGCCGGACTCCAGCAGGCGATTCATGAAATCATTCCTTCCAAAGCCACGAAGCAGGTTGCCGTGGCCAACGGCGTGAGCCGCCGGGAGGTATTTGACCGGAGGGTGGCGCTCGATCGTGTGGGAGGAGACATGCTCCTGCTGCAGGAACTTGTGGAACTTTTTGTGCAGGACTTTCCGCGTCTCATGCAGGGGATCCGAGAGGCTCTTGCCCGGAAAGATACCGCAAAGCTGGGTCTGACAGCCCATTCACTCAGCGGTTCCCTTGCCAATCTGGGTGCCCTTGCTGCCGTGGATGTCTCGCAACGTCTGGAGGCCATGGCCAGGGCAGGAGATCTGACCGAGGCAGAAGCAATTTACAGCGCGCTGGAGGAACAGTTGCGCCGGCTTGCACCCGCACTGGCGACGCACTTGTCGAAGGCGGGATCTTCGTAGAAAGAGCCTATTTCGGCGGCAATTCACGCAAAATGGCAGCGGGCACGAGAAGGTGGAAAGCGCTGCCCCGGCCGTATTCGCTGTAGACTTCGAGTTCCAAGCCAAGTTCTTCAACGAGCCTGTCCACGACGGCCAGACCAAGACCGCTCCCGCCGGAATCGCTTTCCTTGCCGGCCTTGCCGCGCTCGAACGGCTGAAAAATCGACTCTTGTTCTTCCGGGGGAATCCCACGCCCTGTGTCTACGACGCTCAGCGCCATCGACTTCGTGCCTCGACCATCCCGCCAGGAGGCGCTAAATTCGACTCGCCCCAGGCGTGTGTACCTCACTGCGTTGACCAGCAAATTCGAAAGTACGCGTCCCAGGCGCACGTGATCCGTATAGATCTGCCACCCCTGGGCTGGCGTAAGTTCTGCGGCCAATTCCAGTCCCTTGGCCTCGGCGGCTACCGCCTGCTCGCTGGCGAGAGAGGCGAGCAGCGTGTCGAGCGGGTACCAGCCAATTTCATCCTTTTTCTTGTTTCTCGGCCCTCGGCAGCTTTCCAATAGGTCCATGGCGATTTGCAAGGCACGATCTGCCGCCGTCACGATACCACTCAGGGGCTTGGCCAGTTCCGGGTTGGCTGGAGCGAGCTTGCCGAGCAGGCTGCAGTAGAGTCGTAACGATTGCAGAGGCGTGCGCAGGTCATGGGCCAACTCCGCAAGCTTCTGATGGTCGGGGCCTGCTTGCAAGCAGGTGACGCTGCCCAGGACACCCATGAGCTTGTCCGACCGATCGCGCACCGGAGTCGCCGTACAAATCAACCGCCAGACCAACCCGCCTTCGCGGGGGAGAACAAACTCTGCGTGGAAGGGTTTTTCTTTCCGCCAGGCCGCAATCAGGGGCAAGTCGCCGCCGATCACATCCTTGCCGTCCCAGGTTTGCAATGGCCAACGCTTCAAATCTTCCGGGCTCAGCGGAATGCCTTCCTGATGGAGCTGTCGGGCAGTGTCATTGAGATAGCGGAGGGCTTTCCGGCGCACGTCCAAGTAAATGTGTCCCACCCGCGTGGGAGCGGGTGGTTCCTGTGAGGAGTTCTGCACGTCTCTGTCCTTGCCTTGAAGAGTAACTGCCATCACAGCATGCTCGGGTTCATCTAGGGGCCAACAGAGAGGAGAAGGATGCCATTAACCTCATATGCCAGAAGGACAGGATAGAATAATTATGGGGGGAGCCAATCCCAAACGCAAATAAAATCCGCATCACTTGGGCGCGTGGGAACAAGCAAATGGGCCTCGCCTTGGCTGTCTCGACCGAGTCGTTTGGAGCGCGAGCGGCACCCTCGGAATATCCGGAGATCTTCGGCGATGTCAGCCGGTTCGAATGCTCCAGGAGCGCTTGGAGGAGGCGAGGGCATGCCTATCATTCGGTAGGCGACGAGGGATTGACTCTAGCCAATCTCGTCGGTGCTGGCGGGGCTACCCGCGCGATGGTCTACATGAGCACCGGACGGGCTTAGAGTACCGTCTGGTCTTGTTATTCAGTTGCACTGGACTGTCAAACCAATTAAGGGGGCGTGGGATCGGGCTACCAAAGTGGCCCTTGGGCCTGCTTCGAGTCCATTGCTGTTCGTGGGGGAAAGCAGCTAAACATATAGTCGCAAAGTTCTCCCCGGATCAAAATCCTCCACGTAGGAAAGAATTCGAGATGCTATATGACGGTGCGTAATTCGGCAGCATTTGTGGGGCACGTTTTCAACGTGCCGGCCGGCGTCTGGGCACGTTACAAACGTGCCCCACAATCCGCAGCAGCCGAGTCACGCACGGCCATATAGTGCTCCCTGATTCATCCAGTCGGCGGCTCGGTTGCCGCGGCCCGATTGATGTTGAGCGGTGGAAACCCCGACCTCAGGGCGCATCCTTGAAGTGCTTGACCACCTGGTTCATGATAGGCACAAAATACAGTGCCGCCCCATAGTGCGAGCAGTCATACCAGACGATCTTTGGTTCACCCGCTGCCTTCCAGAGCGCCTTGGTTGCCCTGGGTGGAATGATTTCGTCCCGTTTGCCGGCGATCATCAGGACATCGCGACCCTTCAGGTTGGCCGCATAGGTGAGCGGATCGACCGGTGCCAATAGGTCAACGATGCGTTTTTTGGTCCCGCCCAGCGCCTCCCAGAACTCACGGTAAGATGCGGCCCGCGGATCTTCGTAATAGGCGTCGACAAGTCCGCCGCCGCCGAGGGCAATGGAGACGCGCCGCAGCTTTGGCTCCATCTCCGCAGCGAGCGCTCCGACCATGCTGCCGAGGCTGGTGCCATGGATGCCGAGTCGTTTCGGGTCAATCTCTGGACGTACTTCCAGCCACGCGGTGGCCATGCGCACATCGAGCACCGTTTGGCGGATCGCGTCCATGGTGCGCGGAATGTTGGTGGACAGCAGGCGCAACTTGCTCCCGGGCGGTCGGCGCGGCCCGTAGTACGCCATCTGCACAAACAACGCCGCCACACCATTCTGCGCCAGCGACGTGGAGATGGTCCGCGACAGGCTCTGGTCGCCGGCCGTGATATCGAGCACGATCACGCCGGGGAAAGGTCCCTTGCCTTTGGGCCGATAGTACTCCGCATAGACCGTATTGTTCTCCGGGCAATCGGTCGTCACCGGCGACGGGAAGTGCACGAAAGAAACCGTGAGGCCGCTACTGGGCAGATCACGTTTGAATGTCATCTCGTAAGGGAAGCTCCGGAGTTCGAGACGATAGCGGTCGGGAACCCGCTGCTGGTCGCCATGGGGTTTGAAGAGGACCGATCCCCGTTCGTCCGGATGGACCACGGTCGGGCGAGCGTCCTCCGCGACTGCGAGGCCACACAGCAACAAGCTTCCTGCCAGGGCGGGGAAAGGCCACCTCTTCATGAACTTTCTCCTTGGTCGATTCCAGATATGAAATCGCTCCATTGGCGCTGCATCAATCGCTCCCCTGTCGGTGCGGATCTCCCGGACGATGCGAAGGCTGCGCCCTGGCATCCAGCCAGGCAGCCTCCAAGCCTTCGGTTGTTGCATTTTATCGTAAGGCGACTGCGAAATGCACTGGGAGTGCCGCTCGAGGGTCCCAACTTCCCCCCGCACCCTGTCACTCCCGCAGATCTCTATGGAAAATAATTTAGAGTTTCCGTACCATCCGCCGGATTTGCGTATTGCGAGGCGCGGATTCTCGCCAAATGTCGCCCGTGCGCACCTCATCTTGCCAGGCTGGACACGTGGCCCGCGCAAGATGCGACGACCCTGGGAAACCCGGTCGAGAGGAATGGAATTTGCATCGTAGTCAATCGCGACTTATATCCCTGTAGGGGGCAAATGCCGCGACGGCATATCCCATGATTGCCCTCGTCCGATGACTGCAAACTATTGTGGGTCTGGCGCAGAATTACGCCGCCATGAGGTTGCCAGTAGCGATGAGCCTCAAAATCCTCCATCCCGGCAAACTCACGCTCTACATATCCTTGAGTCTGGTTGACCTTTTGCTTACGTATCGTCTGCTTCAAGCAGGCGGCGGCCGGATTTATGAAGGCAACCCCATTGCCAATGCCTGGCTGGTTGCCTATGGCTGGCGCGGGCTGGTCATCTTCAAAATAGTGGCCATGCTGCTGGTTGGCTGCCTGGCCGCGTACGTCTCTCTCTACCACCCACATAAGGGCGGACACATCCTGCAGTTCGCCTGTTGCGCGCTGGGCCTAGTCGTCATTTATAGCTGCTCTTTGATGCGAGTAAGCAGCCCCAGGCCCGAGAAAATGGAGGAGATCGAGCCGCAGATGGATCAAGCAATTGCCGCCAACAGGGAATACTACACTCTGTTCCATCACTTGCTCGGCGACCTAGCCAACCAGCGCTGCACGCTCAATGACGCCGTAGACAAACTGCAGCAATGCAAAAAAGTTCGCGCCGGCAAATACTGCAAGTTGCTCCGCGAACGCCATCCAAACTTCCCATACCGTGATTGCCTGGCAATGGAGTTAGTCCAAGGCGTCTCTTCCTTGCTGCGTGACGATCCGCCCAAAGCGGAGAGAACCGCGCGCTGGTTGTTGAATGGCAAAGCCACGGATTCTGCCCCATCGGCACCCGCGCTCGCCACGATCACTCTCGCCTCAAGAGACAGGAAATAAGGCAGTCTTGGCTGTTGGAATTTCAGCCAACATGAGCGCCATTTTCGAACAACACCATTCATAATGGAACAGCCGGCGAAGGCCCCTAAGGCCTCCTTGCCCTCGGTAAATTCTGCTAAGATTCAATCGCAGGTCGCGAATAATTCCTTTAGAGAAGGGCTGAGCTGTCCGAAGATGCCTGTTGGGGTCCAAGAAGCAACCGGACTGGAGGATTTGGTTCGCGGAAAGCTAAATCGTTCTGCAACACCGCCAAGGAAGGAACACCACCCTCTGGAGCGAAGCGGTCCGTGGGCCGTTCAGCCAATCCTTGGACGCTTTGGCCCTTTGATGGTGAGGGTTTTAAGCATGCTCGCCAACATTGGCTCGTTACACGCCGGAAAGCTGATCCTTTTCGCCTCGCTGAGCGCTGTAGATTTGTACCTGACGAACCACCTTCTTCAGCAGAGCGGCGGTTGTGTTTACGAAAGCAACCCTATCGCAAGTGCCTGGCTTGCCAGCTACGGTTGGCCGGGACTGATCGCGTTTAAGGCGGTCTCGATGTTCCTGGTCATCACCGCTTGCTCTTTCATCTCGATATCGCGGCCGCGCATGGGCGGGATGGTTTTATCATTCGCCTGCACGGCGCTCGCCGCCGTCGTCATTTATAGTTTTTCGCTCGCGGGCAGTTCACTGCTAGGCCACCCTGGCAACAAACAGGCAGTTCATTCCAAAGCCGAACAACTGGCCTATGACGAGGCAGATCCCGAAGTAACTCCGTGAATCTACTCGCATGTCCGTTGTTCAGTTTCCCGCGGCGATCTTGCCCAGGAGTACCTGGGCTCGTGCCCGGACCTCCGGGTCCTTTGTCATTTCGAGGACCCGGTGCAGGCACGGCTCACCGATTCGCCCCAGCCGAGCCAAGCCGGCGGTAGCCGCCTCGCGTGTGGCGAATTCGCTTGCACCCAGATCTATGACCAACTGCTCGAGCCGCCGCTCCTGGGCTGGCGTGAGGACTTCGACGCGCCCCACCATGACGCGGACGAGACTGTCCGGCGCGGGCGTGACCTGAATGGGGATGATGCCGTCTACCATCGAGCGCGGGAGCGTGTAAATCACACGCAAACCTGCCGTGCGGAAGTAACTCTTCTCCCAGGTGTTTACCATTGCCTGGGCTTCCTTGGCATAGAGACCCGCTGCCACCAGCGCGTCGGCGACTCGGCTCTTCACCTGCACGACGCCTTCTTGCAAAGGCAACGGATGTGATAGGAGCGAGCCGACGGCAACGTCCCGCCGGGCGCGGGTAGCCAGATCGTCCAGCGCTGCGAATCGAATGTTTTGTCCCTCGACCGAGACGGCGAACAGCCCGTGCAACGGTTGTGAGTCGTTATTCTGCAGCACGAGGTGCACACCATCCTGAGCGCTCTCGGTAGAGCGAATCGCGAGCGGCAGCGTGAACGTGCCGAGACCGCGGTAGAAGAGAAACTTCTCGAACTGATCTTGCACAAGCTGCTCTCGCACAACCGCCTTTGGGTTAACGGAGCGTACCCGGACCAGGGCCGAATCGGTTTGGCGCGCAAAGCGCCAGATCTGCTCAGGGCCGACCGGCGGCGGCGTGAGCCCTGCGGCCTCTTTCTTGCTTGGGGGAGCAGTGCTCGACGGGGTCAGGTGCACGACGGTCCAATCCAAGAAGCTACCTGCCGGCGACCCCTTCCAATTGAGGTCTGGGCCAAAATTTCGGACGGCTGGAAACCAGTCGGTCAAAACTCCCTTGGGCATATCCACGCGCACCGCAACATCACGGGGTTGGTCGGTATAGAAATAGGTGACCGGAGTCTCCATCTTCTGGCTCATCATCGACCGCTGCCAGGCTTGAATGCCGCGCTCTTCGACAAACAAAGGCAGGACCTCGTCCGAATCGACCATCCCTCCAAGGGCTTCGCCGTTCGACCCCTGCACGGAGAGGAAAGTCCCCCACTCGTGGACAATCAACGGGTGCTTGGTCTGCGCCGATCTTTCGCCGGGTTTCTGTCCATAACACCATCCCGCCGTCAACGTTAGACTGAGACCTAGACAGGCGCCAAGCACCTTCCACCAACGCGGATTCAGTGTTTGCATGGTTGGGCCCCTTTCCAGAAAGACGAAGACAAGAAGGAATCGCCTACCTTGGAGTAGGAGATGAATCGATAGTTAATAGCCATGATTTGGATTCGCTTGGAGCGCGTCTCATCTCAAGTCTTTCTCAGGCACAAGTCCTTCGATCGGGCATCGACGGACATGAGCCGTTGAGCTACCACCTTGGTTAGATTCATTTCCTTGCTTGACAGAGCCCGCGCGGTCGCACAGACTGACAGCCTCCTGATGGCAGGAAGACCTTTGGAACGCCGCTTGCCGACACAGCAGCAATCGCGCTGAGGCTGCCGGTACAGATCGGTAAAGAGTAGACATGGAGGAATCATCCATGCAGTTTGAACTAGAATTACGTCTTTATGGGTTTACGCTGCAGCTTTGCCGCATGCTGGCCGCTGATCTTGATGACGCAAAGTTGACGATTCAGCTCACGCCCCAGGCGAACCACCCGGCCTGGATCTTGGGCCATCTGGCAGTGGCAACTGATTATGCCTTGCAGACTATGGGACAGCGAAGGGTTTGCTCGAAAGAATGGCACGAGAAGTTCGGCATCAGGTCCAAACCGTGTTCGGAGCGCAGCAATTACCCGACCAAGGATGAACTCTTGAGCGCCGTCGAGAGGGGTCATGAACTCGTCACGAATGCCCTAAAGGATGTGTCACCAGAAAGATTCAGCGCGCCGAACCCCGTTGATTTCCTGGAGAAACCGCTGCCAACCGTGGGAGATCTGCTGGCCCACCTGATGACGACTCACGTCGCCTTCCACCTTGGGCAGTTAAGCATGTGGCGGCGCCAGATGGGCTTTGCACCGATCGTGTGAAGCTTGCTGGTCTCCACGGCGCTGTTCATTCGATGGTTCCGTCCAATCGAACGGGCTGGATGAACCGGCAAACGATTCGCAGAAGCGCGTGCCCGCTCTTGCTGAAGTGAAATGGGCCAACGATCACTGGGGCCGTTTCATCTCGAAGAGGTCGCTGGTTCGCGCGTAATAATCTCCTCCCAGCCTGGCGATGGTTCGCAATTTGCGTGGATCGACATGCCCCCTCTCGTCGAGCACTCGTTCCTCGATGTGGATGGCGAGGATTTCGCCGATTACCAGGTTCCCGGCCAGCGGCCCCTGACCCACCGTTACGATCTGGATGAGCTTGCACTCCAGATGCACGGGCGATTGGGCTACGCGGGGCGGCTTCACTTTCACGGAAGGCAGCAAGGTCAAGCCGGCATAGGTCACCTCGCTTTCTCCGTAGGGAAGCTCTTTCGACGATAGGTTTATCTGCTCGGCGAGTGCTTCAACCGCTGCGTTTAGCACGAATTCGCCGGTCGCCTCAACGTTCCGCAAAGTATCCTTCTTGCTGCCGTCACGGCGCAGGACGGGAGAGAAGACGACTGCGGGTGGATTCGCCCCGAAAGCGTTGTAGAAACTGAAGGGAGCCAGATTGACCCGGCCTGCAATGTCGACGCTCGTGACCCAGGCAATAGGTCTTGGAGTGACCACCTCGACAAGCGTGCGATAAACTTCCAAAATGTTGGCCCGAGCTACGTCAATGAACAAAGTGCAAGATCCTGTTGCTGGGGGACGACCTGGGGGCTACCCTGGCCAGTCGGCCAGGACCTGGGCAAACTTGGTGAGGAATGTATTGGCCTGGAAGCCGTCTAGCGCCCGATGATCGATGGTCAGTGTGGCGTAGGCCATGGGTTTGATCTGCAGCGTCTCCTTGCCGCCATCATCGACGACCACGACGCGCTTCTCAATTTTACCAATTCCCAAAATGGCCGATTGCGGCTGATTGATAATGGGCGTAGCAATGAGACTGCCGCTGACGCCATGATTGGTGATGGTGAACGTGCCGTTGCGGAGTTCATTGGGCTGGAGTTTGCCCCTTCGCGCCCGCGCCGTGAGGTCCTGGAGGCGATCGGCAATGCCGGCCAGATCCAGTAACTGTGCCTGGCAGATCACGGGAACCAGCAGTCCTCCCTCGACGGCGCTGGCAATGCCGATATTGCAATCCGAGTAAACCTCCAGAGCATCTTCATGCCAGCGGCTATTGACCTCGGGGACAGCTTGCACTGCTTGGACCGCAGCGGCCACAAAGTAAGCGGAGTAAGTCAGCTTTACGCCATTCCGTTCGTATTCGGGCTGGTTCTTACGCCGGTGAACGACGACCGTGGAGAGATCGACTTCGAAAACAGCCGTCACATGGGGAGCAGTCTTGAGCATACTCTCCACCATGTGCTGGGCGATGCGCCGCCGCATAGGGCTGTGAGGAATCTTTTTGCCTGTCAAGCGGTACTGGCCGGCACTTTCTGCCGGCTGTTTCAAGTGACCCTGCACATCCTCATACGTGATACGGCCGCCGCGGCCGGTCCCTTTGATTTTGGAGACATCCACGCCATGCTCGCGCACAAGCCGGCGAACGGCCGGGCTCAACCCGTCGCCTTGATTTGCAGCGCCGTCGGCCGGTTTTTGTGCTTGTGCAGGAGTTTTCTCCGCCTCTCCGACGGTTTGTTTGGTGGCTCCCGCTTCGATGCGGCCAAGAATGTCTCCCGGCCGAATCGGCGCATTGGCAGGTTTGAAAATCTCCCGCAAGACACCGGTAGCAGGCGCAGGCACTTCGACGATCGCTTTGTCCGTGTTGATCTCTAGGAGAGGCTCGTGTTGGCGGACGTGTTCGCCGGGCTGCCGTAGCCATCGTTCGACAACGGATTCTGTACCCTCCTGCTGCACATCGGCAAGGGTGATATCGACGATGACTGGCATGACTGCCTTGCTCAGAATTCCATGAGTTCCCGAATCTTCGCTGCGATCTTTTCCACGCCAGGTATCGTGGCGTTCATCAGCTCGACATTATAGGCGACCGGAATGTCCGGCGTGGCGATGCGCTCGATGGGTGCATCCAGGCTGAGGAACGCTTCGTGTGCCACAGTTGCGGCAATCTCCGCGCCGAAACCCGCGGTCAGCGTATCTTCATGCACGATCAAGCACCGCCTCGTTTTCCGCACCGACGCGAGCACCGCCTCCTTGTCCCACGGGCAGAGGGTCCGCAAGTCGATGATGTCGGCCGCTGTCCCCACCTGCTCGGCAGCAAGCTCGCAGCGCTGGATCATGGCCCCCCAGGTCACGATCGTGAGCGCGTCGCCTTGCCGAATCAGCTTTGCCCTGCCGAACGGAAGAAGGTACTGGTCGCCCGGATATGGCCTGCGTGCCCAGGAATTGTCGAGCAAATTACGGTGCTCGAAAAAAATCGTGGGATTATTGCTGCGCATGGCCGTCCGCAATAGTCCTACCGCGTCCTCGGCGTTGGATGGAAATGCAACCTGCCAACCGAGGGCATGCAGCCATTGGACCTCATTGCACACGCTATGCCAGGGGTCGCCGCATTTTGCGAAGCCCCCGGGCAGGCGGACGACGATGGGGGCAGCGAAGCGGTTGGCCGTGCGCCAGCGGATCGTGCCGCAATTGCTCAATTGTTCGGTGCATGCGTCGGCGTATTTGCGAAATTGGATCTCGGCGACCGGCATCAATCCCGCCAGTGCCAGGCCGACCGCCCGGCCGACGATCCCTTCCTCCGAAAGGCTGGTATCAAATACGCGAGCCTCGCCGAACGTGTCGTGCAGGCCCATCGTTGCTCCGTGCACGCCTCCCTTCGGTCCCACGTCTTCGCCGAAGACCAGTACCTTGGGATTGGTTCGCAGCTCCACCTCGAGCGTCCGCCGGATCGCGGTCAGCATGTTGATCCTGGTCGGTTCCGGCTGGCAGATGTCCGTCGCGCTCGGAAACACATGACCTTCGACGGCAAGCCCGCCGACACGTTGCAAGGCCCGTGAGCCATCCGGATTCGTTCCTTCGAACACGTAACGGGTGATTGAGTTCGCGTCGGGCGCCGGACGATCCAGCGCGGCCTGCAGTCCGGATTCCACCTCTTGCTGGACGGTGCGTTCCACCTCTTGCCATTCTCGCTCCGAAAGGAGAGCGGGTACGACGTACTGGTAGAGCTTGCCCAGGGGATCGCGCGTTTTCTCTTCCTCTATGAATTCAGGGCTCTTGTAAGTTTGCGTGTCCTGTCCCGAATGACCCGACAAGCGCGGCACGGCCAGCCGGATGAGAGCCGGGCCCTTACCCGAGCGTGCGAAGCGAACGGCGTTATCGAGCAATTCACAAGCCTGAGCCGGCTCTGTACCGTCCCCATCGAGAACGTGGAGATCCGTAAAGGATGCTAGGTTCTTGGCGATATCGCCACCCGGCGTCTGCCGGTCGCCCGGGACCGAGAGCGAGTAGCCGTTGTCCTCGATGCAAAAAAGGAGCGGCAGCCGAAGTGTGGTGGCAATCGTCAGCGCCGACCAGAAGCCGTTGGTCGCCACCGAGCCCTCGCCGCCCAGCGCTACGGCAATGGCCCCTTCATAGCTGTGCTCCTTGAGGATCTCCCGGCGATACACCAGCGCCTGGGCCCAGCCTGCACATGGAGTGAACTGCGAACCAACTTCCCCCGCCATCGGCAATACGGTCGCTCGTCCCTGGGAAGGTAGATTGCACACGGCGCCGATATCGCGGCCGTCGCTGAAAGAACCGGACCTGGCCAGCGATGCGGCAAGGCTATCCTCGATCGACAGGCCCTGCGTCAGAAGGAAAGGCCGGCAGCGATAATAGGCACCGACGCCGTCATGCGGATGGGTCAGCAATGCGCCCAGTAGGATTTGACTGAGGTCGTGACCCCGCGCCGAAAACTGGTAGTTGATCTTCTTCTGCGGATAAAGCTTCGCCTCTTCCAGGTCGTCCAGCGCCCGTGAAGTCAGCAGCCATTTGACAATCTGGCGCCAATCGACATGTGTGTTCACCTTACCCGATTCGGCAACTACGCTCGTCTTCATTAGGCTTTCCGCTCAAAGCTATCTTCTATTTTGTAGCAGCAGCCGGGGCCGGACCAGGAACGCGACTCTGCACAACCCGAAAGCGGTTCGCCACGAAGGCGGCATCCGTGAGCGTCGCATTGCCCGCGGGATTGGCACCGGAAACGTGAAAATCGCTGAAGGCGGCAGACTGGTTGACGTAGATATCGCCGACCAGGTTACACGAAACCGCTGCCCCCGCACCCGTGAGCCGTTCTTCGGCATTGGCCAGCACCTTTGGATCTGTCGAATAGAGCGCACAGGTGATGGCTCCCTTTTCCCGCGCGGCCCGGGCTGCCCGGGCGATGCCGTCTTCCGTGCTCTCCGTCGCTACGAGGTACACGATGGGGCCAAACATTTCGCGCTGATAAACAGACTCCTGGTCCGCGCGAACCTTAATCAGCACAGGCGTGCGCACGCGCGCCTCGGGGAAGAGAGGGTGCGCGATCGCTTTCGAAGCAAGCACGACTTCCCCACCCTCTGCCGGTGCCCTTTCTATTCGTTTGATGGTCGCATCGTTTTGTATGGCACCCAAAATCTCCAGCGCGCGTTCATTATCACCCAGCAGCTTATCCACGCCTGTCGCAAGGCTCTTGGCGAATTCATCGAAGCTGACGCGCTGGCCGCCGGCCATGATGCCATTCTTGGGAACGTAAATGTTTTGCGAGGTCGTGCACATCTGACCGGAGTAGAGGCTGATCGTGAACGCAAGGTTGCGCACCACGGCTTTGAGATCGTCTACGCTGTCGACGATGACCGGATTGACCCCCGCCTTCTCCGTAAAGACGACTGCTTGTCGTGCATTGGCCTCGATCCATTCCCCGAACGTGGAACTGCCGGTGAAATCGACGATGCACACATCCGGATTTGTGACCAACTGCTTGGTGATTGGCTCCTCCTTGGTATCGGCCGCGAGCGTGACGATATTGGGGTCGAAGCCGGCTTCGCGGAGCACGTCGCGGGCGATGGCGACGGTCAAGGCCAGCGGCAGGATCGCGCCCGGATGCGGTTTGACAATCACGGCGTTTCCGGTGGCGAGGTCGGCAAAAATCGCGGGATAAGAATTCCACGTGGGAAAGGTCGACACGCCGACGACCACTCCGATTCCACGCGGCAGGATGCGATACTTCTTTTCCAACTTGATCGAATCGCCCTTGCCTGGCTTTTCCCAGGTCACTTTCTCGGGGATCCGTTTCATTTCCTCGTAGGCATAGGCAACGGCCTCCAGTCCTCGGTCCTGTGCATGCGGCCCGCCCGCCTGGAAGGCCATCATGAACGCCTGGCCTGTCGTGTGCATCACTGCATAGCTCATCTCGAAGCTGCGCTTGTTGAGCCGGGCCAGAATCTCCAGGCAGATGCCCACGCGCGTGTCGATGTCCGCAATGCTCCAGGCTGGGCTGGCAGCCTTGGCAGCCTTTAGCAAAACATTGAGGTCCGGCTTGGGGTAGCTGATGCCCAGGGGCTTGCCATAGGGGGACACCTCGCCGCCAACGCGGCCGATGGTTCCTGGTTGTTCCAGCGGGAACGGCTTATTGAGCTGAGCTTCAAAAGCGGCCTGGCCGTCAGCCTTGGCAGTTTCTCCGTAAACCTTGCCGCTGGGGATCTCCGGATAGGCGCTCCAATACGTGCGTGAGCGGATTGCGGAAAGGGCGCCGTTCAAGACCTTCTGATGACGTTCAAAGAAGGGATGGCTCACGGAATGGCTCTCCTTGCTGTAGTGCCGGTACTCTGGAATTGCGAGAATCCGTTGCCTTTAACCGAGCATCTTCGACTTTATATAGCCCGTCTTGCCGGCTTGCAAGCAGGGCAATGATCGAGGGCCTCAATCGAAAAGCACGGGAACCGGAATTCGCTTCAAGTGCTCGAACGGATTCCTACAAGACTCGCAGTAGTAAATCATCCGGCAGCGCGTCGGGCCGAAAGAGCTTTCCAGATGCACCTGTGAGCTACCGCAAAACGGGCACTGGGGCGTCTGCGTTTCCGGCTCGCAGTGGTCTCGCCGCTGGGGCACCGTCACGCCGAATTCTCTCAGCGATTCTCGACCGGCCGGGCTGATGCGGTCGACGGTCCAGGGCGGATCGAAGCGAAAATGGACATCGATTTCCGTGACGCCGGGCATGGCCCCGAGACGTTTGCGCACGTCATTCTCGATCCACGGCAAAGCCGGACAGCCGACGAAGGTGGGCAGGATCTCGACCACTACTCGGCTGCCGCTCGCATCTGCACCGGGCTCGATCCGCACTGCGTCCACGATCCCCAGGTCGACGATGTTGATCGGCATCTCCGGATCATTGACTGTTCGCAGAGCCTCCAGCACTGTTTCTTGGCTCACCATGCTGCCTCCGGCTCTACGCGGTAGACCTCGGTCATTTCATCCAGGGCCGCTGGGAAAGCGGGGCCATGCACACCTCGGCGACCGCCAATTATCTTCGCCGTCGGCCGCTGCAGGCTCAGGGTCAGCCCTGCATCACGGGCTACCTCGAGCAGATTCTGCGACCAACGATCGAACATTGCCGGTTCCGATTGCGGATAGATCATTTCTCTTTCGAGCAACTCCTGGCTCTCCGTGGGCTCGAAAAGCATGGGAGCAAGCGGAGCGAGCCCGTCTAGCGCCTCTTGCATGCGGTGGTTGGCATCGTCGTCGCCGCGGCCCAGCCGGTGCATCCAGGAATCTACATGTTGCACGTGTACTTGCTCTTCTGCCAGGAGCCGAGCGGCTAATTGCGCAATCGGCGTGTACGAAGAGCGTGCCAGCCGTTCGAGGCGCAGGGCCTCAAAGTGGTCGCAGAAAAAGCTCCGGCAGAGCGCCGTCGCCCAGTTGAAATCATCGGAGAGTTCGACGATCTGGGCACAGCGGTATTCGCCCGGTTTACGGCCGAACGCCAACCGATCCGCCTGCGAGTGTGTCAAGTCTGCAACGAATTGGTAGAGGGCCGAGGCATGTGCCAGCTCATCCTGCGCCAGTGAAGAGAAGGCGATGTCTTCTTCCAGGATCGGCGCCAATCCCGTCCAGTCGGCATTGCGGTGACCGAGCATCAATTTGTCGTCGGCCACGGCCAGTAATAACTGGATCAGCGCCTTGCGGGCTACGTCGTTGAGTTCATGCACGCGAAAATCAACCCTTCCGAGTGAGGAGGAGAGGAGGGGCCCATTACATCGCCGTACACGTTTGTGCTAATACTAGCCCGAAGCGTAAGCGAGGACCTCGCTAGCGTTTCGGGCTAGTATTGGCAGATTGCACACGGCATTTAGAATGCTTCTTTGAGGTCCTCCTTCTCGTACCGATCCACGTCCTTCTTGCTGCGAAATTGTTCCCATCTCTTGCGGACCTGGTAGCCACGCGCCAGCCGGTAACTCTGATCCGTCGTGCGCCAGACCAGGTCCTTTTCGTAGTCGGTGCCCAACATGGCATCGCGCGGCACGACCCAGATGTGGACGCAGGGCTGATCGCGACCGTAGTGTTCGCGGGCATATTGCAAGGCCATGGGCGCATCGACCGCATCCACGGTGCCCGCATGAACATGCGCCTTGCCCCGCTGGAGTTGGATGAACACCTCAAACGGCCTGGCATCACGAACGGGAGCGATGGTCAGTTCCCCTTCTTTGGGCAAGTCGAGATGATCACGAGTTCTGGACAAGGCGCTGTTCCCCCCGCAAACGCTTGACGAGATCAGCCCAAATGAATCGAGAGCCAGTTTTCGAATGAGGGGTGCCATGCTTTCGCGACTTCTGGTGTGAGACCGACGAAGTGTGGTCGATATCGCGAAAGCATGTCCCGCCCTCTGCCAGGAAGCTCGTTCCTGAGGGTTCGGCATGCTTTCGGGGCACCTCTTCCAGGGGACTAGCTCCCCGGTGTGAGCCCCGAAAGCATGGCACCCAACACAGCACTGTTGGGCAAAGCTCACCCATGAACATCACCGGCCCGGCGGCAAAGCAGTGCTCCCGAGGATCGCCCGCCGCACCCATTGGCCCTGTTCGTAAGAGAAGCGGCGCAGGCCGATGCGCTGCTTGTTGCAAGGGCCGTTGCCACGAACGACTCGATAAAACTCGTTCCAGTCCGGCTGACTGAAGCGATAGTGGCCAGTCGCAGGATCGAAACGTAGCTCCGGATCTTCTCGGACATCAAAAGCCCCGTCCGGCCTGCGTTTGACCAGGCCGCTTTCATCCTTGGCCGTGATGTGGATCTTGAGTCCCAGGTCAAGAGCGGCCGGGGCGAAGCGGTCTACGAATCTTTGCCGCAGCTCGTCGTTGGTGGCGGTCTTGATGCGCCACCTCATGAACGGCGTCGTCTTGACCGAGTCCTTGTCCGGCGGGCCGAAGAACATCAGAGACGGCTCCCACCAGCGATCGAACGCTTCCTGGGCCATTTGTTTCTGGCGCGGCGTGCCGCTCATGAGCGTCAGGATCATGTCCTCGCCGCTCTTGAAATGAAACGCTTCTTCCATGTTGATGCGTTTCATGGTGCGGACATACGGACCGTAGCTACCCTCAGCAAGCGTTGCCTGGTTCATGATGGCGGCCCCGTCGACCAGCCACTGGATCAAGGTGACGTCTGCCCAGGTGGGCGCCGGGTAGTTGAAGACGTTGTGGTACTTGGTCTTGCCGGTGATGAGGTCGCGCAGCATCTGGTCGCGCGACTTGCCCAGGTCCTGCGAGACGCGATAGAGCATCTGGCCGTGGCCGACTTCATCCTGGACCTTGGCAATGAGGGCAAGTTTGCGGCGCAGGCTGGGCGCGCGCGTGATCCATTCTCCTTCAGGCAGGGCGCCGACGATTTCTGAATTGGCATGGTGCTCGGCCATGCGCAACATGCCCGCCCTGTAATTGTGCGGCATCCAGTCGTCGGGCTCGACGATTTCGCCTGCATGGACCCGTTCTTCGAAGTCGGCAAGCCTCTCGTTGTCTTCCTGAATGTCCCAATCGATCTTGAGGTCCACGCTCGCGCTCACCGACATGGTTAAATTCCCTCCAGCAGGGTAGCAACCCCTTGCCCCACGCCTACGCACAACGTGGCCAGGCCGTGCCGGGCGTTCGTCTTGCCCATTTCATGCACGAGTGTAGTCGCCAGCCGGGCGCCGGTACAGCCCAACGGGTGCCCCAGAGCGATGGCGCCGCCGTTGGGGTTAATATTGGCCTGCTCTATTCCCAGTTCGCGGATGCAGGCAAGTGCCTGGGCGGCAAATGCCTCATTCAACTCTATTATATCCACGTCCTGCAGGCGCAGGGCAGCCCGCTGGAGCGCCTTGCGCGTCGCCGGCACCGGTCCCATGCCCATGCAGCCTGGATCGACGCCGGCCGTTGCCGAACGTCCGACGCGAGCCCGAACCTTGAGACCCATCCTTTTGGCCGTCGCCTCCTCGACAAGCAAGAGCGCTGCGGCGCCGTCGTTGATGCCGGACGAATTTCCGGCAGTCACCGTGCCATCTTTCGCAAATGCCGGCGGCAGCTTCGCCAGGCTTTCGAGCGTGGTCTCCGGACGCGGATGTTCATCGTGTCGAACGGTAACTGTGGGCCCTTTCCTCTGGGACACTTCGACGGGCACGATCTCATCGTCGAATCGCCCGGTCTCGCGAGCGCGGCAAGCGCGCTGCTGGCTTGTCAGCGCAAAGCGATCCTGGTCCCCACGGGAGACCTGATACTGGCGTGCCACATTCTCGGCCGTTTCACCCATGCTGTAGGGCTGGTGAAGTTGTGCCATCTTTGGATTCGTAAAACGCCAGCCGAGTGTCGTGTCCACGACTTCAGAATTGCCTCTGGGAAATGCCTCCTGGGGCTTGAGCATCACCAATGGCGCTCGCGTCATGCTCTCCACGCCGCCGGCAATAAATACATCGCCCAGGTCTGCTTCGATCATGCGTGCGGCCACGTTCACTGCTTCCAGACCGGACGCACAGAGCCGGTTGACGGTGCATCCCGGCACGCTGTCCGGCAAGCCGGCAAGCAACGCCGCCATCCGGGCAACATTGCGATTATCCTCGCCGGCCTGATTCGTTGCGCCAAAATACACATCCTCAACCAAGGCTGGGTCTAGGCGCGTGCGCTGGATTAACTCCCGGATGACCAGCGCGGCCAGGTCGTCCGGACGAACGGATTTAAGCGCGCCGGCGTAGCGACCTATGGGCGTACGCACGGCTTCAACAATGACCGCTCTTCTCATGGGAAATCATCGTCTTTCCAACAATTCCGCGGGAATGAACCGGCCGTCGTCCACGGTGCTGTTCAGCGCTCGCAACAGGGTGACACAGCGGTCGAGGCCGATCTGCTCCGCCCACTGCATTGGGCCGCGCGGGTAGTTTGTTCCCAGGCGCAGGGCCGTGTCGATGTCTTCCTTGGAAGCGACCCCTTCAGCGAACGCGAACATCGCTTCATTAATGATGGTGACCAGAACGCGCGCGAAAATGTAACTGTCGAGGGGCGGAGCGGCGTTCTCGGCCGCGCGTGCAACGAAAGGTGCCAATGCTTCCTGGACAGGTTTGGGTATCTGGAAAGGTTTTTGTTCAAGCTCGATAGCAGGCAGCGCCTCTTCGCCCTGATAGACGTAAAACCCGCGCTTGGTCTTGCGACCGAGCTGGCCGCGCTGACACAGCTCGGCCTGCAATGGATGGGGCTTGAGCCTGGCAGGCTGGTCTAGTTGCTCCCAGACGGAAACCGAAACGCCATAGTTGATGTCGATGCCGATCAGGTCCATCAGCTCGAACGGTCCCAGGCGGAAACCGCCTGCTTCGCGCAAGCTGCGGTCGATTTCGGCGACGCCGGCGATACCCTCGCCGAGCATCCGCAGCGACTCGAGATAGAAGCCTCGCGCGATGCGGTTGACAATGAAGCCGGGCCGATCGATCGCCCGCACCACGGTTTTGCCCCACTCCTTCGCATATGCAGCCACCTTGTCCACGGCGGCCGGATCGCTCTCGGTGCCGGCGATGATTTCTACCAGGGGCATGAGCGGCGCGGGGTTGAAGAAGTGCATCCCGACCAGCCGCCGGCCTTCGCCAATTGCCTGGCCAATCTTGGTGATCGACAGCGACGAAGTATTACTGGCGAAGATCGTCTGTGGCGATACCTTCGTGCGGACCGATTCGAACACCTGAGCTTTGACGTCTACCCGCTCGGCAACTGCCTCGATCACAAGGGCACACTTCGCAAATGACTCCGACCCAGTTGCCGGCTGCAGTCGCTTCAAGACCTGGTCGCGATTCTCGGACGTCATGCTCCCCTTGGCGACCAGGCGGCCAAGGCGCTGACCAATACCTTCGATGGCTTGACGCACAATCTGATCGTTGACGTCCGACAGGACAACATTGCAGCCGTGAGCCGCCACCAGCTGGCCGATCCCGGCTCCCATGGTGCCTGCGCCCAGGACTCCTATAAGGGTCATGTTACTTTCCCTGGAAACTCGGCGGTCGCTTCTCGAAGAAGGCCAGCACACCCTCACGGTGATCGGCCGTCTGACCGGCGGTTTCCTGAGCAAACGCTTCCGCGTCGAGCTGGGCTTCCAGGTCCGAATTCAACGCGCGATTGAGCAACCGCTTCGTCAAACCGATCGCGCGCGTGGGCAGCCGCGCCAGGCGATTGGCTAGCTCGCTCGTGGCGGCGGCAAGCTGCTCCGCCGGGACGACCTTGTTGACCAACCCCAGCCGCAAGGCCTCCTCCGCTCCGACCTTGTCGCCGGTGAAGCATAGCTCCAGCGCCTTGCCCAGGCCGACCAACCGGGGCAAAAAGAAGGTGGATGCCGAATCAGGGACAAGGCCGACGTTGATGAAGACCTGAATTAGTGAGGCCTTTTCGGAAGCAATCCGCATATCGCATGCCAGCGCGATACTGGCTCCGGCGCCGGCAGCAACACCATTTAACGACGCGATCACCGGCTTTTCCAGATCGCGAAGCCCTGTGATGACCGGGTTGTACCTGCGGCGCAAATCGTCCAGCAGATGCGGCACGAATTCAGGATTGCTGTACTTGGTCTTCAGCTCGCCAAGATCCTGTCCCGAGCAGAACGCCCGGCCGGCTCCGGTGAGTACCACGCAACGGATCCGGTCGTCGCGTTTGAGCTGCTTGATGACGTTCGCCAGCTCGGTCGTCAGTTGATCGTTGAGCGAATTGAGAGATTCCGGACGATTGAGCGTGACAGTGCAGACGCCTCCGGCGGTCCCCACGGCGATCGTTTGATAGGCGGCAGTGGACATCGCAGCGAATCTCCCAGTAGTCTATTTTCCTTGAAAACGCGGCGGCCGCTTGTCGAGGAATGCGCGCATGCCTTCTTTCTGATCTTCGGTCGCAAAGAGCAGGTAGAACAGCTTGCGCTCGTATTCCAAACCTTCCGAAAGAGCCAGTTCGTGTGCCTTGCGCACGGCTTCCTTGGCTAGCCGCAGCGCGATGGGGGGCTTTTTGGCCATGTCATGAGCGACGCGGAGAGCCTCGGTGTAGAAATGCTCCCGCGGCACGACCCGGCTCACCAGGCCATAATGGAGCGCTTCCTGGGCCGAGAGGAACCTGCCCGTCAAGATAACGTCCATGGCGGTCGCTTTGCCCACCGCGCGAATCAAACGCTGGGTGCCGCCGGCCCCGGGCATGATGCCGATGTTGATTTCCGGCTGACCGAACTGGGCCGTTTCCGAGGCCACGATCAGGTCGCACTGCATGGCAAGCTCGCAGCCGCCGCCCAGTGCGAAGCCGCTGACGGCCGCGATGATCGGCTTGGCGACCTTGGAGATGCGCTCCCAGCGTGCAAACTGATTTCCTCGGATCTGGTCGATAGGTGTCGCCGTGGCCATGTCGCCGATGTCCGCGCCGGCCGCGAATGCCCGCTCATTGCCCGCCAGGACGATGACATGAATGTTGTCGTCCTGGTCGAATTTCTCCAGGCCGGCAACAAGCTGCGTCATAAGCTCGTGGCTCAAAGCATTCAGCTTCTCCGGCCGATTCAGCCGCGCGATCCCGACATGCCCGTCAGTGCTGACCAGAACTTCATCAGCCATGGGACGATTTCTTCCCGGAGAGTGGGTGCGCCCATACAAACCCGCTACGGAAACGGGCCGCATCTATGTGCGGGTCAGTTTATTGCCATGCGAGATGAGAAGCAAGCGAGCGACGTGAAGATGCTGTCTTAGCGCGCCCAATATGCTGGGCATTGCATTCACGACAGGAAGAGATCGGGCGGCGAGGGGAAAAAATCCGAGCCTGTCGGCGTCTCCTAGATTCTGTACGCATGAATTCGATTGGGTACGCATTCGCACAGTCGGTACAATACTTCGTTCAATATGGTTCTGGGAGAAGCTCATGTTCCGCAGCGTCAGCCTACGCAACTTCAAGAGTCTGGCTAACGTCCGCGTCGACTTGGGTCCGTTTACGGTGTTGGTAGGCGCCAATGGTTCTGGAAAATCAAGCTTTCTTCAGGCGATTGAACTCTTCTCATGGGCCGTTAGGCACGAAAGTATCAACGACTCACTTCTGAACCATAATGTAGACTTTCGTGACCTGGTCTACCTCCGTTCGAGCAAAGCACGAATCACTTTTGACGCAGATCTCGAATTTCCCAAAGAAGGCATAGAGCTCGCGTGCGAGCGCGTCCATGTCTGGATGCGACTTGCTAAGAAGCGGTACGTTTACTTGACGGAACATGTCCGGCCTGGGGACGCCCCGCCGAAGAACGTCACAGACTGGGCCTATGGCGTCGTAAGTCGAAAAAGGTACCAGCGGGCTTGGGAGGCTAACGGCCCTGCGATCGAACACAGAAACGTCGCCCTTGGCCATTCCATGCTCGGTGACATCTACTCTGCCGAGGGATCTCGACAAAAGTTTCCCATCCTTCGGAAGGTGGCTGACCATTTCATGAATTATGTTCACTACGAGATTTGGGGTCCAGAAAAACTGCGGGATCCATCTTTGCATCCTGTTTCGAGTCGCCGGAACGGCGCGCGGGGTGTCCGTTTGGGCAAGAGCGGAGAAGACTTGCCGCGATTGTTGTGGTCAATCCATTCGGTCCAGAGTCGCTGGGTTACTCTTTTGGACGAGTTGCGGATAGGCTTTCCGGCGATTCGGGAGATTCGGTTTCAAAAGGGACTGGACGGGGAATTAGGACTGTGGTTTGGGGAGAAGCGTAAGGGAGCGAGTTCATTCCTCCGGTATCGGCCTTCCCAAGTAAGCGATGGCTTTCTTCGGCTCCTGGGATTGCTTGCTATCAAGCATCAACCTTATCCGCTGGAGTTGCTCGGATACGAGGAGCCAGAAAACGGGCTACACCCGAGTGCGTTGGACGAATGCATGAGGCACCTTAAGGATATTGCCAGGAACGGCACGCAAGTGATCGTCACCACGCACTCGCCCTATTTGCTTAACTACTTGCTCGAGGATAAGGCCGAGCCCAAGGCAGAACTTCGCTTGGTCATTCGAGGAGAAGACGGGAAGACCATCATCTCCAAGCCCGACCCTGCCAAATTAAAAAAGGCGCGAGCACAAGGATTTGGCATTGGAGAATTATGGGGGATGCTTCTCAATGAAAAAGCGCTCGCCCAATCCTAGTGCGTCGGCACCTCTCGTCCGAAAGCCAAAGTTGCTCCTCGTCGGAGAAGGTCCCCAGGACATCGGTCGCCCAAATGATCCCGGCGGTGCCCTCGCTGGTTTCCTTCAAGGGGTCCTGACTGGCCCTGGAGAGCCCGTGGATCATGAGGATCTCCCCTTTGTGATGCCAAGAGTAATGCGCTGGACCACGCTCCTGATCCAAAGGCCCTCCAAGAAACCGCGGACTCTGGACAAGGTGTTAACACTATTGCCCGATGGCGAGCGCGCCCGAGCTGCGCTTTTGCTGGCGGCTGTCGAAGGCTACGACTGCGTTGCCATCATGCGAGACTGTGAACGCGCGGACAACATCGGCCTTGGGCCCATCTTGCGGCAGGCGCACGAGGCATACTCTGCGGCAATTCCGGAAGAAGAAGGCACACCGGCTCTGGTAGTGGCAGCCCCGTGCCGATGCCATGAGACCTGGTTGCTCGCCGATCGCGAGTCCGTCCATGCGATACTGGACAACGCAGCCCATTATCATTTCTCTGCTGACCCCGAGGATCGCCCCGCTTGTGATGAACTCAAAGATCATCTGAACAAACACGCCGACCGGCTGCACCAGTCGCTAGCCGAACTTCGCAGGCGGTTGGCATTCGGCGCCCGTCCTGCAGAATTGTCCCGGAGGTGCAAGCGCTGCTACCCGGCCTTTAAGAAGGATGTGGATAACGAGCTAAGACCTCTGTGCCAACCCCCAGGCGGCGCCTCTAAGCGGAAATTGGGGTAGACTAGCAACTGACCTTCAGGAAGGTAGCGAACCGCTCTGCTTATCCACACAAGCCCGTAGCCTGCAGGCTTCAGTCCAGCCAGCTAAAGGGATAGCTGGCATCGTCTAGCTCAAGCGCTTGCCGCGTCAATTGCAGCGGCCGGAACGTATCCATCATGACCGCCAACTCGTCTGTGCCGGTCATTGGCCGGCTGGCCACGATCGTGCCGGGGTGAGGCCCGTGCGGAATGCCGCGCGGATGCACCGTGATCGACGCCTCCTCGATACCGCGCCGGCTGCCGAATTGGCCGCGCACGTAGTACAGCACCTCGTCGGCCTGCACATTCGAATGGGCGTAGGGCACCTTGATCGCTTCGGGATGGGTATCGAGCATGCGCGGCGCGAAGGTGCAGAGAACGAAGCCCGGCGCGTCAAAGGTCTGATGGATCGGAGGCGGCTGGTGGATGGTGCCGGTGATCGGCTCGAAATCATCCGCATTGAACGTGTAGGGGTAGACCATGCCATCCCAGCCGACCACGTCGAAGGGATGCTGTGCCAGCGCGTAGCGCGTTAAGCGGGAACAGTCCTTGATCAGCACCGTGGTTTCTTGCTCGCGGTCGATCACCAGCGTCTCCCGTGGACCGTGCAAGTCACGCTCGCTGAACGGAGCACCCATTCGCAGCTGTCCATCCGGGTTCAGATATCTCTCGGGAACGACGACATTGCCCTTGGTTTCCATGACCAGCAAATCAGCCTGCGTGCCCGCGTCGAAGTCGAGACGATAGGTCGTGCATGTGGGGATGACGATGTAGTCGTAAGGCCGAAACGGCAGAACGCCAAACATCGACTGCAATACGCCCTTGCCCTGATGGATGAAGAGGACCTCGTCACCCGTGGCGTTGCGATACAACTCGGTCTGCGCCTGCGCCGGCCGGCACCGCGAAAAGACCACGTCCTCATTGACAAGCAACGGCACCCGGCCGCTGATCGGATCACCCGCAGCCTTGATCTTGCCGGTTCGGAGATGATGGTGGCGCAAAGCGGGTTCGTTCACGGTCTCTGTCACCACAGTGCCCGCAGCTTCCACCTTGCGCATTCTCGTCGGTGGCCGCAGGTGATATACGATGCTGTACGCCCGGCCGAACCCGGCCGTCGTCTGGACCTCTTCGTAGTAGATGCCCTCGCCTTTGTAGCCGGGCTCATGCCGGTGGGCGATGTGCCGTTTCCGAGGGATCAAGCCAAGTCGAAGATAGGGAGGCATGTTCGTGCTTCACTTGCATTGGGGTTTCATGGATGGGCCACGACTCGATTACGCAACGTCCCGAGCCGCTCTATGGTCAATTCCACCACATCGCCGGGCTTGAGCCAACCCCCGGTAGCTTCGGGCGTGAGTTCGAGGATGCAACCGGTGCCCACTGTCCCCGAACCGAGAACATCGCCCGGCCTGAGCGTGGCATCGCGGCTGGCGTGCGCGATGAGCTGGGGCCAGGTCCAGTACATGTTCCCGCCGTTGCCTCGTGACAGCTCCCGGCCGTTGACGGCCGCCGTCATCTCGAGATGAAGCCGGCCTTCCTGATAACGGTCGCGCAGGTCTTCCAGAGGCGTCAACCAGGGTCCCAGCGAGGTGGCGAAGTCTTTGCTTTTGCTCGGTCCTAATCCGACAGCCATCTCGACGCGCTGAATATCACGCGCGCTCCAATCGTTCATGATCGTGAAGCCGGCGACGTAGTCCAGCGCCCGGTCGTCCGCGGGGATATCCCGGCCCTCCTTGCCGATGACGCATGCCAGCTCCAGCTCGTAATCGAGCGCCTGGCTGCCGCGCGGCGCCGCCACCGCGTCGTCCTGGCTGATGACACAGCCGGCGTTGGAAAAGTAGAAGACCGGCACCTCATACCACTGCGGCACCATGTCCAGGCCACGCTGCTTTCGGCACGTTTTGACATGTTGCTCGAAAGCATAGAAGTCACGAATACTGGCCGCAGCCGGCACAGCTAACCGCATGGCAGTTTCACTCTCCTGTCTTCCTCCGCGTTCTCCACAACCTCTACACTGAACCTCACAACGTCCCGCGCAACATCTGCTCGCGCTCGATGGCCTCGAAGAGTGCCTTGAAGTTGCCCTTGCCGAAACTCTGCGAGCCATGACGCTGGATGACTTCGAAAAAGAGCGTCGGCCGGTCTTGCACCGGCTTGGTGAAGATTTGCAGCAAATACCCTTCCTCGTCGCGGTCGACGAGTATGCCCAGTTCAGCCAGGTCGCCCATGTCTTCCTCGATGGTGCCGACGCGCTCGCTCAGCATGTCGTAGTAACTCTGGGGCACACGCAGGAACGACACATCGTTATGGTGCAGGGCACGCACGGTTTCAATGATGTCGTCCGTGGCCATCGCGACATGCTGCACGCCCGGGCCGCCGTAATAGTTCAGGTATTCTTCAATCTGCGAACGCCGCCGGCTCTTGGCGGGCTCATTGATGGGAAATTTGATCCGCCCGCCGCCGCCCTGCACGACCTTGGACATCAAGGCCGTATACTCGGTGCTGATGTCTCTGTCGTCGAAATGAACCAGCTGCGTGAAGCCCATCACGTTCTCGTAGAAATGCACCCACTGGTCCATCTTGCCTTCTTCCACGTTACCCACGATGTGGTCGATCACCTTGAGGCCGCCCGGCTGCGACGTGCGCGGTCCGTAGCGACCAGGGTCCAGAGGTTTGTAACCTGGGGCAAAGACGCCGCGGTAGCGGTCGTGGTTGACGAAGGTGTGTGTCGTGTCGCCATAGGCCCGGATCGTGGCGTATTCGTAGACGCCGTGCTCGTCTTCCAGGAGCGTGGGAGCGACGACGCCGGTGGCGCCCCGGCGCACCGCTTCCTGGTACGCGGCCTCGACGCTGTCCACCTCCAGGGCGATGTCCTGTACGCCGTCGCCGTGCAGCGTTAGCCGATGGTTCTCCGGGTGGTCGGGACTCAAGGGCGAAGCGAGCACGAACGTGATCTCTCCCTGGCGCAGGACATAACCCGCCTCGTGCCGTGTCTTGGTCTCCAGCCCGGCGTAGGCAATCACATCGAAACCGAAGGCGTTTCGATAAAAGTAGGCCGATTGCCGAGCGTTCCCCACAAAGAATCGCAGATGATCGATGCGCCGCAGCGGCAGGACTTCATTTCCCATGAAAACACCCCCGGGACCACCTGAGTTGACGATTGAAATAGCTGAGCGGGCCCGCTTTGCATATCTTCTTGATAGGCAAGCGCGCTGGGTATCCGAACCGACCTGGAGTAGAGATTGTCTCCATCTTGTGATTATATAATTCGCCCGTCGACGGAGCCTGCTGAAAAAGGGGTCTGACCCCCTAGGAAGCTTTACTGATTTCCCGTTTTCTTGGGGATCTGTCGCCCTTCGTGGAAGGGGTCAGACCCCTTTTTCAGCAGGCTCCGGTGAACGGGGAGGCCGGCGGATTCGCATTCCGCCAGGCCTTACAATTCAACCGGGAGCGTGAGCATGAAAGCTGCCTACTACGAGACCACCGGGGGACCCGACGTGATCCGCTACGGCGAACTCGAACGCCCGACGCCTGGAAAGGGCGAAGTCCTCGTTCGAGTTGGCGCCGCTTCCCTCAACCCAATTGACACTTACATTCGCGCGGGCGCAGTGAAGATGCCGCTCCCAAGTCCTTTCATTCCCGGCTCCGACCTGGCCGGCACCGTCGAAACAGTCGGGCCGGGCGTGGAACGCTTCAAAGTCGGCGATCGTGTTTGGGGCTCGAACCAGGGCCTCCTTGGCCGGCAGGGAACGTTTGCCGAATATGCCTGCGCCGCCGCGCAATGGCTGTATCCAACGCCAGCCGGCGTGCCGGATACCGAAGTGGCAGGTGCAGCGCTGACCGGCATAACGGCCCACCTGGGACTTTTCCGCTGCGCTCGTTTGCAGCCGGGCGAGACTGTCTTCGTCAATGGCGGGACAGGAGGAGTCGGCTCCATGGTGGTGCAAATGGCCAAGGCAGTTGGGGCCTCGGCGATTACCACGGTCGGATCCGTGGAGAAAGCAAAGATTTGCCGGAACTGGGGGACGGACCTCGTTCTCAATTACAAAACGGACGATGTTCCAGCCGGCATCAAGGAGTTCACCAAAGGGCAGGGGGTCAACGTATGGTACGAGACGCAGCGTGATCCTGACCTGGTCCGCACCGTGGAAGCGATGGCAAGGCGCGGCCGGATCATCGTCATGGCGGGTCGGCAAGCACAGCCCGTCTTCCCTGTTGGGCCCTTCTACACGCACGACCTCTCTCTCTTCGGCTTCGCCATGTTCAACGCCACACCAGAGGAGCAACGCCACTGCGCGGAAGACATCAACCACTGGCTGGCAGACCGTAAGCTCCGTGTGCTTATTGGGCGCATGTTCCCCTTATCCGAAGCCGCGGCAGCGCATCGATTGCAAGAGGAGAACACGCTGCACAAGGCAGGCACGCTCACCGGAAAGATTGTTTTGAAGCCCTGAGACTGCCCGGAACCCCGCGCCGCAAAATGCCTTGCCAGGGGGGTCGGCCAGTTCCTATCATGCAAGGCATTGCCCCAAGGCGGCGTAGCTCAGAGGTTAGAGCAGCGGCTTCATAAGCCGCGTGTCGGTGGTTCGATCCCACCCGCCGCTATTTACAACTCCTTGAATTATCAAGGCGTTGCGTCATTTATGTGGAAAGCACTTTCGCGAGCAGTTTCACATTTCACAAGAACTCACAAGAAGGGGTCTCTTGCACTCAGGGAAGGACCTGAGCAACTAAAGTCTCGGGTCCACCGGGTCACTTTCAAGCGCTAGCACACCGAAGGCGCATTCGTGCACGCGGCGCAGCGGCTCCTTCCGCACGAACCGCTCCAAGCCTTCGATGCCAAGTGCAAATTCTCCAAGGGCAAGAGAGCGCTTGTGACTCAGACCACGGTTCCGTAGACGAACCAGATTCCGGTCCATCGTGTAGTCTGGCCCGTAGATGATCCGGAGGTATTCGCAGCCCCGGCACTTCACGGCTGGCTGCGCGAGACCCCGCTTGCCGCGCAGGATGAAGCTGGATGGTTTGACGACCATGCCTTCGCCGCCACGCTCTGTCAGCTTGGTCCACCAGTCGGTCCCCTCCACTTCGCTGGCCGGATCGGTCACGTCCACTACCTTGTATGGAGTCGCCAGCAACAACTCTGGATCAAAGCGACAGATCTTGGCGAGTTCTTCCATGTGCCAGGTGTGGTCCTTGTCCACGTGCGTGCGACCTTCTGTGGCAAGCAGGTGGAACGGAGCGAGCTTGAGGTCAGTCAGCGATGAGACCGACCAGCAATACTGGCGGTACGCGGCGACGAACTTGGCGACGTTCACTTCACGGCGTCGGTACTCGTCCGTGAACGCTTCCAGTTGCGTCTCGACACCTTCTGGGAAGCGTGCGGCAGCTCTTTCCAAAAGGGCGATAGCGCGGGGCAGAGAAGCTCTTCCAGCCGCCCCGACTGCCGCGTACTGCGCGCGCAGGAGTTCCTGGGCCTTTGCCGACCACGGCATCAATTCGCAGTCAAGACAGGCCCAGGCCGTGCTGAAAGCTCCCCAGAAATCAGCAGCCGTCAGTGCCGCTCGCACGCGGTCGAGAAATTGTCGTTCGAGTTCCGGTTCGGTGAAGAAGCGCCTGCCGGTGCGCGTGTAGACGATGCCGATCTCCTCCTCGGCGACCCCAAATCGCTCCTTTGCCGCCGATTCGTCACGACAGACGATGACGACCGCCCGTGACCCCATGTGCTTTTCCTCGCAGATCACCTGTGGCGCGCCTTGACTGCGGTAATAGGCAAATGCCTCGGCAGGATGCTCCAAGAGGCCCGGCACGTTGCTCGTTTCGCATGGGGACATGGTGGGCGGTAGATAGATCAACCATTTCGGGTTGGCAGCGAAGCGGCTCATTACTTCCAGCGCCGCTGCTGCATTCGCTTCGCGAACCGTGACGGCGCCACGCAGCCGGGTCGTGATGATGCGCTTGCCCAGCACATCCTCGGCGTCAAGCACTTCGTCATGGATCTGCTGAGCCGACAACTTCGGGGCCTGCTGCTCCGCGGCGATGAAGGGCCGTGCCGGCTGACAATAAGTGTGGACCGCCGGTACCGACACGAAGTCCATCTCCGGGTAGCGCAGGGCCGTGAGCTTGCCGCCGAAGACGCAGCCGGTGTCGATGTTGACCGTGCGGTTGAGCCACTCCGGCTCAGGAACAGGTGTGTGGCCGTAGACGACCATTGCCGAGCCCCGGTACTCGGCCGCCCAGTTGTAACGAACTGGTAAGCCAAACTCGTCGGTCTCTCCCGTGGTCTCGCCGTACAAGGCGAATTCGCGGACCTTACGAGAGCCGCGCCCTTGCATCTCTGCTTTCATGCCAGCGTGGGCGACAACGAGCTTGCCGTCGTCGAAGACATAATGGCTGACGAGGCCGTCGAGAAATTCGATAATTTCTTTGCAGAATGCCACGCGTGAGTCGTTGGGCAACGCGTCGATCTCGGTCAGGCTGTTCGCCAAGCCGTGGGAGATCTGAACGTCCTTGCCGCGCAATTTCCGCATCAATTTCATGTCGTGGTTGCCAGGGACGCAGAAAGCCGACCCCGACGCCACCATGTCGCCGACGAGCCGCACGGCGTCGAGAATTCGTGGGCCACGGTCGACGAGATCGCCGACGAAGACTGCCTTCCGGGCCTGAGGGTGGACATAAACCGGGCCACTGGCGAATGCTGGTCTTCCCAGCGCAGCTGCCGTGCCCTGGTATCCCAACTGATGCAGTAAGGCTTCCAGTTCATCACAGCAGCCGTGGACATCGCCGATGATGTCGAACGGGCCGTGCTCGTTGCGTTTGTCGTTGTAGAGCGGGACACGTTCGACCGTGGCGGCTTCCACCTCCTCTGGTGTCTCCAGCACAAAAATGTGGCGGAAGCCTTCTTTGGCGAGGCCGCGCAGCGACCGCCGCAACTGGGATTGCTGCTGGCGGACCACATGAGGCCCAAAGTCGCGCTCATCACGCAGCCGATTGCGTTCCTGACAGACCTTCTCAGGCATGTTCACCACAATGGCGACCGGCAGGCAATGGTACTGTCTAGCGAGGGCGACAAGCGGCTTGCGCGCTTCCGGCTGCACGTTGGTCGCGTCGATCACGGTCAGCCGGCCCAATGCCAACCTTTTTGCGGCAATGAAGTGCAAAACCTCGAAGGCGTCTTTCGTGACCGTCTGATTGTTTTCTTCGTCACTGACCAACGCACGGCTGGCGTCGGAGGACAGGACCTCGGTCGGCAGGAAGTGCTTGCGCGCAAAGGTGCTCTTGCCGGAGCCACTGGGGCCGATGAGGACGACGAGGGAGAGGTTGGGAATGTTGATGTGCATGTCGATCCCTTATTCACCCTGCATCCATCGCTCATGTGGCCTTTGCAACCAATTTTCGACAATCCTCGCCCGCGTCGTTCCGACACTCTACTTCCAGCCAACGAGGGGCCGCTTGCTGATTCATCAAAAAACGGGCCGCGTGGAATCGGCAGCTTGCGCAAGGCGTGGAGGCATAAGCGATAATTCCCAACCGGGAACAGTCGGCTCCCGGGTTTTTCTCAAGAACCTTAACGACATCCATCAGTAGCCCATGAAGTTCGTCCGCATCGACGGCCAATTCCATCGCCTCCAGAATCCGGTCCTCGTCACCCTGGCGGTAGTTCTTGATGAACAGCCCGACCACAGACTCGTCGCAATTCCCTCGAGAGAGTTCGGTCAGTGCGAAGTCCCGTATGAGCGGGTGGGCATTCTGGCCCAACGCGCGAAATGCCCATCGACTCAACTCTTGGTCGTTGTCTCGACACAGCTCAATGAGTCGCGCATCGAACTTGGGCTGCGGCCGGCCCACAAAGACCTTGATAAGATTGGCGAGGACCCGTGGCTCTTTTGCGGTCCAAAGGCGTTGAAGGACGGTCTGCAACTCGGCTTCGTCGGCGTGCATTCCCCATACTCGGAACCAGTAACATTTGCTGTCGGTTTCGGCTGCTCGGATGACCTCCTCAACTGGTATCGCCTGCATTCGTTCTTTTTGGGACTTAGCCTGTTTCCTTTCGGCTGTCCTCTGTTTGTCTCGCCGCCAGCTTTCCAGGAATCTACCGATCGCCACTTCAGAAGATGCGTCCAAAAGTTTGTTGACGCGCTCCTCACCGAAATGTTCAATGGCTCCGGTGACGAGGCTTCCATCGTCCCACTCCCATTCACGACTTGCCAATTGCTGCCCACGAAGCCTCGCGGCGAACAGGAATCCCTGCTCGCCATCCAGTGCGACGATTTCCTGCTCTCCGAGCCAAGCGCTGTCGGGGAACGGCCTCCGTTCCACAATCTCGTACAGCCGGTCACGGAAGGATCCGTCCCCTGTCTCGGCGTAGCAGCAAGCCAGTTCGCAAAGCTGGTTGGCGCTGCCCTCATCGGACAATTCGTGCAACGCGTGGAGAATTGGGACGCGAAAGCGTTGCGTGCCGCGAACCGCCTGGACGAGTTGCCAGAGCCAGGTCCCTCGTGAATCTTCACATTGCGCATCGAAGCGCTGATCCCGAAGACATGCCTCCAAGAGCGGTTCGTCATCGAGCCGCCCATTCAGCGCCCATTGCCATGCCCGACCGAGCCCCTTCTGCAGTGCGTCCCGCTGCTGCTCGGGCGAAGGCAAAGCCGGTGGTGCATAATCTGCAAACTTCACAAATTACTCCTTGATCTGTTCACTGAGTCGGATGCGGACAAATAAACGGGTCGACTTTAGCGCTCCCCACAACCGCAAAGGTACTGTCGCCGATCTCTTGGTCCTTGAATCTGGCGAGCATTATGATCTCGCTCCGCTTTTGCGTACCCTCGAAACCGCCAGGGAAACGGACGCGGTGCGAGTGCTCGCGGTCGGTCGGCGACTTCACGACGACGCCAACCGTGCCGCGCGGGTGCAGGACGAGGCCAGCAGAGCCGGGGATGTCCATCGTCGTCACGACCTGCGTGCCTACGGAAAAGATCAGATTGGGATGGTAATGAACTCGGTAAGGCACTGTGGGCGGCTCCTATCTCTTAAGTGTGCGGATCGGCCGGAACGTACACTCTCTCAGTTGGCGTGATGAGCTTGCGGTTCTTCCATTCGCCGACGTTCGACCGTTGTTCGGCGACAAATGCGCTCATGTCGATGATTTGGACCATTGCGCGTTTGCCGTAAATTTCAAGGGCCCCGCCACGTAGCCCAAGTTGGATTGCCTTACGCTCACACTTCTCGCCGGTGGGCAAGTGATCGGGGTCCCATTGCAGCCGAACCTCTGAGCGCGCAACCGCGGCAGCCCACTCATCACGGCTACCAAAGATATGCGCATCAAATGAAGAAGGTACGGCCTGAGCTAGCAGGGAGTCGAAAAAACGTCGCTTCAACCGTATGGCCAACACGACTTCTTGCCCCTCGCCTTGCCCCCATTGACTGCGGTACATCATCCACAGGAAATTCGGCTTGAGCCAGCTCATTCGCGAGAACTTGAAGTCACCGCCGAAGAACCCGTTCTCCACCGCAAACCGTCCGATGCTGGCGCAATAGGCCTGATAGACGATGATCGTTTCGTCATCGAACCGAGCCAGAATGTGCCGCCCGGCTTTGGGCCAGGATTCCATCTGGTCAGCATAGACAGCGGTTGCAAGCGTGGTGGTTGTCATGTGATGGCACTCTCTCCTCTTGTCACCATCTCGAAGATCGCCATCTGCGTCGGCGCACCTACCTTTGCCTCTTCCGCCCCGACCGGCATAAACCGCACCCTATAGCCAAACCGCCCAGCTATGCCCTTCGCCCAATCCTGAAACTCCTGCCGGGTCCACTCGAAGCGGTGATCGGGATGGCGGAAACGCCCGGCTGCCAGCGTTTCCCATTTCACGTTGTACTCCCGGTTCGGCGTCGTCAGCACGACCGTTCGCGGCTTCGCGAACTCGAACAGTACCCTTTCAAAAGCCGACAGTCGTGGCGGGTCAAGGTGCTCCACGACTTCGACAACAGCGGCTGCATCGAAGCCTGCCAGCCGTTTATCGCGGTACATCAAGGAACCATGGATTAGCCGGATGCGTTCTGCCTGTATCGTTGGCAACCGCTCCAGCTTCAGCCGGCGCTGGGCTGCTTCGAGGGAACGGATCGACACTTCCAGCCCCACAATTTCCTCGAACTGCTTCTCCTTCATTAACTCTCGAATCAACTTGCCTTCACCGCAGCCGAGGTCGAGGACACGCTTCGCACCGCTCGCACGCAGAGCCGCCACGACTGTTCCAAGACGCTGGTCGTTCAGGCTCAAAGGAGTTTCCAGCGCCACTTCGGTCCTGTCGGCTGGCCGCTCGTCCTCCTCCAGAGCCACCGGTTCCTCTTCTTGCATCAGCCGGGCGAGGGCTTCACGGAAGAGACTCGGCTGGAATTTCAAATAACGCCGAGTGATCTCCTCTCTTTCCGGGTGCCCGGCCAGCCAGCCCTCTCCTTTGGCGAGCAGCTTTTCCATTTCGTCTTCGCCGATCCAATAGTGTTTGGCGTTGTCAAACACCGGGATCAGCACGTAAAGGTGAGTAAGCAGGTCCGCAAGCGTCGTCGTCTTGTGAATCGTTACTGCGAAATAGGGACTCTCGCCCCACTCAGGGAACCGCTCATCCAGCGGACAACGAGTTGCCTCGACCGTGTAGCCAAGCGGCTCGAACACATTTCGCAGGAACCTCTCGCCGCCGCGCACCGGCAGCACGTCGATCCGAGCCTCCAGCGGGATTGGCGTGCCTGCCAATTCAGGACGATCTTTGCAGCGACCCTGAAGCGCCGAGCCGAAGACTTGCGCAATCGCCACGCTCATGAACGACGAGGCCGCATAGGGCCGGTCGTTCACGTACTGCGCCAACATGAAGCTGGCGCTCGCGCTCCTGCCGCGCACCATGCCTATCGGGTCCACGTCGAGCAGCAGGCAGGCCGAACACCGCTCGGCCCCAACCTCGGGGTAAAACACGTGGACCTTCCCAAAGCTCAATTCGAACGACTGACAGCGATCGGGGTGCTTGTGCAGCAGGTAGCCCAGGTCCGAGGCTGGCCGGTAGGTCGTGGCGATCGTCAAAAGCATTCAATTCCTCTGCATTGCCGCGAAGTCTTCTCGGTCGTCCAGCGGGAGCCCGTGGAGCGCCGGTATCACTGTCCTTTAAGGGGGATGCAAATCTTGAGTTCCATTCATCATATTTCTGTAATGACACGACGCCGAATTCCGTGGTTCACGCCGATGAGGAAGGAAAACCAAAAGCGGCGGAAAAGCGCCGCAGTCCAAAGAAGTCACTTTTGGAGTGCGGCGCTTATCCGCCGCTTTTGTTTCCTCTATCTTGCAAGGCCCTATGGAGTCACTTCGAATGCCCGCGAAGTCGCGACGAAGCGTTCCACCTTGCCGTTCTTCTTGAACCGGCCATAGTGGACGACCCGGTACGTTCCGGGCGCGGTTTGCGCGTCCGTCTGCCAGGTGATGGTCACCTGGTAGGGGTCCGGTCGTGGAGCGCGGCGCAATGGCCCGATTCTTGAATCCTCGGGACGAGGATCCTTCGCGAGTTTCGAGTCGCCTTCCGGGACCAATTGCTTCCAGCGCACGGTCATGTCCCAGTCGAAATCCTCGCGCACGATTTCCCAGGTGCCGCGCCTAGGGACGAGCCGTTCCACCGCCATGAAACGATCCGTGCGCCGGTAGTCGTTCACCGGCCTGCCGGTCCAAAAGCAGACCGTCACCAAGTCGCCTGGCGTGTAGTGCTCCTTCGCATCGGCAACGGCGTCGCCTGGTTTCGCCCCTGCGGGCGGCTGCTCGTCAGGACCATCGAGGGAAACACTCTTCTTGATGCGCGTGCGCATGTCCACGGGCGCGACCTTGGACGCTACGGGCAGGCCTGCCTTCAGGGCCCGAGCTAGCTGGACGAACTCCTGGCGATAGCCGGCCTCGGTCCAAGGACCGAAGATCGTGCTGCCGCCCTCGTACTGTTGCGATTCGTATTCTTCACGCGTGGTCACATAGTTCGCGTAGTCGTTCGCATAGCCGGCGATCACGACGTAGCGGGGATCGAGGCCAAGCTCCTTGCCCAGCGCGGCGCGAATACGCCGGCCCGCCATTGTCGTGAACTCGGCGGGACCGACCGCCAGCACGAGCTGGCCGATCCGCACCAGGCCGATTGGTAGGACCTGCTCCTGGGCGGGCGGCTTCGTCAGGCCGGTCGCGAGCAGGATGGCCTTCGGCTTCTGGCAGCGGCGCAGCTCGTCGGTGGGGCCGAGGCCGGGAAAGTTCTTGCGGGCCATGCCGTCGATGAAGGGGTTCGACTCTTTCATCCCCTCATGGAACAGGGGGTGCCCGCCGCCGTCTTCCGTCGATCCGGCGGCAAACGAGTAGCCTAGCGCCGAAGGGCAGGTCCGTTGCGGGCCGGCACCGGTGAACTCGCCCGCGACCGCGAGGCTGGAGAAATCGACGAACACGTGGCGGAACTCGATCGGCCCGTGCAAGGATTCCTGAGCCTGGCCAAAAAGTTTCTCGGCCTCCCGGGCCTGCCGCGCGCCGATAATGCGCGTGCTTTCGACATCCGATTTGCCCGGCCCCGTGTTGTTCAGATTCAAATTCGGCGTAACATCGCCGGCATTCGACTGGGCAAAGGCGGCCACGAACTCGGGCTTGCCTGTGTAATGGGTGCCGTGCGCTCGCTCCATGGCATAGGCGGCGTAGCCCTTGTTGTCGCCCGAGATGAGCTTGTTGTAGAAGTTCATGGAGGTGCCATGCACCGCGAACCAGTTCAGCGTGCCGATCGGGCCGTCGTCGCGAGCCAGCTTCAAAAGGGTCATGGTCGTATCCACGTCGCTCTGATATTTGGCCCTTTCCTCGGCGGGATTGTTCATGTAGGCAACTCGGGACCGATTGACGCCGGCCCCTTCCACGGTTCCTTGGGCGAACAAGATTTTTCCCGGCTTGAGGTCGGCGTCGGCGGCGACGATTGATTCGGTAATCCCATCGACCAGGGCGTCGAAGCACTGGCCATAGAAACCCCCACCCAGCGGGCCAGCGTCAATGTGGTGATGGTAGCCCCCGGGCGCTGCGTGGGTATGCGTTGCGGCAAGAACGACATTGGCATGCCCGTAACGGTCGCCGAACTTTTCACGGAGCCGGTCGAGCACCGCGAGCTTGAGCGTGTGTGTGGGAAAGGCAATGTCGCAGGTCACGAGGGCCAGGCGGGTCTTCCCGGAGGAGTCGGCGATGACAAAGGTTCTGGCATATTGCCGCTGGTGCAGCCCTTCGGAGATCTGATCCGGCCGAACGAAGCCCATCATTTGCACGCCCACCACGGGGAGTGTGATGTCCGCCAGCGAGCGGCCGATCAAGTAGGAGTCGTTTTGGCTACCGATCAAGCTGCAGGCCAGTGCGGCAACGACGCCCCAGCTAAATGTCATGTGACCTTCTCCTGATGGATGCCTGTGGTGTGCTTGGCCACCATCATAGCCAGTTCTGTGGCTCTTCTCCGTGAAAAACCTGAGAGCCGTACAATCCTGAGGGGGCAATCCCGTCGGCGGCGTTTATCCTACTGCCCGATCAAGGATGAAAGCACAATTCTGCTCGGCTGCGGTTCCTTGTGCGCCTTGCTCCACCTACAATCGAGTCATCGGGACACCGGGAGAAACGGCACCCTGGTGAACCAGCCCAGAAGTTCGGTGCGTTCCGCGTTTACCTCGACCTCGGCCCGCACCGCTTGCTATATTCCCCCGCAGCGGCGTACTATCGGCGCACTTTCGCCGCACTTTCGCCGCAGTGGAGCGTCGATACAAGGCCGTAGCATTCAGCTTCGGTTCAAGGAGCACGCCAATGGTTGACACGAACGAAGGCACCTCGATTGCAAGCACGAACGGCGCGGCGCGGGCCACCCAGCCGGCCCAGCCTGGTGGCTGGCTTCTGATTCGCCTCCCTGTCTTGCTTCTCTTGATTTGGCTGTTAGCTTTTGGCACCGTGAATCGCAGTGCCGCAGAGGACAAGCCGGCGGCCGTGATCCCGGTCGCGCATTTCCACCACCTGCACCTGAACGCCACCGACCCGGCGATGGCGATTGACTTTTACACGAGTAGATTCGACTGCGAGAAAGGGAAATTCGTCGGCCTGCAGCCCGCCGTCTGGGCTCAGAAATCGTGGCTGCTGTTTCACAAGGTCAGGCAGGCGCCGCCCTGGGAGCTGATTTCAGCCATCTGGCACTTTGGTTGGGGCGCCGAGGACATGAAGGGGACCTATCAGAAACAGCTCGACATGAAAACCAAGTTTTTCACGCCGCTGACGCACGTTCCGCTCTTTGGCCCGAATTTCTACTACGCCTATGTCGACGGGCCCGACCACGCACTCATCGAGCTGAACACTGCCGCCCACCATCGTTTCGGGCACCTGCATTTATTCAGCGAGGACCCGGTGGCAGCCGGGGAGTGGTACATGAAATACCTGGGCGCCAAGCGCACCGGCAACGCGGCCACGCCGCCCTCGCGCGCGCCGTTTTTCTACAAAGGCTTCCAGATAGGGCCCTACATGTCGCTGATGCTGGATAACGTCAACATCATCATCTTTCCCATCCAGTATTCGAAGCAAGCCTACCCGGACCACTGGAAAGGGCAGAAGGAAATGAGCCCGACTCAGGGGCGGGTGATAGATCACATCGGCATCAGCTTCGCCGATCTGCACCATGCGCTGGAAAAGCTGCGCAAGGCAGGCGTCAAGGTAACGGGCGAAATCGAGTCCGAGGCCGGCGGCAAGATCAAATATGCCTTCATCGAGGGGCCCGACAAAATCCGAATCGAACTGGTGGAAGGGCAAGCTCGCAAGGAATAGCCAAGCAGGATGTCGATTCGATTGCGCCGGCGCAAGGGATACGCGCTGCCGTAGGCCGTCTGCTGAAACGCTCACAGGTGGGCGTACGTTATTTTGTCACACCATCGAATTAGATTATTAGACAGAGCGTCTGAGAAAGAAGGCAGTATTCGCGAACGAACACGAAGGCCCGCTGCGGGCGATGGCACCGGATGGCAGCGGGGAAAAGGATGACAGATCATGGTTCCGGCACTTCGCGTCCTTGGCCCTTTGGTCCTCTTCTGCTCGCTTGCCCCAAACGGATTCGCGGCAGACAGCCGATCAAGCTCTGAAAGTCAACGCGTTGACGACTACGTCGGCCGGCAGATGGCCAAGCACCAGATACCCGGCATGAGCGTCGCCGTGGTGAAAAACGGCAAGATTATTCATTCGAAGGGCTACGGTTTGCTGAGTGTTGAGTTTGGCATCTCGGCCAAGGACACGTCCGTTTTCCAAATCTACTCGAACACCAAGATCTTCGCGGGCGTCGCTACCATGAAGCTGGTGGAGGATGGCCTGTTAACGCTCGACACGCCAGTGACCGAGGTCATCGCCAACCTTCCCCCTGGATGGAAGGCAATTCGGGTCCGCAACCTGCTGACCCATACCTCAGGGTTGCCGGAAACCTCGGACCACCCGAGTTTTGACAAACTGCCGGAGGAAAAAAGAAACAACCTTTCTGACGAGGAGGGCATCAAGCTAGTCGCGAAGCTACCGCTGAAGTGCCCGCCGGGGGAGAAGTTCTCGTACCACCGCTCGGGCTACACTCTGCTTGGCATGATCGTGGCGAAGCAAGCAGGAAAGTCATTTGCAGCCTACCTGGACGAGCGTGTCTTCGCGCCGTTGGGAATGACGGCCACGCACTTCGGCGACACGGAAGTGGTTATCAAGGGCCGTCCCTCGACGGCCTACAACCGGCAAACTGGAGAATTGCGCAACTGGATCTATCTGTTTGGCCCGACTCCGAATCCCGGCTCCGGGCTGAACTCCTCGGCCTTGGATCTGGCGAGTTTCTTCATCGCCCTGGACACGGGCAAGGTGCTCAAACAACAGAGCTTAGAGGCCCTGTGGACCCCGGTGAAACTCAACAGTGGGAAGGAAGTAGATTACGGCCTCGGTTGGTCAATCGACGAACACCAAAAGCGAAAAGTCGTGGGGCATGAAGGCGGCGGCTCGGCCTGGGTCGCCCATTTTCCCAACGAGCATCTTTCGGTCATCGTCTTGTGTAATCTGAACGGTGCCCGAGCAGATGAGATCCAATACGGCATCGCGGACATCTATTTGGCGGCGAAGTGAACAACCATTCCATCGGACACCCCCTCAACTCCGGCGGTATTTTGTTAGCGCGTCCCCCTCTGTCCCAGGTTGGGTTTGCTTGCAACTGGCGCAGCTGAACGGCGTTGTCGTTGCTAGCATGAATGCATGGATGTTCTTGTCTGTCGCGGATGCCGACAACGTGAGCAGCGCATCCG
>DATGZX010000426.1:0-8160 GCA_035296965.1 Gemmataceae bacterium
TTCCTTCTTCCTTTTTCCTTAAGACCATGTTTCAACGCATCCTGGTAGCCAATCGCGGTGAAATTGCTCTTCGGGTCATCCGGGCGTGTCGGGACCTGGGGATCGAAGTCGTCGCGGTCTTTAGCGAAGCTGACCGAGGTGCCCCGTACCTATCTCTGGCCGACGAAGCCATCTGTATTGGCCCTGCCGTTGCCGCTGAAAGTTATCTGAACATTCCGCGCATCATCAGCGCTGCCGAGATCGCCGACGTCGATGCGATCCATCCGGGATATGGGTTCCTCTCGGAAAATCCGCACTTTGCCGAGGTGTGCCGGTCGTGCAAGATCGAGTTTATCGGCCCGCCGCAAGAGGCGATGCGGCGGCTCGGCAACAAGAACGAGGCCCGCAAAATGGCCCAGGAGGCGGGCGTGCCCGTGGTCCCTGGGAGCGAAGGCCTGATCGAGAGCGATGCGCAGGCGCTGCAGCTGGCACACGCCATCGGTTTTCCGGTCTTGATCAAGGCAGCAGCCGGCGGCGGCGGCCGGGGCATGCGCGTGGCGCGCAACGACATCAGCCTGCACGCGGGCCTCAAGGCGGCCCAGCAGGAGGCGGAAAAGGCTTTCAAGGACGGCAGCGTCTATCTCGAAAAGTACATCGAGCAGCCTCGCCACGTCGAGGTGCAGATCCTCGCGGATGCGCACGGCAACGCCGTGCACCTCTGGGAACGCGATTGTTCTCTGCAGCGCCGCCATCAAAAGCTGGTTGAGGAATCGCCAGCGCCCAATTTATCCTCGGCCGTTCGTCAGGAAATCTGCCGCTGTGCCGTCCGGCTCGTCAAGGCGGCGGGATACCAAAATGCCGGGACCTGCGAGTTTTTGGTCGATAAGCAGCATCGGTTCTACTTCATCGAGGTCAATGCCCGCATTCAGGTGGAGCACCCGGTTACGGAACTGGTGACGGGCATCGACCTGGTGCGCGAACAGATCCGCATTGCCGGGGGAGAACCGCTTGGCTTCAAACAGGAGGATATTCACCACCGTGGCGTGGCCATCGAGTGCCGCATCAACGCCGAGGATCCCGCGGCGGATTTTCGGCCGTCGCCCGGCGTGATCAGCCGGTGGCAGGTGCCGGGCGGGCCGGGAGTCCGGCTCGATACGCATGTCGTGCCGGGCTACCGTGTGCCGCCCAACTATGATTCGCTGCTCGCCAAACTCCTCGTCTACCAGCCGACGCGTGCCCTGGCCCTGGCTTGCATGCGGCGGGCACTCGCGGAGTTCGTCGTCGAAGGAGTGAAAACCACGATTCCGCTCCATCGTGAGATTTTCAACCACTCGAGCTTCATCGAAGCCCAGGTCGATACCACCTTCATCGAACGAAATTGGCAAAAGGGATAAAAGTGTGGCTCAAGCTGCCAGCGTGAGCTACAGCGAAGCCCGAGTGGATACCACGCTCCTGGTGGGAGAATTCGCAGCCTTTGTAGCTCAAGCTGATAGCGTGAGCCACGCGTGGCGGGAAAAGACAATTGCCTTGCCGAACTACGTGGTTCAGCAAGGCATTTGTCGGAGAGCAGCTCGCACCGAAGGGAGCCACCCAGGCCATTTGGCTTGACCGAGGTAAACATGGCGCCGAAATGCCACATCGGTCATCTTTATGCTTCGGCAATTTCCAGACCAAAACTTAGATCCGCATTTTCTCATACAGCGCTGAAACGACGTAAGATATTATGCATAAACGAGTTAATATCAATTGATCAGGCTGGCAATCTTCACGAAAAATGCCATCATCAGTCTTTGAGTGTTCAGCAAAATTAGCGCCTGTTTACAATCTTTATTTCCCAGAAACAACATGCCCTCTTCCCTTGCCCTTCTCCTGGGCATGCAGCAGAATTCACCAGCAAACCCATAATTCCACACTTCTCGTTGCATATTCATGCACTTTTAGCCGGTCGGCTGGTTAGCAGCTCTCGCCAGAAAGGGCGCTCCAAGAATCTACAAAGTCCTAAGTCATATGGCCTATAGGACTTATTGGACGGATGGCTTTGCGGAAGTGGAACATTGCCGGCGATTGGCACATCGCTTGCAAACTAAAAAAGGCGTGGGGTTTGGTAGCGAGTCCCAAACACCCGCAAGGCGAAAGCCTGATCCTCCTCCCTTCTACCCTCCCGCTCAAAGGGCACGGGGTATGGCCGATTGCGAGTCTCGGCTCAGCCCCGTGCCACCACCTCTCTCCTCAAGCAACGCACGAATTGCCGGTCTGGCCAAATCCTTGACGCGATCTATATTGGAAAATACCGAGCATTGAAGCGGCAAAACACCTCGACCAGCAGTCGAGGCTTCTTTTTGATTTGCTTCGTGAAAAAAGTCACGAAGTCGGCCGGCCAAGGCCGCGGGGAAACGGAGTCGACACGTGCCATCTCCTCCCGACATGGCGCTGCCAGGTACCGAGGCATTCGAACTCGCGACCTACTATCCCATTTTCATCTACCTACTGGTGATACTCGCGTTCGCGGGCGGCACCTTGCTGATGGCCCACCTCGTGGGCCCGCACCGGCGCACTGCCATCAAGTTGATGCCTTATGAATCGGGCATGGACCCGATCGGCGACGCCCGCCAGCACTTTGACGTCAAGTTCTACTTGATCGCGATCCTCTTCCTGGTGTTCGACGTGGAGCTGCTCTTTCTTTATCCCTGGGCCGTCGTGGCCTACCGCGACCCGCCGTTGCTGCCGGCCGGCCTGAGTTGGCCTATCTTCTGGGAAGTGGTCATCTTCCTGGTTACCCTGGCCTTGGCGTATGTGTACGCCTGGCGCAAGGGGGTGTTTCGATGGCGCTGAACCTTCCGGAAAACGTGATGATGACCCGGCTCGACCAGCTGGCGAACTGGGTGCGCGCCAACAGTCTTTGGCCCATGCCTTTCGCCACGGCCTGCTGCGGCATCGAGCTGATGGCGGCCGGCGCCTCGCGGCACGACATCGCCCGCTTTGGCGCCGAAGTCATGCGTTTCAGCCCGCGCCAGTGCGACCTCATGATCGTCGCCGGCCGCGTGGTCATGAAGATGATGCCCGTGCTGCAACGGGTCTGGCTGCAGATGCCGGAGCCCAAGTGGTGCATCTCCATGGGCGCATGCGCGTGCAGCGGCGGCGTCTTCGACACCTATGCCGTCGTTCAGGGGATAGATCGCTTCATGCCGGTCGATGTCTACATCCCCGGCTGCCCGCCGCGGCCGGAGCAAATCATTCAATCGGTCATGGACCTCCAGAACAAAATCCAGCGGGGCGGCACGCTCAACGGCAAGGAATTCGCGCAGCGCAGCCAGTCCGAAGCCCCCCGGCCGCTTGCCCTGGAGCTGGCGCCCAACGAAGCGATCGTCGCTCCGGGAGATTTTGCGAACGCGACCCGGCTGCGCGATCCGCAGGACCCGTAACCACCTGAATCCAGGGATCCGCGCTATGGCACACGACAAGCTGCTGGCTTTACTTCAAGAACGTTGCGGTGCGGAGAGCTTCACCACCTCGCTGTTCCGCGACAACCAGCGCGTCATCGCTGCGCCCGCCCGCCTCTTCGCTATCCTGGAGTGCTTGAAACTCGACGCCGGCTTCGACATGCTCGCCGACCTGACCGCCGTCGATTACCTCTACTATCCAGATGCCAAAGACCGCTTCGGCGTCGTCTACGCCCTCCTGAATACGGCCACGGGCGAACGCGTCTACGTCAAAACGTATCTGAACGAGCCGGATCTCCAGGTTCCTTCGGCATTCCCCCTCTGGAAGGGAGCCGACTGGATGGAGCGCGAGGTCTATGACATGTACGGCATCATCTTTGAAGGCCATCCCAATCTGCGCCGTATCCTGATGCCGGAAGAGTTTGCTGCCTTCCCGCTGCGCAAGGATTACCCCCTGCGCGGCAAAGGCGAACGCCATAACTTCCCCGTCCTCACGCGGGCTGATGGGTAGCACAACGATAAACGCGAAAGGAAGGAACGCCCGGCATGCCGTTGGAACTGGTTGAACCGATGGAGCCGGAGGCTTCCGACAAGGAATACCTCTGGACGCTCAACTTCGGGCCGCAACACCCGGCCACGCATACGACACTGCGCCTGATCCTGACGCTCGATGGCGAGACCGTGGTCAAGGCCGTCCCGGACATCGGCTATCTGCACAGCGGCTTCGAGAAGCTCGGCGAAGATCTGAACTACAACCAGTACGTGACGATCGTCGACCGCATGAATTACATTTCGCCCGCCGCCAACGAGGTCGCCTGGCACCATGTCGTGGAGAAACTGCTCGGCATCGAGCTGACGCCGCGCTGCAAATACCTGCGCACCATCCTCGGCGAGCTGATGCGCATCCACGACCATTTGCTCTGCGTCGGTGCCGCCGCGCTCGACCTCGGCGCCTTCACCGCTTTTCTCTATGCCTTCTACCAGCGCGAGCTGATCTACGACATCTGCGAAACTGCCTCCGGGCAGCGTTTCCACCCGAGCTACACACGCGTCGGCGGCTTGTTGTACGACGTGAACGACGACTTCGTGCAAAAAGTCCGCGCCTTCGTCAAGGACTTTCCCAAGACCCACGCCGACGTCTGCCGGCTGCTGAACCGCAACCGCATTTTCATGGACCGGCTCAAGGGCATCGGCGTCCTTTCCAAAGAAGAGGCGATCAACCTGAGCTGCACCGGACCGGTCGCCCGCGCCAGCGGCGTGGTTCGCGATCTGCGCAAGGACGAACCCTACCTGGCCTACGGCGACTTTGATTTCAAGGTTGTCTGCGCCAGCGCGGGCGATTGCTACGCCCGCTACCTGGTGCGCATGGAAGAGATGCTGGAAAGCCTGAAGATCGTCCATCAGGCGATCGAGAACTTGCCGGGCGGCCCTGTCAACGTCGAAGCTGGCAGCAAGGTCGTCCTGCCCGATCAGCTTTCCACTTATCGCAGCATCGAAAGCCTGATCCAGCATTTCGAAGTGATCATGCCCAACCGCGGCTTCGCGGCGCCTGTCGACGAGGTCTATGGCGCGGTCGAATCGCCCAACGGCGAGCTGGGTTTCTACGTGGTCTCCGACGGCACCGAGCGCGCGTACCGGGCTCGCACCCGGCCGCCTTCGTTCATTCACTTTGCCGTCTTTCCATACCTTATTGTTGGGCACCAGATCAGCGACGTGGTGGCGGTGCTGGGCAGCTTGAACATTATTGCAGCCGAGCTGGATCGATGAGTGTGCTGAGCGAAGAATTACGACAGAAGATCCTGGCCTATTTGCTGCGCTACCCGAGGAAGCAGGCGGCCACGTTGCCGGCCCTGCACCTGGTCCAGGATGAATTGCGCTGCGTGCCGCTCGAGGCAATTCGCGAGATCGCCGATCTCCTCGACCTGAACCCGGCAGAGGTCAACGACACGCTGAGCTTCTATGGCTTCTTTCGCGGCAAGGAAGATCCTCTGGGCCGGACGCGCCTCTGGGTGTGCCGCAGCCTTACGTGCATGCTCCGCGGCGGCGAAGAAGTGCTCGCGCGCGTCTGCGACGAGCTGCACGTCAAGCCGGGCGGCACGACCGCGGACGGCAAAATCACCGTCGAGTTCGCCGAGTGCCTGGGCGGCTGCGAGGGCGCGCCCTGTCTCCTCATCAACGATGAACAACGCATGAATGTGACGCCGGACAAGGTGCAGGGTCTGCTGCAAGAACTCAAGCAATAGCTGCTGTAATGGAGGCTGCTGAAAAAGGGGTCAGACCCCTTAAAGCGAGAAATGAGTGAAGCTTCGTAGGGGGTCTGACCCCTTTTTCAGCAGCTTCTAATGCCAGGTGGGGTGCCATGGCTGAATTCGAACCCGTTCTCCTTCGTCGCGTCGGTAAGCCGGACAGCCAGTCCATCGACACCTACCGCGCCGACGGCGGCTACCGCGCTCTGGCCAAGGCGGTCCACGAGATGGCGCCCGCGCAGGTGGTAGACGCCGTGAAAGCGTCCGGACTGCGCGGCCGAGGCGGCGCCGGGTTCCCCTGCGGACTCAAGTGGACCTTCCTGCCCAAGGACCATCCCGGCCCTATCTACCTCTGCGTCAACGGCGACGAAAGCGAGCCGTGCACGTTCAACAATCGCATCTTGATGGAGGAGGATCCGCACCAGCTCCTGGAAGGGATCATCCTCGCTTGCTACGCCACGCGCGCGAGCACCGCCTACCTTTACTTGCGCTATGAATATGGCCGCTGCTTCCGGGTGATGCAAAAGGCCATCGACGAGGCCTACGCGAACAACCTCCTGGGCCGCAACATCCTCGGCAGGGACTTCCATCTCGATGTGTTCCTGCATCGCGGCGCCGGCGCTTACATTTGCGGCGAAGAAACCGGCTTGATCGAAAGCTTGGAAGGCAAGCGCGCCTGGCCGCGCATCAAGCCCCCCTTCCCGGCCGTAGAGGGAGCGTTTCGCAAGCCGACCGTCGTCAACAACATCGAGACGCTGGCATGCGTCACGCATATCGTCGATCGCGGCGTGGACTGGTTCAAATCGGTGGGCGTCCCTCCCGATCCCAAGAATCCGCGCGACGCCGGCAGCTACGGGCCCAAGCTTTACTGCATCAGCGGCCACGTCAACAAGCCTTGCTGCGTCGAGCTGCCGCTAGGCGTCACCGTCCGCGAGCTGACCGACAAGTATGGCGGTGGTGTGTGGAAAGGCCGCAAGGCCAAGGGCTGCATCCCCGGCGGCATCAGCATGGGCGTCATGACGGAAAAGGAATTCGATACGCCGCTCGATTTCAACGGCCCGGGCAAAGTCGGCTGCCTCGGCCTCGGCACGGCGGCCGTCACCATCTTCGATGAAGCGACCAGCATCGTCGATGTGCTCTACAACATCTGCCGCTTCTTCGCTCATGAATCCTGCGGCCAATGCACGCCCTGCCGCGAAGGGACCGGCTGGATGCTGAAGATCAGCGAGCGCTTCCGCCAGGGGCGCGGCCGCCTCGAGGACCTGGCCATCCTCCAGGAGGTCGGCAACTCGATCGGCATCATGCCGGGAACGACTATCTGCGGCCTAGCCGACGGCGCCGGCTGGCCCGTGAAGCAGATTGTGACCAAGTTTCGGTCCGAACTCGAAGAGTACATCCGCAGCGGCAGGAGGAGCGAAGAGCGAGCACTCGTGCCGGCTCACTGACAACATTGCTCCTTTATCCCGAGGATCCCATGAGATTTCAGAGTCTGTCCGACAAGCGCTCCCCTCTCCCCTGTACTCGGGGGAGAGGGGTTGGGGGTGAGGGGGTTTTGCCTGGGCAAGCCGTGCCCCCTCACCCCAACCCCTCTCCCCCGGAGCAGGGGCGAGGGGCTTTTCGGCTAGACTCTCACCAACGCTTGCGACCCGGTCTGGCGGCGTTGAGCGTGGCTCTTTTGTTGACGGGTTGCGGGAAGAGCGCTTCGTCTCCGGCCACGACCCCGTCCAAGGGAGGCGCCGGAGCACCTGCGCAGATGTCCCTGCGCCGAGTCATCGACCGCTCAAGAGTGCAAAATGACTTCCGCCAGTTGGCCCTTTACTATGCTAATTACAGCGCTCTGCAAAATCGGTCTCCCGGCAAGCTAGACGACCTGAAGGCCGATATCGAGCGCGACATGCCCAAGCTCTACAAGGCCATCGAGGAAGGGAATTACGTGGTTATCTGGAGTCTGCCGCATCTGTCTTCGGAGGTAGTGCTCGCATACGAAAAGGAGCCTGATGAGAACGGCCTGCGCTGGGTCGCGAACGGAGACGGCTCCGTGAAAAGACTGAACCCGGAAGACTTTGAGAAGGCGCTGAAGGCGAAATAGTGCGTTTTTGGGTAGACGATATCGTTTAGCCGCGACCCTGCGGGGAGCGCGGAACTGACGGCGACCCGTGGCCTTGTGTTTGACGCGCTCCCCGCAGGGTCGCGGCTAAACGATTCGATTATGGGAACTGATCAGGCATTGGCAATGCGGACAAACTATGGCGGTCGTTTACGTCAATAACAACCCGGTCGATATCGGCAACGAGAAGCTGAACCTGATTCAGGCGGCTCTCAAGGGCGGCGTGTTCATCCCGCACTACTGCTGGCACCCGGCCCTCACGGTGGTCGCTAGTTGCCGGATGTGCCTGGTCGAGGTCGGCGAGCGCAAGCCGGACGGCACCATCGTCATGCAGCCCAGAGTCGTCCCTGCCTGTCAGACGCCCGCCAAGGACGGCACCGTCATCGTC
>DATGZX010000427.1:0-8975 GCA_035296965.1 Gemmataceae bacterium
CGGATGCGCTGCTCACGTTGTCGGCATCCGCGACAGACAAGAACATCCATGCATTCATGCTAGCAACGACAACGCCGTTCAGCTGCGCCAGTTGCAAGCAAACCCAACCTGGGACAGAGGGGGACGCGCTAACAAAATACACTCCGCTTTGCCCGATCGGACACTACTTGTTTGGAACCTGTATGCTGTTGATGGATGGTCAAGGGCGGGTTTTCGGTGGTTCTGACGAGACTGTCACTTTCATCGGGAGGACTGGAAGAGAGGCAATTGGTAACATCCTGACCGGGGTAGAGGGCAAAGTCCTTGAGCCAAGAGCGACTTGATATGGATAATCCCATCCGCATTCAGGAGCCATCCAGGGGGCATGGGATCACCCTCGAGGCAATCGCCAGCAGGCTTTCTCTCGGGCTCCAACGCGAAAAACCTGCGCACCTTCTCATTGTCTACACTGGACAAGACGGAAACTTCGTTTGAGAACGAGGGGCAAACGGAGTCTGCCTTTCTCCCCTCGTCCCCGTACTTGGGGGGAGGGGGTGTACCCTGGAATCGCCCAACTTCCCGAATGAGCCGCCGCACTCGCTGACGCGTCTCCCACGTAAGCACCACCCAGTCAACTACCCCGCCGGGCAATCTCCCGGTAAGATGGCAAACGCACTATTCCATCGTGTCGGGTACCGGCGCAAGGGGGCGGCATGCTGCCGAACTCTCCGGAAACTGAGGAACTGCTGGGCCAGGTGAAAGACGGCGACGCCGCGGCGGTCGATCGTCTGCTGGGCGCGCAGCGCGAACCGTTGCGACGCATGATCGGCCTGCGGCTCGATCCGGCGCTGGCGGCGCGCCTGGATGCCAGCGACGTCGTGCAAGACGTGCTGCTTGAAGCCAGCCGGCGGCTGAAGGACTACCTGCAAAAACCGGCCATGCCGTTTCACCTCTGGCTGCGGCACATTGCCCGCGATCACGTGATCGATGCCTACCGGCGGCATCGGCAAACGCAACGGCGCAGCCTGGACCGTGAGCAGCCCATGCTGGCCGGACACCTTGCGGACCATTCGTCTGCCGAGCTGGCGGGACAGCTTGTCGATCCGGAGCTGACTCCCGCAACGGCGGCCATTCGTCATGAGCTGCAGAAGCGGCTGGAGACTGCGATCGTGGACCTCGAGGAGGGCGATCGCGAGATCATCTTGATGAAACACTATGAGCAGCTCAGCAATCAGGAGATTGCCCTGTTCCTGGGGCTAAGCGAAGCCGCGGCCTCGATGCGCTATCTGCGTGCGCTGCGGCGGTTGAAGGCTCGGCTGACGCCGGCTTGATCTGAACTCGGGAGACCAGGTATGTCGGGATCTGTCGGAGTGAAAGAAGAAGCCGGGCGCGATGAACTGCTGGCACAGCTTCTTGGCGAGCTGACCGAACAACAGCGCACCGGCCGCCAGCCTGATATCGATACGCTGGCTAGCCAGCATCCCGTGGTGGCCGATGAGCTGCGCGAGCTGTGGGCCGCGGCGCAGATTGCCGAGCAGTTCGCCCACCAGGGTTCTCGCTCCCGATCCACCGTGGAATTGGCCGCGCTCGCGTCTGCCCCCGCGCATGCCCCTTCAAGCTCACCTTTGCCACGCGCGTTTGGCGATTATGAACTTCTTGAAGAATTGGGCCGGGGCGGCATGGGTGTGGTTTATAAAGCCCGGCAGCGACACCCGGAACGGACCGTGGCGATCAAGATGATCCTGCGCGGCGCACTTGCTTCCAAGGCCGACCTGACCCGTTTTCGCGCGGAGGCCCAATCCGCCGCTCGGCTGGAGGCTCATCCCAGCGTGGTGGCCGTGCATGAAGTGGGTGAGGTCGACGGCCAGCCGTTTTTCAGCATGAGATACGTCGAGGGAACCACGTTGGCCAAGCTGATTTCCGAGGGCCCCTTGCCCCAGTGCGAAGCGGCCCGGCACCTGGCCGCGATCAGCCAGGCTGTCGAATACGCCCACCAGTGCGGCATCCTGCACCGCGACCTCAAGCCGTCAAACGTGCTCATCGACGTGCATGGCCAGCCGCATGTGACCGATTTCGGGCTTGCCAAGCGCGTCGAGGGTGGGGCAAGCCTCACGCAGACTGGAGCGATCGTCGGCACGCCCAGCTACATGCCTCCCGAACAGGCGAGCGGCAGCCGTGGCGTCCTCGGCCGCGCCAGCGATGTGTACAGTCTCGGCGCAATTCTCTATGAGACGCTCACCGGCCGGCCGCCGTTCAAGGCGGCCACGCCCCTGGATACGGTCCTGCAGGTGCTGGAACAGGACGTCGTGCCGCCGCGCATGCTGAACGCCAAGGTCGATCGCGATCTGGAGACGATTTGCCTCAAGTGCCTGCAGAAACCGGCGGATCTCCGCTACCCCACGGCAAAGCTTCTCCAGGAAGACCTGGAATCTTACCTGCAAGGCGAGCCGATTGCCGCGCGGCCCTTGAGCGTCGTCCATTTTCTGGGCCGCATGCTAGGCGAAACGCACCACGCTGCCGTCTTGGAAAACTGGGGCCTGCTCTGGATGTGGCATAGCCTGGTGCTCATCGTGCTTTGCTCCGTTACGAACGTGATCGCCCTGAACGATGTGAAGAGCGTATTTCCCTATCTGGGAATCTGGGGCGTCGGCCTCGGCACCTGGGCATCGATCTTCTGGGCACTGCGGCGGCGGGCGGGGCCGGTGACTTTCATCGAGCGGCAGATCGCGCACGTCTGGCTCGCGAGCACGCTCGGCAGCATCAGCCTTTTCGGCGTCGAGCTGCTGCTGGGTCTCAAGGTGCTAACGCTGTCGCCAGTCTTGGCGGTGCTCGCGGGCATGGTCTTCTTGATCAAGGCAGGCATGCTTTCGGGATCGTTCTACGTGGCCGCGGCCGCTTCGTTTCTGACGGCGGCGTTCATGGCCGTTTTCCCGGAAGTGGGCCTCTTCATGTTCGGCCTGGTGTCCGCAGCTTGCTTCTTCATTCCGGGGCTCAAGTACTATCGCCAGCGGCAACAGTCGTCTCGTCTTGCCAGGTAAGCTCGGACAATCCCTCAACCGCCGCTGCGATCTGGGCCACCAGCTCTTCGGCACGCGACGCCGGCGCTCCCGTGAATTTCGCCAGGTGAATCATCGACACCAACTCGCGCACCCAGGCGAGCGTTCCCATCAGGTCTTCGTAAGCACGCCGGCGAACGTGGCGAAGGCGCTCGATATTCTGGCGGCGCACCTGCTGGCTGTGCCGCAGACGATCCGTAGCGGGCGCTGACAACGGGCCGCTGAGAGCGTCGCCCGGAACGGGTTCCTCCGCTTTCGCATATTCCGGCAGCGCCAGCAAGCGATCCATTTCGCGGATGCGCTCGCCCTGGGCCGTCCAGGCCGTGCGCAACTCGTGAATGCGGTCCTTCTCACGCGCCAGCACACCCTCGGCCCAGCCGTCCAAACTGTTGAGCGCTGCCTCCAGCTCCGCGTCCACCTGGTGGATGGCGTTTGTCATATCATCTGCCGGCGGCGGCGCTGGTTGAGCGGGCTCTTCGACGACCACCCTCTTGCGGGCGAGGAGGATGGGCACGTAGATCGGCCAGAAGGGAATCGCAGTGAAGAAGGAGAACCAGCGTTCCGCTGCATCCTTGCTATTGTCGTAGGCAACGACGGCCAGCGCGACTCCGAATCCCAGCAGCAAGTAGATCAGAACTGTAGGGCCCAGGCTCATGGGTGCTCTCCTTTCAGTTTGGAAGGCCAGGGATGCCGCTGCCGCTCACGTAAACTGCTTGGCAAGATAGTCCCACAACACGTAGATCATGACCGGCGACACTGCCGTGTACACAGCGGCCCAGGAGAGGGTCAAGCGCCGCAGGAAGCATTCTCGACGCTCGCGCCTTTCGGGAGGGAGCGTATAGGCCATGCTCCGCACGCCCCGGTAGATGGACCTCACGCCTTCGAGTCCGGCGATGAATGGCAGGATCAGCCCCAGGTAGAGGCACACTTCCAGATAGGGGGCACGCGCCTGAAAAACGATTAGCCCCAAGATCACAGCCACGTAGATCGGCAGGATGCCAATGAGCACAATGGCAGCCGACGCCTTGCTGCGCACCACCTGGCCGACGACTTGCAGCATCGAAAGCTTTACGCCCGCGAGCAGGCTGAAGAAATAGAAGCTCGGCAGACAGATACAGGTAGTTGCGACCAGGCCGACGATGTAGGCGACGACCAGAGCAAGCGCCGAGCCGTTCGACCAGCTTGCAGGCGGCGCGGGCAGCGGCTCCCTGGCCGGGTAGGCATCCGGCGGCGCCGTGTTCAAGATGACAACCATGGCGATCGCATAAAGAAAATAGCTGACCAGTGCGATGCCCAGTAGTTTCGGGATGAGCTGGATCGGCTCTCGTTCATCCTGGTTCATCAAGGCGTTGAGCCGGGCCGGGCTCTTGAGGACCAGCTCGACCAGGCCAAAGGCCGAGCGCTCATTACCCTCGACGAGGAGCGGCGGCTCTGGGTCTACCGGCAAGGCTTCAGGCAATGACTCCGCTAACCAGGAAGGATCCCTCGAGCATCCTGAACGATGAGACGGTTCCTGTGTCGCTTTGGTATTCATGGATATTCCTTTCAAATAATCGTCGTGTGAGGTTATGGAGGGGGGGCCGGGGTCTCAGACGAAGAACTGGTGCACTCGGTTAAGCACGTCGCCCAGGGCAGAAAACTGAAAGAGCCCGAAGGCGTAAAACAATTCGCCGCCAATCGCGCCGACCAGCAGCAGCCACCAACCCGGCGTCTTGCCGCGGTTGGGTTCCAGCGCTGCCAGGACCCGGCAGAATACGTCGATCATTGCGACACCCACCGCGGCAAATACGGTCAGGTGGATGAGGAGGATCACGCCGCCATGTGTCGGCAACGCCACGCTGAAAAACCAGGCAACAGGAATCGAAGCAATCATTGCCAAACCGCCCCAGCTTGTGGTTACGAGGGCGGCAAGGAACGTAGTGCTGACTCGTAGCCGGGAGCCGGCAAGGCTGTTCAGGACATAGAGTGCGGGCAGCGGCAGACTCCACGCAATTCCCGCTGCGGCCGTGCAGCGCAGGCTGTCCAGAAGCATCTCTCGAGTGCCGCCGAGCAGCCCCATGATCATGCCATACGTGGTGGTGCCGAGAATCGCGGTCAGAGACAGCGCGAGGAAAACAGACCAGTCATAGGGGGCGCCTTCGTGATGCCAGCGCAACGCGAACGCCTCGGGTTCGCGGAGCGCCTGGCTGATATGCGCAAAGCTGGCACGCAGCCTGGTGCGAAACATGAATCATCTCCTTTCTGAAGAACGCGGGAGGTCGACTGGGTTATGAACCGCGAATGTTTCGACGGATTAACCGCGCGAAGGAGAACCTTTCACCGGTTAATCGAGGCAAGCCGTCGCGGTTACCTGATCTGCGTGCCGTGGTCGATCACGCTGGTTTCTATCCTTGGATGCTGACGGCGTTAAACGGAGGTGCAGCCATGAATTTGCTTTCGCGTATCGCTGAGCTGCTCGACTCGGCGCTCGACGATTCACCCAATGAGCCGGGCGGCGTGCCCGAGGTGCTGGCCGACATCCTGGAAGACATGAAGCAATGTCTGGACGATGTGAGGCGAATCACGGTCGCCGCGCTCATCCGGCAGCGCCGGCTTGTGCGCAACCTCAAGACCCAGCGCACGCAAGCCGATTTGTGGCGCCGGCGGGCGCGGGCCGCTTCCGCCTGCGGGGACGAAGTTTTGACACGCCGGGCGCTATCTCGTCAGAAGGAACACGAGGAAATGCTCACGCAACTCCAGGCCGAACATGCGGGGGCAATGCAAACTGCTGATGGCTACAAAGACTTGCTTCGCGATTTGGAAGGGCGCTACGAACGGGCCAAACTGCGCCAGTGCACGATTCTGGAGCTGGCCCATGCGACTGTTTTTGCAAACGGCGAGCGACTCACGGAGAGTTCCGCCTGGGCCCAACGATTCCAGCAACTGGAACGGGAATTGGCTGCCCTTGACCAGGAGTTTCGGGGCGAGTTGCCGTGAGGGGACCGATCCGGGACAGTCTTTGCGACTACTTTTATATAGTGACTGAACCCGGCTGGATCAGATCGGGAGTTTCTGAAAAGATTCAGTAGCTCAAGCTGGCAGCTTGAGCTACGAGAGAATTGATACCGGATTGCAATCCGAGACAGCACGAGGGTAGTGGCTCAAGCTGAAGCTTGAGCTACGAGAAAATTGATGCCGGGGGGACACTAGCCTGTGGAGAGATCGTAAAGTCTGGTTGGCCGCCCAGAGGATGTATCGATGCGGAAAGTGCAAGGGCCGTTCAAGACAGTTCTGATGCAAAAACTGCAAGGCGTCCTTTATATCGCTCTGTGTCTTGGGGTGGGTGCCGGCATTGCCTATTTTGCCCGAGGCATGTGGCAAAAGAAGCAGGAAGACAAGCTGCAAAGCGAATTCGGTCCGGCGTCGGCAGCCGAGATGCAGCGGGCTTTGAGTCGCGGCAGCTCCGCACTTCCCAAGCAAGAACATTGGGCCGCCTCTTGTACGGCAGGGAATACGACGCTGACGCTTGACCTCACGAACCTGGGCAAGTTTTCCCTGACGAATGTCCGCTATACCAGGCTCGTGCTTGAAGCAATCACACCTGAAGAAAGCCTGCCCGTCCAAATTGCAGAAATAAAGCCCAGCGAGACTGCCCATCTCGCATTTCACTTCAAAAACGTTCCCTGGGAGCGACTCTGTGAGGTCAAGAACGTGTACAAGGCCAGTCTCGACGTGGACATGAGCTGTGCGAACTCGCAAGGGATCACTTCGGAAAAACTAAAGGACGTTCCCGTCACTCTCGACCTTGCGAGTGTCAAAAAGCTGGAAGAAGCGCGCTTGAAAACGACCACCAAGTAGGGCGGAGCCATGCTTACACATCCGAGGGAGGAATCACGTTTGCAGCATCCTGAAGTGAGGGCTCTGACCGACAGAGATTTTGCACAGGCTAAAGCCGTCATGGGCCGGGCGTTTGAGAATTATCCCCTGCTGCTTTACGTGGCCCCGGATGATCGCCGGCGACCTCGGGCGACATGCGCACTGTACGGTTCTGTGATGCGCTACTGCCTCTCCGCCGGTGAGGTGTATACCACACCTGATGTGGCCGGGGCCGCCTGCTGGCTGCCACCCCATCGGCCTTTCCCAACCTTTCTGCGAATGGTCCGCTCAGGTATGCTCAAGCTGCCCTTTCAGTTTGGTTGGACCGGTTTCTCACGCTTGAGCGCCTTCGACACCATCGCCGAGAAGATCCACCATGAGCATGCCCCTGGGCCACATTGGTATCTCTGGGCGATTGGCATAGAGCCGGGGCGACAGGGCCAGGGCCTCGGCAGAGAGCTCATGCAGCCGATTTTTGCGCAGGCTGACGCAGCTGGGCTTCCTTGTTATTTGGAAACGCACAAGGAATCCAACACGGTGATTTACGACCGCTGTGGGTTCCGCATTGTGTGCGAAGCCCAGGTTCCCGGCCATCCGGGCAAAATCTGGGGCATGCTCCGGGAGCCGGTTGGTACAGATGAGAGGAATACGGCTAATGGGACGGATAGTCGCTAAGCCTGCCGGAACCCTGACGCAGGTGAGGAGCAACCAATGAGCGAAGTCGATACGGTGCGTCTTACACAACTGGCCAAGCGGGCCGGTTGCGCGGCAAAACAGCCGCCGGGATATCTGCTGCCGCTACTGGGCAAGCTACCGGTCGTGATCGATCCAAATGTGCTGGTGGGAAGTAGCACCGCGGACGACGCGGCGATCTACAAGTTAACCGACGACCTTGCACTCGTGCTGACCACCGATTTTTTCACTCCCATCGTCGATCGACCTTACGATTTTGGCGCGGTCGCTGCCGCCAATGCGCTCAGCGACGTCTACGCGATGGGAGGCAAGCCGTTGACTGCCCTCAACCTCGTTGGCTTCCCCGATCAGAAACTCGGTGTCGAGGTCTTGGCAGAGATTTTGCGCGGCGCAGCGGACAAGGCCGCCGAAGCTGGCATCTCCATTGTCGGTGGGCACACGATCAAGTCGGAAGAACCGATCTTCGGTCTGTGCGTGGTTGGCACCGTCCACCCTCAGAAGGCACTCACCAACAGCGGCGCTCGGCAGGGCGATCTGCTGATTCTCACAAAACCCATTGGGCTGGGCATCATCACTACCGCCGCGAAAAACGGCGAAGATTCGCTCGGCGCGATCCAGGAGGCCATTGGGGTCATGACCACGCTCAACCGCGTCGCCGCCGAGGTGCTAGGCCAGTTCGACGTGCACGCCTTGACCGACGTGACCGGTTTCGGGCTTCTGGGACATTTGCGTAACATGACCGCCGCCAGCAGCGTGAGCGCCACCATCTGGGCGGACGCTGTGCCGGTCCTTCCCGCTAGCCGCGAATACCTGAAAGCGGGCATCGCACCGGGTGGCACGCACGCCAACCTGCGATTCCTCGTGGACTGGGTGGCATTCGATCCGGGGATAACCAAGGAACAGCAATTGCTCCTTTGCGATGCCCAGACCTCGGGGGGATTGCTAGCCAGCGTACCTGCTTCGTTGGCGGAAGAAACTGTGGCGGCCTTGCGCCGAGCCGGGGTAGGCGCCGCCACCCTCGTCGGGGAAATCTCGAAAGCGGATGGTACAGCAATTCGAGTACTTCCAACCCGATGACCAGCTCGACAGCTTGCGCGGCGGTGGAAATCCTTGCGTTCGAGATCGCCCAGCGTGCGTCGACGCCTTCCCACTTATACTGACCATCCGGTAGCCGCGTTCGCCAGAATGCGGGGAAACCTCGTGAAACGGCCCGCATTCTAGCCAATGCGGCTACGGCCTAGGGCTATCTCAGTAGCTGTCGAATCTGTGCGCAGGGTAGAACCGTCTGAGATTACCTCAGCTTGACATTCGTGCCCAAGAAAAGCGAATGGGAGACGTGTGACGGCGGGCCGTCAGCCGCCTGGATGGGGAAGAAGCTGATCCAAGACCGAT
>DATGZX010000428.1:0-2072 GCA_035296965.1 Gemmataceae bacterium
CCTCGCCAAGCTCATGCTTTTGACGTTGGGAATAGGGGTCGTCGCGGTCGTCGTGTCGTTTCTACCGCGCCTTGAAACCGCCGTTGCGGCCGATCCCCCCCTTCCCCCCAACAGCAACTCGTTACCTTGTTTTGGAAAGGCAGCCCCGGAGCAACCTCCCCCTGCTACGTCCAGGTCCTCCCCAACGGCACTACGCCTCAGGGTTGTTACACGGTGCCGACGGGAATGTTCCTCGTTGTGACCGACATCCGGACCACCTGCTTCTCCGCCACCGTCAGCGTCAACGGCGGCGTTCCCACCACCACGCCCAACGCCGACATCCCCTGCACCTACGCGCTTGACACATCCCAATACGCCTACACCGCGTTCTCGGTCACGAATACCTACGGATTCGCCACCGTCCACGACCACTTCACCACGGGCATAGTCCTCGACTACACCCCAACCCCTAACCCCCAATACGGCCCACCCGCTCCATTCCCATCCAGCGGCTTCTCTCCCCCCCTTCTCCAACCCGTGGAGTACTACGTGACGCTACAGGGGTACGGCAGCCCCAGCTACCCAACCCATCCGCCCGACTAGCGATGGTTTCGCCGCTCATGGATAGCTGCAGCGTGTCCGTGATTGGCGACTTGACCCGAACGGAGAGCGCTCATGGGGCGCTCTCCGCTCGTGCTCATCCGATGCTGAGACGCGGGTTAGTTGGAGAATGTATGGTCCGCCGCCTGACTGCAAGGGAGATTGTTGGGACGACGTACAGTCTGCGTAAATGTATCCGGCCTCTAGTTGGAGATTTTTCTCCGGGCCACGATGATGATCCGCGCGTGCTGGTCCTGATAAATCGCTCGGTTATGGCAAACCATTTCTCAACTCAGGTTTTCCGGCACGCCGTTTGACTGTTCTTTCGTCCTGTCCTCTCCTCAGCAGACCTGGTGGGAACGGTGTATCCGAACGTTGCTTAGGTCACGCTGCTCCGACTGCCGCCGCGGCGCGATAATCCTCACCCTTTGCCAATACCGCCCATGCTATCCGTGCCAGCTTGTTGGCAATGGCCACCGTAACGACATTGCGCGGCGCTCGCGCTTCAAGCTGATGCACCCACCTCCCGAGCCCGCCGGTGTCGTACTTCACTCGCAGAAGCACGGCGCGAGCACCGTGGATGAACATGCGTCGCAGGTAAATGTTGCCGCGCTTGCTGATGCCGAATAGCCTGGCCTTGCCGCCGGTCGAGTGCTGGCGGGGCACCAGTCCGAGCCAGGCGGCAAACTCCCGCCCTTTGTGGAAGGCCGCTCCGTTGCCAATGGCGGCCACGGTCGCGGTGGCGACCAGCGGTCCCACTCCCGGTATCTGGCGCAAGCGTTGGCAGGCCGCATCCTCGCTGGAGATGACTTCGATCTCCTGACTCACACCTTCGATGTCGGATTGCAGTTGCTTCCACTCCTGCCAGACACGACCGAGCAGGTTGCGCAGTCGAGGCGTCAAGTTCTGATCGGCGTCTTCCAACAGCGCGGGGATCTGGTTGCGCAGCTTCGCCGGTCCCTTGGCGAAGGTGATGCCGCGTTCCAACAGCAAGCCGCGGATCTGGTTAATCACGGCCGTGCGTCGATGCACCAGTCGGTCGCGCACCCGGTGCAAGGCCTGCAGATCGAGCTGATCGTCGGTCTTGATGGGCACGAAGCGCATGTTTTCCCGGGTGACGGCTTCGGCGATGGCCTCGGCATCGATGAAATCGTTCTTGTTCGACTTTACGAACGGTTTGACGAACTGTGCCGGGATTAGCCGCACGTCGTGACCCTGCCGGCGAAGCGCAGCGCCGATGAAATGTGCCCCCGAACAGGCTTCGATCCCAACCAGCGCCGGTTGCAGGTTCGCCGTGTAGACCAGTAGTTGCTTGCGGGAGAACTTCTTCTTGCTGACTACCTTGCCGTGACCGTCGAGAGCGACGAGATGGAAGGTCGTCTTGCCCAGATCGATACCAACAGAGGCGATGTTCATGCGATGATCCTCCTTGTCTGTGCCCGATCATCCCACCAGGGCTGATCAAGGCGGCGGACCATCTCATTAATCGCGTT
>DATGZX010000429.1:0-18403 GCA_035296965.1 Gemmataceae bacterium
GTGGAGGTCGATGCCGACGTACTTCACGGTGGTTCTCCTTTTGTGGAAACTGATATTGTTAAACACGCAATATCCGGTTTACCACGAACTCAAAGGACTCCACCAGTCGGCTTCGGCCTCCTTCATAGTTTCACCCAACACCCGGTCTGCTGGTACATCACGCACCGTCATTTAAGTCAAGCGGGCGTCGGCGCAATGCACTTTCCGGCATCCTGACTACTGTCCACTCTTCACCTGCCTGAGATGCTCCAGCAGAATCCGCCTCACCTCCAGGACTGCCAGCGGATGACGTTGCACGTCGCTGTGCTCGGCGGGGACGATGATCTCGGATTCCGCATTGTCGATGTGCGCGCTGCCGTACGGGACCGCGCCGTCAGTGCCCTCCTTGCCACCCGGTGCGAGCGCTTGCACGAGGTAGTTGGGGTGCGGCAGGACGCCGATGATCGAATGATAGCGCACCTGCGCCGGCCGCGGCCGATAGGCCAACAACTCGAGCGCCGGGGCGTGGGGCGCCAGCATGTCCAGGCTGATCGGCACGAGGCTTTCGTGCAGCTTGGCGAAGAATCGTGGGTCTTCCTTGGCCACATCCCCTGCGACATCCACGAGCGTCTTCGGCAGACGGACGAATTGCTCCAGCAGCCGCGCCGGCGGCGACGGACTCAGCTTGGAGCCGTGGTGGGGCGTGGCCAAGAAGATGACCCTGCGGACGTACGCTTGCTGCTCGAAGAAGTAGATCCGCCGCAGCTCCGAGATCGTGTCTGGACTCGCCTTGATCGAAGAAATCGGGTCCGAGCTGACCAATCGCCAAAAATTGTCGGCGCTGCTCACGGTCATGAGCTTGGAAACCAGGCCGCCCATGCTATGTCCTACGAGCACCATCTCATCGAGGGCCGGGTCGCGATGCTCGCCATCCAGCTCGGAACGCAGTCGGGCCAGCGACTGGCGCAAGTCGGCAGCGCTCGCCAGGTACGGGTCGGCTGTCGGGTAAAGGTAGAACCAGAACTGGAAGTGGTCGCGGATCTGAGGGTCCGCACGCAAGTCGTTGAACATCGGCGCCCAGGTAACGGGTGAGGACAAGAGCCCGTGGACCATCACGACCGGGATTTTGCCCGGTTGATAAGGTTCGAACATGTAAATGCCGGTGCGGCTCTCGATCCTTTCCGGACGCAGGAAGCCCTCGTAGGGCACCGCGTTCAAATCGGTGCGCGACAGGAAATAGGCCAGGGGCGTCGACAGGTCGGTCTCCAGCGGCACGCTCTGCCCTGCAATTTGGACCGTCTGGATGGCGAGCGGATTATAAAGCTCCAATCGACCGGAATGGCATGCTGCCAGATCCGCAACGCTCTCCTCGAAGCGGAAAAACGCCGTCACCGGGAAACTGATGTCGTCGGGATAAAGCGCGTACACGGGCGCCGGCCCCGCGGCCACACGAGTGCCGATAAGCGGCACGCCCAGTCCATAGTCGCGATATTGGTTATCCAGGCCGGAGACTTCGTAGTCGGCGCAGAAGAGCAGCGGACCGAATTCCTCGGGTCGCCAGGCGAAGCCGTTGTGCACGATCGAAAGACTGAACCCCAGACCATCCGCGGTGGGCAGGTGCAATTGCTTTCCCGGATCGAGTCGGCCGACACGCTGCGCGGCCCGAATGCATTTCGCCAGCCCGGCATTGTAAAGGTCGCAAGCCAGTCGAAAACGTGGATCAAAGCACGATGAAAAGGACTCGAACTGGACCGGCAGCGGCGCCGGCTGATTCGCATGTCGGCCAACATCACCGGGGAACAAGAAATGATAGGCATACCCGGCCGACAGGTAATAGTAGCGGATCGCCTTGGGGTTTCGCCATTTCTCGGCTTGCTTGCCGAAGACGTAACTCATCTCGGCCAGGGCGTACAGCAAATCGGGTTTTGGGTCGTGAAGGACAAAAGCCTGGAGCTGGTCGTAAGCCTTATCCGGACTGCGGTGATAGACGTGATCGAGGTCCCACTGATGGAGGGTTTGAAGCGTGCGTGGCGAGAGGTTCCCCGTTTCGACAACGCTCGACTGCCACGGTCGTTGCAGGGCCGGGGCGCTGATACGCCGGACCGTCACGCTGGCGCAACCGGCGCCGCTCAAGACCAGGGCGCAGAGCAGCAGTCCAAGCCAGCGCGGCATAGTGCCCGGGCGTGGCGATCGGCGTTGATCCTGTCTGCCTATGTCTTGCCCGCGCGCCATTCACCCTGCCCTTCCCTGATCCCCTGCTTGGATGAGCTGTTGCACAACCGGGAAAAACGCTTCTCGATCTATAGTCTTCGAACCCGGCCTTCTCAAGGGCGGTCTGTTCGGCGCGACAGCCTATGCCTGCTGGTGGGAGCTGGGCGATTTAGCGAACGGAATTCTGGTTTTCCTGGCCGATTGCAGAGCGCCGATTTACACTGAACCGGTAGAGCCCCTTGAATCCCCCCGCTAACCCGCCTTGAAGGAGAACCCCATGAACCGCCGTGAGATGCTGTTACGAACCGGTGCCGCTGCCGCCACCCTCGGGTTGTCCCGCTTTCCCCTCGGCTGGACCGCGCCCGCCGACCAGCGCAGCAAGCGTGTTTTGATGTACAGCAAGTCCGAGAGCTATGAACATGACGTAGTCAAACGCAAGGGCGGGAAGCTATCACTCGCCGAGACGATCGCCACCGACCTTGGCAAGAAGCACGGCATCCAGATCACCTGCGAGAAGGACGGCCGAGTGTTTCTTTCCAACGCCATCAAGGATTACGACGGCTTCCTTTTCGAGACGCAGGGGAACTTGCTGAAGGAAAAAGGAGTGGACGGCCAGCCTCCCATGACGGCGGCAGGCAAGAAGGTCCTGCTCAACTCGATTGCCGATGGCAAGGGCTTCGTCGGCTGCCATTGCGCCAGCGACACCTTCCATAGTCCCGGCAGCAGCTGGCATACGCAGGATCGCGCTCACGTCGACCCGTACATTGCGATGGTCGGCGGCGAGTTCATCATCCACAATGCCCAGCAGAATTCACGCATGCACGTGGTCGATCCCCAGTTTCCGGGAATCGAGGGCCAGGCCGATTTCGAGATCAAGGAGGAATGGTATTCGCTGAAGAATTACGCCCCGGATCTGCATGTCATCCTGGTGCAGGAGACGAAGGGCATGGTGGGTTCCGGCTACATGCGGCCCGATTTCCCCGCCACCTGGGCGCGCATGCACCACAAGGGCCGTGTGTTCTATACCTCATTGGGCCACCGCGATGACGTTTGGCAGAGTGCCCTGTTCCAGAAGCTGCTCCTGGGCGCCTTGTCGTGGTCTCTGGGCAATGTCGAGGCGGATGTCACCCCGAATATCGACAAGGTGGCCGCGAGCGCGAACGTGCTGCCCAAGGAACCCAAGCGCTAGCGAGGCTTTGCCTCAGGCCAACTAGTCATGGGAAATGAAGAGAAAGATCAAGATGAAGATTAGCAAGAGGATTATGAGCAGGAGTAAGAGCAAGATGTTAACCGTCTCAATTGTACCTCTTAATCTTCTTCTTAATCTTGCTCCTACTCTTGTTCCTCATCCTACTCTTCATCTTACTCTCGCCTCGGCCCTTCCCAAAAACTGGACTCAACCACTATGAGTTTTAAGAATCAAGTAACCTAGTCAACAGGTCCAGGGCCTGTACGCTGTCGCGCCCTGAGGATACAACTTCCCTAACTCGGCTGACACACTCCCCTGCTTGAGGAAAGGAACGGCCACCGTGAGACCATTCAAATCGAGAAGTCCCCTGCTGATTGCGGGCGCCTTGTTGCTGCCGGCGCTTGCGCTCTGCGCAGCCGCCGACGAGAAGAAGGCTGACGAAAAAAACTGGGTGCAGCTTTTCAACGGCAAAGACTTGGACGGCTGGAAAGTGTATCCCAAAGGGACGGGCAACTGGAAAGTAGAAGACGGTATCTTGATCGGCAGCGGGCCGGCCAGTCATCTCTTCAGCAAGCGTGGCGACTATCAAAACTTCCGCTACCGCGTGGAAGCACAAATCAACGACCATGGCAATAGCGGCCAGTACTTCCGCACTCAATTTGGGCCAGGGTTCCCCAAGGGCTACGAAGCCCAGATCAACAGCACCCACCGCGATCCGATCAAGACCGGCAGCCTGTATGGCTTCAAGGAAACCGAAGTGCGGGAGATGCTTGTTCCGCCAGGCGAATGGTTCACGCAAGAAGTGACAGCCATCGGCAATCACATCGTCATCAAGGTAAATGGCAAGACGACGGTGGACTACAAGGTGACCGACCCGAAGAAGACATACACCAAGGGCCACTTCGCCTTGCAGCAGCACGACCCCGGCACCGTGGTGAAGTTCCGGAAGATCGAGGTCCTGGAACTGCCGGCGACTCCGGTGCCAGAGGAATGATTGATTCGCTGCTCCCTGTCACTAGATGACCGTACGGCATTCGGCAGTAGGTCAGGTTTCCAACCTGACCGGACAGATTGGGAAATCTGTCCTACGCCACTGCCGAATCAAGCACGCTGATTTAGGTAGATTTATCAGCGCAAAGGCTGAAATTGCACTTCTCCCGTTACTTGTACGATCTTTAGGCACCTCGGAAGGAGGACCCCATGAATCGTCTTCAGACAGTCGTGACAGTCTTGTGCGGCACCTTGCTCTTCGCTCTTGCCACAGCAGCCCTGGCGGGCCCCGCCGACGAGAAGCAAAAGCCGAAGAACGCTGCCACACTTGACGATCAGGCCGCCACCTTGACACAGACCACCGACGGCAAGGAAAAAACCTCGAAGGTCGATTTGAAGTATTGCCTCAAGGTGAAGGGCTATTTCGACAAGGATGGGTTTAACATCGAGGAAGTGGACGCGGATGGACCGGCTGCCAGACTCTCAGACCCCGCAGGCGGGGGAAACGCCGGGATGGAAAAGGGAGACATCATTACTGAGGTGGAAGGCAAGAAGATCAAATCCGCACAGGATTACGCCAAGGCGCTCAACGGCGCTGCTGATCACACCAAGACCAAAATCAAGGTGAAAGACGTCAATTCTGGGGACGAAAAAGAATTCACAGTCGACGCTGCCCAGCGCTGAGGCGCGCTCGGCGCAGGTCTCGCGCTCGGCGCAGGTCTCCTGACCTCGCCGCTCCAGACCGCAGGTCTCCCGAAGCTTCAGGAGACCTGCGGTCAGCCAGAGTGCGGGGTCGGAGACCCGCGCACAGCTGAGCTTTATGTTTTCCGTCGTGGCGGGAAAGCTTTTTCAATTACCCCCTTCGAGCTTCGCCACGCGTTCCTTCAAACGCTTGACCTCAATCTTCAGCGCCAGTACCTCATCGCGCAATCCCTGGAGGCCCTCCCTAGTGCTTTCGGAGAGATCCAGCTCTTGGAGCACTCTTCCTACCCTCGAGGGTTGTGTGCCGAACAGGCGATTGTAGTCTATGACTTCTCCCCCATTGCAAGTAACGGCTTTGCGGAACTCCGCCTTGTCAAAGTCGCGGGGTACGGCGTGAACGGAGCCGTCGGCCATCGCTACATTGAAAAAGCCTTTGAAGCCTCCGCCTAACTCGGGCAGCGGTTGGTCCGGATCATAGGTCAGGTCCTCAGGCTTGGTCCAGGGAACAGCCGACGCAGCCTCGACAACCATGATCGTATTCGAGGTCCCATCAGTGATATCGGCCACTCGACGCTGGCGGCGTTTCTCGAAGATCGCCCCTGGGCCAACGAAGACCTGGTAATACGTCGAGTTTCCCGCAGTTGAGGCCGTGGTAGTTGAAGAGGAGGCATTGCCAGCGGAGGAAGAAGTACGAGAGGACCCACCTGCGCTCTTGCTTGGAAGGGCGAACACTGCAGGCATCCTGTCCAGTAAAGCGCGGTTATGCGGGCTATCCCATGACTCGTTTCGCCGGAATTGCTTGTACAGTTCTCCCTGCTCCAGGTAAGGCAACAGCTCCACGCGCCAGCTCAGGAGTGCCTTGCCGTCGCCACTGTAGACTGCCGGAGCGGGGAATGCCTTGTAGGTGTTGTGATAATTGTGCATGGCGAGAATGATTTGCTTCAGGTTATTCATGCTGTGCATGCGCAAATTCACGTCGTCGCCTGCTGGCTGGCCAACAGGACGCCCTTGTTGCTCCTCCGCCTGCGCAGCGCCTGGCACCAATCCAGCCGCTGGCTCGTCGCCAGGTCCGTTGACTTCCGCAGGCAGGTAGAATGCCCGGGCCGCCAGGCCCATCCCTCCCAGGCTCAGAACCGTCGCTACCATGCCAATCGCGACCAGTTTCATTTTGGTCCAGAACATCGTTCGCATAGCTCCTTGTACCAAGGTAATGACGCGGGCGGAGACAAGTCCGGCCGCGGGGTTAAAGCACGCATCGGCCAGCGCCGCGGTGCACGTTTTCGTGAGCAGCGTCCGCGGCACCATGACGCTCCAGGTGCCACTCGCGCCCGAGAGCAGCAGTGTCGGCGCTTCCACGCCGCGGACAGCCAGCCGGCGCCGCAAGCGATCGCGGGCGCGGGCCAGGCGCGACACCACCGTCCCTTTCGGGCAGCCGATCTCCGTGGCGGCGGCCTCGTTGGTCTTGCCTTCGAAGTAACAGAGCAAGACTGCCGACCGGTATTTCTCCGGCAAACACTGGATTTCTTCGTCCAGGAGAGATTGCAGATCGGGGCCTTCCAGCGGTGCCGGGGTGTGCGTGGCGAGCACCGAGCGAAGTCTTTTTTCGTGGGCGGCGCGCACGGTCGACTGCTTGCGAGCGGCGAGGGCGATGCGGTAGGCAACCTTGAACAGCCAGCTGCCCACGGCTTGCCCGCGGCTTATGGAGGCCGCCCGCCGCGAGAGCGTCAGAAAAGCGGCCTGAAAGGCATCCTCGGCATCCTGTTCCTGCCGCAACACACGCCGGCACAGGCCGAGGACCATGGCCGAGTGCCGCCAGACCAGCACCTCGAAGGCGGCTTCGTCGCGGACAGTCACGAAGCGCTCGAGCAGTTGGGCGTCAGTCAGTCCGGCTCCCGCAAGGGTGCCGGCCCTGCGGAGAGAATGCAGCATCGCGCTTACAGGTGTGTCGGCCATAGCACTTGTATAGAGGGGGGCGACTAGGTTTTGCTTCCTTTTTTTTACCACGAACCGGCCGACGGCGTGGAGAACAGCGAAGGCCCGTCTCCCCAACGACATGCCGACTTGGATTGGGGAGGGGTTATTTCAACAGGAGACAACGGAGGCAACAGAGGGAATGCTCTCTGTTTCCTCTGTTTCCTCCTGTTCATTGATTCTCAGATCGCTCGGGGTGCCACGGTTGATGGCAGCAAAGGGAGCTGGCGTGGATTTGACTACCAGCCATTTCCGTCGTCGGCGTTTATCCTGCCGCCTGGCTGCCGCCGAGGTCATGAATCTCGCCGACTGCGGTTCCTTGCGCGCGTTGCTGGATCTACAATTGAGGCATCGAGACGCCAAGGGGCTTGGGGGTCCCAAGCTGCCGCCTCGCCCGATGATTCGCGGGTCGATGCAGTCAAGGGCCGAGGTACTGCCCGGCGGAAATTGGCCTTGCTACCGATGGCTCGACGTGCAAATGCAAAGCGTTCGCGAGGGCGTGCGCGGCCCAGGTTGTACTTTACGACCCGACGCGGCCCTGCTGCCCAAGGCAGACACCGTTTCCCTGAGCCCCCAGGGCGCAAGTAGGGCGCAAATAGGACGCAAATAGGACGCATTTTCAGAGACAATTCAGCGGTTGTGGATTAGCGAAGCTAATGGAAGCGCACGGTTGCTGGGGGGACTTGCTTTGGCGTTCGTATAGGCACCAGTTGCCTGGAACTGACCTCATTGACCATGCCCATCGGAAAATACATCCCTCTCGCGTGGCTCAAATGCCAGCGAATCGTATCATGATCCTGGTTGGGACTTTACTCTTGTAAACGCGAACTGGTGACAGACTATGACGCGAAGGAATTTCTCGGCTGTTTTGGTCGCACTCCTTCTTCCCTGCGGGGCATTTGCCCAGGGGTTGGAGTATGTCAAATCGCATTACACCAAGTCCGAGTACCGCATTCCGATGCGCGACGGCAAACGGCTCTTTACGGCCGTGTATGCGCCCAAGGACCAGTCGCAACCGTACCCGATCATGATGACGCGCACGCCTTATAGCATCGGGCCCTATGGCGTCGACCAGTACAAGGGCGACCTGGGCCCTTCCCCTGAATTTGGCAAGGAAGGCTACATTTTTGTCTACCAAGACGTGCGCGGCTGCTATATGTCGGAGGGTGATTTCGTCAACATGCGGCCGTACATCGTGTCCAAGCGCGGGCGGCAGGACATCGACGAGAGCAGCGACACGTACGACACCATCGACTGGCTGATCAAGAGCGTTCCCAACAACAACGGCAGAGTCGGCCTGTCCGGCATATCCTATCCGGGGTTCTATACCGATGCGGGCATGATCGACGCCCACCCGGCCTTGAAGGCGGCATCGCCCCAGGCTCCGGTAACCGACTGGTTCGTGGGCGACGACTTCCATCACAACGGGGCCCTGTTCCTGCCGCACTTTTTCAATTTCATCTCCATTTTCGGGCAGCCCAGGCCGGAGCCGACAACCAAACATGGAAAGCCGTTCGATCACGGCACGCCCGATGGCTACCAGTTTTTCTACAACATGGGGCCGTTGTCCAATGGCGACGCCAAATACCTCAAGGGCGGCGTGCCGTTCTGGAACGAAGTGATGCAGCATGACACCTACGACGATTTCTGGAGGGCGCGCAACGTCCGGCAACACATCCACGATATTCGTCCCGCCGTACTCACGGTGGGCGGCTGGTTCGATGCGGAAAACCTTTTCGGGGCGCTGGAGACCGGCAAACGCGTCCGCGCCAACCATCCGCTAAACGCCAACACCCTGGTCATGGGACCCTGGCGGCATGGCGGCTGGAGCCGCGGCGATGGGGTTTCTTTTGGTCACGTGTCGTTCAACTCCAAGACCTCGCAATACTTCCGGGAACAGATCCAGCTGCCGTTCTTCGAACATCACCTCAAAGGCAAAGGTGAGTTCAAGGCGCCGGCCGCCTGGGTATTCGAGACGGGCACGAACCAGTGGCGGCAGTACGATGCCTGGCCGCCCAAACAGTCCCAGTCGAAAGCGCTCTACCTGCGCGCGGGCGGCCAACTTTCCTTCGATGCGCCGCCCGACACCGGTGGCAGCGAAGTCTCCGACGACTACGTCAGCGACCCGGCCAAGCCGGTGCCTTACGTCGATTTCATTTCGATCGGCATGGCGGCCGAGTACATGGTCGCGGACCAGCGCTTTGCAGCCCGGCGGCCCGACGTCTTGACCTACCAGACAGACGTGCTCCATCATGACGTTACCATCGCCGGAGCCATCGAGGCGGACTTGCACGTCTCGACCACCGGCACCGATTCCGACTGGGTCGTCAAGCTCATCGACGTCTACCCGGACAATTATCCCGACCCGAATCCGAATCCTGCCGGCGTCCACCTGGGCGGCTTCGAGCAGCTCATTCGCGGCGACGTGATGCGCGGCAAGTTCCGCGACAGTTACGAAAAGCCCGAACCATTCATTCCCGAGAAACCCACGCACATTCACTTCGCCCTGCCGGACAGCTACCACACGTTCCGCCCCGGCCATCGGATCATGGTGCAAATCCAGAGCAGTTGGTTTCCGCTGGTGGACCGCAACCCGCAGACGTTCGTGAATATCTACACGGCCAAGAACGCCGATTTCCAGAAGGAGACACAGCGCGTCTACCGTTCGGCGCAGCTCCCGTCGCGATTGGTGCTGCGCGTGCTCCCATGACGCAGAATGGGAAGGCGAACCCGGACTCAGGAGTTCGCAATTTTCTGTTTGGGTGCGCGTGCTTCTTCAGGCGGCTTGATGTGCCGGAAGAGCCGGTAGAGAAGACCGTCGTAGACTAACTTGAGGGCGCCGGCCACGACGAATGGTGCACCCATGAGTCCCGGGTGGCCAAGCAGCACGCCGGCAAAGATCGGCGCCATGGCCGCTCCGGTCGTGCGCGCCACTCCCGTAACTCCCGCCGCCGCGGACCGTTCGTCGGGATCGACAACAGCAGCCGTATACGATTGTCGGGCCGGCACATCCATTTGCGAAATGGCAAAGCGCAAGAGAAGGACTGCAATCGCCCAGGGCAAGGTCGGCATGAACGGGACCAGGATGAGAAGCAGGTTCGATGGAACGTGGGTGAAGACCATGGTGTTGACCAGTCCCACGCGGCGGGCAATGGCGGCGGCCGTCAGCGCGGAGAGTCCTGCCAGCAGATTGGCGGCAAAAAAGATCCGGCCCAGCGTTGCCTCCGTGGCCTGGAAACGGGCGTGGAACCAAAAAGCCATGATCGTTTGCAGCACGAAGCCCCCGGCAAAAGCATCCAGGGCGAAGAGTGCCGACAGCCCCATCACCATGCCACGCGATCGATGAAGACCGAAGAGGATTTTGCGGTCTGACCCCGTAGCCGCGCTCGAATTGCTGGGCTGTACTTCCGCAGCGGGAGAGAGTCGCGTGAAAAGCAGCGCCAGCAGCACGCCGGCCGCTGCGTAGGCGAAAAAGACCACGCGAAAGCTATCCACCGGCGCCAGCGGCCGTGCTTGCAGCCACTCGACCGCCTCGCCACAGGCAAGAGCGCCTGTCGCCGTGGCAACCGAGCCCGCCAGGCTATACCAGGCGAAGAAGTGGGTGCGTCGCGTGTCGGTTACGGTCTCTGCCAGCGCGGCCTGTTCAATGGCCAGGAAGGGCCCCACTTCATTGCCGCTCGGGCTGATGACGCCAATGGTCGCGGCCAGGACCAGCGGCAGAAAACTGCTCGTCAGTGCAAACACGATCCCGCCGAGCACCATCAAGAGCGCGCCGCCAATCAGCATCCTCTTCCGGCCGATCCGGTCCGCGTTGGTCGTGATCCACAGCGAGATGGCCGTGTCGCCGAGCAAGGTCATCGTCAGTAGCAGCCCGATGCGCTCGTCGCTCAGGCCAATCTCGACGAGATAAAGAGCCAGGATCACGGGCAGTGAGCCGTAGGCGAACAGGCGCACCATGCGCGTGCTGAACAGCAACGTCACATCGGAGGAGAGGGCCCGATGTACCCATGCGAAGAATTTGGCAGTGCTCAACGGCAGCTCTCGCGTTCCATGAACGATGCACCAGCATGGGCCAGGGTTATTCGCCTGCGACCTTCAACTCGTCGAAGTGCGTTTGCGCGTCCGACTTCGACCACAGTCCGACCTTGCCCGCTTTTTGATAGGTGCCGTCCTTGATCTCCCACATTTTTTCGCCGTCGAGGTAGCCGGTCATCTGGTCGCCCTTCACATCGATCTTCAAGCGATGCCATTCGCCCGCGGGGACCTTGATTCCCTCCTTCGCACCCAGCTGCGTGCGTTTGCCCTTCACCACTTTGTAGACGCGATAATTATCCTCCAGGGGGTTCATCCTGCTGACATAGTAGTTTTCATGGTCCTGATAGCGCCACACGAGGCCGCCGCCCTGGTCGTTCTTACCGGCGATGGCCTTGAAGGCGACGCTCAGCTCCACGTCCTTATAGTTGGTATTGTCGGCGACACACAGGTTGAACACCTGGTTGGGACTCTCAGCCACCTGCGCCAGGGCGACGCCGCTTTTGGACGGCGCTGAACTGTCCTCGACCACCTTCCAGTCGCTGCCCGCCAGGGCGCCGGTCTTTTCAATCTTCCAGCCGGCCGGCGCTTTGCCCACATCATCTTTGGAGAAACGCAAAGTGCGCGCCTTGTCGTCCGCGCCGTGGACGGCGCCCGCCAACGCGATGAATGCCAGAAGGTTGAGCCATCGCATCATTCAGTCTCCTTGATCAGAGGGGTCGCGAACCAGTCCGGAGCCTGCACGGTTTTGTCGTAGAGTACACGTCCTTCGGCCAGAATCGAGGTGCAGTCCAGGCTGCAATGGATTATTCTGGCTATCAGAAAGTATATTCAATACGGGCGGCTCGCCGTGCCGGCAGGCCGCTTACCTTTGTCCAACGAACACGGACGCGCTAACCGTTCGGCAGGGACCTTCCATGGCCTCCACCTCACCCCCGATCAAGACTCTGGCGGATCTATTGAGCCGGCTCGGAGGTGTCCCCTTGGACCGCATTCGTTTCCATCCCTCGCCCGGCCAGGCCACCGTGCAGGATGTCATCGACATTCAAAGACGAGAAGGCCGGCTTTGCGAACTCGTCGAAGGGGTACTGCTGGAGAAGGCCGTGGGCTATAACGAATCGACCTTGGCAGTTTTCCTGGCGGGCGTACTCAATGCTTTTGTTATCCCTCGGAATCTGGGTTTGGTCACTGGGCCCGACGGCACTGTGGAGTTGCTGGCCGACCTGGTGCGCATTCCGGACGTGGCTTTTACCCGTTGGGATCGACTTCCCAATCGCCAGCGTCCGACCTCGCCGGTGCCGCGCCTGGCGCCCAACCTTGTTGCGGAAGTGCTAAGCCGGAGTAACACGGCCGGCGAAATGACGGCAAAACGAGAGGATTATTTCACGGCAGGCGTCCAGATCGTTTGGGAAATTGACCCCGAGAAACGGCAGGTGACCGCATGTACCTCGATGACGAACTCTGCCCTGCTGACGGAGGCGGATACCCTCGATGCGGGTGAAGTGTTGCCCGGATTTACGCTGCCCTTGCGAGAATTATTTGGCGAGCTGGACCGTAGGGGCTAGGCAAAGAAAGTGACAGGAGCCTTTTCTGCTCCACTCTTTTGTCTTTTCCGGAGCCCGAAAGAGAGTCGAACCTGCTGCGCGCTCCAGCCATAAGCTGGCTGCTGGTTGTAGTTTTTGCTTGCAAGCCCTCCTCAGTCTTGAGATTATCAGATCGCGGCATTCCGAGACTCGCAACCGGCTAGCCGCGAATTTGCGACTCGATGTTGACACCCGCTTGATCTGACAGCGTTGTCCTGGGCCTAGCCCTCATGACTGCGACGCCCCTCAGTCTGCTGGAACGACTCAAGGTTGCCAAGCCGGATGCTTCAGATTGGCAGCGACTGCAAGAGATTTACCCGCCTCTGATCCGCTCGTGGCTGGCACGCGTCCCCGGCGTTCGCGATGAGATAGACGACCTTACTCAGGAGGTCCTTGTTGTCCTCTTCCGAGAGATGTCTTCGTTCGAACGGAGGCGCGATGGCTCCTTTCGCGCGTGGTTGCGCCAGGTCACCGTCAATCGGGTTCGCGCTTTTCAGAAGGCCCGACAGCACCGACCCATCGCGGGCCTAGGCGAAGCGGCCGACCAGCTCCTGGCTCAACTCGAAGACTCCGATAGTAACCTCGCGCGCCAATGGGACCGGGATTACGACACGCATGTTTTCCAGAAACTGCTTGCCATGGTCCGGGGCGACTTCGAGCCAAATACCTGGAAAGCATTCCAGCGATTCGCAGTAGAGGGCCTGCCGGCCGCCCAAGTTGCCCACGAATTGGAAATGTCCGAGAGCGCAGTCGTGCAGGCCAAGTCGCGTGTCCTCAAGCGCTTACGGCAGGAGGCGGGAGAATTATTGGAATGATCCAGCTTTTTGCAAGATGTTAGGCCTGAATTTGGACTTTCTATATCATCGTGCTTGATTCGCCAGCTTCGTAGGACAGGTTTCTAACCTGTCCGGTCAGGTTGGAAACCTGACCTACAGCATAAAGAGGAGTTCCTACTCATGAACGCCCGCCCCGATCTCCATCCTTCCGCCGACACGCTACGTGCCTTCGGCCTTGGCAAGCTGGACGATCTCTTGTCCGAGACAGTCATAGCCCACATCGACACCTGCCCCGATTGCCGGCAGCAGGTTGGTGCGCTCACTGGAGATAGCTTCTTGGACCGGCTTCGCCAGGCCCATAGCCTGGGCAGCACACCGGCTCCGGCCAAGTCGCTGGCCGAAGTGGGTCGCGATCCTCAGAAGAATCGGGACATTGCCGCGCAGCCCTCCACTCCCATTCCGGATTTGCCGCCCGAGCTGGCCAACCACCCCCAATATGAAATCCTTCGCGAACTGGGACGCGGCGGCATGGGTGTCGTCTATCTCGCCAAAAATCGCTTGATGGGACGTCAGGAAGTCCTCAAGGTAGTCAACCAGAAGGTTCTCCAGCAGTCCGCTAGCAACGATCGCTTCCTGCGCGAGATCCAATCCGCCGCCATGCTCAGCCATCCCAATGTGGTCACCGCCTACAGCGTGTTGCCGATCGGCGACTTGCTGGTCTTTGCCATGGAATTCATCGACGGCGAGGACCTGGCCAAGCTCGTCAAGGCCCGCGGCCCCATGCCGGTGGCCAACGCTTGCTACTACGTCCAGCAGGCCGCCATGGGGTTGCAACATGCCTTCGAGAAGAAGATGATTCACCGCGACATCAAGCCGCAAAACTTGATCCTCTGCCGCGACGGCAAGAAGCAGATCGTCAAAGTACTCGATTTTGGCCTGGCCAAAGTGCTACGCGAAGAGAAGCAAGACACCGGCCTGACCGGAACAGGCCAAGCACTGGGCACGCCGGATTACATGGCGCCGGAGCAGATCCTGGACGCGGCCAGCGCCGATATTCGCGCGGACATCTACAGCTTGGGCTGCACGCTGTATTACTTGCTAACCGGCAGTGCGCCCTTCCGGGGCAAGACTATGTACGAGGTATTCCAAGGACACCAATCCATGGAAGCCAAGCCATTGAACCTGGTGCGTCCGGAGGTGCCGGAGGAACTGGCGGCGGTCGTCGGCAAGATGATGGCCAAGGAACCGGGCAAGCGCTATCAGACGCCGGTGGAGGCGGCCCAGGCGCTCATACCATTCGTGAAACCGGGGACCAAAGGCGCGGCGGTCAAGCCGGCGCATGAGCTGTCGATGGGCGCGGGCGCGGCAAAGGTGGGCACACCGAAGACAACGAGGCGGGAACAACCGAAGGCCGGGCCAGAAGCAAAGTCAAACGAGCGAGAAAGACCACCGGCGCCAGAGGTTAAGGAGCATGTCGAAAGTTGGGAAACATTGACGGATGCCGTTACCACGCCAAGCCGGTTAAGTAAGAGGACTACCAGGAGGGCTCCGAAGAGAAAATGGCCCGTCTTCGTCGGTGGGGCAGCGTCCGTGCTGCTGATAGGCTTGGTGGCTTTATGGGCAGCAGGCGTATTCAAGGTCAAAACGAAGAACGGAACCATTGTGCTCGAAAATCTGCAGCCCGACGCCGAAGTTCTCGTTGACGGTGAGAAAGTTACTGTCAAATGGGCGAACGCGCAAAGCGCGGAAATCACCGCCCAACCGGGGACGCACGAACTGGCGGTAAAGAAAGATGGCTTCAAGGCCAAAAGCAAACAAGTCACGCTGGAGGACGGGGGCCGAGAGGTTTTTAGCGCGCACCTTGAAGAGTTGCCAAAGGCGGATAAGCCGGCCGATGGTTTCCAAAAGCGCGACGATGACGGCTTCGTGCCGCTGTTCGACGGCAAAGACCTCAGCTGCTGGGACTCGCCGGAATTGTGGGCCGGTGCAGAATGCAAGGTGGAAAATGGGGTTCTGACTCTGTTGGCACTGAAGGATGCGGGCTTCAGAATGAAGAGCCGTCAGCAATTCTCAGATTTCCACCTCCGATTCGAACTACTGAATACCCCGTCGCATAACACGTCGATTGCTATCCGTCTTTCAGAGCAGGCCGTGGGCAATTTCCACAATGATCACTACGCCATCTCTTTCGGAGGGCTCACGACAGCGCCTGAGGAAATGCTGACAATCGGGTCCTTTGCCAAAGCGATCAATGCGCCGTCGGATGAGAAGCTCAATTGGCATTCTCCTTCCAAGGCCGTTGAAGTAAAGCCCTATGAGTAGTATGTCCTTGAGGTCATCGCCAGGGACAATATAGTGTCCGTCTTCGTCAAAGGGGAAAAGATAGCTGAGCACATAGATCAGCTCAACACGCGGAGAAGCGGATTCCTCAGTTTGAGGGGAATCTATTTATCTGAACTTCGAATCCGCAAAATCGAAATCAAGGAACTTCCACCGAGGGTTGAGGAGCCCGCGGTCCGGCAACTCGTGGGCAGCCTACTAAAGCCTGCCGTTTTTGGCGGAAAAGATTCGCTCGTCTCTACGCTGGTCCATGCGAATGGCACCAGCATCATTCTTATTTCCCCGGATGGTAAGGAGCCCAAATACCTGACCTTTGGAGAAATGCACGACAGGTCTCCAAGCTGCTCACCGGACGGCAAGCGCATTGCCTTTCACTCGGATCGCGATGGCGGCGGCGATATCTACGTCATGGACGGTGACGGCGGCAATGTGCAGCGGCTAACGCATGGACAAGGGCACAACTTTGGGGCTGCCTGGTCCCCCGACGGCAGGCGCATCGCCTTTGTCACGGATCGTGACGGCAACCGTGAGGTTTATGTGATGAACGCCGATGGGTCCGAGCAAACCAACCTTACAAACCACCCGGGAAACGATGCAGATCCAGCGTGGTCACCCGATGGAACGAAGATTCTGTTCGCCTCTCAGCGCGATGGCGCAGTCTGGGCCGTCTACGTCATGGACGCCCATGGCGGCAACGTGCATAAGTTATTGGATGCAAGCAATAGCGGGGCCGTATATCCGGCCTGGTCTCCCGACGGTAAGAATATTGCCTACGCTGGCCCGAGTAACGACACCCTGGAGATATTCGTTTGCAAAGCTGACGGTTCGCAGAGGAAGAAGTTGACTACCCTTGGCGCGGTGAATTCCCTGGCAGCTTGGTCCCCAGACGGAAAGCGAATAGCCTTCGCGCATTTGAGGTCGGAAGATGGGACTGGATCACTGAACGTCATGGACGTTGACGGCCGCAACCTGATTAAAATCCTGCCAGCGAGCCGAGGCTGTCGGCCATCGTGGCAGCCGCTGGCCGCCGGACGGTAGATAATAGACATGCCCAGAACAACAAGTCAGCCGACGCACTGTTGCATAACATTGCGCAAATTGCCGCAGATGAAGAGTGCTGGTCCAGATCTGCGAGCAGCGTTTCAGGCCATTCCCGGTCTCGAAGTACTCACAATTGAAGAGGTCGATCATGCCTCCAACGTCAGTGCCGCCTCAGCCGCCCCCTGATGAGGAGCGGCCGGGCACGCTGCTGGAAACCGACGAAGAGATCCGCAAAGCCCAGAAAGCGGTCAAGCCGGTCCCGGCGGCCGCCGGAGCAAAACGACCGTTTGCGGGGCGCCCGCCAGCAAATCCTTACCGGCCTACTGCCCGCGCGCCTGTCGCACTGCTGACGGTCTGCGATGACGGCAAGAGTGACGGTGAGGTCCTCCGCATCCGGGCAGAGCGCTTCGTCATTGGCCGGTTGGAAGGCGATTTCCTCCTTCCCCATGATGATTCCATCTCAGCCCGGCATCTTGAGATCAGCAGGCACCGGCTGGGGGATCGCTATCGTTGGGTGATTACGGACCTGCAAACAACGAACGGGCTTTTCATCCGCGTGAGCAGGACGATCCTGGCGGACAGGGCGGAGTTCCTGGCGGGGGGAGGACGCTACCGGTTCGAGGCGGCGAGCCCGGCCATTCCGGAGACGGTCGATCACCTGCCGCCTGGGGCCGGGAAGGTCGCGACGCGCCATTTAGGGGGAGGAGTTTCGCCAGGCCAGTATGCGACGCTGGTCGAGCTGGTGCGCGGCGACACGGGTGCCCGCGTGCCGTTGACCGGCACGGAGTGCTGGATCGGCAGCGACTCCGCGTGTGCCGTTTGCCGGCCCGAGGATCCGTTTGTTGAGCCGCGGCATGTCCGGGTGTTCCGCGATGCTAAAGGGGCCTGGCACGCCCAGAACAACAAGTCGGCCAACGGGCTGTGGTACAGGGTGCCGCAAATCACGGTGGAGGAAGGCTGTCTCTTTCAGATCGGCGAACAGCGCTTCCGCTTCAAAGTTGGAGGATGAAGTCGGACATAGAACGGGGATGAACACGGATTCAGGGGATGAGCGCGGATTTGATCGTTTGGTATCTACACAGGCCCCGCGGTCTCTTTACCGCGAAGCGGTTGCACAACGCAGCCCAGGGTCGCCGTCGCGACGGCCCACCCTGGGCCCGGGATTGAGCATTCGCAGAAGCGAGGGCGAAGTTCGCGGGTTTGTGCAACCCTTACAGGGTTGGTATTTTTGGGGTTGCCCGTTTCCCAAGGTGCGCTGCCGCGACCTTGGGCTGTGATGTGTAACGCTTACAGCGTTGGCCGCCTCGGGGAATGAGAAATGAGAGCTTCGTAAGTTTGCGCGGTTGTATTCCTACTGCGAAGCAGTTGCACAACATAGCCCAGGGTCGCCGTCGCGACGGCGCACCCTGGGATGGCCGCGTCCCCCCTGTTTCAAAACCCTGTAGGGGCAGGGCTTCCAAGGTGGAAGATAGGCAAACTCGGCAAGTTTGGTTGCCCACGGGCGAGAAAACCCAAGGATTTTCACGTGTTGACAGACGTATGTCACCAGAGTCGCGGCGCCAATTTGTGAACTGCATCTGGCAAATTGG
>DATGZX010000430.1:0-3953 GCA_035296965.1 Gemmataceae bacterium
ATCTCGACGGGCCCATTGGAAGGCACGAACACCAAGATCCAGCTCATGAAGCGCCAGGCCTATGGCTATCGCGATCACGAGTTCTTGAAGCTCAAAATCCTGGGCCTCCATGAAACAAAATACGCATTAGTCGGATGAGCCGTTCTTTCTCGGATTCGGCGCGGTCGGCATCTGCGAGCATGCGTTCGCGGAGGCTTACGCGCACATGGGCGGCAGAGTCCTCTACGGCCAGCCAGTCACCCAAATGCCTCATATCCGAGCCGCCACGGCCAATGCTTTCGCTCGGCTCGTGGCCATGAAGCTCTACGCTTACCGGGCGCTTGACTATCTGCAGGCCTCTTGCGCCGCCGACAGGCGCTACCTCCTGTTCAACGCCGTGCAAAAGGCCAAGGTGAGCACCGAAGGTGTCAAGGTGATCGGACTCCTTTCAGAGTGTATCGGTGCCAGGGGAGTTGAGGCGGAAACCTATTTCGAGTCGGCCCTCAGAGACGCGCAGTTAATCCCCGGCCTTGAGGGGAGCACGCACATCAATTTCGGCCTGACCGCACAGTTTCTCGATACCTACTTTGCCGACCGCGGCAGTGAGGCCTCGTCACCAGCGTCCTTGGTGCTCGGGGAAGTCGCTGCCGAGGAGAATCCCTATTGGATGCACACTCGTGACCGCAATGCCAAGACAGTCGGCTTCGCGCATTTCCTGAAGGCCTACGTTCGCCTGGGCGCTATAGCAAATGTCCGCTTGTTCGTGGAGCAGGTAGAGGCATTTCGGCAATTCATCACCAGGAGTGAAACGGGCTTGAGCCCTCCCGTGGATGCCGGCTTCTTGATCGCCATCGGCAAATGCCTTTCGACCTGCGCCTACGCTCAGCTGATCGCCGAGAACTGCGTGGCGGCGGACGTTGCGCCAGCGCTTATTTGCCTCATTTTCCACGGATTGATCGAGGATTTGGCCGCGGAAGCGCTCAAATTGTCAGCGACGTTCGTTCCAGTCAGTGACCATAGGCGCCTGCTCAAGCAAGTTGTCCGTGTTCCGCGAACGAGCGCTATAGACCTCGAATCGGTTTCCGAGTTCATAGCCTCACGATACAAGGTGTGATTCAGTCCTCGCTGGCCTGGGTGGTCGACCATGCTGCAAGTTGTAATCTATGAGCCCTTCTGCTTCGTACCACCTATACCCAAGATGCAGGAAGGCGTTTTGTCGTCCAATGACAAGGTGGCGTCACAGGGGGAACTTCATTATCCTTTTACTTGACACTCGCTTGCCCACCGGATAAAAGCGATTGTCCAAGGAACGTGTCATGCCTTGTCTTGACGAATCGCCGGAGGGTGGTTGTGTGGCCTTACTCGCCTTCGCCACCTTTCCTTCAAGGCAGGACTGGCACCGCTGCTTCCTTGTTGGTGGACCGAACCTGGGGTGCCCCTAACTTTAGCGCTGGGACCGAGGGGAGTGAAGAATCGCGAATGCGGCGTCCCGATTGAGTTGGGGCTGCGCAGGCAGCGCATCTCGCCATTCGATTCCATAAATGTCTTGCGATGATGATTACCACCTAGCGTGGGGGTGCCCACTTGCCCAGGGCCGCCTCCAGCCTGGCGGTTGGATACGCACCCTACCGGGATGAGCGTTGCTATCCTGGCGTGACGATTCAGGTCTGCGCGCGAGCATGGTGGCTCCCACCCACTGCCTGTTGATGACATGCCGTAGAATCGCCGGAAGGTTAGCAAGAATCCTGTGCAAGTTAGTTCTCGGCGCTCTCGGTCCATACGTCGTTACAACGATGTGGTGATTATTATTTTCGGCCTACCCTGCCCCAAGGAGTAGCCTTATGTCTCCATTCTGGAAACGGCGTCCGATCAACCGGAAACCCCAGCTCCAGGGGAGTTCCCCCCGCGGAAAGGACAACAGGAAATGGCGCCCTCAACCGAAACTTCAAATCGAGCTCCTGGAAGATCGCACGCTGTTGTCGGTCATTCCGACATTCAATGCAACTACCGGCCTGCTGACAGTGAACCTCACGGCTGCTGGCGACGCGACTACCATCACAGAAAATTCATCAAATGAGATCCACTTGACCAATGTGGTCTCCCCTAACGATTTCAGCGGCGTGATTAGCATTGACGTGGAGGGTAACGGCGCCGGCAGCCAGGCGGTCACTTTCGGAAATACCATCACGCTTGGCGGCAGCTTGACGGCCGGGAGTGGTATCGGCCAGATTACCTTCGATCCTTCTGCCGGAATTGTCGCCACCGGTGCTGTAATTCTTCAGGCATCAGATACAGAGAGCGGCCTTCTCGCGACAGGAAGCGCGCAGATCCTCGTCACCAGCGCCACCATCCAGGGCAGCTCCGTAGACTTATCGGCTAGCTCGTCGTTGACCGCAAATCAAACGAACACCATCCAGGCTTCCGGCGTAAGCATTTCCGGCATCGACGCCAAGTCGGATGCCACGATCACGATCGGCGGCAGCTCCCAGATCACCAGCAAGAGCGGCGACCTGACGATCGCGGCCACTTCCACGGTGCAAGCCACTGCAATTGCGGTGGCCAGCCAGAGCGGGGCAACGGGCGTCGACGCCGACTCCGCGACAAACATTATCGAGAGTTCCGCACTTGCCAACGTCTCCGGAAGCTCCTCGCTGTCGGCTTTCGGGAAGCTTAGCGTCACCGCCACGAATGATCCGACCCTGACTACGACCGCCGACGGCAGCGGCAGCGGCGCCAGCGCCGCGGGCGGTTCCGTCGCTGTGGCGACGCTCACCGGCAATACCCAGGCCTACATCGACAGCACCGTCACGGCCTCTGCCAATGAAATCGATATCACTGCAGAGTCCACGCGCACGCTCAATACGACGGCCAAATCCACTGCCGGGGGGGCTACGCAGAACGACCAGAGCCCGCAAACGACAACGGACGGCAACGCGAATACGAGTGGTAGCCCGGTCCAGGTCGCCGGCGCCATCGCCGTGGCCAGTATCTCCGGATCGACGCAGGCATACGTTGACGCCAGCGGGCTGGTCTCAGCTACTCAGGCAATCAATATCAACTCCCTTTCCTCCACCGACGCCACGACGGTTGCTGATGGAACCACGACCGCTGCCGGCAACTCGAGTGTTGGTGTCGGCGTGGCCGTGGCCGTCAACGTCGGCAACGTGAACAGCCAGTCTTACATCGACGGCGCAGACTTGAAGGCTGCGGCCATCAATATCCAGGCTGGCGAACCCGTTGCCTCCCCCACGAATCTCTTTTCAGCGCAGGCGACCTCCGGAGCAGGGGACTCGTCGAAAGTGACCGTAGCCGGGGCGCTGGCGGTGAATGTTGTCGGCAATGACAACGAGGCCACGATCCAGGGCGTCGACACGTTTACCGGCAATCCCAACGTATCCGCGAACGCGGATAACACGACAACCGACACTGCCGAGGCGCAGCCGGGCGCCATAGACAACGGAGGGAACACGGGCGTGGGAGCGTCGATTGCTGTCAACGTGCCCAGCAACACCGCCACCGCCTCCGTGCCAGATGGCGTCCAGCTCACAGGAGCTAACGAGCTCACCCTTGGTGCGACATCCAACGATAGCACGACTACCACAGCTAGCGCCGGGGCGTCGGGCAAGAACGCTGTGGGCGGGGCCATAGCGATCACTGTTCAGACCAATACGACGACGGCGCAGTTGGGGACGCTGGCGGGGACGCAAGATTTGGGCGGCGCGTTGCAGGTGACGGCGACGCATACGGGGACGAACACGACGACGGCGGACGGCACCGCGGTGGGTGGCAACGTGGGTATTGGCGCGGCGATCGCACTCAACATCGCCAACGATACGACGACGGCGACGACGATGCGGAGCGTGACCGCGGGCGGCGCGGTGTCTTTCACGGCCACGGCATCGGCGGCGAGCGGCGCGTCGGCGACGGCGGGGTCGATGGGGGCGGATTCGACGCAGACGTCGTCGAGCGGCCAG
>DATGZX010000431.1:0-2154 GCA_035296965.1 Gemmataceae bacterium
TTTACGGCCCGAAATCCCGCCGGTGCGATTGGCGGCGTCGAAGGCTGCCAAAATTCCCTGGCGCATGCCCTGCCCCAAGGCCTGCGCCGGCCCTTGCAGCGCCGCGACCTGGCCAAAGACGATCTTGTTGTCGGTAACCCCGTCCTCAGCGAGCACGGTTCCGCCGACAACGCAGAGGGCAAGAACGAGCGCTACTCTAAGTTGATTGCTGTTCATCGGTTTTGTCCCTTGAGCACGCAATCAAAAGCTGCCTGAACACCGCCGCTTTTAGCGGCGGTGACGGCGTATAGTTTGGAACATTTTTTGGTTAATGGATCATTAAGGAACGGTTCGACAGCGCCCCGGTCCCAAGAGCTTTGGCCGCCTTGTCATCGTTGAATTCCCGGCTACAATGAGCGGATTCAGGGGATGGGGTCCCCCGTAACCGCCGACAGGCTGATGACTCCTACCGGGCGCTTGGCGTCGGTAGGAGTCTGCTTTGCACTCCCACTGCCTCCAGGTTTTTTTGTGTGACCGTTCGAATGCGGGCGCACGTGCGCGTTGCTTCGGGCGATTGAGCATTGCGCAGGAGGCTTGCCGATGACCGCTGTTTGGACGCTGGTAACATTGTGGCTGGGTCTTGCGCTGATCGCGAGCCTGCTTTCGGCGTGGTTCCGCGTCTCCACCGCGTTGACGGAAATCGTCGTCGGAACGCTGGCGCAACTGATCATCGGCTCCGCTTTCGGAGCGACAGCGCTCGGCGTCGACGAGCCGTGGGTCAAATTCCTCGCCGGGCTAGGCGCCATCGTATTGACTTTTCTCGCCGGCGCCGAGCTCGATCCCGAAGTTTTCAAGAAGAAATGGAAGGAGGCCACCGCGCTCGGCCTGGTTGGCTTCTTCTTTCCGTTTTTTGGCTGTGCGGCGGCGGCCTACTTCGTGCTCGGCTGGCAGGTGATGCCAAGCTGGCTGGCCGGTGTCGCGCTGTCCACAACCTCGGTGGCGGTGGTTTATGCGGTGATGATCGAAACCGGCCTGAACAGGACCGAATACGGCAAGACCGTGCTGGCGGCCTGTTTCATCAACGACCTCGGCACCGTCCTTGCGCTTGGTTTCATCTTCGCACCGTTCACCCTCAGAACGCTGATCTTTGCCGCGACCGCGATCGCGGTGTTCGCAGGCCTGCCCTGGTTTACGACGAGGTTTTTTCGCTGGTTCGGCAACCGGCCTTCGGAAATGGAGATAAAATATCTGCTGTTCTGCCTCATGGGGTTGGGCGCCCTGGCCGGCTGGGCCGACAGCGAGGCGGTGCTCCCCGCCTACATCATCGGCATGATGCTCGCCGGTACCGTCGGCAGGGACCACGCGCTAGTGCGTCGGTTGCGGGCGCTCACCTTCGGCTTGCTCACGCCGTTCTATTTCATCCGCGCCGGCGCCTTCGTCTCCATCCCGGCTCTGATCGCCGCCCCGTTTGCCTTTCTCTTCGCGCTGCTCGCCAAAATGGTAAGCAAGTTCGTCGGCGTCTATCCGGTCACCCGCTTCTACAAAACACCCAATCCGGAGGCGATGTATACGACGCTGTTGATGTCGACGGGCCTGACCTTCGGCACAATTTCATCTCTGTTCGGGCTTTCCCATGGTATTATCGATCGGGCACAGTATTCGATACTGGTGGCCGGCGTGATCGCCAGCGCGGTGATTCCCACTCTGATCGCCAATGCCCTTTACCTGCCGCGCCACCTGCTGCCCGATGATTCGGAACACGAGAACAAGGACGCCGCGGTTACACGACCACTGCGGGAGGTTACGACAAAAGTTGATTAAGTCCGGAGGAATCGATGTTCAAAAAAATTCTGTGCGCGAATGACGGTTCTGAACATGCAGCGCGTGCGCTGGCGCTGGCCATCTCGATCGCCAAGGATCATGAATCCGAACTCCACATGGTCTGTGTCGAGGAGATCGACTACATGCCGGAGTTCATCGAAGAGGTCAGAGAAGAAACCGGGACCGCGGCGCGGCGTTTTCACAAAGTCCTGCAGCGCGCACGGACGATGGCCGAGGAACAGCACTTAAACATGCGAACGCACGTCCTCACCGGACATGCAGTGCGCGACATCGTCGCGCTTGCGGCCGAGCTGAAGACAGACTTACTGGTGATCGGGTCGACCGGCCATTCTC
>DATGZX010000432.1:0-4156 GCA_035296965.1 Gemmataceae bacterium
CGCGGCCACCGGATCCGGCTTTCCATTCGGGCCTTCCGGATTCACATAGATCAGGCCCATTTGCACGGCAGCCAGGGGATTCGCAAGATCGCGGTCGCCGCTGTAGCGCTCGTCCGCCAGCCACTTGCCTTCAGGGCCCCAGTAGATGTCCTCTTCGGGCTCCCAGACGTCCTCGCGGCCGCCGCCAAAACCGAACGTCTTAAAGCCCATCGAATCGAGGGCGACGTTCCCTGCGAGAATCATGAGGTCGGCCCAGGAGATTTTCCGCCCATACTTCTGCTTGATCGGCCACAGCAGCCGGCGCGCCTTGTCCAGGTTCACGTTGTCCGGCCAGCTATTGAGCGGCGCAAAGCGCTGCTGACCGGCCCCGGCCCCGCCGCGACCGTCGCCGATGCGGTACGTACCCGCGCTGTGCCACGCCATACGAATGAAAAGTGGCCCATAGTGGCCAAAGTCAGCCGGCCACCAATCCTGCGAGTCCGTCATCAAGGAATGCAGGTCCTTGATCACGGCATTCAGGTCGAGGCTCTTGAATTCTTTCGCGTAATTGAACTCCTTGTCCATGGGATCGGACAGGGGGGAGTGCTGGTGCAGGATCTTCAGGTTCAGCTGATTCGGCCACCAGTCCACATTCGTCGCGGCCGTATGTGTGCGAGCGCCTCCCATTACCGGGCACTTGGATTCGGTTGACATGTTTTGCTCCTGCTTATCGGGGACAGGCGCCCCCGCTGCGGTGGTGAGTTTTTTATCCATATGTTTGTCTTCCTTCGAATTAGTGCAAAAAACTATGACGTACTACGAACCCATCCCGGCTTTCCCATTCGCGCAATTGCCGCCGACCGCGCTCGCTGACGCGCGGCCATTCATCCGGTATCCACAAGTCTACGACACTTAACCGGAAGCGTGCCGCGGAGCGCCGGCGACGAGGAGGCAGTATTGCGAAGGCCGATTCACCAGCGCAGGACACGAGGCCGATGCGATTGATGATCGCGGGCGGCGCGGCGATTTTCCGCCCCCCTTTTTTGACTTTTCCGGGTCCGATACGCTTTACGTCAATCTAGTGAAGAGCCGCATCCCGCGGCAACCCAGTAATTGGCCATGGGCGGCCCGGGGGCATCCCTCCTGACCTTTGCACCAAACTTCTGCAATTGACCAGCAAGGCCAATCCAACATATTATATTGCGCAATTGGGGTCCATCGCGCCGCGACCGTCCTTTTCACTTCCAGTCTTGGAAGGGGGTAGCCTCCATGCCTACGCTAGTTGCCAAACCCACGACTGCTAATAGCAAGGTCGTTGACACCCTCAAGCGAAAGACCATCTAGAAGTCGTTCTGGTTCAGCGGGGGCCGCGATGCTTCAAACAGAACCGAGACGAAAACATGATGCAAGCCCCGAGCTCGAAGTGCGCGGCAACGCCGATGAACGGTTACCTGCGGCCTTGACAACAGCAGTCGAGCGGGTGGTTTTGCTAACGGGCGCCGATGGAGTTGCAGTTGCTCTCTGCGAACCTGAAGGGGTCTTCTGTCAAGCCAGCACTGGCCAAGCTCCTCCGGTCGGTTCACGACTACAACCCGACGCGGCTTTTACCAGAGAATGCCTGGAAACCGGCCAGCCAGTGCTTTGCGAAGATGCCGAAAATGACGCTCGAGTAGAGCGTTCAGTCGCCAGAGCCTTGCACCTGCGTTCGGCACTAGCAGTACCTATCCAGGCACAAGGCTCTGTTCTTGGCATAGTGGAGGTCTTTTCTTGCCGTCCATCTGCATTTAACGCCGCACACGTTAGCGAGCTGCAGCGCATCGCCGGTATACTCTCTCCAATTTTGGCTCGAGGTCCGACACCGGACGAGAAGCCGATTACAGGTCCGGTGCTGGTCTCCACCCAAGTGGAGGGGGCGTCGTCTGCCGAAAATCAGCCCACAGCCCCACGGCCGCTCGTCCAGTTCCCGGCGGAGCGCCTGGTCGATTTCCCAGCGACGACTACGCGGGTTGAAGAAGGAAAATCCGCTTCGCAAGCCGTTACATCCAGCATCGTTCGGAGCCCAGGTGGGAGCTGGATCACAGTTCTACGATGGATTGCCGTGGCAATAGGCCTTGGTTTGCTCCTGTTGCTACTCTTCTTCATAGAATCTCATCACCCGCCGCGGAAGGTGTCGTCCACTAAGTCGATTCCACCCGCTTCAGTTCAGGCAAGGACGGACGAGGCGGTGATGGAAATAGGTGGAGCCCAAGCTGCGGCCTCTGAGACCAAATCTGAGACCAAGGAAGAAAAGTTGGGCAGAGCCCCTGAGTTGCCTACGCCCCCGCTGGAGCAGGACAAAAATCAGACGAAGAGCCGCCAGCCCGAAGCAGGACCGAGTGCGCCTCAGGCAGACTCCACGCCCCCAGGAGTGGAACGCCGCAACACAGAAATTAGCAGTCTGGTTTCCCCAATACTTGTCATCAAAGAGGCGCAGCCCGGAGCGCAAGTTTTTATTGATGACAAGCTAACCGCCGCAATAGATGCAGACGGTCGGGCAAGAATTTCATCGCTTAATCCCGGTCAACACAACCTGCGGCTAACGTTGAATGGGTATGAAGATTACAACCAACCTGTGGACGTTGCGGCGGGGCAGACTTCCAGGATCGTAGCCAAACTCGAGCCATTCGAGCCGCCGATACTAGCGGAACCTAGAAAGACTGTGGCGCTCGTCTCGCCAATTCCTCCGCCCATAAACTCCCTAATTCCTTCCCTAGTTCCTTCCATTCCTGATTTCGTGCTGGAACGCACTCTTAAAGGCCACTCCAGTTGGGTTACTGCTGTGGCGTTCAGCGCGGACGGACAGCGACTAGCCTCGGGAAGCTGGGACCAGACCGTCAAGTTCTGGGATGTCTCCACGGGGCAGGAGTTGGGCACCATGGCCAGCAAGATGAAGGAGGTCCAGGCTCTTGCTTTCAGTCGTGACGGACACTGGCTGGCCACAGAGAATTCCTCTAACACTGTCATACTTTGGGACGCCGCGACAGGACAGGAAATCCGGACACTTCCTGGCAATAAGCCTCTGGGGGTTTTGGGCGATAGCTGGGTTTATTCGATTGCCTTCAGTCCCGATGGCCAGTGGCTGGCATCGGGCGTAGATGACAAGACTGTTCGACTGTGGGACGTTGCGACAGGGCGAGCGGTACGCGATTTGACCGCGCTCCGAAGGTCGGTGATCTATATTGCCTTCAGCCCGGATGGGCGATGGTTGGCTTCTGGGGGTGACGACAAAACCATTGAGATCTGGGAGGTATCTACCGGACGAGAAATTAGAACGCTGAGCGGTCACAGGAAAAATGTTTACGCCGTCGCGTTCAGTCCCAACGGTCGCTGGCTGGCTTCCGCGAGTGCGGATAAGAGCGTCAGGATTTGGGAAGTCGCTACGGGCCGCGAAGTCCACAAACTGACAGGTCACGGGAATGTGGTGAGCAGCCTTGCTTTTTCCCCTGACGGTCGCTGGCTGGCTTCCGGCAGTTGGGACAAGACCGTCAAGATCTGGGATGTGGAGACGGGTCATGAGCTACAGGCTCTAGCCGGGAATAACCACGCCATCTATACCGTCGCTTTCGATTCCGGCGGGAACTGGGTAGCTGCGGGTAGCCAAGACGGCACTATCGAGCTTTGGCAGTTGAAGAAAGCCGCAGAGCCGGGCAAATTGCGGTGACGAGGAAACGGTGGAAGGAAAGGAACCTCAGGAGACAAAAGGACTCCCAGTCTAATTCTCGATAAGGAGGGGGGATTATGTCGAACCAAATGCGTTACTGCGAAACCGAACCCGGTGCGGTCAGATGCGGGATGCATTTTGCAAGCGGTCTGATTGGCGCATTGCTCTTTGCGGTCGTGCTGGGAACTGGTGCGATCGCCTCGGCTCAGAGCTTGAATTGGGAGGGACAGACCGGCGTGTTCGTCACGCCGCTCGCGTATACGGTTCCTTCGACGGACAAAGGCCTGAGCTTACCGGTTGTTGCTTATCACTTCCTCAACGCTGGTCCCGTCTTGGGTGATTTTCATCAGGTATCGATAACTGAGGGAGCATTCGGCCGTGTCGAGTTTGGATATTCGCGAGATCTCCACGAGGAGGGCAACACGCCCAGTCTGAGCATGCTATGGAGCAGCGGCTTCAATGCGTTTCACGGGAAAC
>DATGZX010000433.1:0-4947 GCA_035296965.1 Gemmataceae bacterium
GAGGCTGGAAAACTTGCTGAGGAATGAGCATACTGGCTTCATGGCATCGGCTTTCCAAGTGACTGCTGGTAACAATCATTTTGGAAAGTCGGATGCCCTTTTTCATTCTCCCCGGGTGGTGGGCGGAGCCCACGTTAAGTCCATGCTGTTTGATCAAGTTAAAAAGTGGCGCTGCCCAACCAGGCGTTCGTTTCGATTAATTGCGAGGGCGTTGGCCGCTCGAGTGTTCACTCGAGAGGCCGGCGCCCTCTGCTATTTGCGAATGCAGTTGGCAGGATCATTGGTCCATCACGGCCAGCGGCAGCACGCGCAAAGGCGTCGTAAACTTTGCAACTGCCTTGCCGACTCGGTCGTGGACCTCGACCTGGAGAGTGAAATTGCCCGCGCGATTGAGCGAGAAGTTGGTAAGCGTCCGGCTAACGGCGTATCGGTCGGGCGGAGCCCGCCGCTGAGCCGAGGTCGTTGGCCGCGACGCGGATTTCGCAGCGAAACTGGATGCAGGGTGGTTGTCTGGCTGGTTGCGGTATTTTCCCAGCAATTATGAACGCCGACTCATGCAATCCAAAACTAGTTACGACGTTTATGGAAAGACGTTGTCCGGGATGACCTCGCCACCATTCCGCGTAATCAGAGCGACCATGATGTTTAGGTCCAGGTTCGCGCTGAGCAGGTGGACGGAGCCGTCCGCGAAAAGCACGTTGGCACCACCCTGGTGAAAACTGTAAACCTCGCCATTGTTGGTGCAGTTGACGGCGCAGGGACCGGGCTGCGCATTCGTTACTGGATTGAAGCCGGCGATGAGCAACCGGGTCATCTCGGCATCGGCCCAGGCGGGATCAGCGTTAGCCGCCGGGCCCATGTACGTCCCCATCTGCCAGCTTTGAGTGCGACCGGCGTCCTCGGCCACCATGACGGTGTTGGACGTTCCGTCCGTGATTTCGCTGATTTTCCGGCTGGCATTTTGGCCTAGCACACCGAAAAACGTCGGATCGACGGGCGGGTTGGGATCCAGGAATGGATTGGGGCTAAACGACCGGTTGAGCCCGCAGGCAGCGGCGTAGTCGGTGATTGCGCGCCTGTTGACAGCCAATCCCTGAGCCGGAGATGATGGGCAGACCAGCAGGCCGATGCGGGCTTGATTGACCCCGGTATCGTTGAGGGGATTGTCGAATCTTACTTGAAAGTTGTACTGCTCGTAGAGGCTCCCCTGCTCAATGTAGGGGAGAATATACGGAATCCAGCTTACAAGGATGGTGCTGGCGACAGGGTCGCCGTGGACATTGGAAGTGACGGCCGGAGGAAAACCTCCCTGGGTGTCGTGGTAGCCGTGCAAGGCGAGGCCGATTTGTTTGAGGTTATTGAGGCACCTGGCGCGGTCGGCGGCAGCACGTACTTTCTGGACCGCCGGTATGAGCAAGCCCACAAGTATGGCCATGACGGCGATCACCACGAGCAGCTCGATCAGCGTGAAACCTGGACGCCGAGAAACGGGACTTCGTAACATAGGACACCTCTCATGGGGATTGATCCTGCAACTCGACAACAGGCACATCGGTCGGTCCCATTTCAACAATTGCCTTCAGTGGAGTCGTGCGCCGGCTGGCATAGCGGGCGGGCAACGGAGCCGTCGTGCTCCGTCGCCTCCAGATGGCCACCACGTAAGGCCCAGCCAGCGCGCCGTCCATGGCCTTGTGAGTTCCCAGGACATAAGAGCCATCTTCCGCGACAAGCGCCGAAGCGACGTGCGCCTGGGGTGTGGTAGGGTCTTGCGGCAGGAAGACCACCAGCGCGTCGACCGCCGGCTTCCCCTCATAGAAAACCTGCCCGCGCACGGGATAGAGCTGCGGTCCGTGGCCCCGGAACAACGCCACCACAACGACCGTCCCCGCCAGCATTCCGGCCCCGATTACGACACCACCCGCCACGGCATAAACCCGGCGCGGCACGTTCAGCGACCAGTTCCAGGACCAGCGCGGCCAACGCAGGTCCAGGCTCGGCCAATGAAACCAACGGCCGGACGGAGCCTCTGCTCGCGCTTTGGGTTTCGGCCGCACTCGGCGCGGCCACGCAGGGAGGGGAAGCTTCCAGCTCCGCCGGCTCGGTTTCTGAGCCTCGGGCTTTGGCTCACGAGGCTTCGCGAGGCGCTTGTACTCAACGCGGGCCGTGCCGTCCCTATCTTTTGTGAGGCGAAATTCGTGGTCAAGGAAGCGCAGCTTTTCGCCCCTGGCCAGATCAATCAACTGGGTCTGTTCCGGGTCCGCCTCGGCCTTGATTTCGGCCAGAGCTTCGCGAAGACGTTTCTGCACTGCCGGCAACAACCAATCGTACTGGGCATCGTTGTCCAGGAAGAGTGCCACTTCATGATCGAAACGCATACACGTGGCATGGATATACGAGCCTTGACGCCCCAGGAGCTTGGCTTGAAGCAAGACCTGGTCGACGTTGTGCATGGCGACGCGCGTAAGCACGGAGGCGAGCGGATTGGGGCCGGCAGTAGCGCGGAAGTCGATGCTTTTCAGAACGTCGGCAAGCAGTGCCAGGAAAGCGGTGTCAGCCACATGCCGGCGGACAACGGCCAGAATGTGCTCACTGCGGTTTGCATCGTTTTCCTCGATCGTGACGGCGTAAATGCGCGACAGGCCCTGGCTGATGACAGCCGCCGTCCATGCCATAGAGTTTGCGGGCGCGTCCGTGGGGAAAACGCGTTCCAAGGCGTGAGAGACCGCTATCTGCACGATTCGGTTTCTGAGCTGTGTTCTCGTGTCGTTATCCGAGACCTGGTCAGCGCTCGGCGAAGGCGTCTTGCCCTCCACTCGAAACGTCCCCGCTCGCAGGTCCTCGCTCATCTGCTCAAGAAAGCCGTTGACTTCATCGCCCGCCAAAGGCGGCCCGGACCCGTCGAGGGGAGAGTCCATTGCACTGGCTTCGCTGAGTTGCGCGTAGGCTGTGTGGAGTGTCTCGAGCTGCGTAAGGTTGGAGAACAAACCTTGCTGCGGTCTCGCAAGGTGTGCGGTCTCACCCTCGAACAGCCAAGGACTATCGACGCGGTTATTCGAATTGCCAATCATAGGACGCCTGCTGCGTCGCTCTTCTCGTTATTCAGCTCTACACCGGGGGACCACACGGTGCTCACTGATGACTTAGTCGTCCTCGTGATGGCAGCTAAAGAAACAGGGAGCAGGTCAAGCCCCGGGCACCGCCGCGCCTGGCCAAGAATCCAACAGTAGTATAGCCAGATCGTAAAGTTGACGTAAAGATCTCGGTGCATCCAGGGAACTTTGGTCAAACTAAGAGCGACATCACGCCCATCCCGGTACAGGAGCATGGCCAACTCCGCGGCGCGCAGGGTCACGCCCGCTTGGCCGTCGGCAGCGGCCGGGAAATGAAAAACGCCTTCTTCGAGCCGTTTGTAAACGATAACGTATCCGTCCTCGTCCCAATTAAACAGCTTGACGCGGTCGCTGCGTTTGTTGCGGAAAACGAAGACATGACCGGAGAGAGGATCGTTGTGCAAGTGTTGCCGGACGACTTCGGCCAACGTGTCGAAACTCTTGCGCATGTCGGTGGGTTTGGTAGCCAGCCAGATGCGCACCGCCGGGGGGAAGCTCAGCATCGCGGCTCCTCCTCCAGGACGGACAGCAACTGCCGCAGAGTCGCCGTGTCAAAGCCGGGAGCAACCCGGATGCGCCGGCCACGGGCCAGCAACACTTCCAGGCCATGCACGTCGGCCACGGGCGGGTCTTCAATCAACGGACGGATCGGTACGAAGAGGGGCTGATCGGAATCGCGGCACAGAGGTTCACGTCGCCAGGCGTAGAAACTCGGCTGGCTTAGACCGCGCCGTGCACAAAAGGAACGGATGCTTAAGCCGCTGCTTTGCCAGTCGCGGATGTGTTGCCGCCAGTATCTCTCCTTGCGTTCGTCGCCGGGTCTGCCGGGAGCCATGGTGTTGCCCTCCTTTGGCAGGCATTACACCACGACAGTCAAGAACGCCGTTCACCGGACGCACACAAAAGTTGGCGTTGAAGTTGGCGTTGAAGCTCAACAATTGGATTTTCTTGGCCTTCTCTGAATCGTCCTCGCTCAGAACCGCGACGAGAGGTTTCGGTAACATTGCTTTGCCGCTGCTATCCAGGATTTGCAAAGTCATCGCCGCAACAATTCGGTCTGCTTGAGGGTCGAGACCAACAGCTTTGAGACGGAGAAACAGGGTTTGTCCGACAAAGCCGCCTCCTGGTGCAGGCAGTTTGCCCTCGGCGTCGAAGAAGAATTGGGGGGAGACAATGTGAAAGCCGCCGGACTGGTACAGCAGTTTCCGCTGGAAAGAGGCCTTAGCGCCCGATAGGCGGTTTGTCACTGTCACCGTCGCCGTGTACTCGCCGGGTTTGGCCCCTCCGCCGAACGTGACATTGGCCATGCCCGAAAGACGCCCGCCGCCCAAGGCGAGCAATCCGCGGAGTGGATTATCCTTCTTCAGTAGCGACTTACCCTCCGCGTCCGTGATCTCCACTCAAATCGTGCCGTCGACCTTGCCGTCGCCGTCGGCCTGCATGCCAGCGATGTCAAACGTGAAATAGATTTCATCGCCAGCGGTGACAGTCATCGATTTTCGCAGGGGCCCGAGCCTCCCGTAAGCCGGCTGAATCTTCTCGATCGTTAACTCTGCCCGCGCGGCCGACGCGGCCACAAGGAACAGGACAAACGCCAGCAATTTTTGGCGCCTTTTCATGCGAACGTCCCTCTTTCCATGTAGTTGCGGACTTCCTTTCTTTATAGAACGCTGCGCAGCTAATGCACCATTAGGAAATGGGTGAAACTATGAAGGAGGCCGAAGCCGACTGGTGGAGTCCTTTGAGTTCGTGGTAAACCGGATATTGCGTGTTTAACAATATCAGTTTCCACAAAAGGAGAACCACCGTGAAGTACGTCGGCATCGACCTCCACAAA
>DATGZX010000434.1:0-18162 GCA_035296965.1 Gemmataceae bacterium
GTTTCTTTCCCACCGCGGCGCGCTCCTGGGCCTGGAAGAGGCGGCCGGCGTCGGCCGGCTCGATCTGGTGCAAACCTTCTTTCAGCAAGACGGCCGCTTGAAAGCTACCCAGGCGCAGCTCGAAGCCGGCTTTGGCTGGGCCTGTGAATATGGGCGAGTTAGCGTGGTCGAGTTCCTGCTCGACAAGGGCGTGGACCTCCGCGTCCAACCGTACGGCCAGACCGCCCTGCACTGGGCCGTGATCGGCGGACAAAGCGACATCATCCCGATGCTTCTTGCGCGCGGCGCCCCTCTGGAAGAGAAAAACGTCCATGGCGGAACGGTCCTGGGCCAAGCCCTTTGGTCCGCCCTTCATGGCGATTCCCGCATTGACTATGAGCCGATTCTTGAGTCCTTACTCCACGCCGGGGCGCAGATTAAACCCGGCGTGCTCGCTTGGTTGGCGCAGGAGAAGGGACGGTCCGCCTCGGTGAAAAGGCGGCTGGCCGACGCACTGCGGCGGCATGGGGCGACATCGTGACGGCGCGACAGGAATGCGCCTGGGGTCGCGCACGTAACACCTTACTGAGCGCGGTTAAAGTATTCTGCCGAGCCGACGATCTCCGCGATGACGACTTCGTTCGCTGTCTCCCCTTGGAGTTGATTGACGAAATAAGCCAAGCCGTTGGGATCGGCAGCACGATGCAGAAATCGGTTGTAGTTGCCCTCCACAATGTCCCTATCCGATTCCAAGCTTGCGAGAATCTGCGCTGCCACGGTGGTGCGGGAGGTGCCGGCAGTCAATTCATTGCCCCACACTTGCGCTCCTGTCGGATCCAGGGCCCGATTGAGGACATCGTTGTAAACGGCACTCAGGAAGCTATTGTTGTTGCTGCCATGGAGTTGGAAGTACTCAGGCGAGCCTAGCATGACCGCCTCAACTGCTGCCTCAGTGCCGCCGTTACCGAGGAATGTTGTGAATGCATTTAGGCCTGTCGGATCAGAGGGTCGATGTAGTAGTTGTTGATACAGAGCATTCACTTCATCTGTTCGGTATTCCAGGCTTCCCTCGATCATCGTGGCGACCTGCGTGCGGGAAACTCCGTGATTGAGCAGATTTTCCCACGCGGCCAGGCCCGAGGGATCGGGCTCGCGGTCGAAGAAATCACAGTAGACCTGGGCCAGGAAGCGCTGATCGGGTGTTTCGCCCGCTTGCGGTCCGCAGCAACCTACCGTGGTGCTGCCGGTAAGAGAGCTGATCGCAGTGTCCGTGGCGGAAACTGTTTGCGTACCGGAAGTGTTAAGAGTCACGGCGTTGGTAAACGTGTGCACGCCGGCATCTGCGGCCGTGAAGGTGTAGTTCGCGGGTAAATTGGCTGCGCTATCCGAGCTGGTGAAGTGAATAGTTCCTTGATACCTGCCGCCCGTGACCGTGTTCCCGAGAGAATCCAGAGCGGTGACCGTCACCGTGAAAGGCAAGCTGCGCGGGTTCATGGTCGGGGCACTGATGGCGAAACTCACCGCCGCCTGGATGGCGTCTTGAATGCCGCTAATGCCACCCGTTCCCGTGGCCGTCCCGCCGGTGAGATTCACGGAAACGGGCGTCGTGTAGGCCGAATAGTTCAGGGTATTCGTGCCGCCGCCGCCCGTGATGGTGCCGGTCACGCCTTTCCCATTGCTGAAAACGAAGGTATCCGCGCCGGAACCGCCGGTCAGGTTCTGGATGTTCGAGAAGGAGATACCTGTCGAGCCGCCGATGTTGCCAGCGCCTGTGCCTGTGATGTTCCAGGTCTCGTTGGCGTTCGGGCCGACCAACGTGTTGGCGTTGCCGATGCCGCCGTTGACCTGAACGGTGCCGCCTGCCGTGATGGTGCCAACAAGGAGAGCCGTGCCTGGGCCGCCCTCACCGATGTTCAAAGTGATGCCGCCACCCGCGTTGATGTCAGAGCCGGCCGGCAGCTTGATGCTGCCGGTGCTGGAGAGGGTGACAGCGCCGGGCGCCGTTATTCCAGCGGTAGAGGGGAAGCTGCTGCCGGCAATCGTGACCGTCGTGACCTGAGTGGAAGCGGAGTTCGCAAAAGTAACGGCACCAGAGCCATCGACGTTGGCGGCGAAATTGCCAGGACCGACGCCTTCGGTGCCCACCACGTTGGTCGAGTCGCCGAGATTGATTCCGGTGGCGGCGATAACGCCCAGGTTCGAAGCGGTAATGATGCCGGCTGCCGACTGTGTCACCGACCCGGCGGTCGATGTGAAACCGATCGATCCGGCCGTCACCCCCGTCACCAGAGGGAAGACGGAACTGGCAGCCACCGAGCCGATGGTGAACCCTGCTGTATTAATGAAGACGAGGAACTGGCTCGCGCCGGTCTTGCCCGCGAAGGTGCCGCTCACAGCGTTCGTAGCCGTGCCCAGCTCCACGTTGCCCCCGGCGTTCACGCCAAGATTGGAGGCCGTGATGGTATCGACAGCCGTCTGCGAGATTCCGCCGTTGACGGATTGCAGACGCACCGTGGCGTAGGTGATGGCTGCCCCGCTGATCGTCAGAGCGCCAGTGCTCGAGAGCAGAAGGGCGGTACTCGCGTTGCTGTTGGACACCTTTGAGCTTGTGTTGACCGTCAAGGTCCCGCCGTCTGAAATGATGAAGTAACTGGTCGGCAAGTTATCCAGGAACTGCGCTGCCGTCGGGATGTTGCTGTCGGCAATCGGGGCGTCCTGGCGGTAGGTGAATGTGACTGGGTTGACGCTCGCGGAGCCTTCGAACTTAGGCGCGTTGGTGACCAGGTCCACGGTGGAGGTCGTGCCGGCGCCGTTGCCGCCGCGGTAGGATTGATTGTCGATGCCTACGATGATACCGGTGCTGGTGAAACTGACTGCGCCTGTGGCGGTGCCCGATGCGCCTGCCTGGACATTGAGGTTTGACAAGCCGATGTAGTTCGCGTTCAAGCCTCCGAATTGCACATTGCGGTCCGCGCTCACGTTCAGGGTGATTCCGCCGCTACGAGTCAGGCCTCCGCCAAAGATAATGTCGGAGGTCGTTCCGGTCGCGGTCAGGGAGACCGTGGCCGGAGCTACAACGATCGGGCCGTCGTAGGTCTGCGTTCCTGTCGTATTCACCGAGCTGCCGTCGAGGTTAATCGTGCTGCCCGTCACTGACAGGGCGCCCGTCCCGGTCGACAGCGCGAGGTCGTTGAGGTTGATCGTGTCGGTGGAGGCCGACCCGTTGATGGTCAAGCCTGCCTGGAAGTTATTGGCACCGCTAAAGCCGGCGGCGGTCGTGATCGTGTCGGTGCCGCCGCCGTTATTCAGGGTAAGCAAGCTGGTGGGGTCAGCGAAAGTAGTCGATGTAAACGTGCTGTTCGTACTGGAAAGAACTGAGCTACTATCGCTCAGCCCGTCCGTAGCAAACTGGGCGCCAACAGTACCGGCCGGCAGCGCGAAGATGATGTCCGCCGCCGTCCCCGTGTTGGTCAGCAGTGTTTCGTTCGTATACGTGATCAGGGAACCGGTGGTGCTAAGCTTAACCGTGCCGGCATGGGCGCCGGTGTATGTGTAGGTGTCGGTGCTGAATGATCCGCCGCTGACGATCAACTTTTGGTTGGCCGTAAGCGAAGCGGCCCCGTTGAAAGTGATGGGAAAAGTGTTCGGCAACGCGTTCGGGGAGACGTAATTGAGAGTGAGCTGATTGGCGGCGTTGTTGACGCCGTTGAAAGTGAACCCGGTGACGCCGGCCGCTGCTTGTGAGAAGACGACCTGGTTCGAGCCATTCAGCAATTCCAAATTGGTGCCACTAATCTGGAGCGTGAAACTCCCGCCTGCTGAGTCATAAGTCAAGGCTCCGCCGGCCGAAGAGAACGCCCAGTTAGTATTGTTGCCCGCGTCGACGGAGTTCGAGGCGAACAATACGGACGAAGCTCCGGAGGCAGTGTTCTCACTGTCCTGGACACTCAAGAAATCGAGGATCGCGGTTCCCGGGTTGCTCGGGTTGATAAGCCATTGCGTGCCCGGCGCGCTCGAGACCAGCGACAGGAGGTTGCCGGCACTCGCGCCTTGAAGAGTCAGTGTGCCGTCTACGGTCGTCGTGACGCCCGCGCCGAAGGTGAGCGTGGCCGCTGCGGTAATCGTCTTGGTCAGGTTGTTGAACGTGGTGCCTGTCGTGCCGCCCAGAGTTTGCGACGTGCCCGTAAGCGCGACGGTGCCGGTGCCGGCGTCGAAGGTGCCGCCGTTGTCGCTGAAGTTGCCCGAGATACCGAAGGTGCCGGTGGGCGCCTTGAGCGTTCCTCCCGACAGGGTGACGTTCTTGACGTCGAGCCCGGCTATGGAGCTGGCGTCAAACGTGCCGCTGACATCCAGACTCGTCGAGTCGGACAAAGTACCCACTCCCGAAAGGGCGAGTGTCGCGCCGCTGTTGACGGTTGTCAGACCGGTGTAGGCATTGGTGCCGGTCAGCGTCACCGTACCGCCGGAAATAGTAAGAGAAGTAGTTCCCGATCCGTTGGCGACCGTGCCGCTTATGCTGCCGCTGGCATTGCCGTTGTTGACCGTGAGCGTGTCGCTCCCGGTGCTGGTCACACCGCCATTGATGGCGATGGTGCCGGCAGCGCCGGCGGCTGAGGCATCGAGGGTCGCGTTACCACTGAGGGAAACGGTGCCCGTATAGACTTGCCCGTGAGCCGACGTTGAAATCGTTCCGCCGGATGGCAGGAAGATCGTGGTGCCTGTCGCTGACAGCGAAGCCAGTGACAACGAAGTGACAATCGTCACCGTTCCGGTAGTGCTGGTCAGCGTCAAGTTCGTGCCGGCGACATTGGCGGCCGTGTTGAGCGTAACATTCCCATTGCTCGATTGAATGGTTAGATTGGTTGGATTGCCGTCGAAGTACTGGCTTGCCGTAGGCTCGGAATCGTCAATAGTCCCGTCCTGGATATAGCTAAAACTGACAGGGGAGCTGCTAGCAGCCGTATTCGCGAAGGCGGCGGCCTGGGCGCCCGTGAAGTCAACAGTGGAGCTGCCCGTACCGTTACCGGCCTGGTACGTCTGGCTGTCGGCGTTGACGGTGCAGGCACTGGAGAAAGAGATGGCCGACCCCGACCCGCCGCCGGTGCTAGCGCTAAAGTCGACCGAGTTAGCGGTGAAAACTTGATTGAGAGTCAGGTCGCCGGTGGCATTGACATCCAGGGCGTTTAAGGGAAAGGCCGAGCCGACGTTGCCGCCGAAGCTGACAGTGCTCGAGTCGATCGTCAAACTGTCGGCGCCTGCCTCCGCTCCGTCGACGGTGCTACCGAACGTAATGCTGCTCGGATCCTGGCTGGTCAGGGTGGCAGACGCCGCGCCAATGGTGACGGCTCCCGTGTAACTTTGGGTGTCGGCGGTAGTGATGCTCGAGGTGTCGATGGCGGTCGTGCCGGACACGCTGATGGAGTTGAGCGGATTGGTGCTGCCGACAGTGCTGTCGAAAGAAGCATTGCCTGCAATGCTCAGGAGGTTGCCGAGCCCATTGTCGTTGACCGTCCCAGTAAACGCGACCGTGCTGGCGGTCAACGTGAGGCTCTCATCTATGGTTACGGCATTGTTGTAGGTCTGCAATCCACTGCCGGTATCGATACTGCCGAAAATGTCTATTCCAAGGGTTGCGGTGGAATTGACCGTGAGATTCGCTCCGGATGGCAATGTCGTCGTGGAGAACTCAACATCTTCAGAACCCGATCCGGCGTCATTGATCGTCAGCGAGGTAAGATCCCTGCCGCCGGCAATTACGCTTGCCGTCGTGGAATTACCGGCTGAAATGCTGCTAAACCCATAGAAGTTGCCGTTGACCGTGAGGTTGCCGCTTGCGCAGGTTAACTCCAGGGCGGTTGGTGTTCCGGAAATGAAGAAAAAGTCATTGGTGGCCAGCGTAAGAACCAAATTTGTGCTGGTATTGGTCAGGGTTGCGGGAGCCAAGCGCGTCTCCAACGCCTCTAACTTCAACGGGCTCCAATGCTGTAAGTGCTCAGCAGCCGGCCGGGGCCGTCGATGCGGCTTACGGCGGGACGAAGAGAATAACGAAGGTGCACACTTCCGCCAAAAGAACGACATCATTCGTAAGGCCCTTTGATACCAGTGTCCTCAGAGACGAACCGTTGATGGAGCCAGCGGTCATGGCGGAAGTCCGCCTCAAAGGCGCTTCGGGAGAGAAAAACGCGCAGTCGAGCTCGCATACTTTTTCTTAAGCATGAATGCGAGCAATTTCAGTGCCGCGGGGGCCGTTGAACAGTCAGCGGCCTCGGTCCTGCCGGAAGGGCTTGGTAGCTCTGCCGTTAAGGAGAAAGGAAAGGTCCATCTGCTGCCCGCCGCGCTTGTCTGCCGCGTGCGACCGTAACCGATAGTTTACACTCTTAACATTACGTGTTTACATTCAGCTGGTGGCGCTCGGCCGCGTAGTGATCGATCACGGACGGCTGGCAGCGCTTGGGCTTGAGCGCTTTGCAAGGCCGCAATCATTTCCGCTTCGAGGTTGGACACGGTGCCCAGGGCGATCGGCGCCTGGAAGAGGGTGTCGGCGATTTCTTCGAAGCCGCGTTTGCTGACGTGTAGCGAACCGCTCAAATAGGCGAGGGCGGCAGACATTCGGGGGCCGACGGAAAAGCGGCGGAACTCGAGCATTCTGCCAGAGGCTCCATGCGTAGAACCACGTCACTGTTTTCAACATATAACCGAGCACTGGACCACGGCCAATCGGCAGCCTGACTCACCAATCCTTGCCGCACGCACCCGCGTGAACGCCCAGAAATTGGACCTCGGAGCGGGGGCTCAAAACGCGTCGGGCAGGCGTGGGCAAGAGGCTGAAACTGCGAATTCCTCTCGCGGCGGTTGCATTTCCCAAGTACCATCGGATCTTCGACTTGCGAATAGAGGAACGCTGCTTCTGCTCGTTGCAGTGTAACTTTATCAGCCCGGTCCACGGGATCAGTCCTAGGGGGTGTTTGGCTCATGGTGGCGTCTTCCAACTGCGACACGGAGACCTTACTGCAGCGCGTGGTCGAGGGCGACTGCTCGGCGCGGGAGGAACTGCTGGTCCGTCATCGGGGCCGGCTCCGGCAGATGGTCGCGTTTCGCCTCGATCGCCGGCTGGCTGCACGCATCGATCCTTCCGATGTCGTGCAGGAGGCTCTTGCCGAAGCGGCGCAGAAGCTTTCCGATTACTTAGAGCGGCGCCCCCTGCCCTTTTATCCCTGGCTAAGGCAATTAGCATTGCAGCGCCTTGTCGATTTGCACCGCTCACACATCCAGGCGCAGAAGCGAAGCGTTACCCGGGAAGAAGCGCAGGCGCTTCCGCTGGCAGACGAATCGGCCCTGGAATTGGCGGACAGGCTCATGGGCAGCACCGGCAGCCCGATCGGACACTTGCTCCGCGCAGAATTGCGCGCTCAGGTCCACGCCGCGCTGCTCCGCATTCCTCCTCGCGACCGCGAAGTTCTCGTGCTTCGTCATTTGGAACAGCTCTCCATACGCGAGATGGCCGCGGTGCTGGGGATCCGCGAAGGCGCCGTCAAAACGCGCCACCTGCGGGCCCTGCAACGCTTCCGCGACGCCGTAACCGAGGAACAGGGGGAGGGCACGTCATGAACCCTCTGCATGATTCTGTGGATTCGATGGACGTCACTGAGGAAGTCCTTGCAGACTTGGTCGAAGAGTTGACCACCCGGCTTCAGTCCGGGCAGGCAGTCGACGTCGAAGAGTGGGCGGAAGAGCATCCTGCCTATGCCGAGCGGCTTCGTCAGCTATTCCCCGCGCTGCAAGCATTAGCGGAGGCGGGCAGCTCCTCTGCCAACGGCTCGGCCAGCCGTCGGCCGACGATTCGGGAGACAAGCCCTCTGCGGGGCACGCTGGGTGACTACCGCATTCTCCACGAGATCGGCCGCGGCGGCATGGGCATCGTCTACGAGGCGCACCAGATTTCTCTGGACCGGCGCGTCGCCTTGAAGGTGCTTCCCTTTGCCGCGGCGCTGGATCCACGGCAGCTCCAGCGTTTCACGCTCGAGGCCAAGGCTGCCGCCCAACTGCACCACTCCAACATTGTGCCCGTCTTCGCTGTCGGTGTAGAACAAGGCGCGCATTACTACGCCATGCAGTACATCGAAGGGCAATCGTTGGCCTGCATCGTCGAAGACCTGAAACGCCTGGCAAACAGACGGCCGGCGACACCTCCCAGTACGATCGATCAATCCAGCATTGGCCAAAAACAAACCCAGACCATCGCGGCCTTGAGCACGGAAGCCTCATCCAATAGCCCGCGCTTCTTTCGAACCATCGCTCAATGGGCTGTGCAGGCGGCCGAGGCACTCGAATATGCGCACCAATTCGGCGTCGTGCATCGAGACATCAAGCCGGCCAACTTGCTGATCGACGTGCGCGGCAACTTGTGGGTGACTGACTTCGGCCTTGCTCGATTCATCAATGAGATCGGCCAAACCGGCACGGGCGACCTCGTCGGCACGCTGCGTTACATGAGCCCCGAGCAAGCTGAAGGTAAAGCAGGCGTCGTCGACCAGCGCACCGACATTTACGGTCTTGGCGTCACTCTGTACGAGCTGTTGACCTTGCAGCCTGCGTTCAGCGGCGGCGATCGACATGCGCTGTTGTTGCAGATCGCCTGGGAAGAGGTCCTGCCCCTACGACGTTTGAACAAGTCGATCCCCGTCGAGTTGGAAACCATTGTTCTGAAAGCGCTCGCCAAAAGCCGGGAAGAACGCTATGGGACGGCGCAGGAGCTGGCCGACGATTTGCGGCGCTTCTTGACAGACAAGCCAATTCTGGCAAAGCGGCCATCGCTGGTGGAGCGCAGCCGAAAGTGGGCGAGACGCCACAAGACAGCGATGCGCGCCCTGGCGTCGGTGACCGTCGTCGTCCTGGCTTGCCTGGCGGTTAGCAGTGTCTTTATTGCCCGACAGCGGGACAAGGCTCTGGAAGGTTGGCTCAAGGCCCGGAGGGCGACGGACAAGATGTACACGGACGTGGCGCAGAAGTGGCTAGGACATCAGCCCCACTTGCAGCCGCTTCAGCGGGAATTCCTCCTCGAGGCTCTTCAGTTTTACAAGGATTTCGCGAAAGAGTACGGCGCCAATCCTGCCCTGCGGCTGGAAACCGCCGTTGCCGAGCATCGCGTTGCAGATATTCAGCAGAAGTTGGGCGCAAACGCGGAAGCGGAGCAAGCCTATGGGCGAGCGCTGGCCTCGCTGGAAGCACTGGCTGCCGATTTTCCTGCGGTCTTGGAATACCGCATCGAACTGGCCAGGTGCCGGAACGATTGGGGTAACTGGCTCCGCGCTCAGGAGCGCCTGCTCGATGCCGAGGCGACTTATCGCCAGGCTCTAGCGCTCTTCAGCGAGTTGGCGCTGAACGACCCGGACCAATCCGAGCTTTGGGATGCACTGGCAGGTTGCAGCAACAACCTGGGCATTGTCCTGGCTGCTTCGAAACGACAGGAAGAGGCAGAGAAGGCCTACCGACATGCATTAACCATATTCTCGGAACTTGCTGCCGAGCACCCCGAGATGCCCGGCTATCGGCACGATCTGGCCAGTAGCCAAAACAACTTGGCAAACTTACTTCGGGAAGCTGACCGGCAACGCGAGGCAGAGCCATTTTACGCACAGGCCCTGTGTTTGTGGAGCGCGCTGGTGAAAGACTTTCCCGAGCGACCCATCTACCGTCAAGCGCTCGCGAGCGCGTGGAATGGCATGGGCCTCCTCCTGAAAGAAAGCATGCGCCCGCAGGAGGCGGAGAAGTGTTTTCAACAGGCATTGGTCCTGCGTGAACGCCTGGTCGCCGATCATCAATCCGTTCCGGCCTACCGATTCGCTCTTGCAGCGAGCTTGAACCAACTGGGCTTATTCATGGCCGAGAGAGGCCGAACTGAGGCCGCTCAAAAGGAACACCGCAAAGCGCTGAATCTTCTTGTGGATTTAACGACCGCTTATCCGGAGATCCCAACCTATCAAGCCGAGTTAGCGGCCTGCAGAAAGTACTTGAACGCAGGACACGAGAACGGCATGCAGCCGCAGGAAGCACACAAGCACTTGGTGGAGTCGGGCACAACCAACCCCACAAGATAACGGGGTTGTTGCAAACGAGTTGGCGTTAGTCGTCATTACGCCGAAGGAGAAAAGCATGAAGAGGCTATTGCAAACGGCCTGGCTGGGTACATTCACACGGCGTGACCGAGGCAAGAGCCGGGGCGGCGCGCTCCGGCTGGAGCGATTGGAGGAGCGCCAATTGCTCGACGCCGGTCCGACTCAATTTGGGTCCGCCGCAGCGTTCACGCAATACCTGATCAACACGGCGCTCAGCAATTACCAGAACCTGTTCGGTCAGACGTTTCCCTCCTACCAGTATGTGCCTTTTCAAGCCACCAATGTATCTGTCCCCAGCGCCTTCACCGATGCGGTGAACGTCGCTCAGGCCGCCACTCAGACCAATTTTTCGCAAACCAACATCCAGGTCTCTGGCGTCGACGAAGGCGATATCGTCAAGACCGACGGCTCGTACATCTATGAGTTCTCGCAGCAGAACCTCGTCATCGTGAAGGCCGGTCCCGGAACCGGCCTGGCACTGGTCTCGCACACCGTGATCGAGGGAACGCCCGACGTTCTTTATCTAAATGGCACGCGACTCACAGTCATCTCCAGCATCGACAACAGCGCCTTGCTGCCTGCGGACCCAACCACCGGCAGCTTCACGCTTGCTTTCAACAGTCCGGCCAAGATCAAGGAAACTGTTTTCGACGTTTCCGATCCAACCAACCCACAGGTGATTCAGTCAGTGTACGAGGACGGCAGCTACCTGGATTCCCGCGAGATCGGCAATCAGATTTACATTGTCGACGAGAATTCCTTCAACGGCTTGCCCGCCCCGGCATACACGAATTTTAACGGCGAGATTGTTTATGAAACGCAGGACCAATACCTGGCACGTATCAGCGGCCACGAGATCGATCTGGCGTTGCCGCATTTCTACGTCGGCACGACTGCCGCTGGCGGCTTGCAGAGCGCGGGCCTCTTGACCGACCCTGCCCAGCTCTACCAACCCCCTTCGAATGCCGACAATCAACTCCTGTCGGTGTTTTCCCTCGACGTGACAAGCAATTCAACGAGTTCCCTGAACGCAGTGAGTGTCCTTGGTTCCTATGGCTCCACGGTCTATGCGTCCACGAGTCATCTCTATTTGGTCTCGCCGAACTGGTCGTACCAGGTTGCACAAGCCGATCAAGGCTCGACCATTTTCCAGTTCGCGCTCAACGGGCCTCAGATTACCCAGACCGGCTCGGGTGTGGTCCCCGGCCAGGTGTCGAGTTCGTTTTGGCTGGATGAACAGGGTGCCTATCTGAGGATCGCCACGACCGCCAACTGGGGAAGCGATGCGGTAAGTAGCGTCTATATCCTAAGCAACAGCGGCGGCGCGCTGCAGATTGTCGGAAAGCTCGAAAACATCTCACCTGGCGAACGAGTGCAGTCGGTTCTCTTCCTGGGCGACCATGCGTTCGTGGACACTTCGGCGACCATAGATCCGCTTTTTGCAGTGGATCTTAGCACCCCGACTGCGCCCGAGTTGCTCGGCTCTCTCACCCTACCGGGAGATGTGCAATACCTGCATGCGCTTGACGCGACCCATTTACTGGGCGTTGGGCGCGGCGGTTTCGATGGAGAAACTCTGGACCTCAGCTTGTTCGATGCTACCGATCTGACTTCTTTGAAATTGATCAACCAGGCGTTTATCACCCCGCAGTTCCCCAACTGGTTCTGGTCCGGCTCGGAGGCGGAGTGGAATCATCATGCCGTGGGCTATTTCCCAGATTCGCAGACCTTGGCAATTCCGGTGTTCGGCACCAGCTACAGCGACGCCACCGGCGTCCATTACCAATCAGACTTGTGGGTGTACCATGTGGACTTCACGAACGGATTCCAGTTGCTGGGTCAGGTTCAACATGACTCGCAGGTGCGCCGCAGCCTGGTGATCGGCGATGAACTCTATTCGATTGCCGACAATTCGATCCAGGTCCACCCGTTGGCCAATCCGCAAGCGCCCGGGGCCGAAGTCGTCACTGCGGTGGATCAAGTGAACCAGTTCCTGGTGCAGCTCTACCACGACCTGCTAAACCGCGACCCCGACGCAACGGGCTTGGCCGCCTGGACCACATTGATGATACAGGGCACCCCGCGCTCGCAGATTGTGACTGGCTTCGAGGGCAGCCTCGAATATCGCACCGACCAGGTGCAGAACTTGTACACGACCCTGCTCGGCCGGCCAGCAGACGCATCAGGGCTCAACGATTTTGTGTCGCGCCTGGGCTCGGGCCAAACGATCGGCCAAGTCGAAACGGCCATTCTGGGCTCGGACGAGTACTTCAAGCACGCTGGCGCCAACAATGCAGGTTTCCTCACGAGCCTTTACCACGACGTGTTGAACAGAGCCGTGGACGCATCGGGTGCCATGTTCTTTGGTGCGGAACTCGCCAGCCAGACTTCGCGGGCAGCCGTCGCCGCTTCCGTGCTCTCCAGCACTGAGGCAGAAATGGACCAATTGCAGGGCTTTTATCAGAGCGCGTTACACCGGCCTGCGGACAATACGGGCTTGACCTACTTCTCCGGAATCATGCAACATGGCGCCAGTTCGGAAGAAGTATTGGCAGCCATCTACGGCTCCGATGAATATTTTGGCCGAGTGCAGTAACGCAAGGCTGGCCTGCCTGGATTTGGAGAGCGGTATGAGGAAATCGTCCCATGCGCTTTAAGCAGGTCAAATCTGGAGATCGAGCGACGGGGGCGCGCAGGCTCCCCCGCCCGCGCGCTCGACCGGACCTCGAATGGCTCGAAGAGCGCTGTCTGCCATCGCGTTTCTCGGCGAATATGCTACCCGCACTCCTCGATTTTGCGCCCGCTGCAACGGCGGCCGGGTCGGGCGGCAGGCTTTGGTTCAGCAGCGGCCAACCCGCTCTTCTCGGCTACGTCGATCCGAACGGACAGGTCAAGGAATTCTTCCCGCCGGCGCCAGGCATGGGGCCGGCGCTGGGGATCTCGGCGGGGAGTGATGCCGACCTCTGGTTCATCGAGGAGTCGGCGGGCAATAGGATCGGCCGGATCGACCCACAGGGCGATTTCAGCGATTTCCCAATCCCTTCAGGGCATGCGGCACTAAGTATCGCGGCCGGTCCTGATGGGAACATCTGGTTCACCGAGGCAAACGGCATCGGCTGGATCAATCCCTCGACCGGGATTATCAGCGAGGTTTGGACCTATCCGGGTAGCCCAGCACACTTTTCGTTGGCTGCCGACGGCAGTCCCCTCCTGAGCGTCGGGCAGACCGTCGAGAAATTGAACTCGGTCACGATCCTAGCATTGGCCAATCAAAGTCTCAGCGGTTCTGCCGTGACGAACGGGCTGTTCTCCGATAGCTCCAGCAGCGGGGGTAACTCCACGACAGGCGCATCGCCCGTTTTCTCATCCTGGCGAATGATCACGTTCATGATTTCCTTGGCGTCGCCCGGACCGACTGGGGCAGGGAATTCAAACGGCCAGAGCACGCCTGGCGCAGTCCGAGCGTTCTTTGCCTTCGCGGTACCCACGCACGCCACCGACCAGGTCACCTGGACGAGTTTGGCAGACCATGGTGTTCCTGGGCAGGAAGCCTCCGGTCAGATCAGCGCCGATAGTATGTCTGGCCTGGAGCCTGGGATCTCCACGATCAGTCAATCGTTCCCAGCGGAGGCGTCGAGCTTCGAAGCAGTTCGCTCATCAGGAACCGCACAGATTTCCGCGACTATCGACGGCGAAATCAATTCTAAGGGTGCCAAGGTTGGGCTGGATGCGAAGGCTGAAACCGCTATCGCCTGCCAGATCTGCGGGGCGCTGGCGACTGCGAACGAAAGTTGCCAAATCACCAAACCAGTCACTGACGAAGAGGTGCGACAACTGGCGCACTCCATATCGGTTAATGCGCCAACAGGGGTTCTGAGAGAGCTGCTCGCAGCCACGCTCGGCAGTCCGTGGGAGAACAAAGCCGTTCAAGATGCCGAGGCGCTTGGGTCAATACTGCCTGCCCTGCAAGGTCTGCCGGCTCCGTCCGCCTCGGCTCCCCCAGACAGAAATGCTCTGCTCGCGATCGCCCGCGCGTATCGGCGACACGCTCCCGCGGTTTCCCCTGCACGCGCTAATGCCACATCCAAGCCGAGAACAATGCTGACGCGCATGGCCACCGCGTGGTTTGTGCTGCAATCGGTCACAATGGGCATAGGCCGAGTCGTCAGGCACCTGGAAGCCGAAGCTTCCCATCATCCAACGAGGCCGGCGTAGCACGCCTAGGACGCCAATTCTCCCCGGCCAAGCGCACATGCACTCGCAAAGAACGGATCGTTAGAGGAAGAGGAGTCATTCCCTAAAGCAGATCTCATGGGGGCCATGCCCACGGCTTGTGCGTGGGCATGGCCTGCGTGCCGTGCTGACTACGGCCCGACTACTGAAAACCGTTTTCAGCGGGCGAGGGCCGTCCGCTTCTGTTTCTCCGGCAAGTCCAGGAGTTGCCGCCAGGCTTCCGCGGTAGGAGCGGTATCCCGGCCCGTTAGCTCGCGGAGTGCGGCAAGGGCGGCGCGGTGATATGGAGAGAGCCGGCCCGGTTCGCGGAGCGCCAGCTTCTCACGAAACGCCTCCGCCTCTTTTTCCGAGAGCACGCGGTTGCGCACCAGGAAATCAAAACGCTGCATCTCCGGCCAGGGGTTGGCATCCGTCACTGCCTGGTACGCGGAAAAATCCTGACGCAGGTACGTCACGTCGATGCGCACCTTCACGTCGGGCACGGAATCCTGATAGCCATCCTGAAAGGATTGCAGCGGATCGCACGGCAGTGGAATCGCGGCCGTCAGCGTTTCGGCGGCCACGTTGCCCGTGTTCGCGGGGGAATGGCAAAGAGCACAATTGCGGTGATGGTTGATGCGGACCAACTCGCGCACGGTGGGCACTTGTTGGTCCTTCATCTCCTTGAGCACAGGAGCGCGTGGGTCGGGTTCGTCCAGCAGGTCCACGAGTTGCGGCACCAGATCGGTGCGCTCCAGGTGGATGAGAGCATCCGCAGCGTGCCGGGCGACCTCCGGCCAGGGGTAGCGCATGCCTTGCAGCAAGATATCGGTGTAATCCTTCTCGCGGCGGACTTTGAGAGCGCCGAGGGCAGCTTGCCGCACGTCGTCTTCGCCGGAAAAGATGGCCAGCCGAGCCAGGGCGCGGGTCGCCTCCGCATGCGCGATCGTGGACAGGAACTTAACGAGCCCCACGCGGAAACCCGCCGGCTCCGGCGCCAACACCTGCATCAGGGCTGCTATGCGTGCCAGCGTGACGGTCTCCAGAGTGGCCTTGTCGGCCTGCGAAAGCGTCTTGTCTTTCTGGGCACAGGCAGTCTGGTAGCGCTCCCAGAACTTATCAGGAGAGCCACGCTCGGCGGACGTGCCCTGCATGACGACCGATTGCATGACAGGAACGGCAAGCGGAGGCGGCGGAAAAACGTCAGGAGGCCTGGGATTCGCGTTGGCCGTCGGCGGCGCGGGCTGCGGTGCAGGCTCGGGTGCGGGTCGTGGTGCGGATGGAGGCGCATGGCTGTCGGACTGGCTCCGCGCTAGAGGCAAAACTGCGTTGGCCGGCTGCACAGGCTGAGGCGCGGGGGCGCCATTTGGGACCGCCCCGTTCACGGGCAGCGGCGGCGCGGGCGGCGGCGGGTTAGCGATGGAGAGCACCACATTGGTTGCTTGAAGGAAGTTGACCGCCTGCCCAGCAGCTCGCTGCTGCAGAGCACCACGGACCAGCGCGACTTCCTGAGCGAACTGCCGGCTGCGCTCGCCCTTCGTCCGGCAAGCATCGCCCATCGCCAGGGGGAGACCAACCAGATCCTGGCGCGCGCTCACGAGCGCCTGTGGGAAAGCATCGGTCGCCTTGCGGTTGACGTGGTTAATCTTGGCGAGCATGTGGGCGGTTTGCTTGAGGGCTTCTGCGCGGGGAAGGTCCTTCGCCAAGGGCATCTGAAATTCGACTTCCGGAACTCGGCTCAGGTCGTTGCCGAGCATGGGCCCGACATTCTTCCTGGCAGGAGGCGGGACAGGAAGCAGGTCCTTCGCAGGTGTGTTCTCCGCGATGTTAAAGTGAAATTGGCTGGGCGCAGGCGGCACCAGTCTCACCTGGTCGATATTCGTGAAAGTAATCACGTCCGAGGACGGCGCAGCCACAGTCAGCGCTGCCGGCTTCCCGGTCACGGGGGCGGAATCCGGCGCAATGGGTGCTGAAGTCCTGGGCGCGCTGCTGGGCTGACTTCTCTCTTGCGCTCGCACACCCATCCCGGCCACTTGCTCGAGGGCCCCCCAAACCAGCAAGGCTGGCAGTAGGACGCCCAAAGCTAGCCTCCTTGCCCTGAGGCCCCGATCACTTCTGCCACATTTGCGATGCACGCAGTCGATCATGATCCGTCCCTCCTTTGATGGTCGTCCAGACTTCGCACAACGAGAAATGCCCTCTGGGCTGGGATTCTAGTTCCTTGTGTCAGATGGGTGCAATAGAGGTGGCGGCTGCTTCTCTCATTCCCAAACTCCTTTGCCGTGGCACAATCTGCCAGATTGTGCCCCGCTCTTCCCCCGGCGCCTGCTTCGCTGTAGCACAATCTGCCAGATTGTGCCACACTCGCCGGCTGGAGCCTCCGTAACCGCTCGGCCGTCCACGGGCTCCCTTGGTATTGCAAGCCGTCGCTTACTTGCCCGCCTGGGCGACGCGCTCTTCCAGCAAGGCACCCACAATTGCCGAGAGGTCCTCATAAGAATGGTAGCCGACTGCCTTCAGCCGGACCGTGCCGGTGCGGTCGATGAAGAGCGTGGTCGGAAATCCCTCGAAGTTGGGGACGTGTTTTTGTGTCTTCTCGTCGCCGATTAGGCAGGGATAGTTCATGTGGTTTTCCTTGACAAACTTGCGGATGATTTTCGCCGCCTCCTCGCCTGTGACGCGTTCATAGTTGATGCCAACAATGGCCAGACCCGCTGGGCCGTCCTTCTTGAGCAATTCCACGAAATGAGGGATTTCCAAACGGCAGGGCGGGCACCAGGTGCCCCAGATATCGACGATAAGCACCTTGCCGGCAAAATCCTTTTTGGAAACGGTCTTGCCGTCGACACTGGTTAGCGTGAAATCGAACGGGAAGGGCTTGTTCTGGGCAAGAAGCTGTTGGGCATGCTCGCGCGCGGCCTTGGCCAGGAGGTCGCCAAATGCCTGTTTGAAAGCTGGCAGGTCCTGAAGCGACTTCAAATCGGCATCAGTCGTTAGCTTATCAACCTGGGAAAAGCCGGATGCAAACGCGTCCTTGAGGGCGGCAAGGGCTTGATCGGAGTGACCGGCGACCGCTTCGGCACAGGCCTCGTTATAAAGCACCTCGCTTAAGAGGGTCTTCTCTTGATCATTCAACTGAGGGTAGGCTGTGCGAAGCTGCTTGCCATAGTTCGCCGCCTTCAAGAGCCATACGCTTGCACTTTTCGTATCGCTGCCCTGGGCAACCATATTGCCCTGACCCTCGCATACGCTGCAAAGCAAAAACAAGGCCTCCCGATTCTTGGGATCGATTTTAATGGCTTTTTCCAGGCTCTGGGCCGCATCAACGAAATTGCGGCCCTGCTCCGCCAGCTTCGCCTGAGCCAGCAAATCGGCCACCGATTCGCCTGAAGCCTCCGTCGATTTGGCAGTCGCGCTGGGTTTACTCGAGACCTGGGTCTTCTCTTCCCGGCCGCAGCCGATGAGTAGAGTGGCGACAACCAGGAAACCAATCACTTGCTTGCGCATGGCGAGGAACTCCGTTCGCTTGGTTGGAGCAGCCTGACGACCGATGAACCAGCTGCTATTTGCCCGCGCGAGGCGCGGCATGTCAAGCGCTGATCCCGAACTTCCCGGCAAGTAAAAAGAGGGAAAGGAGATCCGCTGTCTCGTGTTCTCGAACTTTGCTTGGGAACGCGCCATGGCTGGGCCGCGGGAAGAAAAGGGGACGCATCTAGAATGGCACTGTCGCACCCAAGACGTTGTGGGCGCGATGGTTGCGTCAGCCTGGGACACGCGGCTGCGAATATACAGATCCGTAATATCCTGATATGGCCCTTCTGCGGTGCTCCAGTTTTGGCGGGCGGTTTCCTCCGCT
>DATGZX010000435.1:0-16026 GCA_035296965.1 Gemmataceae bacterium
CCAGTACGGCATGCTCACGCAAGCGTGTCGATCCGCGAAGGAAGCCCTGCTTGGTCCCAACCCACCCGAAACGTACACGACGACTGTGATGGGGCGTGGCCGGCAGGTTGTCGGCGGCGCTCAACATGCGTCGCTGGCGCCGCGCGACGTGCGCGAGATCATCTTCGAAGGCTTCCTGCCGCTCGTGCCCTACGATGCGGAGCCGAGTCGGGGTGCGCGAACGGGGCTGCACGAAATGGGATTGCCCTACGTCAGCGACCCCGCGATCACCCGGCACCTGGCAACGTTCCTGAAAAGGCATCCTCCCGATCCGCCCGCGCTCGGCGCTGCGCTCGGCGCGGGTCTCCCTGCGCTCGGCGCGGGTGTCCCGACCCCGCCGCACCGCGGAGAGCCCCAAGCAATCCTCTTCAACGGCGGCGTCTTTCAACCCGAGGCCCTGCGCCATCAACTCGTCGATGCCTTGCGGCACTGGTACGACGCTCCCCAGCAGCGTTGGGAGCTGCTCGTTTTGTCGAATCCGTCTCTCGATCTGGCGGTGGCCTGGGGGGCGGCTCATTACGGATGGCTCCGCCACACAGGCGGCCGGCGCATTGGCGGAGGAATTGCCCGCTCCTACTACGTGGGTGTGGCGGCAGCGTCGAGTTCTCCGGAGGCTCAGCCTGGCGCCACGTCCGTCCTCTGCGTGGTGCCGCAGCGCCTGGAGGAGGGGAAGGAGATCGTTCTCGAAAAGCCGGAGCTGGAGTTGGCGCTGGGGCAACCGGTCTTGTTTCCCCTTTACACCTCCACGGTGCGCAGCGATGATCGCGCGGGAGACCTGCTTCAAGTAGCGCCGCAGCAGTTGCTCCAGTTGCCTCCTTTGCACACCATCCTGCGCGGCGGCAAGCGCAGCGGCACCAAGCACGTGCCCGTGACGCTGGCAGCGCGGTCGACCGAGATCGGCACGCTCGAGCTGTGGTGCGTCGCCAAGGAGGGAGACAATCGCTGGCGATTGGAATTCAACGTCCGCGACATTGTCAAGGATGACGCGCCGGCTGCGTCAGCGTCGGAGGCAGGCGAAGGCCAGACTGCGATAACTGATGTTTGGCCGGAAATCCAGGTACAGGAAGCAGCGCGCCTGATTCGCGACGTCTATCGGCTGCCCGACGCGCCGGTGGCGCCGCAGGATTTGACCAAAACCCTGGAACTTGCCCTCGACGCAGCGCGGCACGATTGGCCCACGGGCCTGTGCCGCAGGCTCTGGGAATTCCTCGCCGAGGTGGCGGAGGAACGCCGTCGCTCGCCGGCCCACCTGAGCCGTTGGTATCACCTGGCTGGATACTGCCTGCGGCCGGGCTTTGGCGATGCGCTCGATCGCTTCCGCGTGGAGCAGCTTTGGAAACAGATGCGCACTCCGCCGCGCACGGAGCCGGGCCGGGCAGCAGCGCGCTTGGTCGAGGGCGGCGCAGACTACTGGATCATGTGGCGACGAGTGGCAGGCGGCTTGAATGCCTCTCTCCAGCAATCACTTTACGACCGTCTGCGCCCTGCCCTGCTTCCCGGCAAGGGCAAGGCAGGAGTGAAGCCGGGTGCGAACGAACTTGCCGAGATGTGGCGTGCCGCCGCCAGTCTCGAGCGTCTCGACGTTAAGCACAAGGAAGCGATGGGCGCCGCTCTCTTGAAACTGTTGCGCCGCGGTCCCGTGCCGACGTATGGATTCTGGGCTGTGACCCGCCTCGGCGCGCGCGTCCTGCTCTACGGCCCGCTGAATGCCGTCATCCATCACACGCTTGCCGAGCGCTGGCTCGAACAGTTGTTGGCTTTCGAGCCGACGCACGAAAGCGAACGTCTGGCGTGGGCATTTTGCCTGACGCAACTCGCGCGCCGCACCGGCCAACGTGCCCTCGATGTGGACGATGCTTACCGGGACAGGGTCCTCGCCGTCCTCCGTTCCCTTTCGGTACCAGGCCACTGGATTCGCATGGTCGAAGAGGTCTCGGAGATGGATGGAGAAGAGCAAAGCCAGATGTTCGGCGAATCGTTGCCCATTGGCTTACGATTGCTGCGCACGGAGAGCTGACCGCTGTTCGCGACAACGAACAGTCGAATAGGACCAATTAGTTCTATGAGTCCCATAAGCCCCATGAGCCCCGATCAGCAAGACACGATTGTTGCCCTTTCAAGTCCCCCCGGTCCGGGGGCAAGGGCGATCGTGCGCATGAGCGGCCCTGCCGCAATACAATCAGCGCTCGGCGTCTTCAAGAGCGCCGAAGCGATCGTAGCTAACCGGCGCCGGGCCTACTCCGGCGAAATCCGCTTGACCGGCATCGCTGCTCCGCTTCCCGCGGACATCCATGTCTGGCCCGCTCCGCGCACGTACACGGGGCAGGAAATTGTCGAAATCCATACCCTCTCCAGTCCGCCGCTCATCGATCTGCTTATCTCTCAGCTCCTGAGCGCAGGGACGAGGGCGGCGCAGCCGGGCGAGTTCACGCTCCGGGCTTTCCTGGCGGGAAAGCTCGACCTGACCCGCGCGGAGGCGGTCATCGCCGTCATCGAGTCCGGCAATCGCGAAGACCTCGAGCAAGCGCTCAAGCAGCTCGCGGGGGGCGTCACCCAACCGCTCCAGCGACTGCGCGACAATCTGTTGAATCTGCTGGCCGATGTCGAGGCCGGCCTCGATTTCACCGAGGAAGATATCCAGTTTGCCGACCGCACTGAATTACTGGGCCGGGTGACCCAGGGGCTGGCACAGGTTACTCTCTTGAAAAAGCAGCTCGATGGCCGAGCGGTTGGCATCCGGCCCTTCCGAGTGGTGATGGCCGGGAGACCGAACGCCGGCAAGAGCAGTCTGTTCAACGCCCTGACAGGCGAGGCCGGCGCACTCGTAAGCCCGGAACCCGGCACGACGCGCGACTACCTGGTGCGGCAATTAACTCTGGGTGGCCGGCGTCTGGAATTGATCGATACAGCCGGCTGGCAGGATGCGGCAGACTCGATCGCCGCACAGGCACAGGACCTGGGGGGAAGCCAAGCACGTCAGGCAGACCTGGTTCTTCTATGCCTCGAAGCAGGCCAGCCCGTCCATGAGCGGGAAATCGCCTTGCTTTCCCAGAATGCTCCTCCGCTTATAGTGGCGGTAGCAACCAAGTGCGATCTCTGCGACCCGCCGCCCGGTCGCTTCCGCACCAGCGCCACTCATGGATACGGCCTGACGGGACTGCGCGAGCTGCTTGCGAAGCACGCTCGAGATCATGTCAGCACGCCGCTGGCCCCTAGCCTGAGTCGATGTCTTCATCACGTGCACGCCTGCATCGAACATCTGCGCCAGGCCCACGACATGACTCTCAACGAGGAGCCGGCAGAGCTTCTCGCGTTGGAGTTGCGCGGCGCCATCGATGAACTGGGCGAGATGGTGGGTGCAGTCTATACGGATGATTTACTCGATCGCATCTTCAGCCGGTTTTGCATTGGTAAGTGAAGCCCCAGGTCAGGGCCTGCCAGGCTGCAGCTTCGCGGCCCGCTTCAAGACCGCTGCCGCCTCTTGACTGACTACCGCCTGGGCTTTCCAGGTCGCCAAGCTTTCCAGCGCTTGCCGCGCGGCGGGAGTGCCGATCCGTTCCAGGACCTCCATGGCGCGGAGCATTTGCAAACGATTGGGCGGCGCGACCCCAGTCTCCAGCCGGCGGAGAAGCTGGTCCGCGCGCCGAGCGGCTTCGATCGACGGTTTAGCGCGCACGACCTCATTAAGGGCCGGCCTGGCCAACTCGCCAAGCTTTTCCAGCTCCTCGGTCGCGGCCTGGCGCACGGTGAAGACATTGTCATCGAGGTCCCGGACCAAACCGTGAATCTTACTCACATCCAGCGTGGGCATATCCCGTAACTGCTGTTCCAGGAACGCCACGGACTGATGATGTCCTGCCATCAGTCTTGCCATCGAGCGGACGGCCGTCCCCGCGTGTCCGACTTGAAGGCCGTTCCAGAGCGCGGCCAATTCCCCTTCGGCAAGGACCACGTGCGCGGGAGAGGCCCCCTTGAGAAAAGAGCTGAACGTCCAGACCAGAACCGCTCGGTCGCCGCTGGCAACGGCAAGCCTTTGGCCATCAGGGGAGAAGGACAGCGCAGACGCCTCGCCATGATGTCCCCTCAATTGATGGAGTTCTTGCCCCGTGAGGGGGTCCCAAAGTCGAATCAATTTCTTGGAGCCGCCCGAGGCCAGGATTTTGCCGTCCCTGGAATAGGCGATTGTGCTCAAATTGCCTTCCGCATCGCTCAGCACGAGGCGCTCGCTTTTCGAGGCGAGTTCCCAAAGCTGGATCTCGCCTTTACCGCCGGCGATCGCCAGGGTCCGATCGTCAGGGGCGAAGGCGAGGGATAGGCCCTCACGTCCCAGCGTGCCGGCAAGACGCTCCTCATGCTCTGAGATCAAGTTCCAGAGATGGATTGTCTCGTCGTCCGCCGCGAAGGCAAGTGTTTGGCCATCCGAGGAAATGGCGAAGGAGGTTACTCCCCAAGGCGCCGCGCGCAAGCGACGAATCATTTTGCCGGTGTCGGTCTGCCAAAGGCGGATCGAATGGTCCGCGCTCGCCGACGCCAGCATTTTGCCGTCAGGCGTCACGGCGACCATGTCCACCTCCCGGCGATGGCCATGGAGATTGCGATTCCCCTCTCTGCGCGCGAGATCCCACAGGCGCACCGTGCGGTCGCTGGAACCGGATGCAAGTCTTTTTCCATCCGGCGTGAAGGCGATGCTGTGGATCGCCGACCTGTCGCCGCGCAGCGGCTGGCGCTGTGTTCCGGTCGCGGCATCCCAAAGGCAGATGCATCCGTTCTGGCTGCCGGATGCCAGCGTTTTGCCGTCTGGAGCAAAAGCCACGGTCGGCAGCTCCTCCTCGGCAGCCGTGAACACGGTCGCGATTCCGCTGTATCCTCGAGCCTTCTTGCCGAAGACCAGCTCTTGCCCGGTTGTCAGTTGGCAGACCCGAATCGCGCCGTCCAGACCGCCAATGGCGAGTCGTTTACCGTCTGGAGCAAAGGCCAGGCACTGAATTGGCGAAGGGAATCCCAGGAGCCGCTCCCGTTCTCTGCCGGTAGCGACGTCCCACAAATGAATCGCATCGTCCCCTGTCCCGGTGGTTACTGCCGCTATCGTCCGGCTGTCGGGCGAGAACGTCGCGAAGGTCAGTAAATCAGTGAACACCGCCAGCGTGCCGACCGTCTTGCCGCTCAGCGCGTCCCAAACAGCCAGCGGATTGGCACCGTAGGTTCCCGCGATAAGCGCCCTGCTATCCGCAGCAAACGCGATGGAAACAACCACCTTCAGGTCCCTATCCAGACGGCGCACCAACGTGCCTGTGCGCGCAGACCAGAGACAGACCGTGTCGTCCCAGCCGCCGGACGCCAGGAGATTGCCGTCGGGGGAAAAGGTTACGAACGTGATGCGCTCCTGGTGCCCCTGGAGCCGGCCTAACTGCTTCTTGGTGGCGACATCCCAGAGACATACCGCGTTGTCCTCGCCGCCAGAAGCCAGCGTTTTGCCGTCCGGGGCAAACGCGACGCTGCGAATCCCGCCATGCTTCGTTACAATCCGATCCGCCAGTTTGCCTGAGGCCAGCTCCCACAATCCAATGGTGCCATCCTGACTTCCCGAGGCCAGCATCTTGCCGTCGGGAGAAACCGCGACAGACCAGACGCCGTCCGTATGGCCATGCAAGTTGCGGATCTCGATTCCGCGCGCGGGATCCCAAACTCGGACGGTCTGGTCCGCGCTGCCCGAAACTAACGTCTTGCCGTCCGGGGTGAAGGCCAGCGACCAGATCGCCTGCTGCTGCGTCGCGGATTTGGCGGGTTCGGCGCGCGCGGTCGCGCTCCAAAAGACAGTGAGGCAACACAGCGGTACCCCAAGATGGCGAAACAAGGACATGGGCAGCCTCACGCCGGACTGGGACCTCAGCCGCGCATGTCCAGCATAGCCGCCGTGGCCCCGGTATCCAAGGTCCTTGAAATCAGCCGGGGTCGCTGGAACGGGGCCTGTGGGTCATAGGGGACCTATTGGTTCTATTCGGGCTCCTTCCCGAGGCGCAACCTGTTCTCGCATTGACCCGCCGCCTTTCCCTACAATCTCTTCGTGCAACTAACCTCACCCCACTGCGAATTGAAGCGCTACCCCACGCCGGCCGACATTGCCCAGGCTTTTCAGAATGTCGAGCAAGCGGCCCTGGACGATAGTCCGTTCCTGATCCTCACAGACGTGTCGGATTTCTGTTCCGGATACATCCAGGCAGTTCATCAGGAACCCGGCTACTGGGTGGAGTTTCGCCACGGCGGCACCAACCGGCACTATCGACTTCCGGACGCTCTGCCCCAAGAAGCGGCCCTCGCGTTGTTCCTGGAGTTTCGCAACGTGGGCATCGGCGTGCTCGACGGCCATGCCTGGTGCGACGTGACCGAAGAAATCAATCAGGAGATTCGGGAGCAGTCCTTGGAGAAGTGACGGGGCCAAGCGCCGGCGCGGCTCGAGGTAGCGACACGCCGTCAGCAGGTGCTCGTCTGCCTCGACAGGAACAGAGTTGAAATATCCTTGGCAGAACGGGCCGGTGCCTGGGCTGTGGTAAGGGCCTGCCGGTGCTGCGTGTACGTCACTGTCAACCAGCGCATAAACGCTGACAGGTTCCAATCACCGCGCGGCCACACCACCAAATGCGAGTGATTGGACACTGCGCAATACACCAGCAGCCACATCGGCTGCCAGTCTTGTTGCATTTCTCATCACCTTCTCGAGTGCCGCAATTCCACTGGATTTTCAAAGCTGTCCGTAGCCTCTCACTATACATACTTGGAGTCAAGTTCCCCGTTTTTTCGGCGCTCCTACTGTGGCTGGTTGGTCCAGTCAACGGAAATCCCGTGATTCCTTTGAAACACCCCTGCCCAGAAACCTGGACGCGAGCGTAATTTCTCCTTCGGGATCCACATGGACACCGTCTTCTGGACGCAATCGACCACCAGTTTCGCTCCGATCATGTCAAGAAACAGCATGCCCAGCAGCGGTTCATCAAAGATGGGCATGTCAGACGATTCTTGGGTTGCGGGCTGCTGCAAATTTCTAGGATCGTCATCGCCTTCGACGGCTCCCAGAATGGGATCTACGGTGGTGCGGAGCCCAGGACTGAGCGGCACTTCTAACGGATGGTTGTATAAGCATTCTCGGTTGCTAATGAGCCAGAGTTTGGCAGGATGCGCATAGCATTTTGCCTTGCTGAAGGCACCCGTCATGTTGAGCGGGCCAATTAATCTCCGACGGTCGAAACTGAACCCGATTGTTCGCCCGTTGAACTGATTTTGCCAAGCAAAGGCGTCGACAGAGTACCCCGTGTCGAGTTTCCAGCATGGCAAGCGGACCCGTTCTCTAAGGGCTAGGCTTAGGTCATTCTGTTCGGGCAGTGTTGCAATCACAGGGAGAGGCACGATGAGCCGCGACTGTTTTGGAGCTATTTCTGATGCCACTCTTTTTCTTGAGTTCAAATCAATAAGAGGCAAGCGAACGATGAAGGGAATCATCGGCATGACTGGGCCTAGCTTCTAGAGAAGTGGGGCGTCAGGTTGGTGGGGTTGCGCGCTTGGAACTCCCAGGCAGAATTCTCCCTTGGTCACTGAGACGACCCTGAGTTTATACACTCGTCATTTTTTGCCAAATCGATTCCTTCCTCGACCAGCAATGCTAACACGTCGTGAAACGGAATCTCCTTTTCAGAGCAAAAAGCGTAGATATCTGCTTGCCTCTTAAACACTCCAATCCTCTCATTGCCGCGGTATGCTATCCAACGGCCAGGATGTTTCCTGAGTAATTCTTCATAGGCGCCCAGGAACGCCTTTTGGGCTTCTTGCATAATCGGAGACGCCTCTAGGTGACGAATTTGCGTCCCGTCATCTAAATGTTCTTGTCGGGGGTCAGGGCTCATCTCGGCAACACTACTTGCCGAAGAAGTTTCGTGCAACTGGGATGTAGCACTTTGCCCCTTGTTCTTGCGATTGGCGCTCACATGGTCACCATTCCTCAGCACTTCTCGCACTATCTTGCGCACTGACGGTCTCCTCCAGGAGCCGGTCTTACCAAGAGGGTTGTATGTGTACGAATGAATATTATCATAGCGAATGTGCTTGCCCGCGAGTTCGAACTCTTGAGCAATCTCCTTCTGGATGCTCGTGGCCGTCTGCTCCGTAGCATTCGCTAGCAAGACTACGAGGGCGTCATCCGTATACTTGCACACGAGCCCCCTGTGGTGACCCTCGCACACGCGGCGTATGGTCTCTAGCCAGTTCTTGCCTCCGTTCGGCGGGTCCTCGGAAGACGGAACGCGTATGCCCAAAAATAAGGCGCATTTGCCGCTTCGCTCCGCTGCTGCCATCACCTGCGCAAGTTCCTGAACCAAGAAGACACGATTGTAGAGCGAGGTCACAGGATCCAATATGAGCTTCGAGCGCAGCGAGTCATAATCTCCGGGAGGAACAAGATATGTAAGGAAATCTCGGCTCCCCGCAGCCGTGGGTATGTCTAGGGTCATCTCCCGCTCGAATCCCCTCAGGTAGAGCGCAAGCAAGAGACAATAGACGACTGTCGCGCACAGCTTTGTAGTGGCATGAGCGTAGAAGGAAGGCCAGAAATCCGCGCCAAGGTCGGTGGCAACAGCAGTGTAAATGAAGCTGTCGAACAAAAGCGCTGTGTAGAGAGGGATCGCTAATCGGAGGAAAATTCCGCGTACTCGGAAAAGATCATACATGAACATGGCGATCCAGATATCAACAACGAGCAACAAGCTCCCGACAACAGTAAGAACCGCATGCCCTGGGAAAACTAGTGCCAATTCTGGTGTGAGCATCTTGGAGAGCGCCAGCTGTCGCCAGGCAAAGAGCGAAACCGTGAGGATCAAGAAAAGGTTCACCCACAAAATGACGATGCAGAGGCGCCTCCATTCAATGGCACTCTTTTTTGCGTAAAGGAGAAGAATTATGGAAAGGCCGGCAGGGAAAAGCACGGCCGAAGCCGGGTTAATTTGCAGATCGAAGTATAATTTGACGGTCACTACTGCGCCAAGTACATGCTGCAAGGATTGCATCGCACCAATGGCGAAATACAGCAGAGCGAGCCCCAGGTAACGTCGCATCCAGTAGAAAAGCAGCAAGATGGTGTACAGCGTCACCATCTCGCCAACGAGAAGCAGAAACTGGCGGTCGTGAACAGAGAAAAAACTCATGGCTCGTCTGCCTGAATGAGGGGGGTGGATTAGCTTGATGCGCCCTCCGCACACACTCGCGACCAAACAGACGGGCCACTGGGCGCATTTCCGATGTCCGCTGCTTTCCCTGAAGACTTCTTCGTGCGCGAGTCAAGAGGCCGCTATGAAGAAGCGATGAATTTCATCTTAGCCAGCCTAGGTCGCTTAGCAAGCTCTTTCTGTAGCGAATAGCAATTTCAAGTACTTGCCATCAGTCGGGTTACGAAGCTGAAATCCGGGCGGCGCCACCGACTTCCCAGAGACACCCGAGCCCTTTTCTTTTCCGACCGGGTCGCCAAGCACGGAGGAAAGGCGTGCGGCGGAAGCAGTTTCGTCTTTCTCCTTCTCTCCTCTCCCCGGCTCCAAGCCTGTACCCACGGACCAACGCAAGGAGGAGGAGAAGGAACATGAGCATGAGCATGAGTAGGGGAATCCAGCACCCTGGAGCGACGCGACTGCCCAGCCATTCTTCTTGCGATCATCCCGCCTGACTGCTTAAATCACCCCAGTGGCACTGGATCATTGCCCTCGATCAATCTCCTCCGCAATTGGAAAGACTGGAGGCACGTCTTGCTTTGTAGTCCTTACCGCAGAATCATTGGAGCAGCGGCGCTCCTCCTTGCTCTGAGCAGCTCCGGTTTGGCCTTGGAGCAGGGTGTCGTCGCCGCTCCGCAGCCGCTGGAATTTCTTGTCACCTTCGACAGCAAAGTCTCTGCGACTCCGTTCACCGGACGTGTGTTCGTAATGCTCTCCAAGCGGCCGATCAACGGCGTGCTGGGAGGAATCAACTGGTTCAATCCGGAGCCGACCTTCGCGCTGGATATCAAGGATTGGCAGCCTGGCCAGCAAGCCGTTCTCGCGGCCAACGCCATGGGCTATCCTTACCAGCTCGCCAAGCTACCCAGTGGGAAATACTGGCTGCAGGCCGTGATGGATTTCGATCGCGGCGGCAAGAATTTCAGCGCCTTCGACGGCAACGGCTACAGCAAGGCCGTCAGTCTCGATCTGGACTCGGCGACGAGCGGGCCGATCTCCCTCACCATCGATCAGGTCTATGCGAGCAGCCCGTTTCGGGAAAGCGTCCGGGTCAAGCTGGTGGATATTGAAAGTAAACTGCTCTCGGAATTTAATGGCCGGCCCACGCACCTGCGCGCTGCTGTGTTGTTGCCGAAATCGTACGCGGCCGAGCAGAACAAGCGTTACCCCATTGTCTATGAGATTCCCGGCTTCGGAGGCACGCATGCGATGGCCGCATTTGCCCTGACGCGTGGTGCAACCGACGTGGCCGGTGTCGAGACGCTCCACGTCGTGCTCGATCCAAGCTGCCGCTGGGGACACTCGGTCTTTGCCGATTCCGATAACAACGGCCCCTGTGGCAAAGCCTTGATCGAAGAGCTGATTCCCCATATCGAGAAGCAATTCCGGGCGCTTGGCAGACCCTCTGCCCGCTTTGTCGCGGGTCATTCATCCGGCGGCTGGAGCAGCCTCTGGCTGCAGGTGACCTACCCCGACTTCTTCGGCGGCGTCTGGTCCACCGCGCCGGACCCAATCGACTTTCGCGATTTCCTGCGCACCAACCTCTACCAGCCAGGCGCCAACCTATTCGTCGACGAAGCCGGCAAGCAACGGCCGCTCGCCCGCAGTCATGGCAAAACGCTCTTCCTGTGCAAGCCGTTCTCGGACATGGAAGTGGTCATGGGACACGGCGGCCAGCTCGTTTCGTTCGAAGCGGTGTTTGGTCCGCGTGGACCGGACGGCAAGCCCGCACAGCTCTGGAATCGGCAAACCGGCGCCATCGATATCGCCATCGCCAAGACCTGGGAACGCTACGACATTCGCATGTTACTGGAAAACAACTGGCAGACGCTCGGCCCCAAGCTTGCGGGCAAAGTCCACGTCTATGTCGGCAGCGAGGACATGTTCTTCTTGGAAGGCCCCGTCCGCTTCTTGAAAGAATCCCTGGGTAAATTGGGGAGCGACGCCGTCATCGAAATTTTCCCCGGCAAGGACCATGGCACGCTCATGGACGCTGCCATGCGCCAGCGCATTGCCCGGGAAATGGCCGAGCAATTCCGCCGGCTGAATCCGTGAGGCGGTGATTGCCACCGAGCGGCCCTGCCCTGCCCCATTCCGGGGGAAAGTCGGATGCGCCTGGGTCGGCGCCTGGTGCGACATCGGTAAGCGGCTGCTGGCTGTCGGGTTCGATGTCGAGACTAATTCATGACCATTGCCGGGCCGGCTCTTCTTTTCGAGCATTTCGAGTGTTGCGTCTATTTCGACAATGCAGTAGAATGCTCTTATAGAGCAAATCAATAAGGAGAAAATCCCGTGGCTTCCTTACTTTCCGAGACTTTTCCGACCATCACTCCAACGCAGGCCGATGCACAACTTGCCCGCGAGTCCAGCCAGCGCCTGGCCATGCATAAACTCGGTCGACGAACGAGCATCCGAATTAAGGTGCTCGACGGCAGCGAAGCTGCCGAGACCGTGGCCGTTCCTGCCTCGGCGCTTCGGCTCTTCATGCAAGTGCTAACCGAGATGGCCCAGGGGAATGCCGTCACCCTGGTCCCTGTTCACGCGGAGCTGACCACCCAACAGGCCGCCGATATTCTCAATGTGTCCCGTCCTTATTTGGTTAAACTTTTGGACGAACACAAGATTCCCTTCCGCACCGTCGGGAAATATCGTCGGCTTCGCTTTGACGACCTGATGGCCTACAAGCGGAAAGACGATGCAGCGCGAGTTGCCATTGCCGATCAACTGGCGGCGGAAGCGCAGGAAATCGGGATGGGTTACTGATGGAACGGGTACTGACCGCTCTCTACGATGCCAACATCCTCTACCCAGCTCCCCTGCGTGACCTATTCATTCGCTTGGCTCAGGCCGGGCTGGTCCATGCCAGATGGACCGAGCAGATCCACGACGAATGGGTGCACAATCTTCTGCAACGAAACCCGCGCCTCTCCGCCGAGCGCCTGGCCAGAACTCGCTCCCTTATGAACGAAGCCGTGCGCGATTGTCTGGTAACAGACTACGAACACTTGATTCCAACCCTTAGCCTTCCAGACCCGGGAGACCGGCACATCCTGGCGGCGGCAATCTGCTGCCGAGCTGATGTGATCGTAACCTATAACCTTGCCGACTTTCCCGGCGAAGCGCTAGCTCCATACGGAATGGAGAGCTGGCATCCTGATGATTTCGTCTCCTACTTGCTGGACGTTGCGCCTGATACTGTTTGTTCGGCGGTCAAGCGACAGCGCGAAAGTTTACAAAACCCGCCAAAGTCTGCCAGCGAATTGTTAGCTACTTTCGAAGTGCTTGGTCTTCCTCAGACTGCGACGCGACTCAGCCAATCGATTGACTTATTCTGATCTGCGGAATGATCGAGCTCGCCTCCGTGGCCACCCCTTACAAGACTTATAAGAGTTATTGATGGACGTTCCGCAAGATCCTGGCCTGAAGCTAAGTCACCTGTCCGCTTGTGCTTTCTAGAGATGCCCGGCGACGCAAGGAGTCCGCTATGCCTCGCACCTGTTGTCTTATCTTTTCCACGATTCAGGCGGTGCTTTTATGCAACGGCACCATTCGGGCCGAGACGCCACTCGCGGCAGCGATCGAAGCAGTTATCAATGGAAAGGATTACAAGCATTCTCATTGGGGCATCCTCATCGTGGATGCCAAAACGGGTGCAGAGCTTTACGCCCACGACGCCGACCGACTGTTCTTTCCCGCCTCGACGACCAAGCTCTATTCGTGTGCTGCGGCGCTGTGCGCGCTCGGGGCTGACCACCGCTTCGTCACCCCGGTCTACAGACGCGGCTCCGTGAAGGATGGCCGACTGCACGGCGACCTGATCTTGCGCGCGCTGGGCGATCCGACGCTCGGCGGTCGCGACGACGGCATGGGGCACATGGCGTTCCAGAACGAAGATCACATTTATGCAAACGGCACGCTCACGGCGACGGACGCGCTGACAGGCTTAAGGCAATTGGCTCGCCAGGTCTCGGCTGCCGGCATCCATGCCGTGGATGGCGATGTACTCATCGATGATCGTCTGTGGATCAAGGATCAGGGAAACGGCAGCGGTCCCCGGTTGCTCACGCCCATCGTCGTCAATGACAACTTGGTGGACGTGCTGATTACGCCGGCCGCTGAGGTCGGCAAGCCGGCCACCGTGACTGTCCGCCCCATGACGACAACGATGCGCATCGACACCCAAGTGGAAACGGTCGCGCCAGGGCAGCCGGGCGAAGTCGAAGTCCGCCACGCCGGTCCGTTCGACCATATCGTCCGCGGCAAGATTGCCCAAGGTGCCAAGCCACAGTTACGCGTCTTCGAGGTCGGAGACCCAGCCGCCTTTGCACGTATTCACTTCATGGAAATGCTGCGCCAACAAGGAGTGCGTGTCGCGGCCAGCGCGCTGGAGCCGCCGTCGGCCGAATTGCCCGAGCAGGAAGCCTATGGCAAACTGACCCAGGCGGCGGCGTTCACGTCGCTGCCTCTTTCCGAGCTCATCAAGGTCACGCTCAAGGTGAGCCACAATCTTTACGCGAACACCCTGCCGCTGTTGATCGCTGCGAAGCACGGCAAGCGGACGCTCGCCGACGGATTGAGGCTGCAAAAGAAGATTCTCGAGGATTTAGGCGTGGACGTGGACAGCATTTCCTTCGCCGGTGGTGCGGGAGGCGCCAATGCGGACGCCGTGACTCCGCGGGCCACCATCCAGCTCCTGCGAGCGCTCGCGAAGAGGCCGGACTACCCGACTATCGACGCGGGCCTACCGATCCTCGGCGTGGACGGTACCCTTGCGAGCGCCGTGCCGCCGACTAGCCCCGCCAAGGGGCACGTTCGTGCCAAGACAGGGACGCTCTTTTGGCGGGATGTGATGAACGACCGTAATCTTCTCACCAGCAAGGCCCTCGCCGGCACGATGACGACCGCCAGCGGACGAGCGCTCGTGTTCTGCCTCTTCGCGAACGAAGTGCCGTTACCCAAGGCTGTGCTCCCGGCGCGGGAAGGGAAAGTCCTCGGGAGACTGTGCGAGATTATCTATCAGCAGGCGCCGTGATGGTCGCAGGGGCTGATGCCACCCAGTCGATCGAGGTCTGTGACATCGTTGCTTAACGAATTCATGAACGCCAGCTTACGTGTTCAGGGTTGTCCGCGCCCTGGCTTCCGCGATCAGTACGGCCTCCCGAAAGTCGAGACGCGTGGGATGCTTCGCTCCCAAACGCCCAACGCAACGATCGAAAGTCGCGATCGTTTTGCGGAGGAAGTAGAAGTGCATGAGCAGACAAAAGGCGATCGCCGGAGCATACCAGATTACGTCCCGAAGCCACTCCTGTGGCGGATAGCCAAGCAGGTCGTCCACGCGAGAATGAAAGAACGGTGGAGACAGAAAAGTCATGTTGCCGATTTTCCTCGTTACGGTTGCATAGTTCCCACCAAACCACAAGATCACGAACAAGAAGCAGCTCAGCAGTATCGACAGGTTGATGATCGCCGTGGCGGTTACAGCGCGAGTGGGCGTTCGGATCCAGGTGGCCAGTCCCAGAGCCAAGCTAACCAGTGTCGCACCATAGGCCAGGACCAGCCCAATGAAGAGCGATGTCCCAAACCAGTTACCATCTAGCCAGAGCTGCGTTGCAACCAAAAGAAGCGGAGGGATCACGAGGCCAATGACCGCCCGGTAGGAACTCCACCACTTATCCTTGATGATCGTTGAACTAGGCAACGGCGTGACGAGCAAGAGTTCGAGGCTGCCGCGCGCCCGCTCCTCCGCAAGGGAAGTAACGGAGGTCAAGCTCACGAGGAACAAGCCAATCCCGACAATTGCTCCCAGCATTAGTGCCAGGAATCGACTTGCTTCCGCTCTGCCGGTCAGGACCAGACGTATTTCTTCTCCCCAATGCTCACCGCCCAAGTAAACTGAACTGTGTGCACTCAACATCCAGTCGAGGGCGCTGACCAGCAGGATCAATGTCAATAAGCCATAGATCGACCAGACCACGCGCGCCCAGGTGGCCGTTCGGCTTCCCTTCCATTCGCGCCAGGCGACCGGGTGATTGTCCAAGGAGGGGCTCGGGAGCCTATCCTTCCAGGCGCGGAGCGTAGGCAGCTTACGCATCCAGTTCCGTGTCCGTGCTGGTCGAGCCAGTTGTCTGACGCCGAACGCGCGCACACTCGCAATGGCCAGCGCGACTAAGCCAGCGGAGAGTCCAAGGCAACCGGTCAGATAAGTCAAGGGCTCGGCCAAGCCCGGCCGGCTGTCAACGAACGGAGCGAATGCAATCGGGAACGGGTTTATGTCCAGGTTCTTGAAAAGGTCCCCATTGCCCAGATTCCAGTACCAGCTGATGGAACTCCAGATCGGGTGCAGAAAGAGCATGAGCGCCCAGGTGAGGTAGCTGGCGATTACCACTTCGTAGGTCTTGTTGGCCCAAACCGAGAGCGCCAGCGTGAGGCAGCAGCTGAAGATCGCAACGGCGAACGTGACGAGGAACGCGCCGACGAGACTGCGTGGCTCGATGCCGCCAAAGAGTGTGCTCAAGAACAAGATCGGCAGCGAGCAACCAATGAGGCCTAATACGGGGATGAGTCGCGCCGCCAGCTTCCCGAGAATGATTTCCGCATTCGACCAGGGCCAGCTGCCACTAACGCGTTATTCCCGTAAGGACTTCCATCAGAAACTCGTCGCTCCAACCGCAGGCGCGGCGTCTCATTGCAATGCTGTCCTTGCCCGCATGTTGCTTCAATAGCGACAGGGTGAAGCGATTGA
>DATGZX010000436.1:0-41149 GCA_035296965.1 Gemmataceae bacterium
GAGGCTGGAAAACTTGCTGAGGAATGAGCATACTGGCTTCATGGCATCGGCTTTCCAAGTGACTGCTGGTAACAATCATTTTGGAAAGTCGGATGCCCTTTTTCATTCTCCCCGGGTGGTGGGCGGAGCCCACGTTAAGTCAAGGATCTGTAAAGAGGCATTGCTCACCCGAGCCTGAACATCGGTATTGTCCGAGCCGGAGCTGTACTGCGTGCCGTTTTTCAGGTAACCCCCGTGCCCGTCTGCCTCGTAGCTGAGACCACCCAAAGGTGTCAGGACCCTTTTTCCTGACACCTTTTCACCCAAAGAAAAAAGCGAACTGGCAAGCCCTCTCAAGATGTGGCAAAATCCAAAAGAGGGCTTGGTCAGGGAGTATGGAGTCCAGGTATGGAAGTGAAGTGGGATAGGTCAATGAGGCAGGCGAGTGCATTGCTTCCAACGCTGCTCGCGGCGTTTCTGCTGTCGGGCGCGATGGCTGCTCAATACACGAGGAAGCCTGCCCAGGAGGATTCTCAAGCCATGAAACCACACGAAGCAGTGTACGGTAAGCCAAACCCGAAGGCGCCCCCAGAACTTTCTCGATTCGCCTTTCTAATCGGCAACTGGCGTTGTGACGCGAAACTAAAGCGGGAGGATGGAACCCGGGAAGATCTGAAGGCGATATGGGAAGGACGCTACATTCTGGACGGGTATGCCATTGAGGACGAATTTCGAATGACGACACCGGCGGGCGAGCTACTGGTGCTGGGCATGAACTTCCGCAGCTACGATGCAAAGAAAAAGGCCTGGAATTTGAAATGGCTCAATGCACTGGCTGGAACCTGGGTAGACTTGGGATCGGAAGAGCTAGGCGGCGTCAGAGCCGATGAAAAGACCATCTCGTACAGCATGAAGGAGCCGGTTGCCCGACATGCGTTCACACGCGCTACTTACACCAATATTTCCACCGATCACTTTACTTGGCGAGGCGAGAGGTCGAACGACGGTAAGACGTGGGAAGAATTTTTGACCATCGAAGTCCACCGCCGCAAGAACTGACCATTAACCTGCTGGGGACTAAAGGTGTCAGGACCCTTTTTCGAAAAGGGTCCTGATACCTTTGCCGAAACCCCGTGCGTATCGGGAACAGTCCATGTCGGGTTCGCGAAGCTTCTCTCATGTCCACCGAGCCGGACGAGCGGCAGCCGGGAAATCAGCTATCGGTTTTATAGGCGTCCCTGCAACTTCGGTACGCCGCCTCCACGCTGGGCAATAGTTCCCTGGCTTCATCCAGCTTGCCGGCCAGTAGTGCGTCGCGAACGTCTTCGAGGCGTTCGCGCAGATCCTCCGTGACCTTTGTTGCTTCTGCGTCCATCTTGTCTGTGCGGATGAAAACTCCGACTGGCAATTTCCCGGTCAGCAAGTCCCATTGCTGAATCTGCCGAATGGCTTCCTCCTTGTGGCCGGAGCTCACGGCCACCTCGGCATCCGTGCGGACACGAACGATCTCCGCGAGCTCGCGTGCGCTCGGAGCCAGCCACTGATTCGCTCGGCTCGAAGCAAGCGTTCACTTGGCAGTGTGCTAATGGGATGCTGCAAGTCAGGGATTTCACTGGCGGCCATCGATACTCGGCAAGGATGTATTATTTAGTATTACCATAAGGTATGACTAAGTTATACGAATGTTTTCTCGTGTCAAGAGCTGCCAGGGAAAAATCCTGCGTTTGGCCGGAGAGGGATCTTCTGGTTTGCTATTTCATAGAATAATGTAATAGTCGCATGGGAGGTGCGTCATCAAAGAGCCAATCCTATCGTGCAAGGTTGGCGACCATCATCATCCGCACCGGCCAATCCCACCGGCGTCGTTGGATCGTGCTGCGCAGTTGTTTCGGGCGATGGCTGACGGTCCGCGTCTGCGCGTGCTTGACCTCTTGAAGAGAGGTGAAATGTGCGTCACGGAAATTGTGGCTGCGGTGAATGAAAAATTCTCGACCGTCTCCCAGCGGCTCCGCATTCTGCGCAGTGAAGGATTAATCGTTCGACGGCGCGCAGGCAACCATATTTATTACGCACTGGCAGATCGGCACGTCGCCGACCTGATTCTGAATGCGCTGGCGCACGCTCACGAACTGGAAGGCGCGCCGGCGAAACTCTCACCGAAAGGAACTTGAGCATGGCCACCCATCACGAAGGACACAAGCACCAGCACGGACCTGACTGCGGTCACACTGGGATCGTGCACGACAACCATGTCGATTACTTGCATGAAGGGCACTTGCATCACGCAAACGGCGGCAAGGTTGAGGAACATCAGCTGGCCGTCAGCGCAGCCAATCCTGCCAAGTGCACTCCCAAGCATGATTGCGGCAAACACGACAAGGGGCACAAGCACGGTCCCGACTGCGGCCACGCGGCCATTCCGCACGGCGATCACGTCGATTACATGGTCGGCGGGCACCTCCATCATCCCCACGGCGATCACTGCGACGATCACGGGCCGGTGCAGCGGGCCGATTGACAAATTTCGCGTAGCAACGATGGAACAAAACCCCAGAACATTCAGGGGGACATCGTAGTTTAGCGCTTACCAACGGGGCGCACAAAGAAGGCATCGTACTTCTATGCTGCTCTCCGGCTCCCGGATAACGAATATTCTTGGTCGACAGTCTTTCTGAATCGGCCACGCGGTCGTACGCTGGCTGCCGAGCCTAACCGCTGCGCCGTCTCGTTGATCCAGGCTACGCCGAGATGGTGGTCCGCGAGGTGATGCGGCTCTATCCGTCCGCCTACGCCATCGGCCGCCAAGCTATCGCCCCATGCGATGTCGGTGGCTACCGCGTGCCTGCCGGGGGCACTGTCTTGATGAGCTAATCCGCAGGTTACTTTGCGCCCTTCGGGCCCAGTCCGCCTCGTCCTTCGGTCTCGCCAGTTACTCTTCAAACCTTCATTTGCATGCCAAGCACGTCAGTCATAGCATCGGGAATGGCTTTGGAGATCGCTCGGTATCTTGAACGCGAGCGCTTGGCATTGCCCCTTTCCACGGCCGATCTGGGAGGGCGATCTTGAACGGGACCGACCATCATGGCGACGCGCGCAAGGGCATTTGCGTTATTTCTCGATCCCAGCACTCTAACTTCTCAGGCGGTTCCGATGTCACGATCTTGCGGGTATCTGGCGCTCATCTTGATCGCAGTCGGCATCCAATTCACCGGCACCAAGTCGCTGGCGGATCCCGCGCGGCAACCGGCCGCGACCGGTTGGACCTCCGATTCTGTCCTTGAAGACGTAAAGGTTCTGACAATGGATGGCCTCGGCGCCATGCAAGGCGTTAGCTTTCATGATGGCAAAGTGTATCTCTATGGCGATTGCTACGATGTCAAACCGCGCGTGGGAGTGATTCGGGAGTACTCCGCGGATTACCAACCCACTGGGAAAGTGATCTGGCTGCGGAACAAGGACAAGCCGTTGCTCAGGCATCCCACCGGTTTGACGTGGCATCCCCGCTGGGGCACGTTTCTAGGCGATACGGTCAATCGCAAAGGAATCATCTACCGCCTGGACTGGGAGCGCGCGCTGGCCGACGGCGACCTGAGCCGGGCTGTGCTCGCGGTCATCGAGGACGACGCGGCTGTGAACGGTTGCCGGCCGGAGTTCGTTTCATTGGCTGGCAAGGATCTTCTGGCGACGGCCGACTATGGCGACAGCCGGCCGGAAGTAAGGCTCTATGATCCGGAAAAGCTTCTGGCCGACCGACGTACGAGCGCGCCGGGAGTAATCGCCTATCGATTTCTCGCTCCGCCATTCAACCAAAACCTGCATTGGGACAAAGACGCGAAGCAACTTACGTGCGTGCTGAACGTCATCGAAGGCCGTGGCTGGCGTTTAGAGACGTTCGATCTCAAGCGCGCTGTCGCGGACGGACGAGCTTGGGGCCCAGACGTTCGCGTTCGGACACAGACGTTTCCAAATCGCGATGAGCTGGAAGGTTACCGGCCACTTTCACATGGCCTTGGGCTGTTCGTCACATCGAGCCGTAGGAACAATCTTGTGGTGGGTAGGATGAAAGCGGCATCCACATCGGACAAGTAGCGGAGACGCGGTTAACTGGTTCATCGATTCTTCATCGTAAGATACTGGCTAACAGCACGTTTCCAGGCGACAATGACCGTAGTGAAGCTTGTCTCATCAGCATCCGGCAAAGGAGATCCACCCATGGCTGGCGCGCGCGGATTACTTGCAATTGGAGTCATGCTCTTCTCTCTCGGCCTCATCTCCGCTCAGGAGAAGCTGCACTATGCCGGGCCGACCCAGCAAGGATTTCTCCTGCCCAACGGCTGGACCATCTCTCCTGCCGGCAAACAGGTGACGCTGACCGATATGCCGTTGAACATCATTGCGCTGGCGGATAATCGGCACGCTCTGGTTGCCTCGAGCGGCTACAACGAGCACAAGATCGTGCTGGTGGACCTCAAGAGCCAGCAGATTGTCAGTAGCCAGACCACTCCTAGCAGTTGGTTCGGGCTGGCCCTTTCCACGGAACAGAACAAGGTCTGGTGGTCGGGTGGCGGATCGGATCGTTTGCACACCTATGATCTGAAGCAAGAATCCTTGGTGCCCACCGGTTCCCCGGAGCCGCCGATCGGTCACTCGAGCGTGTCAGCCAAAAACTCCGGCCAGCGCAATTTCCGCAGCGGCCTGGCCCTCGATAACGGCCGGGGCCGTCTTTATTCTTTGGATATCAACCGCGGCCTGATCACGGCAGTGGATCTCAAGTCTGGGACGTCTTCCAAGCCGGTACGCTGCGGCGACCGGCCTTATGACGTGGCTTTAGCCCTTAACGGGACCCAACTCTATGTCTCGGACTGGGCGCAGCGCTGCGTTTTGGTGCTTGATCCGGCCGATTTGCGCGTAGTCGCCAGGATCGGCGTCGGCGAGCATCCCAACCAGCTGGCGCTCCACCCGCGCGATGGCCGGCTCTTCATCGCCTGCGCATCCTCGAATTGCGTTTCAGTTGTGGACACTGCTCTCGGCACGGTCACCGAAACCATCATGACGAGCCTCTTCCCACGCGCACCGGAAGGAAGTACACCCGATGCCCTGGCCGTCGCACCCGATGGCAAAACGCTCTTCGTGGCCAATGCCGACAACAACTGCGTGGCTGTAATCGATATCAGCGCCCCCAACCGCAGCCAGGTGAAAGGATTCATCCCAACGGGTTGGTATCCAACGGCGCTGGCGGTCACTCCGGATAACAAGAATCTGCTCGTGGGGGTCGGCAAAGGCAACCAGACCCAGCCCAATCCGATCTTCTCTGCGAATTCTGAAAAACGCGACGCCAAGAAGCCCGCGCGGAATTGGCCCTACATTGGGACGACCATGACCGGTGCGCTGTCGATTGTCCCCATCCCGGACGACAAGCAACTGGGCACTCTTACCGACTTGGTCTATCGCAACTGTCCCTATTCCGACAAGCTGCTGAGCGGCGCGCCGTCGGCCGTCAAGACTGTGATTCCCGACAAGGTCGGCGCTCCGTGCCCGATCAAGCACGTGATTTACATCATTAAGGAGAATCGCACGTATGATCAGGTGTTTGGCGATGTGAAGCAAGGCAATGGCGACCCGGCACTGGTCATGTTCGGCGCCCAGGTGACGCCGAACCACCACGAAATCGCGCGCGAGTTCGTGCTGCTCGACAATCTCTACTGCAATGGCCAGGTATCGCAAGACGGCCATCCCTGGTCCACCATGGCCTACAACACCGACTACGTCGGCAGAGACTGGCACTTGACCTATTCAGGCCGCAAGGGCGTGGACGATGACGACGAGGACAATCTCGCCAAGGGGCCGTCCGGCTACCTGTGGGACGCCTGTGCCCGCAACCGCTTGAGCTACCGCAGTTACGGCGAGTACGGCCATCGCGTAAGCCAGGGCGGCGTGAGCAAGATGGAGGGCCGGGTGCCGGGGCTCGTTGGCCACATGTCTCCGGAGTACGGGATAGCCAAGAAGCCTGGGGCGCGCGTGCGGGATACCGACAATGTCGAGGTGTTCCTGAAGGAATTCCACCAATTCGAGAAAGACGGCAACTTACCGCGGTTCATCGTGATGAGTTTGGGCGAAGATCACACCCAGGGTACGAGTCCGGGCGCCTACACGCCGCAAGCCTGCGTGGCCAGCAACGACCTGGCCCTGGGCCAGCTTGTGGAGGCGGTGACGCGGAGCAAGTACTGGACCGAGACGGCCATCTTCGTCATCGAAGATGACGCCCAGAATGGCCCCGACCACGTGGACGCGCACCGGACCGTAGGCCTGGTGATCAGTCCGTACACGAAGCGCCATTTTGTCGATAAAACGCAGTACAGCACGGTGAGCATGTTGCGCACGATTGAATTGATTCTCGGCCTGCCGCCCTTGAGCCAGTATGATGCCGCCGCTCGACCCATGTTCAACTCGTTCATGGACAAGGCCGATCTCTCCCCCTACAAGAGCGAGTTGGCGCGCATCGATCTGAACACGAAAAACACGCCCAAGGCCTATGGCGCTATGCGCTCCTCGAAAATGGACTTCAGCGACTATGACCGAGTGAACGACTTCGAGCTGAACGAGATCCTCTGGCGCGCCGTCAAAGGCAAAGACGCACCGCTGCCCCCTGCCGTGCGGCGTGCGATTGCCGAGCGGAACTATGCGGAGGCGAAGTGAGTGGGAAAAGGACACGTCTTCAATTCTGAGAGGAAGCCTGTGCGGCTCCAGTCAAACGGGCCGATTCGGTTTTTTAACTCTCGGCTGGAACAAGCTGCTTGCCTGTTCCGGTGTCATCCAGCCTCGCGCCGCATGCTCTGGGTTCTCATTCGATGAAGGTGCCTTCGCTAGGCAACAGCTCTCCGCCAGTAACCAAGCGTCTCCAGACCAATCTGCCTGGGCTGGTCGGCATTGATGGCTTCCAGGCAATCCAGAAATGCCCGAGCGCGCTCCGACAGCCCCAGTTCCGTCAGGCATTTGAGAATGCGCGTAATCCGCAGGTAGTTGTGGTTACAAGGGTGAATCCAGTTCCTCGAGCGTTCTGGAAAATCTCCGCTCTTGACCACGCTGCTGGTTTTCGCGTCGTATTCGAGACCATAGAACCGCAGCATCACGTCGAGCGAGGTTGCCAGGTTCTCCCGCAAGGATTCATTCTGCAGAAAGGCGGCGATGGTCGCCTGGTCCAGCAGAGGTGCCCTGGCGTTAACCTGACTCAACTCTCGGTTGGGAAAGAGGACCTGGATGAAGTCGTGGATCTCTTCCAGCCGACCGTTGTCCCACTGCCAGATGTCCCGGAGCCACCTGCCGAGGTAGTCGGGCTGCGCGTGCAAATAGAAGCTGACGATGGCTGTCACGAACGAGACCTTTCCGACGTTGCCACTACCAGGCGGGGAGAGATGGAGCATGACTAAACGCAGAAAGAGTCATGGCTCGCGAGCGTGGGAGAGACCTCGCCCGCTGCTCGCGACCGGCCGTCGTACTCGGCGCCCACGGCCTATCACCCCGGCCGGAGGCGAGTCGGCCAGGTAAGTTGAACACGCGAACTCCCAGCGCTTACGAAAAGATTTGACTACTTCAGATCAACGGTAAATTCCTGCACCGAATCGACCAATTCGATAGATAGCCCAGATCGATTGGGATCACCGTACAGAGCGGGCAGACCGAGGGCGGAAGGGTTCCCAGCAGGCGGTGGTGCACTAGCCTTCACCGTCTTGGCTCTGTCGTCGCTCTTGGACCGTTCCATGGCGAAGGTGTTTTGGCCTTTGAGCGCAACAGCTTTGGAACTCGGCTGGGCTCGAGGAGCCGGCCGGGGCCTATCGGCCTGGATTGCCACCAGGATGTGGCCGCGACTGGCTGCCGGGACTTCGTAGGAACCGTCGCTAGCGATTCGTGCCTGTGCGGTGCTGTTGTCGGGACTGACCAAAACGATCGTCCCACCCGTGACAGGCTTGCCCTTGTAGAGGACCTTCCCGTGCACGCGCGACTTCGGTTCTGAGCAACCAAATATCGCAAGGAGCGCAAAAAGGAGAGCAAAAACCAACCTGGGCATGGCGAAAACCCCGGAAACTGACAGGAAATGGAACACGCCCCTGCCGAACAAACTCCGCCCGCCTGCTCTCCACTTTTTCACTCATTTTCTCCGCAATGACACTGTCAAAGTGCGGAGCCGTCAATCACTTCTCCCTGATTCGGAGTGCAAAGAGCCCACCAAGTATTCGGATCGATGCTTGCGGAGAGCAGGTGCACGCTGCCGTCGCCATTTCCGACCAGAATGCCGGCCGGACGTGGAGAACTGGCGAACCGCGGATCGCACGTTGCATTCGGTCCAGAAGTAATCGGATTCACCTGAAACTTTGACGCGGGGCCAGTAACCATGTAGGCAAACACCGGATTCCACTCCGGCCAAGGTGTACGCCCGTAAGCCCAAATGGGGTAATAGACCGTGTCAACGACGTTCCCATTGAAGTAGTTGCCCGAATTCGGGTCTGTGTAGTTGGGATTCGAGCAGACGGTGACCTTTTCCGTCATGAGAATGGTATTGGAGAGGCCATCGGTGATATCGGCGATACGCATGGTCTTGAAGTCGACAACGCCTGTGCCTGTGCCATCATTAAAGAAATGCCCGAGGCTTTGGAAATTCGCCACATAGCCGGTGACACCGTAGTCACCGTAAATACTGGGGGGATTCCACGGGTCCGGAGTGTTATCGGTGTACACACCGCTGCTTGGGCAGGTGGCATCGCTGGGGTTGACGTACGTTTTAACCCCATAAGCAGGATCGTGGTAGACGTTCCAGAAGTAATAGTTCCCCTGCCAATCCGCGATTGCAGCCAGTGGACTCTGTTCAATGTAAGGGAGGATGTAATAGTGGGTCGAGCCGCAATTATTGTAATACTGCGGGTTCCAATCTGAATCCCAATCCACCCATGCCTGGGGAAAGTGTCCCATCGTGTCGTGATAGTTTTGAATCGCGAGGCAGATCTGTTTCAGATTATTCATGCTCTGCATCCGAGCAGCAGCCTCGCGCACTTTTTGGACTGCTGGCAGGAGCAGACCGACCAGGATGGCAATGATCGCAATGACAACCAGCAGTTCGATGAGTGTGAATGCCTTCCGATTGCGAACTGACGCCATGAGAATACCCCTAGAGGAGAGTGAAAGAGATATCCAATGTTGCCAGGCAACAAGACCCGGTACAGAAGCGACCGCCCATCAGCGAGACAAACCTTTGGGCCTCCGATCACCGCAAAGGGTCGCTAGTACACCTCGGGTCGTACGTGACAGTTTATCAAGAACCTCCGAATTGCCATATGTCAGATGAAAATCGGGTACTTGCAGTTGAAATCGCGTGAATCCTCGCTTATTTGAGGACTAGTACCGCGCCGCGCGCATTCGCCGTTGTATTTGGCGCCTTAGCCAGGCTTCGTCGGCGGAGGCTCAGGCGCCTCGCGAATCAGCTATTGCTGCACTCGTCCCAGCGCACCACCATCTGCTGGGAGTCGTAGCAGCCAGTTGAACTGATCTTTCTTAGATGAACGCCAACTCGAATCGCGGACTGAATACCGGGGTATCAACTTACGCCCCGGCCAGACCGAAGTCAAACATTTTCCTGTCTGGATGAATTCCGGACCGCGTTCGGAGGGTTCCGGGGCCGCCGGCGCAGGCGTTTCTCTGCCGGGAGATACCAAATTCAACCATCCGGGCTTCTCGCTCAGCCTTGAGCATTGAGAGCAATATTTGGATCATCGGCCACGTTCACCCAGACGTGCACGTGTGGTTCGCCGCGGAAATACCAGACGAACGCGGGGCCCTCGATGCGCCAGTTGTCCCATTCCTTGTCATTGCCGATATCGCCGTCCTTGTAAAATGCCAAGCTGCAATGATCGAGGCCGCCCCGGCGTTTGAGACATGCCAGCGCCTCTTCCTGATCTTCCTTGCGATAGGGTTCAACCAGGGCCAGCAATACCCTTTGCAGTTCGGCCTTCTGATCATGCGTCAGTTCCGCGACTGGGATGCCGGGGAAGCCACCCTTGTCTCCGCGGAAGGCCACCGCGGCCTCATCGGGCCGAGTGGCAACCAGCGCCTGCTGCTGCTGTTTGCCGTCCAGCAGCTGGTAGACGAAATTCGCCTTGCGCCCTTGTTCCCAAAAGACGTTGCCGGGATGGCCGGGCTTCTCATTGAAGCCGCTGGCGGCGTGTCCATAGAAAATCGGTCCGCCGAAGGCGACGTGATTCTCGCTGTGGCCGTCGGCGCGAATCGTCATGTGCCGGCCAGTAAGGACAAACTCGAATTTCTCGCCCCCCGGAGCGCCGAAGATAGCAATGCTCTGCGACACGCCCCACTGCTTGCCGCCGGTGTCGTCGCGAAGCTGCTTGAGGAAGCGGACGTACCATTCCGGATTGATGATCGCCCGAAAGATGTCGTGGATGATCGTCTGCTGTTCCCTCGTGTAAAAGTCGCTGAGAATCTGCGGTTTGGTGATCTGCCAGTTGTTGGAGACGTGCGTGCGCAGCAGGCCGCGCTTGGGGTCTTTGTAATTCCAGTCAAAACAGATTTGTTTCTTCTGCGCGTCGTTCAACGAATCGAAGAGGACCTTCACGGCCGTTTCCGCAGCGCTTTGGGGCGTGGCTGCGGCATGAGCCCGCGCGGTGGCGAAGAGCGGCAAGCTGGTCGTCGCAGCCACGGCAGCCGTGGCGCCGACCGTCTTGAGAAACTCGCGCCGGCCAAGCTCCTGTTCCTGAGCAACCTCACAATCCGGACATACGCGTGTTTTCTTCTCCATACGGCTCTCCTTGTGCGATGATGACGAACGGGTTTTGAGTACGCCTTCCTCTTGCAAGGTAACAGCGTTGCCAGCGCAACGCCAGAAAGAAGTCGCAGGCCAAGTCGTTCCACTTCCTTGACGCGCGTCAACGATCCAGCTATCCAGGATGAACACGGGAGTGTCAATCCACCAATCTGAATGTCGCTGTTGGCGACCGAGGACTGAGATGTTCAAAAACAGGACGGTCGAGGCCTTTCTATTCATCAGCCTGGGATCAATTCTGGGTTACGCGGCCGCCTCGGAGAGACTTGCTCCTTATCAGCGCGCAGATGCAAGATCACCTGCGGCTGAGGAAGATGATTCCGGATGTTTCGAGACTGGGAAGGTTTCAGCGAGCCTGAGTTGTTTTGGGGAAAGAGATGTAGGCAGGTGGGATGTCAGCCTGGTGGATAACTCGAGCTCGGGGCACGAGGACGGCCCCCTCACCCCCAACCCCTCTCCCCCGAGTACGGGGGCGAGGGGAGAAGAGGCGCAACGGGGATTGGATGATTCGGATTCGCGGAAACAGAAGGCCGGGAGCGAACAGGCGCCGGCGACAACGGGCAAGAAGCCCAACATCGTCTTCATTTTGGTGGACAACATCGGCTGGGGAGATTTCGGCTGTTACGGCGGCATGACGCCAACGCCACACATCGATGCGTTGGCCAGGTCGGGCATCCGCTTCAAGAATTACAATGTCGAGGGCCAGTGTACGGCCACGCGCTCGGCCATTCTCACCGCCCGCATGCCGGTCCGCTCGGGAACCTGCACTATTCCCGCGCCGGGGGAAGGCGTCTACGGGTTGTGCCCGTGGGAGTATACGCTGGCCGAATTGTTTTCGGAGGCCGGCTATGCCACGGCCATGTACGGCAAGTGGCATCTGGGGGAAGTGACCGGCAGGCTACCCACCGAACAGGGCTTTGACAGGTGGTGGGGCATCAAGAATTCTTGGGAGGAAGCTGGCTACTCTTCGTATCCGCTCTTCAATGCATTGATCAAACAATCTCGAATGATGCCGCCCCAGGTCTGGGAAGGGCTGAAGGGAGAACTTTCCACGCCCGCCATGCCGCTGAACCTGGAAACCCGGCCCACCATGTGCCAGAAAGTCACCGAGCACACGACCGCCTATATCGCCGAGCGGGCTGCTGCCGGGAAGCCTTTCTTCGCTTACGTGGGTTACCCCGAGATGCATCCGCCGGTCATGCCGCATCCAGACTTTTTGGGCAAGTCGTCCAGCGGCCCAGACACATACTCCGCCATGTTGCGAGAAATGGACTTCCGCGTGGGGCAGATCCTGGACGCCATCCAGAAGGCGGGTATCGAGGACAACACGATCGTCGTCTTGAGCAGCGACAATGCATCTGGCGGCGCAGCAGCGTATCTCGGCGGGTCGAACGGCCCCTGGCGCGGCAATTTCTTCACACCGCCTTTCGAGGGTTCCCTGCGCGTCCCGGCGCTGATTCGTTGGCCGGGCAAGATTCCTGCCCATGTCGTCACGGAGCAGCTGTTCGCCGCCCTCGATTGGCTGCCCACTCTTGCGGGCCTGATTGGCGCCTCGAACCTGGTACCCACAGACAGGCCGATGGACGGCCTCGATGCCTCCCGGTTCATGCTCGGGCGAAGCAACACCACCGGGCGCGACGCATTCATGGAATTCGGCATGGAATCCGAACTAATGTGCCTCAAGTGGCGGCACTACAAGATCGTGTTCCGCTACTGCGAGGGCATCGACAAACCGATCCTCAAGCCGCGGCTCCCCCTGTTCTACGATCTGAACAGCGATCCCCACGAGGACCATAATCTCAACGACACCAAGATGGACTGCGGCTGGCTGATGCTGCCGGCTTTCAAGCACATCGAGGAATATGAAAAGAGCGTAAAGAGATTTCCCAACATCAAGCTGGGCGAGGAATTCAAGGGCTACAGCAAGTAAGTCTCAGAACGGGTTGAAAAAGCGGGCAGATCCCCTAGAGAATCGTGGCACTCCGCCCACTTCTGAGGCACCAGGCTCTGCAAAACTCAAGGGGTCTGACCCCTTTTTCAACACACTCTCAGCGCGCGGCTTGGTACCCGGGCGGTAGTTCCATTTTGAGATTCTTTACCAGAAACGCCCACTCGTCGGCTGTTTCATCGACGAGCTTGGCCGTGGGTTTGCCGCCGCCGTGCCCGGCTCGCGTCTCGATGCGGATGAGCACCGGAGCGCGACCAGCTTGCGCGTGTTGCAATTCCGCGGCGAATTTGAAGCTGTGGCCAGGAACAACGCGATCGTCCGTATCCGCGGTCGTGACCAGGGTGGCAGGGTATTTTGTCCCTTCTTTGATGTTGTGGTAGGGAGAATACGCCCGCAGCGCCTTGAATTCCGCCGGGTTCTGCGGCGAACCATAATCATCCACCCAGTAACGGCCAGCGGTGAACTGGTTGAAGCGCAGCATGTCCATGACGCCGACGCCCGGCAAGCACGCGCCAAACAAATCGGGCCGCTGAGTCAGAGCCGCGCCCACCAGCAAGCCGCCGTTGCTCCTGCCCTCGATGGCCAGGCGCTCGGTGCGGGTAACATGATGGGCGACCAGCCATTCGGCCGCGGCGATGAAATCGTCGAAGACATTCTGCTTGTGAAGACGGGTGCCGGCCAGATGCCATTCTTCGCCGTACTCGCTGCCGCCGCGCAGGTTCGCCACGGCCAGGACACCGCCCATGTCGAGCCAACCCAGCCAGGCGACACTGAAGCGGGGCGTGGAAGGAATGCTGAAGCCGCCGTAGCCATAGAGCAACGTCGGGTCGGAGCCGTCGAGCTGGATGCCCTTCTTGTGGGCCAGGAACATGGGAACCTGCGTGCCGTCTTTGCTTTTGTAGAAGACCTGCCGCACCTCATAGGTGGTCGGATCGAACTTCACCTGCGGCTGACGGAAGAGCGTGTTCTTGCCTGTCAACAGATCGTAGCGATAGATGCTGGGCGGCATTGCATAGCTTTGGAAGTTGTAAAAAGTCTCCGTGTCGCTGCGCCGGCCTGCGAAGCCCGCGGCGGAGCCAATGGCGGGGAATTGCACCTCGCGAACGAAGCTGCCGTCGGTGGCATACATCTTGACCTGGGTGCGCGCGTCTTTCAAATAGCTGGCGATGAACATGTTGCCGACCAGGCCGATGCCGCTAAGCGCCTCCCGAGCCTGGGGAATGATCTCCTTCCAGTGCTTGCGCTCCGGCCTGCGCAGATCAATGGCGATGAGCCGGCCGCGTGGCGCGGCGAGGTCGCTCTGAAAGTAGAAGACTGGTCCATCGTTGCCGACGAGGGTGTACTGGTTGTCGAAGTCCTCGACCAGATCGATCGGCATCCCGTAAGGCTCTTCCAGGTCCTTGTAGGCGATGCGGTGCTTGTGGGCCGTTCCTTTGGAAGTGGTGAAGACCAGGTAGCGGCCGTCCTCCGTGACGCGGGCCTCGCAATCCCATTCAGGATGCTCGGGCCGGCGGTAGACCAGCACGTCTTCCGCTTGCGGCGCGCCGACGCGATGGTAATAGATTTTCTGGTTAAGGGTGGTGTTTTGAAACTTGGCGCCCGGCTTGGGTTCGTCATAGCGGCCGTAGAAGAAGCCTTTGCCGTCATGGGTCCACGAGGTGCCTCGGTACTTTGTCCAACGGATCTCGTCCGGTAGCACTTTCCCCGAGGCAACGTCCACGACGTGCCAGGTTTGCCAGTCGGACCCAGCCTCGGCAATACTGTAGGCGACATACTTGCCGTCCTTGCTGACCGACAGACCCGCCAGGGCCACCGTGCCGTCCTTGGACCACTGGTTGGGGTCGAGAAGAACGCGGGGTGTGCCCTCCAGCGCTTCGAGCACGTAGAGGACATCCTGGTTTTGGAGACCGTCGTTCTTCGAGAAAAAGTACCGACCGCCAACCTTGCGTGGCGCCGAATAGCGCTCGTAGTTCCAAAGCTCCCGCAGGCGCCGGCGGATGGCCGCGCGCTCGGGAATGGCCGCCAGGTAAGCAAACGTGACCGCATTCTCAGCTGCGACCCACTCGGCAACTTCCTTGGATTCGCGAACGTCTTGCTCCAGCCAACGGTAGGGGTCGGGGACCTTGCTGCCGTGATAATCATCGATGTGATCGACGCGCCGCGTTTGCGGATACTGAATGGGCTCGTCGCCGACTGCCGGTCGGGAGGCGGCGCTGAGAGCGCCAATCAGGATTAGCAGGAATGATGACTGACGAAACATGCGAATGCCCTCATTGTCGGCCAGGGATGGGTGCTTCGATAGAGTGCAATGTAGCGAAAAAAGATATGGGAGGCACGGAGCTGGTGATGCCGACGATTTTCTCGCGGTTTCTCACTCCTAGGCTCTGCCTTGGAGCGAGGGCGGTGCCGGTTGGGCAGGCTAGGGACTTGTCGGGTCCGTTACTTGCGCTTCGAGGAGGTCCGACAGTGGGAGTCGGAATCCGGGGAGTATTTGGCCAGCGTCGAGCACGTCCGCGCGGGTCAAGATGCTGATTTTTTGCGGCGACTCGTACACATAGACCTCTCCCGGGTCGGGGTAAATGACCCAGACGAGTCGAACGCCGGCCAGGAAGTAGTCGTGGAGCTTGGCCACGATCTCATCTGCGGTGTTCGAAGGGCTGACCAGTTCAATCGCCAGGTCCGGCACAACATGCCAGGCAGCTTGGCTGCGCGGAGGCGGACGGTTATAAGGCCAGCGCTCCGTAGAGACATAGGCGACATCCGGCCGCCGCTGCCTGGCGGGCAGCCCGAGATCGAAGAGTGCCTCGACGACTGCACGGCCTAGCTGGGAAGGGTCGGCATGCTTCTGGAGAATGAACATGAGAACAGATGCAATCCAACTTTCGTGAACGCCCATCGGCGCGATCTCCACTCGACGACCGTCAATCAATTCGTAGAGGGACTCGTCACCCGAATGTACGCGTGCTGCTGTTGGCTCGATGGCGGTTGCCGGTGCCATGGTAGACTCCTTCGCACGTAATCATGCGCACTCCGACATTATAACAGCGCTTCGCGACAACCCGAGAATATAGCCAACTATCCAATGGTTCCGGCAGAACAGTGCCTGGAAAGGTACACGCTTCTTGCCCGAATCGCGCCTTCTCTCATCGTCCCCTACCTTGCCGGAATGCCGCAATGGAGCCTGTTCGAAGGAATTCGATGGGAGATCTTACAAAAGCGCGTTGGAGGTTGTTGCAAAGGGCCTGCCCAGGATGCGCCCAGACCCGGCATTGGTCCGAGCCTCAACTGATCGTTTGCAAGCAGGTTACGCTGAATCGTTGCAGCGCGACGTGAGATTTGGCACACGCCTTGCATTAGTATCTTCACGACCCAGCCAACTACTGGGAAGAATGCCTTGGCTCCCGGGAAGACCGGAGTGACAGAGGCACCCAAGCAGAAGCATCACGGGATGTTTCGGGTGTTCTTCCCCCTTTCAGACTCCTGCCGAGACCCCAATCAAAAAAGCCCCTCCACCGCCACCTGCTTCCCCCGGCAGGTGGATCTTTTTTTAGCGCTGGTGATGGGCAGTCCCTTGTTCTTCGAACTGCAACACCGTGCACGATTCCGCTGATTCTAGCCCGAAGCGTCAGCGAGGACCTCGCTAACGCGTCGAGCTAGTATCAGCCGATTTGCAAATGGTCATTTGGGGAAAGGCTGAACGTGTGGATCGCTTTTTTTAGCCACCTTGGCGGGGAACCAGACTGCCTATCTGCGAAAGCTGGCTCAGTCGGTGGCAGCGGCCGTGATGACGCGGATGCGTTGATTGCTTGGGGACTCATCGCCCAAGCTGCGGCCGGTCCTTAGATTGTCTGGAGCGTCCATCCTGGCGAATTCCAGAGAAGGCGTCTGTCCAGCTGCTCCGCCCCAGCCAGGTAAGATCCGCAATTGCCGCAGCAGATTGGGCATCAGGTTCCGCGACCGACTTGCGGCTGCTGGGGAAATCCCTGCCGCGGCCGCCTGCAAATCCTTGACCGCGTAAAATGCCTTCGGATCGAACCCCCGGATGAGCGAAACAATCTCCTTCAGTTCCCTCCGCTTGATCACACTAAAAATGACGCGCACCTGGCCCGTCGCGCCGCGCGCGTCGAGAGTCGTGACGCCATAGTCGGCGGCTCTGAGGCTCTCGATCAGCCTGCTCGCGTCTTTGTTGGTGGTTATCTGGACAACGAGGTTGCCGATCGCCAGTTTCTTTTCGATAAGCACGCCCAGAAAATTGCCGAGGCTAAAGCCTGTCGCGAAAGCGAGATAACAGGGCAGGCTGCTGAGGTTTTGCATGATCTGGCCAATCGCGAAAAGCCAGATCGAAACCTCGAAGAACCCCAGCAGGGCCGCCAGCACTTTGCTTCCCCTGGTGAGACAGATCGTCCGGACCGTGCACAGCGTCACCACGCAAGTCTCGGCACAAAAAACCAACAGAGGCAGCATGGGCGCCGCGGGAACAAAGTGGAAGACTGCGTAAACCACGAATCACCCCTCCGCTGCGTAACGATGGCCGCGGCAGCGAGGACAGATGCAAGTCGTCTCGAAAGTCGCCGTGGCCGGTGTTTTCACAGACATGGAAGGGGGGATTCATACGGTCAAAGAAAAACGGCTTCAAGCCCAATAATAAACCGTTCTCCCCCAGGATCTGATCTGACGTGCACCTTGCAGTCGCTCGAACTGGATCCCAGGCCGGCGCCGTGCTCGCTGAGGACAGCTGCGCAAGCGGCACCCTCAGGATTTGTGATGGCTGTCGGGCCTTCTTGCTCGAAGCCACTCTGCTACAATCTCCAATGGAAATGGCCGAGCTATTAGCTGCACAGTTGCGGAAGCCCCTGAGCGCCGCCGGTATTCGCCAACTGTTGCACAGGGCTCGCGAGAAATTTGCCGATTCTCTCTTGCAACAAGTGGCGCAATCCCTGGACGAACCCACGGCCGATCGGATCGAGGAAGAATTGTGCGAGTTGACCTTGCTCGAATACTGCCGGCCAGCTCTCCAGCGCCAGCAGCCAAGTTGACCAGGAGTGCTCGCCATGCCGACTGAGCGAACGGGGAACCCTGGTCCCTCTAGAGATGAACCCACGCTCGATCACCCCGATGCCGCCCGGCAACGTGCGAGCGAGGAATACAGCACGTTGTCTGCAACGGCATCGCAAGGTGCATCCACGGGCATGGCGCCTACCTTCGCCGCCCCTGCCGAGAAAATGAAGGTGCACTGCGGCCGCGTCTTGCCCGGTCTCGGTCAGCGCATTGATGATTTTGAGCTGCTGGCCGTCTTGGGCGAAGGGGCCTTCGGCAGGGTCTTCCTGGCCCGGCAGGTTTCGCTAGACCGGCAAGTCGCCTTGAAGGTGACTGCCAACAAAGGCAGCGAGGCACGCACGCTGGCGAGCCTCGAGCACGATCATATTGTCCACGTCTTCAGCGAGATCCTGGATCAGGGCCGCGATCTCCGCCTGCTCTGCATGCAATATGTGCCGGGCACGACGCTGCAGCGGCTGCTCGAGGCTCTGCGGCGCCGTCCGCAAAAAGAGTGGACCGGCCTGGCCCTCCTGGAGGCAATCGACGAACTTACGGTTCACCCGGCCTCTTTCCATGCCGATGCGCTGCGCGATCGCGAGATGCTCGCGCGCGACGATCACATCCAGGTCGTGTGCTGGATGGCTGCCCGCCTGGCGGACGCGCTGGATTATGCCCATCACCGCGGCATCCTGCATCGCGATATCAAACCCGCCAACATCCTCGTCAGCCAATACTGCAGGCCCCTGCTGGCCGATTTCAACTTGGCATTCCACACCGAACCTTTGGCAGGAGCGCCAAAAGAAAAGCTGGGGGGAACTCTTGCCTACATGGCTCCGGAACACATCGAGGCCTTCGACTCCCAGGGCGCGATCCCGCCGCAGCTGGTCGATCAGCGCTCGGACATTTACTCGCTGGGCGTCGTGGTCTTCGAAATGCTGACGGGCGTTCGACCCCACCCGGATCCGAAACGCGAGTCGAGCGAGTCGACCCTGTTGCGGGAACTCGCGGCACAGCGAAGAGGGCCCGTGCCTTCTCTGCGCAAGTTCAATCCGGAGGTGCCGGAGGTCCTGGAGCGAGTCGTGCAGCGTTGTCTCGATCCCGATCCGGGGCAGCGCCCTCAGACGGGGGCAGAGCTGGCGCGCGCCCTGGATGGCTGCCGGGAGCATCGCCGCATCGAGCGCGAGCTTCCTGTAGGCGGCATCCTGACGCGAACCGCAACAGCTCACCCGTTTCTGATGCTGCTCTTACTGGTGTTCTGGCCCCATTTCCTGGGCAGCGTCGTCAACATCTCTTACAACCAGATACGCATCGTCGACGACTTGAGCGCCGCCCAGCAAAGGGCCTTCGTGCAATTGGTCCTGGGCTACAACCTGGTCGTCTATCCCGTATGTTTCTGGATCCTGTACTGGCAGGTCGGTCCGGTGGTTCGACTTTGGCGTCGCCTTGGGGAAGGCAAAGAAGTTGGCCCTGCCGAAATGGCTTCACTCCGGTCTCGGGTGCTGCGCATGCCGCTCTGGGTGGTCGCGTTGTCTTGCCTGGGTTGGCTGCCTGGGGGGCTCTTTTTTCCCCTGGCCATCTGGCTGCTGGCTGGGCCGGTGGACAGCGGGGTTTTCGGCCATTTCCTGGTTTCCTTCGCGCTCTCAGGCTTGATCGCGCTGACCTATTCCTTCTTTGGCACTCAGTACATCGCGCTGCGCATTTTGTATCCGCGGCTCTGGGTGAATGCCTCCGGAATCCGCGAGACGATTCGCCGGGAGGTCTGCGGGCTGGCTCGGCGACTGTGGATATTCCAGCTCTGGGCTGGGCTTATTCCACTTGCAGGCGCCATTCTGATGATTGCAGTTGGGCCGGAAATCTCCGGCTACCGGACATTCCGCCTCCTGGCGACGTCACTGATCATCCTGGGGCTGGTTGGCTTTGGGCTGGCTTTGATGATGACGAACTTCCTCAACCAGACCCTGGTCACGCTCACGCGCGCGGCTAGCTGGCAACCGACAAACTGGAGCGCTTACTTACATGCCGGGGTCGTGAAAGGCGAGATGCCGGGCAGGGCTCCAGCGACGGAGCAAAAGCAAAAGACGACCGGGATTCAGAAGATTCCCTAGAAGCCGCGGCCAGCAGACCGCATCCACAGTTCGGGACTTGCAGATACTAAATGACCGTGCGGGATTCGGCAGTAGGTCAGGTTTCCAACCTGACCGGACAGGTTGGAAACCTGTCCTACGCCGCTGCCGAATCAAGCACGCTGAGATAGCCCGTGGCACGCAATACCATTCCTAGCGCCTGATCGCGCACAGGTGCTTTTCAAAATCGGCCACCAAGTAGCGTTTACCCTTCGCGATCACCTCGTGGCCTTCAGATTCCAACAGGTCCTTGAGCACGTCGATGCCGCCTGGATACTTGGGATTGAGCTCACCTCCGGATTTGAGTGTGCGCCAGTAAGGAGTGGTGTTTTTCTCACCCTGGGCGGCAGCTTCCGCGGCGGCATGGGCAGCGATCCAGGCGAAGATGCCTGTGGTGATTGGACATCCGATGGAGGCACCATGCTTTGCCGCCAGGAGCGCGCGAATCTCGTTGATCGTGATCACCTTACCGGGCGGCACGCGCTTCATGATTGCATCGACTTCGCGCGGCGCCGGAATGACCACGGTGCCGCGTCCCCAGCGGGCTTGCATTCTTCCCGTGATCGACACGACTTTTGGCAGGTCCTTATCATCCGCGAGTTTTTCCCGCCACGATTTCTTCTTGGGCATGGGCTCACCCGGGGGTTGCTGTCACGCGGTTGCCTTTGCCTTGGTTAAGTGTTGGCGTTCTTTCCTCACATTCTACCCTGAAACCTGGGAGTTTAGTACGATTGCCGTGCCGAATCGGCAGCTCGAATGTGAGGTCTCGGTCCAGTTCCTTCCCGTCAGAAAGGAATGCCGCCGTGCGTTCATTCAAGAGTCTCAGCGAGCAGGAAGTGCTTGCCCTGGCCATCTCCCTCGAAGAGGAAGATGCACGCATCTACGAGGATTTCGCGGATGGACTCAAGGCCGACTACCCTGCTACCGCCCAGATCCTTACCGAAATGCGTGCCGAGGAGGATGGCCACAGGCACCGGCTCATCGATCTGTATCGGCGCAATTTCGGCGACCATATTCCCTTGATCCGGCGGCATGACGTCAAAGGTTTTGTAACGCGGAGGCCGATCTGGCTGGTCCGGCCACTCGGTTTGGATGCCGTCCGCAAGCAAGTGGAGCTGATGGAACTAGAGACCAAGCGCTTCTATGAGACGGCGATTCGCCAGACCACGGACGCAGGAATCCGACAATTGCTGGGCGACCTGGCCGAGGAAGAGCGCAAGCACGCGCTGCTTGCCGAGGAACTGGAGAGTAGCCGGCGCTCCTCGGGCGCGCTGGCGGAGGAGGCCGCCACGAAGAATCGGCTCTTCGTCCTCCAGGTCGTGCAGCCCGGCCTGGCTGGGCTCATGGATGGTTCGGTGTCCACGCTGGCGCCCCTGTTTGCAGCTGCCTTTGCAACAGGCAAGACCTGGCCGACGTTTCTAGTCGGGATGGCCGCGAGCCTGGGGGCCGGCATCAGCATGGGTTTCGCAGAAGCCCTTTCGGACGACGGCAGTCTCACGGGCCGAGGCCGGCCCTGGTCGCGAGGCTTCGTTTGCGGGCTGATGACGGCCCTGGGAGGACTAGGGCACACGATGCCCTACTTGATAACAGACTACAAAACCGCGACGGGGGTGGCGATCGCGGTCGTGGTCGTGGAACTTCTGGTCATTTCCTGGGTCCGCCATCGTTTCATGGACACCCCCTTGACCTCCGCAATCTTTCAGGTTGTCGTGGGGGGCGTGCTGGTGTTCATCACGGGCATCCTTATCGGTAGCTCTTGAGTTCGCCGTGCAATCTGTAAGCTGTGTCGGGGTTCCGGGCAGAGTGGCTGGATTCCAAAACCGCTGTACTTGCTGGAGGAGACCCTCTCGTGGCTAAGTCTTTGCGGAAGAAAACGACGAGGTCGATCTACGGCGTACATCCCGGGGTGTACATGGTTCAAAAATGGATTCAAGAGCTGCCGGAGAAGACAGGTAAATCGCTCGAGCAGTGGCTGGCTCTGGTGAAGAAATCAGGGCCGGCGACGTTAGCGGAACGCCGCACGTGGTTGAAGGAGAAACATGGCCTTGGAACAAACTCCGCCTCGTGGATCGCCGAACGGTTGGATGGAAAGGGGACCGAAGAGGACGATCCCGATCGTTACCTGCAGGCTGCCGAGGGCTGGGTCGAAGCCATGTTCGCGGGGAACAAGGCGGGGTTGCGGCCGATCTACGACGCTCTTCTCAAGCTTGGCTTGAGCGTCGCCAAGGACGTCAAGGCGTGCCCCTGTCAGACAATCGTTCCGCTCTACCGCAATCATGTCTTCGCGCAGATCAAACCGACAACTCGAACCTGCATCGATATGAGATTTGCGCTCAAGGACACGAAACCAACGGGCCGGCTCATCGATACGGGCGGTTTCGCCAAGAAGGACCGCATCACTCACCGAATTCCGATTACTAGCCTGAAGGAGATCGACGACGAGGTCGAACGCTGGCTTAGGGTGGCGTATGACATGGACGCATAGCCGCTCAATCACTGTGTCGGCACGCGTTTGCAGACGTTCGATTTAACGACGCTTGACCCCACGGGAATTGCGCCACCGAGTTAGGGTCACGCCAGAAGACCATTACTGCTTCGGCTGCTCTGCTTCCTGCAGGCTAGTGTGGCCAGACTGGCATCTCTTGCCGCGCCGGCCGGAACCTGCCTCCAGCACCCTTACAATATCGTCCGCGGACATACCCCGCTGAAGCATGTCGTGCTTGAGGGAGGCATCCAACTCTGCCTGCCGGGACTTTTGCAGATAAGTTGTCACCGTGCCAAGGACGATGGCACTGATCGGGATCAAGCAGCCCAACACAATGACGATGAGCCAGGGGTTTGCACTGAATAATTCAAGCATGGCAGGTCTCCATCAGGATTGGACGAGAGTTGAACTCGGCATCTATCGATTACTTGTTCGTTCCAGGAGTAGTGGCATTTGCACGGTGCGCAGGGAAAACCAGACCAACCAGCCGTCATTGTAACAAATGGCCACTCCCGAAGGTACGATTTGCGGTGGAGAGTAGACGGGAGTACACACCCTGCACTTGCATTGTGGCTACGGGGGCGTGAGAATCTCCTGTGTGAATCTCGCACAAGGATATTTGAGGAAGGGGAGAGGGAACGCGAAAGTCGGGGATCTTACGAGTAAGCGCCTATAGGAGCAATGTTTGTCCCCGGACTTTGCTCACGATCTCGGGCATGCAATCATGAATGAAGTTCTGGGGAAGCAGGTCATCCTCGATTGCTGGGGCTGCAACAAGAAAATTGCCTCCGAGGATGCTGTGCGCGCTGCCTTACTGGAGGCCGTGGCCAAGGCGAACGTCACATTGCTGGAGCTTTCAGTCCACCAGTTCCATCCGCAGGGCATTAGTGCTGTCGCGCTCCTTGCCGAAAGCCATCTCTTCGTGCACACCTGGCCCGAAAAGTCCTACCTGGCAGTGGACTTCTTCACTTGCGGCAGCAATGCTCTTCCGGAGGAGGCGTTGGAAGTGATCCGCGCAGCTTTTATGCCGACTGACACGAAGGTGCAGCAAATCGAACGGGGTATCCCTCGTTCCCAGTAGAAGGCGAGGTTCCCGCCAAGGGCGCATCATGGCAGCCCCCGACTGCCAATCAGCGGTCGGTCTTCTCCTCGGCTTTGCGATCCCATTCTTCGATTTGCTGTTTGAGCTCGCGCTCGAGGCCCTTCGCTCGTTCCTTGGCCTTACGCGCGTCGTTCTTGAACTTTGCCTTGTCCACGTGAACATTGATCTCCATTTTGTCCTCCATGGGATCATCACTCGTGGAAAAGCTGAACCAGTCCAGGTAATACCCAGCTGCCATTACAACGACCGCCAGCACAACAATTCTGGAAAGAAATCTGCCCATCGCGGGACCTTCCTTTGTCAAAATCTGCGTTCTCCGACTCGGCGAGAGCTGCCCCCCATGTTCTTCTTCGCACAAAATGGACACGCATTTAAGCAGCAGGAGAATTGCCGGCTTTAACGGCGCGGGGAATGGCGAAAGCAAGCGACTAGGTGATCGTCGACCATGCCGACTGCCTGCATGAAGGCATAGCAGATTGTGGTGCCGACGAATTTGAAGCCTCGTCCCTTCAAGTCCTTGCTCAGAGCATCGGATTCGCTCGTGGAGGCCGGCACCTGCCTGTGCTGTTTCCACGAGTTGACTTTCGGCCCACCTCCCACGAAGCGCCAGACATAGGCATCGAAGGAACTGAACTCTGTCTGAACGGCCAAATAAGACCTGGCGTTCTGGACCGCAGCCGCGATCTTGAGCTTGTTGCGAATGATTCCGGGGTCAGCGAGCAGCTTGGCAACCTTGGCCTTTCCGTAGCCGGCCACAAGTTCTGGATCGAATTGATCGAAGGCCAGACGGTAATTAGCGCGCTTTTTGAGGATGGTCGCCCAACTTAACCCGGCCTGCGCGCCTTCCAGAATGAGAAACTCGAAGAGCTGGCGATCGTCATGGACCGGCACTCCCCATTCGTTATCGTGATAGGCGATGCTAAGATCGGTCGTGGCCCAATGGCAACGATGCAGTTCAGTCATGCGGAAATCCCACCCGACTGGAAATGCCTTGCCCGTGCGAATTTCTCAGGCAAGGATCTCCTTGACAACCTGCCCATGCACATCCGTGAGGCGGAAATCCCGGCCTGCATACCGGTAGGTTAGCCGCTCGTGGTTCAGGCCAAGCAGCTGCAGGATGGTGGCCTGCATGTCGTGCACATGGACTGGATCTTCCACGACATTGAAACCAAGTTCGTCGGTCGCCCCAAAGCTCATGCCATGTTTCAGGCCGCCGCCTGCCAGCCACATCGTGAATGCCTGGGGGTGATGGTCGCGACCCAGGCTCCGGCCCAAGGCGAGATTGGACTCCACCATGGGCGTGCGCCCGAATTCGCCGCCCCAGATCACCAGAGTCTGATCGAGCAGACCGCGCTGTTTCAGATCGCGAACCAGGGCTGCGGCCGCCTGATCCGTTTCCCCACAATTCTTGTGGAGATTGCCCGAGACATCGGTGTGCGCGTCCCAGCCTTCGTGGTAGATATTCACAAAGCGCACGCCACGCTCCACCATGCGCCGAGCGAGCAAGCAAGCGCGCGCGAACGACGGCTTAACCGGATCGGCGCCGTACATCTTCAGCGTGTCCTTCGTCTCGCTGTGTAAATCCATCAGTTCCGGGGCGGAAGATTGCAAGCGGTAGGCCATTTCATAAGAGGCGATCCGCGTGGCAATTTCCGGATCGCCGTCCCCGGCCAGGCGCCGGCGATCGAGCGCGCCGATCAGGTCAAGTGAATCGCGCTGCAAGCGCGCGTCAACGCCCTTGGGGCTTGTGACGTTGAGAATGGGATCGCCCTGGTTGCGAAAGCGGACGCCGGTATAAATCGTCGGCAGGAAACCGCTCGACCAGTTGGCAGCTCCGCCGCTGATGCCGCTTCCCGTGGACATCACGATAAATGCAGGCAGGTCGCTGGCCTCCGCGCCGAGACCATAGGTAACCCAGGAACCAATGCTCGGCCGGCCCGGCTGAGAAAATCCAGTATTGAAGAAGATCTGCGCAGGTGCGTGATTGAACTGGTCGGTGTGCATCGACTTGATGATGCAAATGTCGTCGGCAATCTTCGCCAGGTGAGGCAGCACCTCGGACAGTTCCGCGCCGCACTTGCCGTGGCGTGCGAATTTGAAGCGTGGACCAAGGGCGGCAGCGTCGGGGCGGATGAAGGCGTAGCGTTGCCCGCGAATGATTTCCGGCGGGATAGGCTTGCCCTCGTATCGAGCTAACTGCGGTTTGTAATCGAACAGGTCGAGTTGGCTTGGAGCGCCGGCCATGAAGAGGTGAATGACGCTCTTCACCTTGGCGGGGAAGTGAGGCGGCTTGGGTGCCAGGGGATTGTTGGTGGCCGGCGCCGCATGTGCAGTGCTCCTGAATGCATCCGTCAGCAAGGACGCCAGTGCAATCTTGCCCACGCCGACTCCGCATTCGCGGAAGAAGTAACGGCGCGTGATATTCTCGAACGCTGTTTTGCGGGAGAGCATGAGTTATTCCTTGGTAATCGTCTCGTCCAGATTGAGCAATGCCCGCGCCGCGGCTGTCCAGGCGGCCCGTTCAACCAGATCTCCGTCTCCGGGGCCGGCAAGAGCCTTGGCGTCCTGCTCTTTCTTTGCAAAGCGCTGTTTTTGGGTGTTGTAAAAAATCAGGAGGAGCGCCAGCTCTTCCTTATCCGGCGGCCGCGTGAGACACCGCCGGAAGAGCTGCACGGCCCGCGTTTCCACGGGAGCAGGCCCCGTAGCAAGACTGCGCCCGAGCGCCTGCGCCGCTTCCACAAAGGCCATGTCGTTCAGCAGCGTCAGGGCTTGCAGCGGCGTGTCGGACACCTCGCGGCGCGCCACGCAGGTCTCGCCGCTCGGTGCGTCGAACGTGTTGAACATGGCATAGGGAGCCGAGCGCTTACTGAATGTGTACAGCCCGCGCCGATAGCGGTCGGCCCCTTCGCTAACTTTCCACGCCAGCACCCCATAGGTTCCCTCCGACGTGACCCCCGCCGGCTGCGGCGGGAAAACGCTGGGGCCGGCGATCTTGTGGGACAGCATGCCGCTGATCTTGAGCGTCGCATCGCGAATCAATTCCGCTTCAATGCGGAAGCGCGGGCCACGAGCCAGCAGCAGGTTGTTTGCATCCTTCTCGAGCAATTCCTGGCCAACGCGGGAGGACTGCCGATAGGTGGCACTGGTCACGATCAGGCGGTGCACGTTTTTGACAGACCATCCCTGCCTCATGAACTCGACCGCGAGCCAGTCGAGTAACTCGGGGTGCGTAGGCGGCTCGCCCTGGTAGCCAAAGTCCTCGGTGGTGCGCACGATGCCACGTCCAAAAAATGTTGCCCAGTAGCGATTGACGGTCACTCTGCCCACCAGCGGATTTGCGGGGCCGACCAGCCAGCGGGCAAAGGTCAAGCGATTAGGCAAGGCATGCTCGGGAAGGGGCGCCACTACGGAGAGCACGCCCGCCTTGACGAGTTCGGTCGGCTGCAGGAACTCGCCGCGGCGATGCACGTGGGTGGGTCGCGGGTTTTTCGGCGGCCTTTCGGCAAAGACCAGCGTGGTCGTGTATGCTGGCTCGGATTTGCGTAACTTTTCGATATTCGCCTGTTCAGCCGCCAACTCGGGAGCCGTCGACAGGTAGTACTGAAGTAGCTGAGCGCGCTGCTCGGTGGTTCGCTGCCTCGATGGAACCAGCAGGAGTTCCTCGATTGCCGCCGGCAAGCCAGCTTTTGCCGGCCGGGTATCGTTCGTGACGGAAATGCGAAACCTCCCCAGCGCTGAAGCGTAGTAGCGCTCGAACACCAGCCGCAGGGACAAAGCCTTGGTTTCAGACAGCGGCGTCGCCAGATTGAACACCGCGGATTGAGCCTTCCCTTGGCCACCGTTGATCGACCAGCCGGTTTCAGGTTTGCCGTCAATCGCGGCGGCGGCCACATTTTTACCGTCGGCAAAACTCTCGCTGGCCTTGCAGAAGCGCACAGGGCGGCCGTCGGCTTGCAAGGTTAGCTCGCTCAAGAAGAAGTCGCCCGGCCCCCCTTCATAGTAGACCCGCCCGGGTCCGTGCCCTGGTAAACTGTCGTCGGGAAGCACTTCTAGGCGAGCGGCCGTGATCCCTTTCACGCCCGTTCGCAAGGCGAGGTCATAAACATCGCGCTTGGTCTGGTCGCCGCTGGCCAGCACGGAGCCGTCGCTCAATACGCACAGGTGCGGCAGGTTGCTCTTGGCTTCGAAGGGCGGCACAACCGTCCAATGGACAGCCCGGCCTGCCTCTTTCTCCAGCCAGGCCGCGAACGCGCGCTCGAGGTGTTCCTTGCGCCGCACGGCTAGCGGTCTAGAGTCGTCGCGCCGTTGTCCAAGACTCAGCCGGAACCGGCCCAACGTGTGCTGCAAGCCGTGTTGTTGATCGAGGCGAAACGTCCAGCGCGTGCCCTGGGCGTATCCAGCTGGCCGTTCCAGGGTAAAGACGGCCGTGTGATTGGCGTTGAGCGGGCCGTCACCATGGATTGCCCAACCAGTCTTCGGATTGCCGTCGATGGCGTGGCTCGCCGGGAAGCCATTTTGCGCCAGGTCGGCTTCGGCTCGCACGAATTTCAGGGCCTGTGCCTTGTCCGTCGTCTGGCGCGGCGCGGCGGTTGCAGCGATCTCACTGAGCACAAAGTTGCCATGCGGCGTGCGTCCGGGTCCGGTCTTCGACAACGATGGATCGGTCAAGGCTTCCAGCCGGACCATCGTCACTTCCGTCAATTCCGTGTCGATGACGACCATATAAGTATCCCGCTCGGGGTTCTTCCCCGAGAGTCGAATGGAACCATCCGCAAGGATCTCGACAGTGGCTCCGCCGGCCGAGACGGCGCTCACGGGTCGAGGCGTGACCCAGCGGACCTCTTCTTCCAGCGGAAAATGGTTCGGCAGGTCCTGGAGTTTTGCCGCGATCTGCGCCTCCAGTTTCTTGCGCCGTTCTGCCACCTCCCGCGACGGTATTTGCATTTCAGGTTCATCCGCGTTGTTCATGAACGCCATGAACTGGTAGTACTCGCGCTGCTGGATCGGGTCGAACTTGTGCGTGTGGCACTGGGCGCAACCGACCGTGAGCCCGAGCCACACCGTTCCGGTGGTCGCGACCCGGTCGGTCATGGCGTGAAAGCGAAACTCCAGGGGATCGATGCCGCCCTCTTCGTTCAACATCGTGTTGCGGTGGAAGCCGGTGGCGATGCGCTGCTGGGTCGTTGCTCCGGGCAGCATGTCGCCGGCAATCTGCTCGATGGTGAATTGATCGAATGGTTTGTCGTCGTTGAGAGCGCGGATGACCCAATCGCGGTACGGCCAGATCGAGCGAACGCGGTCCTTCTCATAGCCATTGGTGTCGGCGTAGCGGGCCAAGTCGAGCCAGCGCCTTGCCCAGCGCTCACCGTAATGCGGGGAAGCCAGCAGCCGATCGACCAGCTTCTCGTAAGCATCCGGCGCTGGGTCGTTCACGAATGCGTCGGCCTCATCGGGAGTTGGCGGAAGACCAATCAGATCGAGGTAGACCCGGCGCGCGAGCGTGTATCGATCCGCCTGTGGGGCTGGTTGAAGGTGCTCCGCTTCCAGGCGTGCCAGCACGAAATAGTCGATCGCATTCTGGGGCCAGGCGACATTGCGCACCTTAGGTAGTGGGGCCTGGACAGGCCTCACGAAAGCCCAGTGCTGCTTGTATTCGGCTCCAGCGGCAACCCACTTTCCCAGGATTTGTTTCTCGGCTTCGGTAAGCGGGTTCTTGGCGGCGGGCGGCGGCATGACCTCACTCGCTTCGGCCGAAGAGATGCGGCGTAGCAACTCGCTGTCTTGCGGTTTCCCCGGCACGATCGCATGTAAACCGGACTTGGCTTCACTCACCGCGGCGGCGCGCTCATCGAGCCTGAGCTTGGCCTTGCGCGCACCTTCATCCGGTCCGTGACATTTGAAACAATGCCGTGCGAGGATTGGGCGAACGTCGCGATTGAACTCGACTTCCGCGCCGGAGGCTTCGGAGAGCGAGGCTAGCAACAGCGCCAGAATCGGCGTGGCACGGAGAAGTATTGTCTGCATGAATGGTTCTCCGCCATCTGCCGGCCAGGTCCTGGCGCCCGGCGGCTGATGCTTGGGTGGGGGCTGCTTGCAGATACTCTTCTATTGTACAGCGCCAGCGCTGGACAGACCGCATGCGAGGTGGAGCGAACAATTCGATTCTGTATACTTTCTAGGCAAGTCATCAGGTAGGGATGCTGAAGGGAACGCCTTTTCCGCATCCCCGCGACCGAGTTCCGAAGGGAGGCTGACAAGAAATGGGCGCCACACCACGGATTCTCGCCCTGGGCGGCAGCACGCGCAAGGATTCGTACAACAAGAAGCTCGTTCAGATAGCAGCAAAAGGGGCACGTTTGGCGGGGACTGAGGTCACGCTGATCGAACTGCGCGATCTGGCGCTGCCCTTGTTCGACCAGGACCTGGAAGCCGCCCAAGGCCCGCCGCCGGGAGCGATCAAGCTCAAACGGCTCATGATCGAGCACGACGGTTTCTTGATCTCCTCTCCCGAGTACAACAGCTCGGTTACAGGGGTTCTCAAGAACGCGATCGATTGGGCATCGCGACCTGCACCGAATGAACCACCCCTCGTCGCGTTCAAGGGCAAGGTGGCCACGTTGATGAGCGCATCGCCTGGAGCCCTGGGAGGACTTCGCGGACTCGTTCATCTTCGAGCCATTCTGGGGAATATTGGAGTTCTTGTGCTGCCCGATCAGGTTGCAGTGGCCAAAGCTTTCGAAACGTTCAACGAGGATGGCTCCCTGAAAGACGCCAAGCAGCAGGCAGCGGTCGAAGGATTAGGGCAGGGGCTGGCTGCCATCCTCGTCAAGATCAAGCCATGAGTGCGACTAATCTCTTGAGAGTTGCACTGGCAAGACAATTTACCGCTCGCAGCGACCGCAGTACCGGCGCAAGGCGAACGAACGAAGTCCAATAAGCCCAAAGGCTGCTGCAAGAATCGCAACCGGCTTGAAGGTAGCGGCAACCAGCCCATACTCGAACAAACCAACAACCCCACCCAGGACGGCGCCCGCGAGGATCCAAACGCAGAGTTTCCCAAGCGCACTCATTGTGCCTGCTCGGACGGGCTCCGGAGGTTTAGGATTATCGGTTGCGGTTGTCATCAGTTAAGACTCGGGCGCAGGAGCATTTCTCGGACGCTCGGTTTCGCCGACGCATGGGTCTGAACTATTCCTCGTTTGGCACGCCGCGAGCGCGACGCCTTCACAGCAACCGGGCAGAACTCTGCCTGTCCCGGAGCAGCAACGCCAATCTTGATTTGGTTGCCTTCGATCTGTATGACCAACGGAATGAATACGAACATATGCAACCTGCCTATCCGTAAGATCCCGAAGAGCGTTACGCCAACGTAATGCATTCCCTATCTTTAAGCGAAGGCTGTGCCGTTCTTCGCCTGACCTTTATTTTGGACACAACACCAGTCTGATTAAAGAATTAGAGCGAGGCACCGCCTGCAAAGCGAGGCGTCGCTTTTGGCAGACGCTGCTTTGGTTCTGCCGGACACCGTGCCACTTTGGCAGCGATTCTCAGTGCGTACTGCTTCTAGTTTGCGTGTACGAACGGGCTAGCGGGCGCAAAGATCCTGGGCGGGGATACGATCCCATTCGACGCCCAGTCGGTCCCTCCGCCCGCTGGCAAGACGGGTGCGCCACCAACACGCCGGCCGCTCTCCGTTCTCATCGAACGAGGGTGGCCAGAAAAGGTAGATGAAATGCATAGCAAGAATAGATGCGCGCGACAGAGATTGGCTCGGGAGAACATCGCAAAAATCTGATATTTCCCTTGACCTTAACCAAATATGACAATAATGGTATAAGCGGTGAAAAATGCCCAGAACGGCAATCCGAATCTATCCCCACAGCAGCGGGGAAGTGTTCCTGCTGGATTGGCTGGGAGATTTGAAAAAGACGAACCGGAAGGCGTATGCCAAGTGTCTTGGACGGATACGACTATTGGAAGAAAAGGGGTACGAGTTGAGACGACCCATTGCCGATCATCTTGACGATGGGATAAGTGAGCTTCGCACAGAACATCTGCATGTTAATTACCGAATTCTTTACTTCTCTTGCGGTCCAAATGCTGCTTGCTTGTCTCATGGGTGCACCAAAAAAGGCAAGGTACCCCAGGTAGAAATCGAACTAGCCAAGACAAGAAGAAATCTCGTTAACCGCGACCTCGACAGGTATACGGTCGTTTGGCCAAGGTGAAGAATGGCTGAAACCAGAAATTTTGGCGACATTATCCGCGATGAGTTAGCTGCCGATCCTAGGCCGGCCGAAGAAGTCGCCATTGAAGAGTTCAACGCTGATCTTGCGATGAAAGTTTATGAAGCAAGGACGGCGGCAGGACTAACTCAGAAACAGCTCGCCCATCTGGTGGGTACTCAGCAGTCCGTTATTTCGCGAATTGAAAGCGCTGACTACTATGGCCGCTCTCTGACTTTGCTGCAGAGAATTGCGCGAGCGCTCAATCTCAAGCTGCGGGTTGAGTTTTACGAGGATGAGGCTGCCCAAATCGATCAGGGATCCGCCCGTGAGATGGTGCCAGAAAGCAAGCAATACGCCGAAGTGGTTTCGATAGGGCAGGATTTTTCCATGAGACTCTTCGCGCGATTTGGCGGGCGAGAATCTTCGATTCAAGAAACAAAAGCGACTCTTTGAGCTATGGCCAATAAGAAACAACAAAAGAAGAAACGCGGCCCCTATCTTGCAGCGGCGCTCCTTTGTGATCATGCAATGAATGATAAGGCTGATGGTGCTTTAAGCGTTATTCGCATTGTCGATCAAGTAAAGCTGAGCTTGCCTTCGGACGCAGCACCGGATTTTCCTTCCAAAGAAAACAGGCTGCCCGTGTACATGGTGATGGTTCTTTCTTTCAAAACTGGCGATTCTCCGGGGACGCATTCGCTTCGTGTTGTCATGGAATCGCCATCGGGAAAGATCGAAACGGCGATTGAACGCGAGCTGGCCTTTTCCGACGAGCAGCAGGGCGGATCGAATGTGATCCTCAAAAACACCATCATGGTTTATCACGGCGGAGTGTTTTGGTACAACATCTACCTCGATGGAAAGCTGATGACCCGAATGCCCCTAAAAGTCACTATTGAAAAAGACCTGCCCCCCAAGTATGTTCCTGCCGTCCCGCCAACTCCCACCGACCAGAGCGAGCCCAAACGCAAATCCAAGAAAGCTAGCCGACGTTAACAACTCTCTGCCGCAGAATCGAACAACACGCCCGAAAGCAGTACCTGTCAGTGCCGAATCGCGTCTAATCCTCCTTACCCCGAGCCCCTTTGGCCTCACTTCGACCACGATTGCGACCCGCTTGATGCGCTCGCCTATGTTCGAAGGGAGTTGGCCCAGCCGTTGATCCATCTCCCGGCGCCATTTCTAGAATAGAGGCCAGCGAGCAGGGGCTGCGTCTGGCATGGAGTAGCAATGCGTCGATAACGCCCAGAGGGTTGGAACCGTCGTGCGAGCCGGCTGGCGATAATCCCCTCGCTGTAGACTGAATGGCAGTCCAAGCGCCCGCGAGAGTCTGACTTTAACTCACGAGGAAAACGATGCAGACACCAGTACGCCCTCGCTATCTTCCCCCGCCCTACCAGGACGCCGCCGAATGCGGCCGACTTATCCTGCGCGACGGAACGACGGCTCAAATTCGCCCTGCGCGGCTGGAAGATTGTGACGCCCTGCGGGTCTTCTTCGAACGACTGTCGCCCGAATCACGCCGCCGGCGCTTCTTTTCCGCGTCGACGCCACGCTCCGAACTGCTCACGACACTCTGCGATGATTCCAACCCGAAATCAGCGTTCACACTGATGGTCATCCGCACCGAGGAAGGCGCGCCCTGCATCGTAGCGACAGGCTCCTATCTGGCCAAAAATGACAGCACGGCCGAGGTCGCTTTCGCGGTGGACGACGCCTTGCAAGGCAAGGGGCTGGGCACGCTGTTGCTGGAGCGCCTGGCGCTCTTGGCGGTTCGGAACGGCTTCACCCGGTTTTGGGCGGTCACTCACACCGACAACCAAGCGATGCGCGACGTGTTCCACGAGTCCGGCTTCACGGTCGAGGAAAGGCTACAAGGCGGCGAGATCGAAGTGGACCTTTCCGTCGTGCCGAGTGAAACCAGCGTGGCTCGTCTGGAGATGCGGGACCGCGTGGCATCAGCAGCCTCGCTTCGCCCCTTCTTCCAGCCGAAATCGGTGGCCGTGGTTGGCGCTTCAAGAGACCCGTCGAGCATCGGCTACCGTATCCTGGAGGCCCTGGTCTTGTACCGCTTCCAGGGGCCAGTCTATCCGGTCAACCCGAAAGCCACGGTGGTCGGCTGCTTTCGCGCGTACCCGTCAGTGCGCGAGCTGCCCGAGCCGGTAGACCTGGCCGTCGTCGCCGTGCCCAGGGATGCCGTGATGGGCGTGGTGGACGACTGCGCGGCCCGGGGCGTACGTGCCCTGGTGATTATCACCGCCGGGTTCGCCGAGGTCGACGCCGAGGGGCGCGAACTCCAGAAAAGGCTGGTGGAGAAGGTGCGGGGTTACGGTATGCGCATGATCGGTCCCAACTGCATGGGACTACTCAACACGGCACCCAGTGTGCGGCTCAATGCCTCCTTTTCCCCGGTGTTCCCCCCGCCGGGCCGGGTCGCCATGTCGTCCCAAAGTGGGGCGCTCGGCCTGGCGATCCTGGGGGCCGCCAAGCGCTTCGGACTTGGATTGTCCACGTTCGTCAGTGTCGGGAACAAGGCCGACGTCTCCGGCAACGACTTGCTGCAATACTGGGAAGAGGATCCCGGCACGGATGTCATTCTGCTGTACCTGGAATCGTTCGGTAACCCAAGGCGGTTTGCCCGGATCGCCCGGCGGGTCAGCCGGCACAAACCGATCGTGGCGATCAAGAGCGGGCGGACGAAAGCCGGGGGACGCGCGGCCGGATCGCACACGGCCGCCCTGGCCGCCAGCGAGGTGGCTGTAGACGCCCTCTTCCGCCTGACTGGTGTGATCCGCGCCGAAACACTGGAAGAAATGTTCGACCTTGCCGCGGGCCTGGGAAGCCAGCCTTTGCCCCGCGGCCGCCGTGTCGCCATCGTCACCAACGCAGGAGGGCCGGCTATCCTGTGTGCCGATGCGTGCGAAGCGGGCGGCCTGATCATCCCTGAACTTTCCAACGTGACAAAATCCCGGATCGCAACCTTACTTCCGGCAGCGGCCAGTGTCGCCAACCCCGTCGATATGATCGCATCCGCCACGCCCCGGCAGTACGCCCAAGTGATCGAAACGGTGCTGGCCTCGGGAGAAGTGGATGCCCTGATTGTGATCTACATCCCTGTAGGGTTAAGCGCGACCGAGGCCATTGTTGCTGCCGTGCGCGAGGGTGTTGCGGCTGCGCGAACCCAGGGGGCAGGTGATAAACCAGTGTTCGCCTGTTTGATGGGAGAGCAGGGCATCCCGACGAAGTTCGATTCGGCGGAGGAGAAGATCCCCTCTTATGCATTTCCCGAAGCAGCTGGCCGGGTGCTGAGCAAGATAGCCGCGTATGCCGAGTGGCGCACCCAGCCCGAGGGCTTGATCCCGGACTTCGACGACCTGGACCTACCCGCTGCACGGGCAGTTTGCCGAAAGGCGCTTGCGCAACATGGGGCTGGTTGGTTATCTGCGGAAGAGACGCGGGAGCTACTCACATCGGTACGCCTGCCCTTGCCGCCGAGTGGCGTTGCCGCGACGGCAGAGGAGGCCGTCGAGCTGGCACGGCGCATCGGCTTCCCCGTGGCGGTGAAGCTAGTCTCGCGCCAGCTAATACACAAGACCGAGGCGGGCGGCGTTTGCCTTAACCTGGCCGACGCCAGCGCTGTCCGCCATGCTTTCGAGGAGATCCGCGACCGTCTCGCTCGGGCCAACCAACTTGGCGCGATGGAAGGGGTCCTGGTCCAGCCGATGCTCGCTGAAGGCGTTGAGGTCATGGCGGGTGTGACACAAGATCCTCTCTTTGGTCCGTTGGTGGCATTTGGCCTGGGTGGCGTTTACGTCGAGATCCTGGCAGATGTGTGTTTCCGCGTAACCCCGTTGACTGATCGCGATGCCGCCGAGATGGTCCGCGCGATTCGCGGCTACCGGCTACTGCAAGGTTACCGGGGCCACGCACCGGCCGACGTGGAGGCTATCCAGGAGCTGCTCTTACGGCTCTCCCGATTGGTCGAGGAAATTCCCGAGATCCAGGAAGTTGATCTGAACCCGGTCTTCGCCTTGCCACCAGGACAAGGCTGCCGGATCGCCGATGCCCGTGTGCGAGTTGAGGCCATTCCGTGATCGATATCTCGCTCCGCCCTCTAGCGGCCTGCCAGGGAAACCAGTAGGCCGTAGCCGTATTCGCCAGAATGCGGGCGAATCTGCTGGGGATACAGAGACAGCCCGCATTCTGGCGAATGCGGCTACGGAGCGTTGTTCGACCCTGCGCCGCGCTCGCTCTATAATGATGATCCGAGGCACGATTTCCATGCAGGAAGAAGTCCGCCGCCAGGTTCTGGAGATTTATCAAGAGGTAGACCGCGCGGTTGCCGCCGCGGGCCCGGTCTGCATCGCCAGTGGACGTTGCTGTCGCTTCAAGGAATACGGCCATGAGCTGTTCATCAGCAATCTTGAAGCGGATGTCCTGCTCGCCAACGCTCCAGCGTATGAACAGCCCGTGTCGAGCGATTTCTGCCCGTTTCAAAAGGATAACCTGTGCACGGCGCGCGCACCGCGCCCCCTCGGTTGCCGGGTTTACTTCTGCGACCCCACCTATCAGGAGACGGCGCACCGGATCACGGAGGAATTTCTGCAGCGGCTCAAGAAGCTCGCGCGCGACACGAACACAGAATGGCGTTACGCCCCCTTGCACTGTTTTTTGAATCATCCAGAGACTGACGCCACGCCCGCCGGGAAGTGCGACGGCAATCATCGGGATCTCGTTCATTAACCATGCTGGGAGGATTCCATGCCCTGGCTCCGCTCACTAGCGCTCAGCTTGCTCTGCTCATCCCTCGCAGGCGCGGCCGACTGGCCGCAGTGGCTCGGACCCAATCGCGACGGCTCGTCGCCGGAAAAAGTCGCAGCCTGGAAGGAGTCGCCCAAGGTCCTTTGGCGACAGCCGGCCGGCGAAGGCAACAGCGGCCCCGTCGTGGCCGGCGGCCGGGTTTTCCTCCATGCCAAGGTCAAGGATCAGGACAAGGAACAGGTCGATGCCTTCGATGCCGATAACGGCACTCCCATCTGGAGCGCCCAATACGACCGGCCTGCATTCAAAAGCCTTTACGGCAACGGCCCGCGCGCTACGCCGGCCATCTCCGGCGGGCACATGTACACGTTTGGCATTACAGGCTTGCTGATCTGCTGGGACACGGCCACCGGCAAAGAGGTTTGGCGGTCCGACACTCTCAAGCAGTTCCATGCCAGCAATTTATTCTTTGGCATGTCGTGCTCTCCGTTGGTCGAGGCGAACCAGGTGTTGGTGAACGTCGGTGCCAAGGGCGCCTCGGTAGTCGCCCTGGACAAAGACAAGGGCACGGTCGCCTGGCAGAGCCAGGACGATCGAGCTAGTTACTCCTCACCCATTTCGTTCGACCAGGGCGGCGCACGGCAGGTCGTCTTCCTCACGCAGCGAGGAGTCATTTCGCTAAACCCGACCGATGGCTCGCTTTACTGGCGGTTTCCCCTGGTGGATCAGCTTCTGGAAAGCTCGACAACCCCGATGCGCTCCGGCGACGTCGTCCTGGCCAGCTCGATCACCTACGGCAGCGCCGGGCTAAAGCTCCAGACCAAGGATGGCAAACCCGACGCCATGAAGCTTTGGAAGAACGATGCTCTGACTTCTTACTTCTCGACGCCCGTCGCCGTCGGACCCGACTACACCTATCTCGTGACGGGCAGCAAGCCTCCTTCTCTGAGCAATGTCGCGACACTGCATTGCATCGAGACGAAAACGGGCAAGGAATTATGGAGCAGGCCGAAGGTTGGAAAATATCATGCCTCACTGCTGCGCACGGGCGACGACAAGCTGCTCATGATGGAAGAAGCCGGTGAACTGGTCCTTCTCGATCCCAGCCCCAAGGAATACCGCGAGCTTGCCCGTTCCAAGGTATCCGGCGAAAGCTGGGCTCATCCGGCGCTCGCGAACGGGAAGCTTTACGTACGTGACGCGAAAGAGCTGATTTGCCTGCAACTGAACTAAGTTGAGCGGCCAGGATCGTCCTGCGATTTCGTGTCAAGCGGCCGTGCGCACCATCTACATTGTGAAAATGAACCTAAATAACCTTGCGCGATTCGGTAGTAGGTCAGGTTTCCAACCTGACCGGACAGATTAGGAAATCTGTCCTACGCCGCTGACGATCTGCACACGGCGATTTAGGAAGTGAGCGGGGCGACCCAGCTTCAAAGAACGACAAGCAGCGCGAGGGTAGAGCTGCAATGCGCTATTGTGCCTTCTTGACCATGGCAAGCTTGGAGGGCTTTGTCAGCGATGATGAGCTGGCCTACGCGCCCTTGCGGGAGCGCGGCTGGGTCGTCGACTCTGTCCCCTGGAATCGTCCTGGCGTCGACTGGGCTCGATACGATGCGGTCGTGATCCGCTCGACCTGGGATTATCAGAACGCCCCAGATGCGTTCCTGGCGGTGCTGGAAGAGATCAAGCAGTCGGGCACTCATCTGGAAAACGCCATTGATCTCGTGCGCTGGAACATGAACAAAGAGTATCTGCGCGACCTCGAGCGGCGCGGCATCTCCATTGTTCCGACGGTGTGGGGCTCGGAACTCGGACCGGTAGACCCGAACAAGATCATGGGCGCGCTAGGCACGGACGAGGTGGTCCTGAAGCCCGTGATTGGAGCCAACGCCGACCATGCATTTCGAATTGGCCGAGGCTCATCGTCATGGTCGGAGGCCGCTGTCGCATTCGCGGAGAGGGCGTACCTTGCCCAGCCGTTCATTGCCAGCGTCGTCAAGGTGGGCGAATATTCGCTATTTTTCTTCGATGGCAAGCTCAGCCACACCATTCTCAAGAAACCCAAGCCGGATGACTTCCGCGTACAGGAAGAGCACGGCGGCGTCATTGCACCGGCCCCGGCTTCGCAGGAGCTTGTAAGCGCGGCCGAGAATGTGATGGCCGTAATCGGACAGGGCCCGCTCTACGCCCGCGTAGACCTCGTCCAACTGCCGGATCAAAGTTATGGGCTCATGGAGCTCGAGCTCATAGAGCCGTCCCTTTACCTTCGCATGGACAAAGATGCGCCGGAACGTTTTGCCAGCGCTCTCGACAGAAGAGTTCGCGAACGGGCCGGCTCGAGCCGCGGCTTAATGGGCAGTTCTAGTGATCTTTAGTGTTGCGATCGCGTTCGAGTGCTGGCCGCACATCCACTTGTTTGACTATCTCGCAGATCCGCCGCAGGTTGCCGGCTGCGTCTAGGAGCAAGAGTTGGTTGGTGCCTTTCAAGACCATTGCTTCGCCCTGGGGGCCCAACATCTTCTTAATATCGATTTCGACTTCCTCAGCTTTAAGTCCATGCAGCGGCAATACGATCTGGACCGGTTCTGTCCTGCCTCGCGTTGCTAGCTCATCCACCTGGATGCGTGGCAGCACGGCCGGGTCAATTTTCTCGTCGGCAGGCACGATAGTGATGGATGAGGTCCTGCGGATCAAAAGCAATTTTTGGCTCGCTAGTGCTTCGTTTAGTATGTCGAAGACATCGCCTATCGTGTACGAATTATTCCTCTTTGGGGCGATGAACGTGAGCGTTCCGGTTGGTTTGTGTTCCGTTATGACGGGCAAACCGGTCTCGTCTGCTAGCCATTCCAGGACAGATGCCCAGGGCTGGTCGCGCATCTTAAACGTGTAGGTCTTCTCTATTCGTTTTGGTGCCTCGGGCCTTTCAGTGCGATCTTTGCGACTGCGTTCCCCTTCGAGTATTTGCTGAAAGCGTAAGTCCTTAGTCGCCTCACAGATCTGTTGCAAGTTGCCGGCTGTGTCCTGGAGCACGAACCGGTTGAGGCTCTTCAGGACGATCACCTCGCCGAAAGGCCCCATCATTTTCTTGATCTCAAATGCGATGTCCGTACCCTTGAGTCCGTTCAACGGGAACACAATCGACACGAGTTCGGTCCTGCCTCGCCTTGCAAACCCATCCAGGCGTATTTGCGGCACGATGTCAGGGTCGATTTTCTTATTGGCAGACACCAACCTGATGACGGCATTGCCGCGGATCAAGAGTAACCTTTGGCTCACCAGCGCTTCGTTCAGCAGGTCAACAATATTGCCCATCGTGTATTTCATGTCGCTCTTGGGGGCAACGAAGGTGAGCTTTCCGCTCGGTTTGAGCACCGTCATGACCGGCATACCGGTCTGGTCAGCAAGCCACTGCAGGACAGCTCCCCAGGGCTTGTCACCCATCTCGAACTTGTAGGTCTTCTCTGCCGGTTCGGCCGCTTCGGGCTTCTCGGGTGGCTGATCTGGCTCCTCGATTTGAGGCGAGTTCAGGTTCGCCATTGGTGCCGCTGCCAATTTGGGTGTGAGTGCTTGCCGTGTCAGCGCGCCGCCAGCAATCCCCAAAGCGCTGATCGATAGCACACAGCAAGCGACGATCTTGATCTTGTACCAAAACATGGTTCGCATAACTCCTGTGCAAAGCAAAGCCACCTGGCTGGAGACTCCCGCGGTCGCCAACCGGCCGGCGCAATCAGACAGCGCCGCCCGCAGGACCGTTACCACCAAGGCTGGCGGCAGCGCTGCCCCAGCCTCGTTGGTCGCCGCCGTTATGCTCAACACCCCGGCGGAAAGGGCCAACCCGCGCCGCGTCAGCCGGGCCCGCAACCGATCCCGCGCCCACGACAGCCGAGACAAGACGGTTCCCTTCGGACAGCCCAACTGCCGGGCCGCCTCCTCGTTGGTCATGCCATCCAAATAACAGAGGACAAAGGGTGCGCGGTATTTCTCAGGCAACCGATTCACTTCTTCGTCGAGGACGGGACCAAGGTCGCGCCACACCAGGCCAGATTCCTGTTCCGGCGCCGGCAGGTCCGTGATTTGAACGTGCTCTGTACCGCGCTTTGGGGCGCGGGCCTTTGCCCGCAATGCCGCGCGATAGGCTACCTGGTAGAGCCAACTGGCAACCGCTTGTCGGCGGCTGATCGAATTCGCCCTGCGCGCCAGCACAAGAAACGTGGCCTGGAAAGCGTCTTCCGCATCCTGCTCATGCCCCAGGGTCCTGCGACAAACGCCCAGCACCTTGGGGCCGTGCCGCCAAACGAGAACCTCGAACGCCGCCTCGTCCCGTTGGCGGACAAACCGCTCCAACAAGTCGGCGTCCGTCAGCCCGCCGGCTGCAGCACCGGCCAAGAGGCGGCGCGAATAGCACGTGATAGGGGATCGATCTCTCTTTGTCATCGCTCTAGGTTACTTGATTGTCAAAACTCATAGCGGTTGAGTCAAGTTTTGAGGAAGGCCCGAGAGAGAGCAAGATGAAGAGGATGATTAGTGTCTTTCCGCTGAAGTTCTATGCCACTTGCGGAGAACTTTCTTGTTCATAGAATGAACTTCTACAAATGCCGCACTGGCGATTATTTCCCGGTTTTTCCGGGAAAACCTCACTCTATCAAGCGGGCCAGCAGGCA
>DATGZX010000437.1:0-11334 GCA_035296965.1 Gemmataceae bacterium
GGATTATGCGACTGAATGAGGACTCGCTAGAGAATGAAGTCAAGGAACGGGCGAAGGAGCGTTACAATCAAATCGGCAAAGTGATGGCCGAACAGGCCGAGGACGATCCGAGCTTGCGAGGCTTCGGCACTACCATGACCATGGCGCTAAGTCTCGGCAAGGACCTCCTCCTGGCACACATCGGGGACTCGCGCGCTTATCTCCTTCGGCGAGGAACATTGCACCAGTTGACCCGCGACCACACGCTGGCCCAGGCCCTGGTGGATAGCGGGGTCATCACTCCACAGGATGCCTCCACTCACCGCATGCGACACGTTTTGACCAAATCGCTCGGTGCCACGAGCGGGGCCAAGGAACCCGATATTCAAGAAATCGGCATCCAGGACGGCGATGGCATGTTGCTCTGCACCGATGGGCTGACGGAGATGGTGCCGGACCCCAAGATCGCGGCAATCATGGGGGGAGAGGAAACGGCGGAAAACGCTTGCCGACGCCTGGTCGACGAAGCCTTGAAGGCGGGCGGCAAAGATAACGTTACGGTGATCGTGGCCCGGTATGCACTGCCTCAGGAAAAGCCGGACAAAACCAAGTAGCCAAGGACATGAGTCAACGCGATCGCAAGCTAACGACGTGTTCGATCAAACAAAAAGCTTTCGCTGAACGCAGCTCATGCCCACGAGCGCAGTTTATCCGCGCTCTCAATGACCGTGTGCAAATCGGCGGATACTGGCCCGACGCGTCGCTGACGCTTCGGGCTAATACCAGCGGAATCGTGCACGGTGATGTAGTCTACCCACAGGGGATTATATTCCTCACCTATCCATGGGAGAGAGTCCATGCTCAGCGCACGCAATCAGTTCAAGGGCACGATCAAGTCGGTCAAGCTCGGCAACGTCATGGCCGAGGTCATAGTGGCGGTCGGCGATCTCGAGTTCGTATCCGCAATCACGCGCACTTCCGCGGAACGGTTGAACTTGAAAGCTGGAGATGCCGTCGCCGCGGTGATCAAGTCCACGGAGATCCTCATCGACAAGTAAGGCGGAGCCTCGCGCCCAGTACTTCATCGCATCGAGCTGCTCGACTTCGCAGCCCGGTCATGCGCGGTTGCCCGGCGTGCACGAATCGCCGCCGCGAGCTCGCGGTTGCTGCGGATTACGGCATCGAATTCGGTATAACAAATCCCCACGACATCTTCCCGGTGCGCGTCGCTGGAGCCGAGGGCTGCCAGTGGGCGCTGGCGTAGAACTCCGGCAGCCAACTTCCGGCATTGCTCATCCATGTTGTTTGTCATCACCTCGATCCCGTCGAGATCCGGGTTTTCCTCGCGCAGGATATCATCGAAGGGCTGGCCCCAACGGAAGGGGTGGGCTGCGACCACGGCGCCGCCCTGGCGGTGCACCTCCCGACAAAGTTCGGCAACGCCAATTCCGCGCTGAAGTTTGAAGGGATCGTGCACGTTATAGACCAGGAAATGGCCGTCCTCAGCCGATATCTCGATTCCTGCCAGAACGACCAGGCCGGGAGTCGTGAATCGTAGTTCTTCCAATTCCTGCTCGGTCCATAGCCAGTCGTGCTCGGTGATCACGATGCCGTCGAGTCCCTGCTGGCGGGCCCGGCGGACCAATGCAAATGGATCGATCTCGCTATCCGGCGAATGACGGGCCGTGTGGATGTGCAGGTCGAAGTACATGGGTTCCAAGCTCCTCTTCCGTGGGTTCAAGACACTTGCTGTTTATCCTAAGGACGAGACGACACAAGGGAATATGCGAATCTCGAAGAAGAGGTCGATCGAGAGGGCAACACGAACACGCCAAAATGCGATGGCTTGTCTCGACTTTGGAGTCAATAATGGAGTTGCGGCGACGCTTCCGCCAGTCCAAGAAATGGGAGGAGCATCATGGTAGACGAACCCCCGTCTTCGGTAGGAACGGCCGGCAACAAATCTGCTTTCATTGACGGCAAATCCCTTAGGCTAGCCCTGCGCTATGGCCTGCTCGCGGCATTGATGTGTGCAGCAACCGCTACTGCCAGTCGTCTGGTCAGTTGGTGGCTGAGGGACGCGATGATGTGGAGAACGTCCCCGGCCGGTCGTGTGATCGGGCGGTTGCTGAAGAACACAATGCGGCGACTTGACGCGATGAACCCTGACCTGATGGCTAATGCATCCCAGCTTGACCGTATCTTCCTGATGCCTTTCGACGAGAGATTTCGTTGGACTTTTGCCGGGTGGATAATAGGCCTTGTGGCTGGGGCTGCTGTCGGCTTTTTCCAAAGGCGCATGGTGACTTTAGCCCTGTTTGGCGGGACTATTGGTGCGCTCGATATGTGGGTGTACCACGCACTGAGCAGCGGCCGCGGTATCGATGGGTGGCCGGTTTATCAGATGATTTCCTGGATAGGCGTGAGCACTCTGGTTGGCGGCATTGTCTATGGCGCCGGCAAGCTTCGGAGAATGAGCAGGGCAAAAGCGGAGCAACCACGGCCGCCGGCCATTAGCTGAATTGCCACAGGACCATTTTCAAGCTATCTCCCAGCTTCTTGTTGACGCCCAGGGCCGCCGAAGGCTCGTAGCCGCAGTGCACCATGCAGTGCTCACAGCGCGGATCCTTACCGTAGCCGTAGCTATCCCAGTCGGTATCGTCCATGAGGCCGCGGAACGTCTCATGGTGCTCGTCGGTGATGAGATAGCACGGGCCTTTCCAGCCCTTCACGTTTCGCGTCGGGTTGCCCCAGGCGGTACAGGTGAGTTCGCGCTTGCCGCTGAGGAACTCGAGATAAATTGGGGACGAAGCCATCCGATATTTCTTGAGGAGCCCTTCCGCTTCACTGAATTTTGCCCGGATGTGGTCACGCGTAAGGAAGATCTCCGCTGCGCCCTCTGGATTGGTTTCGTGCACGGCAGTGTAGCCGTACGCTGGGGAAAGCATGAATCCATCGACGCCAAGTTTCGTGAGAAATGCGTACAGGGCATCGATTTCGTCGATGTCCGTTTCCTTGTATACCGTGGTGTTGGTGCAGACGAGGAACCCTGCTGCCTTGGCAGCCTTGATCCCGTCGACCGCCGCCTTGAAGACACCTGGGCGCTCCACGGCCCGATCATGCGTATCTTCCAGCCCGTCGAGGTGGACGTTGAAGAAAAAGCGACTGGTCGGCCGGAACTCGTGCAGACGCTTCTGGATAAACATGCCATTGGTGCAAAGGTAGATGTTCTTGCGCCTTCTGAGGATGTCGCGGACCAGCTGGCCGATCTCAGGGTAGATCATGGGCTCGCCGCCGCAGATGCTGACGATGGGGGCGCCGCATTCGTCCACCGCCTCCAGGCATTCGGCGACGCTCAATTTGTCCTTGATCGTCTGCGAATACTCGCGGATCCGGCCGCAACCGGTGCAAGTCAGGTTGCACGCGTGCAGCGGTTCGAGCATGAGGACCAGCGGGAAGCGTTTCTCACCGGACAGCTTCTTGCGGGCGATGTAACCCGCCATGGACGTGGTCAAGCTCAAGGGAAAACGCATGGTTATCTCCTTCCGCCGCCGGCTTCCGGCCCTCCAGTAATGGAACGCGCAGGCCCATTGCCGTGGCATAACGCCCCAGGGCCATGAGCGGGAAGTAGAGGCTGTACATGTGATATTTGAGGTAGAACACCTTGGGGAAACCGGTGCCGGTAAAATGATCTTCTTGCCAGGTGCCGTCCAGTTGCTGCGTGGCAAGCAGGTACGCAATTCCCGAACGCACTGCCTCCGTGTCGGCTTCACCGGCAGCCAGGAGCGCGAGCAATGCCCAGGCAGATTGCGAGGCGGTCGGAGTTCCCTGGCCTGCAAGCCCGGGGTCGTCGTAGCTACGGCACGTCTCGCCCCAGCCGCCTCCATGTTGTTGCACGAGTTTCAGCCAGGCAACGGCACGCCTCACCATGGGCTGCTGCATGTCGAAGCCGATACTGCGGAGGCCGAGCAACACCTGCCAGGTTCCGTAAATGTAATTAACGCCCCAGCGGCCGATCCATGAACCATTGCGCTCTTGCGTGGCTTGCAGAAACCGGATGGCCCGATCAAGCTGAGGAGTGCCGATGCGGTAGCCGTAGTGCCCCAGGGCCTCCAGCGCGCGCGCGGTGATGTCGGGGCAACTTGGGTCGAGCATGGCATTGTGGTCGGCAAACGGCACGCGCGTCAAGATTTCTCGATCGATGTCGCGGTCGAAGGCTGCCCAACCACCGTCGCTATTCTGCATGCCCAGCAGCCAGCGGATGGCCCGTTCCGCCGCCGGCCGGCCCGCGGGCGTCAGATGATGGCCGGTCTTGGCGAGTGCCATGAGTACCATGGCCGTGTCGTCCGTATCAGGGTAGAAGCCGTTGCGATATTCGAAGAACCAGCCGCTCGGCTCGAGCCCCGGGTTCATGGTGCTCCAGTCCCCCGGGCGGCGCACCTCGCGTTCGAGCAGCCAGCGAGCGGCCCGTTGCACAGCAGGATGCTTGCCGGCAACTCCTGCATCGGCCAGTCCGTTGAGCGTCAGGGCAGTGTCCCAAACCGGCGAGAAGCATGGCTGCAGCCGGAGGGTCTCTTCCTCTTCGAGCCTCAAATCGTCAAGCTGTTTGAGGGCCCAGAGCATCTCCGGCGATTTGTCGGCATAGCCCAGGCAACGAAGACTGACGATGGTGTAAATGATTGGGGGATAGATTGCCCCCACGCCGTCACTGTCGGCAAAATGCTGCAGCATCCAGCCTTTCGCTCGACTCAATGCAAGGCCGCGTAACAAGGCGAAGGGAAAAAGCAGCAGGGCGATGAGCCGCGCTTTCCAATTCACTTTGCCTTTGTCCCTGCGCGCCGGTCCTTTTCCCCTGGGATAAGGATCGACCCACTTGATGACCTGGTCTAGCCCGAGGAACAGGTTGGTCCAGGTGACCCAGCGGCGCGTGGGGGGATGCGGCCAAAGAGGCGTGTCTTGCGGCCGCAGAAACAGCTCGGGAATGCACAATTTCTGGGGCAAAACTCGAACCGGTTTGTGCGCGTAGAAAATGCTGAGCGGAATGACGATCGTGCGCGTCCAGCTCGACATAGCGTAAATGTTGAAATACGCCCACTTCGGCAGGAGCATCATCTCCGGTGGCACGGCAGGGCAGTTGGCATAGGGAAACTGGCCCAGCAGTGCCAGGTAGAACTGCGTGAAGCTATTGCACCGCGCTGCGCCTCCCAGGTCCCGAATCATTGCGCACGCGCGGCGCATGTAGGGAAGGTCCGGGTCATGCCCGGCCAACTTCAAAGCGAAGTATGCCTTGACGGAAACGCTCAGGTCTGCGGGGCCGTCAGGGTAGTTGTTCCATCCTCCCCCAGGCATCTGCTGGGTCAGGATATAGCGTGCGGCCTTGGCCACACTTTCCTCCCGCTCTCGGCCCAGGAAGGCCATCAGCAGGATGTACTCAGACTCCAGAATGGTGTCGCCCTGCAACTCTCCAACCCAGTGGCCGTCGGCAGCTTGCCGGGCCAGCAGACAACGCCGCGTACGGTCCACTGCCGTTGCGACGGGAGAGGAGTGAGCAGGATCGTGCCTAGTTCCATTCGTGAAGTGGCGCCGGCTCTGCGGCAAAACGGTTTGTGTTCCGTCCACGGGATTCCCTTCCGCTCCCTTCACCTCCAGAAAGCCATTCTGATCGAAAGCTGAGGTACTGTACCGTGTTACTGCAAAACTTTGCAATAGGAAACCCATGAGCATGGCTTCATGAAGTAATCTTTCCGGGCGAAATCCGTTGCGTGGAAACTATTTCCACCATGTTAACAATCATTGCTTAGGAATCCTCTGGCAAAATTCGGTCTCTTGGCGCAATAATAGTCGCGCAACTTTGACCTCACATCACGTCCTGTCTTTCGTGCAGCCGCGGCCAGGGTCCCACCGAGCCGCCGGCATCCCCCGACTCAGAGGATGAACGCGTGGCTCAAAAAATGGCACGACTGTTTTCTCTCATCTCTCTGATCTGCCTCATTCTGCCCGTGATCGTGGCTCTGACCCCGGCGACACGCTGCTGCGTTGCCGCGCCGCAAGGGCTTGACCCCGCCGGCCAACGAGATGACCGGACTGTTTATTTAGGATGCAATTTATCAGACGAAGATCTTCTGCTCTTTACCAATGCCCTGGCTGTCGGCAGGCATCGTGGACCGGTGCTTCTTTATTCTCTAACGACGCGGCCTCACCTGAAAGGATTTCTCGATGCCTTTCAGCCTGGACGTATCGTCCCCGTGGGTTGCACACCGGAACAGAAGACGGACGTCGCGAATGCGCTTGACCATGGCCTGGCGTCCAGCCCCGAATGGGACCAGCACTTGCAAGGCGCTGCATGGCAAGCATCAGCGGGCAAGGCGAAATACGCGGTGGTTTGCTCTGCCCATGAGCGCCGGTTGCTGCTGCATGCCGCGTGTCTAGCCGGCGTTCTTCAAGCACCCCTTTGCCTGGTCCGCGAGCAAGAAAATCAGCCGCGCGAATTGCACGACATGCTTGCCGACGGCAAGATTCGAGAGATCTTTGCCATAGGCGACGAAGCCGCCAGGCAATGCGGGAAGCCCAGGGAAACGCACGTCGTCCACCTGCGCACCGAACGTGACGCAATCGCCTGCTATATCAAGCACCAGCAGCGGCATGGGCCCATCGAGACGGTGGTCCTGGCGAATCCGGCGGACATACAAAAGCGACCAGGAGCGATGTCGTCCCTGGCTCCCTGGATTGCCCTCCAGAAACGAGCCGCGCTTCTGCTGACGAACCCAGCGGGGAACAATTCTCGCGCCCTCGTGACGGATGCGCTTGCCTACTATGGGCTGGATCAAGTCGAGAACCTGATTGTCGTTGCCGACCCGACGGCCATCCCGCCGGAGCGCCGCCCCAATCCGGTAGCCGGTAAAGATCCAGCCATCGAGATGGAGCCGATGACACCCATTGGCAGCGAGCCCTTCAGCTTCTCGACGGGACGGCTCTTCAGTGCCGATCCGGGCATGGTTTTGTTGACTCTTGCTCGACAGCAGCTCTTGGCTTCGAAAACCACTCCGTCGAAAGCGCTGGTCATCAGCAATCCGGCGGGCGGTCTGCCTCTCCTGGAAGCCTTCTCACGCCATACCGCCAAGGAACTGCAGAATAGCGGTTACCAAACGACAACGCTTTTCGGTGAAGAGGTGAGGAAAGACCCGGTCCGCCAGATGTTGCCGCAGCAGGACATTTTCCTGTGGGAGGGGCACCATAGCACGCTGACCAAGGATTATGGATTGCCGGGCTGGCCCGAAGCATTGCAGCCCTCGCTGGTTTTCTTGCAAAGCTGCCTGGCTCTCTGCGAGGAAGACGCCATGCCGCTGCTGCAGCGCGGAGCTGTGGGCGTCATTGGCTCCTCCACACGCACTTACTCCGCGTCGGGCGGAGCCTGCTCGCTGGCCTTCTTTGATGCACTGCTGTACGAGGATCAGACCATCGGCAGTGCGCTGCGGCACTCCAAGAATTTTTTATTGGCGTTCACGCTTCTCAAAGAGCAACGGCTCGGCGAAGACGCCAAGCTGCGCGGCGCCAACCTGCGCTCCGCGTGGGCCTTCACGCTTTGGGGCGATCCCACGTTGCGCTTGCCTCGGCAGCAGCGCCCAGCCGACGCACTGGCCATGGTTCGCCACGAGGTGCGCGGCAACACCATCATTCTCCAGTCGCCGGATCAGGCCTACGAGAAAATCACCAGCTCCCAGTACGGGGCACGCATGCTACCCAATTCGCGTCTCGCCGGGTTGGTGCGCAAGGGCGAAGTTCCCTCGGAGCGCCAATTGGCGTCACTTCTGTTCGCGGAGATCTCCTTGCCAAAGGCTCCTGCGGGGCAGATGCCGGTACTCTCCAGCAAACTGCCCGGCGATCGATGGGTCTTCTGCTGGGATGGGCGACGGCAGTGCGGCTATCTGCTGGTCATGCCACGGGCCAAGGAGCCCGGGGATCTGCGCTTCCATGTTCAGTGGGCACCGAGCGTCGCCAAGAAATAGGTCCTAAAGGTCTTATAAGTCCTATGGGCCTGCGACTGGCAAACCTCTGATTGGAGCTGGCTTGATTGCCACGCCCAGTCCCGGAACGAGAGAGGAAAGATCGATGTCACGGACGACCCTCTGTGTGATCACAGCGGCCGGCTTGGCTGCGGCGTCGGTAGGGCTGATGATCGGCCGTTGCTACGTGCTGGGCGATGAGGTGAAAACTCCTGTCGGCCCAGGCGCCTGGAAGGTGGCGCTGGTGGTGCACGGCAAGACGACAGGCAGCGATGCGCGCTTGACGACGGCCATCCCTCTGGACTTTGGCCGGCAGCACATCCTTAACGAGCTGTGCCGCAGCAATGAATTACTCTCCAAACCGCCAGACGCCAAGCACCCCGAACGTCATCAAGTGTTGTGGTCGCAGCGAGCGGGCGTGGCTGGAGGCCCGTTCCGAGCGCTCTACCAGTTTCAGTGCACCGTAAACGTGAATACTCCCACGACATCGATGTCCAAGCTTTCCAGGACCCTGTACGCCCCGCCCCAGCGCGAGGAACCTGTCGCCAGTCCGGAGATCCCGGGAAGCAGCGTTCCCGAGATCTCGGCGCTAGCCCGGAATTTGACCTCGAGGATCGACAGTGCCCCGGACCAGCTTGAAGCACTCTATCGTTACGTCGATCAGGAGGTCGGCAACGAGCCTACGGTCGAAGGTTCGATCGCGAGTCCGCTGGAGTGCCTGAAAAACGGCACGGGCGATTCTGGGGCCAAGAGCAGGCTGCTCGCCGCCCTTTGCCAAAATCGCGGCATCCCCGCCCGGCTTGTGACCGGCCTGGCACTCAAGACGGGGCACGAGCAGAACGCTCACGTCTGGGTCGAGGCCTTTGTGAAGGACCGGTGGGTGTCCGCATGCTCTGTATATCACCATCTTGGCCGAGTGCCGCCCTCGTATCTCATCTTTCACTATGGTGATTCGCCCCTGGTGCGCGGCCGAGGCGTTCGCGATCTCCATTATGCATTCCTGGTGGAGCGCATGGAGGCTGAAGGCGAACTCGATGCCGCCAATTCTTCGCGGCTGCATCACGTGTTGGCCAAGCTATCGCTGTACGCCCTGCCGCCGACCGAGCAGCGCCTGGTCGAATTCTTGCTGCTGCTGCCCATCGCAGCTTTGATTATTTGCATCTACCGCAACATCATCGGCATCGGCAGTTTCGGGACCTTCGCTCCCGCGCTCGTAGGGCTGGCCTTTCGGGACCTGGGCGGCCTGCCGGGCATCCTGGTCTTCATTTCCATCGTCCTGATCGGCTGGTTGATGCGCCGCGTCCTCAACTATTACCACCTGTTGCAAGTTCCGCGCATGGCTTTTTTGCTCAGCCTCGTGGTGATCGTGCTGATCACGGCCATCGTCGCGGCCAACTATCAGGACATGCCGGCGACGAAGTATATCTCGCTTTTCCCAATGGTGATCCTGACCGGCATGATCGAGCGGTTCTGGACGCTGGAGGTGGAAGACGGAACGACTTCGTCATTCAAAACGCTGCTGGGGACGATGGTCATTGCCGCGAGCATCAGCCTGGTTCTCAGCTTGCACGCGGTGGTCCGCCACATGTTTCATTTTCCCGAAACCCTTGGGCTCATCATGGCAGTGCAACTTCTCATCGGCCGCTATACCGGCTATCGTTTGTCCGAGCTGTTCCGCTTCCGGGACTTCCTGCCGCCGCGGCCCATCACGCCCGAGTCTGTCCCTGGCGTATCTGGATCAGCGTAAATCATGGCCGCATCTCGTCGTAAGGCGAGCGGCAGCGATTGTTCTCCCCTCGCCCCGGTACTCCGGGGAGAGGGGTCGGGGGTGAGGGGCCTTGGCCGGGGATCGTTCTTCCCCCTCACCCCCGACCCCTCTCCCCCGAAGCGGGGGCGAGGGGAGATTATTACTTGCCCCTCGCCTAAGGCGCCCCTTGGGCGCGGATTGATCAGGCTTCTAAGGAGAGATCTCATGCTTTGGCTTTTCGACGCGGCACGCCAATTGAAGGAACGAGGGATCTTGGGGATGAACCACCGCAACGCGGCCTGCATCCTCGATCACAATTCCCGGGCCCTTTATCCCGTCGTGGACGACAAGCTGCGCATGCGCGATTTATGCGTGCGCATCGGTGTGGCCACCCCCGAGATCTATGCCGAGATCTCCTACCACTCGATGTTGCGCCATCTCGACGATTACCTGCGCGGGCGCGGCGACTTCGTGGTCAAGCCAAATCGCGGCTCGGCCGGGCGGGGAGTTCTCGTGCTGGTGGGGCGCTCAGGGAAGAACTACCTCCGCCATAATGGTGAAGCTTTGCGGCCCGAGCAGTTGCGCCAGCACTTTTCCGACATCCTGTCCGGGATGTATTCCCTCGGCGGCCGGCCCGACCGGGCGCTTGTGCAGCAGCGTGTACGCTTGCATCCAGCCTTCGAGCCGATCGCTTATAAAGGGATTCCGGATATACGCGTAGTTCTTTATCGTGATCGGCCGGCGATGGCGATGCTGCGCCTTCCTACGAAAGCCTCTAATGGTCGGGCCAACCTGCACCAGGGAGGCATTGGTGCCGGCGTGGATTTGGACACGGGTCGCACCCATCATGCCGTGCAGCTCGATCGCATGATCAGTATCCACCCCGACACCGGGGCGTCGCTGACGGGGATGCACGTTCCGCACTGGCCCCAGGTACTCGAAATGGCAGAGCAAGTTTCCAAGGAGGTCGGCCTGGGTTACGTCGGCGTGGACATCGTGATTGATGAAACGCATGGGCCGATGCTGCTGGAAGCCAATGCCCGACCGGGATTGGCTATCCAGATCGCCAATAACCGGGGCTTGTTGCCCCGACTGAAGGAAATCGACGGCGCGGCAGAACTGGAAGATGAAAGAGACGATGACAGGCCCGCAGTCATTGCCAAAATTGGCCCGAAGCTGCGGCGCAGCGCATGACTTCCTGGAGTCAGTCCGAGAAGCTCTTCCCCGAGTACCGGGGCGAGGGGAGAACAATAGCTGCCACTGGCCTAGTGTTCTGTCAACCTTCGACTGATGGGTTGACCAGCGACCCATCCCTAAGAGAAAGAATGAAGATGAAGAGTAAGATTTGGAAGAAGATTAAGAGCAGGAGCACGAGAAAGAGCATGACTCAATAGGCGGCGCAGGCACGACATCGTACTCTTAATCTGGATCGTGCTCTTCCTCCTCTTCGTAATCGTAATCTTCCTCTTAACGTGGGCTCCGCCCACCACCCGGGGAGAATGAAAAAGGGCATCCGACTTTCCAAAATGATTGTTACCAGCAGTCACTTGGAAAGCCGATGCCATGAAGCCAGTATGCTCATTCCTCAGCAAGTTTTCCAGCCTC
>DATGZX010000438.1:0-13054 GCA_035296965.1 Gemmataceae bacterium
CAGCGAATACCCCGCTCGACAGCCCAACTGGCCCTTCAATGCGGCGCAGTATCTTTCGGCCAAGCGGTGGGCCGCCGTGAAGCCTTGTCGCGATGCCAGCTCATCAAATTCGATGCAGACACAATAGGTGCCTTCCTCGAATCCCTTATCAAGCTTCACCTCCAGCCCGGTTCTCTCCAGGCGGTGCTCAGCCAGCACGGCCCAGTTCTCGTTTTCGCCTACTCCAGTCATCTCTCTGCTTACCTCCGGCCACCACTCATAGCGCAGCCGGATTTCGGAGTTAAGCGAATTCTGCTCGAAGTCCAAATCGTGTCGGCAGGGTGCGTTCCTGCATACTGTGGCTGGCCGGCAACACCCGACGAGGATGCTCGATCCAAGTCGTGCCAATGGCAAGCAATCGCAGCCAGGGGCAGATGTCATTTTCAGTTCACCATTGAAATGACAACCTAGCAAATCCGCCTACTGCAATGGTAACTGACAAAACCATTCGTCAGCTATGCGCTTCAGCAGTAGACCAATTAACCAGCTAACGGCTTCAGCGAGTGACTGTAATGAGCAGCTGCGAGGAAGTAATTCCCGAAAGTTGGGCATTGAATTATGCCAAGCCGCCTGAGCCGAAGCCAGACTTCCACGGCAGCGGTCACCTGGAATGGTGTGAAGAAAATGATGAGTTGGGACATCTACTGAAGAAGACTTCTGAAATCACTGAAATCGTCTTCTGACAATGACAACAGAAAAGTCCAGCGATCGCAGAAAGTCAAAAGTTACGTGCAGGCATCTTCCCTAAGCTTCGCTTAGGCAAAATTGCACCGTGCAAGTTTGGGAACTTTCCCCGGGAAAGTCCGCAGGTCAGTCAGTCGGCTGGCTTTCATGCCTGCCAGCAGGCTTGCTTGTAGGCCGTATGCCAAGCTGGCCTGTTGTCATGCTTACAGGCAAGCTTGCTTGCTGACATTAACGCCTGAAAGCCTGCTTTCCTGCTTGATGGCTTTCATGCTTGCGTTCCGTCAATATGCCAAGCATTCAAGCAAGGATGCCGTCACTATTTCTTGTAAGCCAGACAGCCTGCAAGCTTGCATGACACTCGGCTTACATGCTTGTCTGTCGTCAAGACGGCAAGCTTTTATGCCATAACGCCAGCACACTTTCTTGCAATCTGGCTGGCCAGCAGACTTGCCTGTAAGCCTGTTTTCTTTCCGACAGGTAAGCCTGCTGCACATATTGCTTGCAATCATGCCTGCACGTGGGGTATGGTCTGCCGCATGATTATCGTGGTCGCAAATTCCAAGGGCGGGGTCGGCAAGTCGACGGTCGCCGTTCATCTCGCCGCCTGGCTGCACGAGCAGGGGCACTCGGTGATTCTGGCCGATTGCGACACGCAGCAATCATCCTCCGAGTGGGCCAAGCAAGCGGTGCCGGAGATGAAAACGGTCCGCCTGGCCACTCCTGACGAAATCCTCGACGAGCTGCCGCAACTGGCAAAGGAGGCCGAGTACGTGGTCGCCGACGGCCCTGGCAGCAACACGGAAACGAGCCGCGCGTTACTCTTGCGCGCCGACCTGGCTCTTGTCCCCTGCAAGGCCAGCATGCTGGAAGTGCGCGCGCTCGTCCAGGCAACCAAGACCTTAAAGCACGCCCAAGGCATTCGCAAAGGCCACCCCAAAGCGCTCATCGTGCTGAGCATGGTAGGGAAAAACTACCGGCTCACCGAGGACATGAAGGAAGCGGCCAAGGCTCTCCATTTGCGCATGGCCAAGACCGCGCTCACACTCAAGCAAATCTACGCCGACGCGCCCGGCCAGGGGGCTGTCGTCTGGCAGCTAGGCGCCCGCGGCCGCGAGGCGACCCGCGAAATGCGGTCATTCTTCCGCGAGGCGTTGCCGGAGGCGGGTGCCGCCAAATCGCCGCGGCGCCAGGCCAAGAAAATGGCGGCAGCGTGAAACCTAAGAGGGGAGGGAGTATGGGAGAACGCAGAACACTCGTGGAAGCTTTGAAACCGGACAGCGGCGTGGACCGCACTGTCGAAGAAGAGTTCGTGTTTAACAAGAACCCGAAATCGTCGGCAGCGACCCGGCCCCAGCCACCGGCGCCGGTTGATGATATCGGGGAAGGGAAGGGGCGAACGGGAAACGCCGTAAGCCGGGTGCCCTTTACGACGCGTCTCCGAACCGACTATTCCGCTGCACTCAAGCGCGCATCGTTGGAACGGCAACTCAAAGGCGTGTTCCCCAATACGCTCCAGGACATGCTCGAAGAAGCCCTGCAGCCGTGGCTTCGATCCAACGGCTATCTGAGCTGAATCCGTGGAGGGGAGGGGGCTGACCGCACTGGCCTGCCTCCAGGACGCCCGCGCAATCGTTGGTTATTTCATTTGAATCCTGGCGTTTCCTGGTCTAATGTCCGGTTGCAATCCGCCCTCAGGGCGGCCGAACACATTAACCGGGACACGGCCCATGACCAAACGGCTCCCGCCCAGGGGCAATGATCAATCCGACCTCTTCACTGCCAACTTCGCAGACATACCGATCCGCGACCAGCGTGACACGATGGAGCGCCCGTTTTTCAGCCTGGCCAAGAAGCCGCGCTTCGCGCCCATCGATTACCATGTCGGCGACGTTTGGGTCGAAGTCAGCGCCAACCCGAAATTCGGCATCGCCACGATCTGGGACGCGGACATCCTGATTTGGGCATCGACGCAGATCACGGAAGCCTTAGACCGCGGCGTGAACGCTAGCCGCGTCATCCGCTTTCACCCCCACCAGATGCTCAAAGCGATCCGCCGGACGACCGGTGGCGAACATTACCGGCGTCTTCGCGCCGCACTGGAACGGCTCACCCACACCGCCGTCCGAACCAACATCCGCGCCGAGGGCAAGAACAAAACCGCCTCATTCCACTGGCTGGAAAGCTGGACCGAGGTGACCGACGAGAAAACCGGCGAAACGACGGGAATGACCTTAACGCTGCCTGACTGGCTGTTCGATGGCATTCTTATGAAAGGCGGCGTTCTGACCATCCACGAAGACTATTTCCTGCTTACCGGCGGCATCGAACGCTGGCTCTATCGCGTCGCCCGCAAACATGCCGGGCAACAGGAGCATGGCTGGCAGTTCACCATGCGCCAGCTCTATGAGAAATCCGGGGCCTCGTCGCGTTTCTCCGACTTTGCCCTCGACGTTCGCAAAGTCGTCGAGGCGGATTCACTCCCGGAATATACGGCGATGATGCACAAGAACGAGGAGGGGGAGGAGGTCATCCACTTCCTGAAGCGCACTTTGCTTGCCGTAGGTGACCCGAGATACGAGACTCCCCGGCATCCCCGGCGCCGCATTGCCCGCGGCATTACCTCGAAATCGACTAAATTCAAGCAGATAGCCTGATACGGGCACGTCCTATTAGGCGTAACCAGGCGGGCCGACGGTAATGAGGCACGTCCTATTAAGCGCAAGGGCTCGCAAGAACGACCCCTAGACACGTCCTATTAAGCGCAAGGGCTTAAGCGTAATGACGAGTGCACACGACCTGTCGGGCCATAAATGGCAGGTTGGCCAAGCAAAAACCGCCACCGCCGGGCTCATTGTTGCGAATTCGCCACAGGTAGACGACCCAACCCTGTTGCCGACCGGCCTGCACGGCCTATTAGGCGCAGAATCCTAACGCTCATTTTGCTCCGCCGGCCTGTGAATTAACACGGTCTGTTAGGCGCAACTGGCACGGCCTATCAGGCGCAACCTGCCGCGGTCGAAAAGGCGCAAGGACTCGGCCTATTAGGCGCAGGCAATCCCCGATTCCGGCGAAGTGTCAAAGAGATGCTGAGTGGCTAACTGTTTAACTTCAAGAACAGATATATAACTTACTTAACGTAAATGGCTTGTAGATAACTCATCAAGCCGATCCGGAATTCACTTCTAAAATCCGAGCAAGATGCGAGAAAAAAGTCTGCATTCAGGATAAGTACCGAGCAGGAACGAAGGTCGGAGCGTCAATCAAAGAAAGGGGAGAGGGTTTGGGTCTCTTCGGGTGATCAGCGTAAAGGCGATGCGACGACGGAAAGAGCCGCCCCTTCATGTTCTTACAAGCTCGGTTGATAGTCGGCGGGTTTCTGCTGACGATGTGGTCTGATCGTGCCCAGCACATTGCCGGCCTGATCGCGGGCAAGGTCCAGTTCGTAACGCTTTTGCAGGTTCATCCAGAATTGCGCGCTGACGCCTAGCCATCTTTCCAGCCGTAAAGCCGTATCGGCCGTCATGCCGCGCTTGCCGGCTACGAGCTGCGAGATGCGGTTGGCAGGCACGTGCAGCTCACGCGCCAACTGGGTCGGGGTAGTATTCAACTCGGCCAACTCGTCAGCCAGTACCTCGCCGGGGTGAATAGGATGTATCGGGCGTCTCTTCATGGTCTCTGCTCCTAGTGGTAATCCACCACTTCAATGTTAAACGCATGACTCGCGCCGTCCGGCCACTCAAAACATAGCCGCCATTGCTTGTTAATGCGGATACTGAACTGGCCCTTGCGGTCGCCTCGCAACGCTTCAAAACGGTTGCTCGGCAACCGGCGCAAATCCTCGCGGTTTGTTGCTTCTTCCAGTATTTTGAGCCGCTTATCCAGTTGCTGCTCAAACGCCTGAAAATCCTTTACTCTATAGCCTTCGGAAAACTGGCGAAGACGCTTGTCACGGAATTTCGGCGGTTCTTGGGACATGCCCCGTGATTATCCCAGAATGTACGCTGTACGTCAACCATACAGATTAAATTTTCAAAATGAGCTGGCCGGGGGACCGCCACGAACAGGCGAGAAGGGCGGCAATGAGCCCCTGCAAGCAAGCCAGATCGACCCTCCCATTCCTCCAGAAATCGACCAGGAAGAGAATAAAGGGGAGTGGGCTAACCTTTTGCACTCCAAGGATGCGTTCACGCTTCTCTGGCCTCTTATGGAGCTTCTTTCCATACCTTGACCTTCCTGCATAGACAGCACTGCTGTCGGCGCAGCGCGCCGTGTTACTGTGCGGGAAGGTTATTCATGATGTATTTCAATCAACTCCGTCGACTGGCTTCTCAGGAGCCGCGCGCTCACCTCATCGGGGCGGCGGTAATCCCAACCGAGCGGCTGCTTCGGCACGGAAGTTGTTGAGTTGGTGTTCAGCCTCGGGGCGGAGCCGGGCCTGCGATTGCCACTGGATCACCTGCTCATAGCACTTTCTGGCGCGATCCACTTGCCCAAGCTGCTGGTGGGCCATTGCCAAGAAGACCAGATCGAATCCATCAAAGCGTTCGCCCGGAAGGTTGAGGCTAGTGGTCAGGGTGGCCAGCGCTTCCCGCCAGTGCCCGAGCCGGTAATAGGCCACGCCCAGGCTGTTGCGGCAATACCAGTTGCCGGGCTCGAGCAGCACGGCCTTCTCGGTCAGGAGCGCAGCCAGGCCGGGGACACACTGGTCTGGAGGCCCGCTCAGATAGCGCCAGGCGTTCTCGTTATACGCTTCAGCAGTCAGTGGATCGAGGCCTAGGGCCGCCTGCATTTCGCTCGCAGGCGGCACTCGATTCGGTTCGCGCCGGATGGCTTCGTTCAAGTCGGTCATCGCCTGCCGGTGCTGCCCCAACTGCTCCAGGAGTTGGCTGCGGAGATAATAGGACTGAATGTGATCGCTGCGGAGCATGAGGGAGCGGTTGCTGTCGTCGAGGGCTTCCGGCCAATGCTTCAGCAGCGAATGCGCCAAAGCACGCTGGTAATAGGCCTCGGGGCTGCATGGCAACAAAGCGAGCATCACGCTGTAGGCACTGAGCGCCTCCCTTACAGAATCCACCCCAAACGGGCCGAGATCCACGGAGACGCGCAACGACAGACCATTCCTCTCTTCGGGGGCAGGCGGATAGGACGGCAAGTCCCAATCGAGGCGCATCTCCGCCAATTGCCGGCGAATGGCCGGCAAGTCCCATACGTGGATCGACGGTTCGTCGGTGTTCGTCACAAGCTGCGTGCCGTCTGAACTAAAGCCCACCCAGCCATGTTCCTGGTTCGGATCCTCCATGCGGACGTGTTCCCGGCCGGATTCTGGATCGACCAGCCTGATGGCCCCGTCACCGGTTCCCACCGCTAGGAGTGCGCTATCCGGCGAAAAGGAGAATGCTTGACCTCCGATATGCAGCCCCTCTTGCCACGTGTCGACCGCCCATAATCGGCAGGGGTCGCCCCCACTGGTAGCTAACCACTTCCTATTCGGACTGAAGCCCACCACCACGTGGCTGTCTGCGGGCAACAGTTCCTTCAGCAGTTTGCCGCTTCCGCTATCCCAGATTTTCACGCCGGTGGCCCTGAAGCTACCAGTAGCAACACGGCTGCCATCGGCGCTGACGGCCACGTTGACCACGCCCGCGTGTGGTCGAAGCCAAACCAGCCGATCGGGATGTTCTGCGTGGAGCACGCAGGCACCGCCATTGAACTGAGCATTGGCGACCACGCGGCCATCGCCGCTGACCGCAATCGCGCCGGAGGATCCTGGCAAAGACAGCTTTTGTGGCGGTCCGATCTTGAGTAGCCCTGGGGAGGTCACGTCTTCGTGAACCGGCCAGCGCCACACGCCGTCCCGCGGACCGTTAATCAGCAGTGCCCCCGACGGTTCGAAGGCCACGTTCACGAAGCTCTGTCGCGACAGCTTGAGAAAGGCCAAGCTTTTGCCGGTGGCCAGGTCGGACAATTGCACGCCTTCGCCAACACCGGCGGCCAGCAAATGGTGTTTCGGGCTGGTAGCAATGGTAGAGGTTGTTTTTCTATCCAGAATGTCCGGGTGACGGCCCAGCGTGCGGTACTCCTGGCCGGCTGCCATTTTCCAAATGCAGAGTTGGCCTCCGATGTGCCCGGCGGCCAGCCGCTGGTCATCCGGGCTGAAACGCACTTGCTCGGTAGGCCTGTCCGTGCTGAAAAGCTGCTTTCCCGTTCCGGGGTCCCACAGCCTTAGCTTGCCTTCCCAACCCGTGCTGGCCAGGAGACTCCCGGCGTGGTTGAAGGTTATTCCAGTTATCGAGTTTTTGTATCCTTCAAGGAAGAAACGCGGCTTTCCGGCGGGTACGTCCCAAAGAGTAATCCGATTCACGCCTTCATCGACTGCCAAGAGTTTCCCCTCGGGGTGCCAGGCGGGGGTGGCATTCACCCAAGTCCCCTTAGCAATGTCAACCACCGCTCTTCCGGTGTCCAAGTCGAGAACCGCCGCTCCGCTGCCGTAGGTAACTGCCAGCTGCCGAAGCCTGGGATTGAATGCCAGGTGGTAGATGGGTCGCGCTGCTCGCAGGACTTGCGTCCTTCGGCCCGAGGGCAACTCGTGGAAGGTTATCGTGCCATCCTGGTGCCCGATTGCCATCTGCTTATCATCGGGACTGAAATTGAAAGCATTGCAATCATGTATCTCCAGCAGGGAGGTCGGTTCCGCGCCGGTCAAGTTCCACGCTTTCATGTGGTGATCGGAGCCAACTGCAATGATCCGTCCGTCACTGCTAAACTCCGCTCGCGTCTCGGCAGGCCCCATGCTGGGCAGCTGGCAAAGCTGCACATCATCGCTGACACGACGGATGCTGACGGCGCCGTTTCGGTCAACGCGCGCGTAGCGTTCCAAAGCACCGTCAAAAGCAACGTGGAAGGATCCAGGCAGCCACCCGGGCCATTCATGGTCCACGCGCAAGTCAGCGAGGGCCATGCAGGAAGCAGCCTCGCTGCGCAGCTTGAGGAACTCATCCTCGCCCAAGTTCAGAGCACGTGCCAACTCGGTCGCTTCGGCAAGGACGTCCAGCGTCTTGAAACGCCGCCCAATCCGCTGGCTCAGCCGGCTGGCCCGGGCCTGGCCGAGGAGAGAACCGAATAGGCGCCGCTGGCCCGCGTCTTCGGCCTCCTCCGTTTTGTGCAATTGCGCCAGGGTGGCATTCTGCTCGATGCGCAACCGCAGCGCCGCCAGCGTGGCGCCGACGGCCGCCGTCACCACGAGGCTGGACACGGCCAGCACCAGACCGGCTACGGCGGGATTGCGCCGGCACCAGCGCCAGACTTGCTCTGACTTAGAGGTGCGCCGTGCATGGATCGGCCGGTCGGCCAGGAAGCGCTCCAGGTCCTCCGCCAACGACAAGGCGCTTCGGTAGCGCTTGTCTGGCCCCTTCTGCAAACACTTCATGCAAATGGTAGAAAGGTCGCGCGACACTTTCAGATGGAACCGTGAGAGGGGGACCGGCTCGTCGGACAGGACTTGGCGCAAGGTATCCAATTGTGTCTCCGCCTTGAAAGGCGGGCGGCCCGTGAGCATCTCATAGAGGATGGCTCCCAGGGCGTACACGTCGGCGGCCGGACCGATCTCGCCACTCCTGGCATCCGCCTGTTCGGGTGCCATGTAGCTCGGCGTGCCCAGGATCATGCCGCTATCGGTCTGCCCGACGTCGACATCGAGCAATTTGGCCAATCCGAAGTCCGTGATTTTCGGAATGACGAAGGCAGATCTCAAAACGAAGATCGCGCAGGCCTGGGTTTCCAGGGTCACCATGCTGCCGTCCTGGCTTTGTCGCTGCAAGAGGATGTTTGCGGGCTTCAGATCGCGGTGGACGATGCCGCGCTGGTGAGCCGCGTGCATGGCTAGCGCCAGCGTTTGAATCAAACTCGCTGCCAGGCGCGGGGGCTGCGGGTCGCCGCTCAGGGCCTGGGCAAGGCTCCCGCCGTCGACAAATTCCAGCGAAAAATAGGGCCGGCCGTCCTGGTCGCCGACATCGTAAATCTGCACGATGTTCGGGTGTTGCAGCCGCGCCACCGCCTCGGCTTCGGCCCGAAAGCGCGCCAACTGGGCCTGGCTGGCATGCTGGCCCGCCAGGATCATTTTCAGTGCGACCACGCGGTTGAGGCCTACCTGCCGGGCCTTGTAGACCACGCCCATGCCGCCGCGTCCCAGTTCTTCAAGGACCTCGTGGCCGGCGACCGTTGGCGACGATTGGGACGGATGGCGAGCGCGCGCGGACGCCGGCTGCGATGCCGGAGCGTCGAGACTGACGTCGGTGAGAAGCTGATCCGATTCAATGGCCTGATGAACTTCGAAAAGACGTGTGAGTTGATCGTTCAAATGAGAGAAGCGCAGGACATATTCTTCGAGCTGGGGGTGCTCGCCGGCCGCCTCGCGCGAGACGATCTCGTTGTAGAGTATTTTTAGGGCGCGGGGCGTCTCCCGGAGCAACACCGGCTCACGCTTGAAATAAGTTTCGGCAAGGGCGCGGTCACCCCCTTGCCAACTTAGTCGCTGCTCCTCCAGAAGGACCTCAACGAGCTTATCCAGAGTCAGTTGCTCATCAAACAAGTGCGGACCTCGAGGCGTGGAAAAGGTACATCGAAACGGCTTTTCGCGTGGAATCCCAATATCCTTAAACAAGATTCAGACTGGAAGCGAACAGGGATTTGCCTGGCCCAGTTTCAGTCAAGAAGTCGCAACTCGCGTGTAACCCGATCGAGCGCTCGGTCGAGGCGCACGCGCAAGGCATTGGGCGTGCCCCCAAGTTTCGCCGCGATTTCCGGCCAGGACTGTCCCAGGGTGCGTAGCTCAGCCACCTCGCGTTCATCCGGCGACAGCCGGCCGCGAAAGGCTTCCAGCAGCTCCTTCCCGGACACGACCTCGCTCGGGCTGGGACCGTGATCGATCAGCTCATCGCAATCGGAGGACGTCTTCTCCCTCCGGCGATGATCCCGCCGGGCGGCCTGTTGCTGCAAAGCGTGGTTGGTGACCCGGTTGCGCGCCATGGTGACCAAAAGCTTGATCAGTTGCCCGGGTCTCTCCAACTCAAACTGTCCGGCTGCCGCACGCACGAAGAAGTTACCCAGCACTGATTGGCAGATATCCATCGAGTCGAAGAGGCGCCGCAACCCGGGGTCGTTCAGGCGGACATGGACAGCAACGCGAATGATCGGCTCATACAGTCGTACCAATTCCGTGCTCGCTTTTTCGTCGCCGGCCCGTACACGACGGATAAGCTCGACGAACGGGAGCCCTTCGGACATGCGGCATTCCTTGGAGGAAAGGCGAGCGCCAGAATCCCTTTTATACCAGAATCCAGCCGCTCGAAAGAAGATTCTTTTCCAGATCGATGTGCGCAACAGTTTCGAATCATGTTCAGAGAAAGGAGGGCAGTCGTGTCGCGTTGGTGGTTTCAAAGAAGGGATTGAACCAAAATGCTTACGAAATGGCGGAAACGGCAGGATTCTTCAATCAGCTCTTCCAGGGCCGACCGTCAACGGAGTTCGCGACGTAAGCCAGCGCGCCATCAGCTGGGCATCGAGTTGCTTGAAGAACGAACGCTGCTGAACGGCACTATCGACTTCGCCGCGGCAGGTGGCATGCTCCGGACCTTGGTGGATACTGCTCAAGGCACGCTCAATGGGGCATTCAGCGCGGCAGGCTCGATACCCATTATCGGCAATAATCTCCAGAACAGTTTGAGCGGTCTGAATAACATCGTCGGCCAGGTCGACCAGGTTGGCAGCCAGCTGCAGGCGCTCGGCTCGCAAACCATTAATTCTCAACTCATCAGCACCATTCAAAACAATCTCTATCCCCTGCTTACAGGAACAGGGCTGTTGGGAGATATCAACGGCGATGGCCTCAATCCAAGGGACATCGTCGTTACGCCCAGTCCCGACAGCACTACGGTGGGCGTGCAGGTTCTTTTGCAAAAGACGTACAGCGCCGTCTCTAACAACGCCAACGTCGATCTCGGCCTGGGAAATCTGCTCCACTTCAATGTGCAAAGCGGTGCCCAGGTCAATATCACGTTCCGATACTACCTGGGCTTCACCATCTCGGACAACAACGGGGTCACCCTTGATCCGGAGTCGTTGAGCACTCTCTCCAATAGCAATCCAGACTATCCGGATGCACCTCTGGCAGTCATCCTGGATGTGTCCATGCACGGCCTATCCCTGTCCGGCACCTTAAGCAGCTTACTCGGGTTCACGGCACAGGACAAAGGATCGAGCTTTCATGCCGTCTTCTCTGCTGGATTCGGCTCCGACGGCCAAAGCACCACCAGTTTCAACTTGTCGGGAGACGCCAAGGTTGCGCTTGGACTTACGCTCCAATTCGCGCCCGGCCTGCCCATCAATCCCAAGTTTATGGCTGACTTCAACCTTGATTGGCAGTTTGCAAATGACTCCGCCGAACACCCTAACCCCTCGTCCTTTGGAACTCTGACGCACCTTTCGTTCGACAACGTTCAACTGGATATCGCGAGCCTCTTGCCGGGCTTCATCGATCAAATGATCAATGATCTTCACCAAATCACCGACCCGATTTACCGCGTTATTCAATGGATTGATGCGCCGATTCCTGGGCTGGACAAGATCGGCATCAACACCACCATCCACAACCTCCTCAACGCGAACGGGATCACCAGCGGCCCAGTGGGCGATTTCTTGAATGCACTCACGTGGTTCGAAACCAAGTTGCCGACTTCGAGCACCGCGGCTGGCGCATTACCCATAACTCTGGGTAGCTTCTCACTCGTGGACGGCAGCTCCGTCCTGAGTGATGTGTTCAACGGGAATTTCGCGAATGACCTGGCTTCCGGCCCGGATGTCCAATCGCCCCAGGCGCTGCTGGATAAAGCCAATGGAGAGACCGGCAACTTCTTTAGTAGCGTGCTGGACAGCGTCACGCCTCAGGGCACGGCCGCACCGGGCTCCGAGGGGCTACAGTTTCCCATCCTGGAGAATCCGACGAGCGCATTCGACCTACTCCTTGGCAAGGACGTACCCCTGTTCACATTTACAATGCCTCCTATGGCCACGTCCCTCAATGGAGCGATCAGCCTCGGCATCCCGGACCTGGCAAGCCTCGATCTGGCTGCTGGGATCAACCTTAACGCAGACCTGAATGTCGGTTACGACACCACTGGCCTGCGTGCATTCCTCAACTCCCAAGACCCCGAGTACGGCCAGCCGCAAGCCCTGCTCCACGGTTTTTACATTGACAATACCGTGACCACGGCGTACGACCCCCAGGGCAATCCGTACGATCACTATGCAACGGGCCTTGAAGTCCAGGGCTTCATGCAGGCCAGTGCCAACCTGGTGCTTCTCCATGCCGATGGAGGACTCTATGCCAACGTTTCGCTGCACATTGATCCAAGTAGCGATGATGCGAACGGCGATCAGAAGGTTCGTCTGGATAAGTTCCTTGACACGCTGGCTTCCGATCCCGACTGTGCCTTTGCCTTCAGCGGCAGAATTTATGCATCCCTTGACGTAAATGTTGGCCTCGATACTCCGTGGGGCAATGTCACAATCGCAAGCTACAACATCGCTAGTGCCGACCTGGTCACGTTTGATACGACCTGCGATAGCGTGGATGTTCCACCCACAGATCCCAACACGATTTATTTGCACACGCTGGGGGTCGGCAACAACGAAACCATTCGTGTCCAGGACTACTCTGAGCCCGGCCCTACGAGCCTGGGGGGCGTTCCATCGACGAAGTATGGTATCGAAGTCATTTACCCGGACCACATCGAGAAACACGTGGCTGGGCTCGTGAATCTTGGTGACCGTACATTTTATCGCGGCAGCGATCCCATCATTACTACCATCGCCTCGGATGGACCGGCGGACGCCAATGTTACCATCTATGTTGGCAATGTTGACCAGGAGGGCGGGTATCAAGACGATCCCAATGGTCTACCCCAGCCCGTCGATGCCGTCCTGCTTGGAGGCAAGGGTAATAACGACCTGGAGTATCACGGCTCCGGTCAGGCGTTGCTCATAGGCGATGGCGGAGGAAGTAACAAACTGGTCGGCGGCAATACGGAGTTTGGGGCCTTCATTCCGCTGTCCGTTTTCCAGCAGATGGCGATGAATGGGGACTTCAACTCGTATCCGAGTGGGATTTATGATGGTCAGGGCGGCGGAGTGCTGGACCAGGGCGAACGCATCAAACTTTCTCTAGGTTTCGTGCCCCAGCCAAGGTTTCCTCGAGAAAACCCGTGTCCAAGGCAGCCGCCTTGCGTTTCCGTGCGATGCTCGTTTTGGCCGGATTCCGCTTGAGCAGGCTTAACGC
>DATGZX010000439.1:0-38638 GCA_035296965.1 Gemmataceae bacterium
TGGACTACCGATAAGGACGGCCCGATCATGGACCTCCTGGCCGCCGAGATCACTGCGCGTACCGGAAAGGACCCTGGCCAGCACTACCAGGATCTTACTGCGCTGTTCGGCACGCCTTACTATACGCGCATCGATGCGCCAGCGACGCCGGATGAAAAGGCCAGGCTCCAAAAGCTAGCGCCCGAGGCCGTACGAACATCCGATTTGGCTGGCGAACCGATCGTGGCAAAGTTGACGCGCGCCCCTGGAAATAACGCCTCAATCGGTGGGCTGAAAGTCGTCGCAGCGAGCGGTTGGTTTGCCGCTCGGCCGTCAGGCACCGAGAACATTTACAAGATCTACGCAGAGAGCTTCGAAGGCCAGGCTCACCTCGATGCCATTGTCAGCGAAGCCCAACAAATCGTCGCTAAGGCACTTTCCCATTAGAGATTTCAGGAGGCAGCGATCGATGGCGGCAGTGAGTCCGGTCGTGTTCCTGGTGGACGTGGACAACACGCTCCTCGACAACGACCTCATCCAGGATGATCTCAAACGGCATCTTGAAAGTGCATTCGGGGCCGCGAGCCGGGAGCGCTACTGGACAATCCTGGAACAGTTGTTCGACGAGTTGGGCTACCGCGACTACCTGGGCGCCCTGCAGCGCTATCGGGTCGAGCACCCGCACGAGCTTCACCTCCTGGCGATGTCCTCGTATCTTGTGGACTACCCCTTCGCCAGCCGCCTCTATCCCGGTGCACTCGATGTTTTGGAGCGCTTTCGCACCTGGGGAGCGACGGTCATCCTCTCCGATGGCGACGTGGTCTTCCAGCCGCGCAAGGTCGAACGCTCGGGAATCTTCAAGGCTGTGAATGGCCAGGTGCTCATCTACATCCATAAAGAACAAGAGCTAGACGATGTCGCCCGCCGCTACCCAGCCAGGCATTACGTTTTGGTCGATGATAAACCGCGCATCCTGGCAGCAGTGAAAAAGTGGTGGGGCGGCAGCGTGACTACGGTGTTCCCGCGACAGGGGATGTACGCCCATGACCCCGCGGCTTTGGCGAAGTATGACCCGGCAGATCTCACGGTTGCGCGCGTCAGCGACCTTCTCGAACATGACCTGTCTGCGTTGCTGGACGCCGCCAAGCTTGACGGCACCGCGCCTGCACCCTGTTCCCCACTTCTTGAAGAAAGGCGATCATGAACGTTCTCGTCATCGACATTGGGGGCACGAACGTCAAAATCCTGGTTACGGGCCAGGACAGTCCACGCAAATTCCCTTCCGGACCAGAACTGACCCCGGAAGAAATGGTGGCGGGAGTGCTCAAGGCGGCCGAAGGGTGGACCTACGAGGCAGTTTCGATGGGTTACCCTGGCCCAGTGTTGCGCGGCCGACCCTTCTCGGAGCCGGTCAATCTTGGCCGTGGCTGGGTTGGCTTTGACTATCAAACCGCATTTCAGTTCCCGATCAAGGTCATCAACGACGCCGCCCTGCAGGCATTGGGAAGTTATGAAGGAGGCAAGATGCTATTCCTGGGCTTGGGCACAGGCCTCGGCTCGGCCCTGATCGAAAATGGAATCGTTGAACCGATGGAACTCGGCCATCTGCCGTTCCGGAAACGTACGTTTGAGGATTACATCGGGGAAAGAGGCCTGGAACGGCTGGGAAAACGCAAATGGCGAATCCGCGTCACCGAAGCGCTGGGAAAGCTAACTGCGGCCCTCGAGCCGGACTACGTGGTCGTCGGCGGAGGCAACGCTCGTAAGCTAAAATCATTGCCCCCCGGAGCGCGCGCCGGCAACAATGCCAATGCCTTTCTTGGAGGATTTCGCCTCTGGCAGCAGGATGCCGGGGCGGGCGCTCCAGGCGCTCAGCCACTCGACGGCAAACGATTGACGAACGTGCAGACGAAAGGAGACCGAATATGAGCGCGAGCATCGCCCCGCTCACGAAGCGGGCTGCATGGAAGACGCTGGAGATCCATTATCAAAAATTCCGCGATCTCCACTTGCGGGACTTGTTTGCTGGGGACGCACGCCGCGGCGAGCGCTTCACTGTGGAAGCAGCCGGCATCTACCTGGACTACTCGAAGAACCGCATCACCGACGAAACGCTCAAGCTTCTCCTGCAGCTTGCCGAGGAGTCGGGCCTTCGGGCGCGCATCGATGCAATGTTCCGCGGAGAAAAAATCAACGTCACCGAAAAGCGGGCGGTCCTGCACGTGGCCTTGCGTGCGCCCAGGAGCGAGTCCATCGTGGTCGATGGCCAAAATGTCGTGCCCGAGGTCCACGCCGTACTCGACAAGATGGCTGCGTTCTCCGATCGTGTGCGGTGCGGTGCCTGGAAGGGCCACACCGGCAAGCGCATGCGCAACGTCGTCAATATCGGCATCGGTGGCTCGGACCTTGGTCCCGTGATGGCCTATGAAGCGCTCAGCTATTACAGCCAGCGCGACATGACCTTCCGCTTCGTGTCGAACATCGACGGCACAGACATTGCGGAAGCTACTCGCGATCTTGACCCGGCTGAGACGCTTTTCATCATCTCCTCGAAGACTTTCACCACGCTGGAAACACTCACTAACGCGCACTCCGCCCGCGCCTGGTGCCTCAAGGGCCTGGGTGGCGACGAGAAGGCCGTCGCCAAGCATTTCGTCGCGGTTTCGACGAACGCTGATGAGGTGGCTCGTTTCGGGATCGATACCGCGAACATGTTCGAATTCTGGGATTGGGTCGGCGGCCGCTACTCGTACGATTCAGCGATTGGCCTTTCTTTGATGATTGCGATCGGACCGGAAAACTTCCGCGCCATGCTCAGCGGTTTCCACGCGGTGGACGAACATTTCCGCACCGCTCCCTTCGAACGTAACCTGCCTGTGCTTCTGGGACTTCTGGGCATCTGGTACAACAATTTCTTCGGCGCTCAGACGGTGGCCATCTTGCCTTATGACCACTACCTCGGCAGGTTCAGTTCGTATTTGCAGCAGCTCGATATGGAGAGTGACGGCAAGCACGTTGATCTCGAGGGCATGAAAGTGGACTACCAGACGGGCCCGATTGTCTGGGGCACACCGGGGACCAACGGCCAACACGCTTATTATCAGCTCATCCATCAAGGGACCAAGCTCATACCGTGTGACTTCATCGGCTTCTGCCAAACGCTGAACCCGCTGCCGCCGCACCATGATCTCTTGATGGCGAACTTCTTCGCCCAGACGGAAGCCCTCGCTTTCGGCAAGACCGCCGCGGAAGTCAAAGCGGATGGTGTTCCAGATTTCCAGGTGCCTCATCGCACCTTTGAGGGGAACCGTCCGACCAATACAATCCTGCTGGACCGGCTGACACCCGAGGCGCTGGGCAAACTGGTCGCTCTCTATGAACACAAGGTGTTTGTCCAGGGCACCGTCTGGCATATCAACTCGTTCGACCAATGGGGCGTCGAATTGGGCAAGGTGTTGGCCAAGCGGATCATCCCGGAATTGCAAGGCAAAGGGGATTCGCAACTGAAACACGACAGCTCGACGAACACCTTGATCCGTCGCTATCGCAAATCCAAGGAAATCCGCGAGGCATGATGACTTCAGTTGCGCCCTTGGCGATTAGGCGAACGGCAGCAAAGATTCTCCCCTCGCCCCGGTACTCCGGGGAGAGGGGTCGGGGGTGGGCTGATGAAAACCGCTGATAAGTCGGCCATTTTCAGCTAGTGCTGTTGCCTTGGAGTGTTGCGCCTTTTCCCCCTCTCCCCTGTACTCGGGGGAGAGGGGCAGGGGTGAGGGGGGTTAGCATCCCTCGCTAGAGCGTGCAGTTGTTGCAAGGACTCTGTCCCCCTCACCCCCAACCCCTCTCCCCCGAAGCGGGGGAGAGGGGAGATGATTACCTGCAGTTCGCCTTAGCAAGCGGCAGCAACGAAAAGGACAAGCGGGCGAAAGACATTGTGAAAGGAGAAAAATGATGACCGCCGGATTTGACAGACCCTTGTACATCTTGCCTTTCGATCACCGCGGTTCGTTCCAGACGAAGATGTTTGGGTGGAAGGGCACGCTGACCCCGCAGCAGACGGCCGAGGTCGCAGCCGCCAAGCAAGTCGTCTACGATGGCTTTCAGATCGCGCTTGGGGCCGGTGTGCCAAAGGAAAAGGCCGGCATTTTGGTCGACGAGCAATTCGGGGCCGCCATTCTGAAAGACGCCCTCAAGCGAGGCTACACCACAGCTTGTCCCGCCGAGAAGAGCGGCCAGGATGAGTTCGATTTCGAGTACGGCGACGACTTTGCCAAGCACATCGAGGCATGTCAGCCCACGTTTTGCAAAGTGCTGGTGCGCTACAATCCTGAAGGCGAGGCAGCCCTCAACCAGCGCCAGGTCTCTCGACTCAAGCGGCTTTCAGACTATCTGCATGGCAGCAAGCGGCTCTTCATGTTCGAACTCCTGGTCCCCGCCGAGCCGGCTCAGCTGGATCGCCTCAAAGGCGACAAGAAGGCCTACGACCTGGAGTTGCGACCCGGATTGATGGTGCAGACGATTCAGCAATTGCAAGATGCCGGCGTTGAACCGGATGTTTGGAAAATCGAGGGACTCGACCGCCGGGAGGACTGCACGAAGGTTGTCGCCGCCGCCCGTCGCGGAAACAGGGCCATGGTTAGCTGTATTGTCCTTGGCCGCGGCGAGGATGACAAGAAAGTACGCGAATGGCTGGCGACGGCAGCTAACGTACCTGGATTTATCGGCTTCGCTGTGGGTCGTACCACCTTCTGGGATCCGCTCGTCGACTATCGGGCCAAAAAAATCACGCGTGAAGCGGCCGCCGCCGAAATCGCGCGGCGCTATCGCGAGTGGGTCGAAATCTTCGAGAAGAGTCGAAAGTAGACAGCAGTCTGGAGCGAGAACCAAAGCGACGGCTGCTTGGGGCTACTGTCGACTTCGAAAAGGAGACATCATGCAACTTGGAATGATCGGTCTGGGGCGAATGGGTGCCAACATGGTGCGCCGCTTGATCCGCGGGGGACACCAATGTGTCGCATACGACCGCAGCGCGGACGCCGTCAAGGATGTGATCCTAGATGGGGCGGTGGGCGCCGCTTCGCTCGACGAATTGCTGAAGAAACTGAGCAAGCCGCGCGCCGTGTGGCTGATGGTGCCCGCCGCCGTCGTAGATAGCAGCCTCAAGGACCTTGCAGCGCGCCTGGAACAAGGCGACATTGTGATTGACGGCGGCAATTCCTATTACGTTGACGATATCCGCCGGGCGAGCGAACTCCAAGCCAAGGGGCTTCACTACGTCGACGTTGGGACCAGTGGCGGCGTCTGGGGGCTGGAGCGCGGCTATTGCATGATGATCGGCGGCGAGGACGCGGTGGTGCAGCGACTCGACCCTCTCTTCGCAACGCTGGCTCCGCCCGTCGATGCAGCCCCGCGTATCCCCGGCCGAGAGAGGATCCGGGGCACGGCAGAGCACGGCTACCTGCATTGCGGCCCGAACGGGGCCGGGCACTTCGTCAAGATGGTCCATAACGGGATCGAGTATGGCATCATGGCTGCCTACGCCGAGGGAATGGCGATTTTGCGACACGCCAATGTCGGCAAGCAACAGCAGACGATCGACGCCGAGACAACACCGCTCCGCGAACCCCAGCATTACCAGTACGACATCAACTTGCGCGACGTTGCCGAAGTATGGCGGCGCGGCAGCGTCATTTCCTCGTGGCTGCTCGACCTCACGGCGACCGCTTTGCTCAAAGATCCGTCGCTCGCAAAATTTGCCGGGCGCGTCTCGGATTCGGGTGAGGGACGGTGGACCATCAAGGCCGCTGTAGACGAAGCCGTGCCGGCGCACGTCCTCACCGCCGCCTTGTTCGAGCGCTTCTCTTCGCGAGGAGAGGCAGATTTCGCAGACAAGCTTCTGTCAGCGATGCGCTTTGAGTTTGGCGGACATGTCGAGAAAAGTTCGTAGGGCACGTCTTGGAGGGAGGGCACAGCCCATCTCCAACCATGCGCATGCTGCGCCCGAACTCGGCGAAAGGAGCCGAAGCCATGAGCACCGGCGAGTCCGACGCATTGGTTTTCTTTGGCGCTACCGGCGATCTCGCGTACAAGAAGATCTTCCCTGCCTTACAGGCGATGGTTAAGCACGGCCACCTTGCCGTGCCGGTCATCGGCGTGGCCAAGGCGGGGTGGCAGCTCGAACAATTCCGGGCGCGAGCGCAGGATAGCTGCGCCAAGCATGGAGGCATCGACCCGACGGCATTCGATAAGCTCGTGAGCCTGCTACGCTACGTGGATGGCGATTACAAGGATCCCACGACCTTCCAGACCCTTCGCAAGGAACTCGGAGCGGCCCAGCATCCGGCGCATTACCTGGCCATTCCTCCCGTGCTCTTCGGACTGGCAGTGGAGCAACTGGGCAAGTCAGGCTGCGCTACCGGCGCCCGCGTGATCATTGAAAAGCCTTTTGGCAGAGACCTGGAGTCGGCGCGGGCGCTCAATCGCACTCTCCTCAGCAATTTCGACGAATCGAACATCTTCCGCATCGACCATTACCTGGGTAAAGAGCCCGTACAAAACCTCCTTTTCTTCCGTTTCGCCAATACGTTCCTGGAACCGATCTGGAACAGGAACTTTGTCGACAGCGTGCAAATCACGATGGCGGAAGACTTCGGCGTCCAGGGTCGCGGTGCATTCTACGAAGAGGCCGGTACGATCCGCGACGTGGTGCAGAACCACCTTCTGCAAATCCTGGCCAACTTGACCATGGAGCCGCCGCCGGCAACGGACAGCGAGTCGGTCCGCGACGAAAAAGTGAAAGTCCTGAAATCCGTTCCCCCTGTCGAGGTGAAAAACGTCATACGCGGCCAATTCCGTGGCTACCGAAACGAGAAGGGAGTCGCGCCTGACTCCCAGGTAGAAACGTTCGTGGCTCTGCGGCTGGAAATCCATTCGTGGAGATGGCAGGGCGTGCCGATCTTCATCCGGGCAGGCAAATGCTTGCCCGTGACCTGCACAGAGGTGTTCATACACCTCCGCAGGCCGCCGCCGGTCTACGCCTCGGCCCCGCCGCCAAACCATGCCCGCTTTCGGGTGAGTCCCGACGTCGCCATCGCGCTTGGAGCCTTGGCGAAAACTCCGGGAGAAAGAATGGCCGGCACTCCCGTGGAACTGATGGTCAGCCGGCATCCGAGCGCGCAGGAAATGGATGCCTACGAGCGCTTGCTCGGCGACGCCATGCGGGGAGACGCTACGCAGTTCGCTCGCGAAGATTATGTGGAACAAGCTTGGCGCATCGTCGATCCCATACTCGGTACGGTGACCCCGGTTAGCGAATACCAACAGGGTACCTGGGGACCTCCTCTGGCCGACCAGCTTATTGCTGGGCACGGCAAATGGCACGATCCGATTGTGGACGTTAGCAAGAGTTAATGCATGGTCGTCGGTGACTAATCATCAACCGTCTGCCTCCTGTGTACTGCTTCGGAGTTCCCATGAAGATCGAAGTGCTCGCTGATCCTGAGGCGGTTGCGCGGCAGGCGGCAGCGCTGATTGCCGCGCAGGCTCGGGAAGCGACGACGGCTCGGGGAAAGTTTGTGCTTGCGGTGAGCGGCGGCCACACTCCGTGGCAGATGTTGCGGGAATTGGCTAACGAAGATGTGCCGTGGCAGGCGGTGCATGTCGTGCAGGTGGATGAACGCGTTGCTCCTGCCGGGGACCCTGATCGAAACCTCACTCATCTGCGCGAAAGCTTGCTGTCACACGCACCACTTGCACCTGAGCAAATCCATGCCATGCCGGTAGAGGAACCGGATCTCGCTGCCGCGGCAGAGAGCTATGCACAAACGCTTCGTGAAATTGCCGGTTTGCCGCCCGTGCTCGATCTTGCCCATCTCGGACTCGGACCTGACGCACACACCGCGTCTCTCGTGCCCCACGATCCGGTTCTCAATGTCACCGATGCTGACGTCGCGCTCACGGGAATCTATTTGGGCCGACGCCGGATGACATTGACCTACCCAATGCTGAACCGGGCACGCCGCATCCTCTGGCTGGTCACTGGAGCCGACAAGGCAGAAATGCTCGTTCGCCTTCGCGATGGCGACAAAACCATCCCTGCTGGCCGAGTTCGCAGCGATCAGGCAACTGTACTAGCCGACAGGGCAGCCGGAGCACGCATTAGCGGGTGACCACGTGAAATAGGCGGCCACCCGACCTTCTCCTGGTCAGGACTTGATGCATCGAGAAAAGCGCGATCGCCAATAGCGGCCACGTGAACCACGGCCACAGGGCAATCCACCGCGGAATGGGCGGCGCAGCCTCCAGCTCGAATTGGATCGGACCGGAGCCCCGCGTTCCTTCGACGGTGACTTCCACTACCCACCAGCCTGGCTGGGGCAGATCAAACTGGGCTGCCCGGAACAATTTATTGGTCGCTGCCTCAGTCGTTGCCTGGTAGCGAAGCGCTTCACTGGGCTGCTCGCGCAGAATCATCTGGATCGCGACTTCTACTTCTGACACGACAGCGCCGGTCGCAGGGTCCTGAACCAGAACACTGATGTCCACAGGACCACACCGCAAAGGAGTCGGGGAGGTGAACACGGTGATCTGGTAGGCACCGGCCTGTTCCGACAATCGGAGGGTGCCGCCGTCGCCGTGTGCCGCGTCAGGCCAGGCTGTGGCTACGAAGCAGGCAACGAACGCCAAGCTTGCAAAGTAACATGATGACGAAATAGCCAAGCGCAATGGGCGTGTGCTACTGAGGCCCACATTGCTCAGACGGCCGAAGAAGAATAAAGACAATTTAGAATCGCAGCGTCGCATCGAAACCGTAGATCCAGATGCCCTGCTTGGTGCCAAGATCGAAGGCCGGCTCTGTCCAGTTGCGATAGTAGCCGATCTCCGGCCGGACTTGAAACACCGAGTTGAAGTTGTGCGTCAGCCCGATGGTGTGGCTGGTGTAGACGCCGGGGAAGCCGGAGCGTTCGCCGTCCACGTCTCTCCACCATTCGTTTCTGAAGGAGATGAAGTCTTTCTTGGATAATTGATACTCCGTGTAGTTGACAACGCCGTACGTCAGGGTCGTTCCCGGGATGAAGGCCCCAAGTCCGCCGCCGCCGCCGAACGACTGCACGGGTCCCAAGCTTGGCGTGCCGCCCACATACGCATCGCGCTGCCACATGAAATAACCTTCAGTCTTCGTGAAGAACTCTTTCCAGAACCGGTGTTGCCATGTGCTTACGATGTAATTGAAATTGTCGTGCCCGGTAAGCTGCCCGTCGACCATGAAGGTACGAAATTTGGCGTCGTTGATGTCGTTTAAGCAGGTGTAGATTGAATCGTTGTTGTCCGAAGAAACCCAGCGCACGCCAAACATCCCTGTCGGAAGGGCACCCTGGTACCACGGGGCCATGTCTGTGCCCGCCTGGATGCACGCTTGGACCATCCAGTTTTTGTTCAGCATGAAAGTTGCCATAACTCCGGTCTGCGTATACGTGTCGAACGTAAAAAGGATCGAATGGGTTCCAAGGTAGTTGTCCGGCGAAAATTGCGTTTCGATATCCGGACACGCGATCCAGCGGCCAACGCGTACGATCATTCCCTGAGCCACGCCCGGGAAATAGACGTCGATGTATTGTTCCGTGGGATCGGCGCCATAGAGACGGTTGTGATCGAGCAACTGGTCGCTGAACCAGCCGCCGGCCGTCATGTACCGGTAGTCGATGCCGTAGAGCAGCGTGGAGCGAAAGCCAACGTCGATATGGTCCGTTTGCACCGAGTCCACTTCGCGCTCCACGCGCAGCAATAGCTGATCAAGCTCGAAGTGGTTGGGGACGATCCAGTAAGAGTCAGGAGTGTTGGAGTTCTTCGCGGTACTAAAGTTCCCCGACGCATTCACCCAACCGTACACCTTGACTCTGCTGTCCTTGATTTCATCGCCCCAGGGGCCGCCGTACACGGCCTGCATTAACGGATATGCGGTGTCGCTGTAGGGAACGCCGACCAACGGGTATCCCTGGTACTCGCCGCTAGGAAACGGGGGGGAGTTGAAGGGAGCCGGCAGTGCGCGGCGGGGCTTTTCCGGCTCATCCTCGGAGCTTTCTTCAGGTTTCTTACCAAAGCATTCCGGGAACCACTGGACCAGGATGGGGTACCCAGCCAACAACCTTTTGGTGAAGCAGCCCTGGACAGGCGTCTCCGCCTCCTTGCATTTCGAGTTAGTTCCATTCGAAGCACCGTTTTGATCCTTGCTTGACGGGCTTGTGCTCTGGGCATTGGCCGCCGTTCCGGCCGGCAACGCCGATGGCGGCTGCGTATCGGCGCCTGTTGCCCGCGGGCTTGTCGCTGGGTTCCCAGGCGGCAGCACGGCAGGTTGAGACGTTGAGCCTGCACCAGGAGAGAGTGTCTGCCCGAGCGCAAGAGAAGCGCTCAAGAGCAAGCATGGCAACATGGCTAACCTCAGGTTTTGGAATGTGCTGATCTGGCGGTTGGGTGTACCTTTTATCGTCCATTTTCGCGAGCGGTTTTACTCAATCTCCCTAACGATCCGCAAAATCCATGAATCCCCTACGTCGGGCAAATTGCATGATCGGCCAGGCGAACGGACAGCGCCCAGGCGGGGAAGGAACTTAGATGACGGATGCGGGGTTGGGCTGCCATTCTACTCAAGAGGACGGAGATATGAGCCTGCTGTTGGCAGATGGAGAGGATTCTTCAGCAGTCACTCCGCTGCAGGCCGGCAGCGTCAGGCGGAAGACAGTGCCAACGCCGGCCCGGCTTTCGCACGTGATGGTGCCGTGATGAGCTGTGACGATCTCACGGGCAATTGCCAGGCCCAAGCCCGTGCCTCTCCCCCGGCTCTGTCCTGGAACTCGGAAAAAGCGATCGAAAACACTAGGCAAATGCTCCGGAGGAATGCCGATCCCCGTATCCGCAACGCTGATCGCGATTCCGTGATCGACGAGGGTCGCTGATATCTTGATGCGGCCGCCGCGATCGGTATAGGTTACCGCGTTCTCCAATAAGTTCTCCAGGACATGCCCCATGCGGGTCGCATCAACGACAACTTCCGGGAGGTCCGGTGCAGCTTCGATCTCGAAGCTGACGCCTTTGTCGGCCGCCTTCGGTCGAACGGATTCGGCGGCCGCACGCAAAAGTTCGATAGGCTTTTCTGGTTGGAGGTCGAGTTGCTCTCGACCGCGTTCCAGCCGGGTGAGATCCAGCAGATCGTCCACTCGGTCGAGCAATAACTCCGCGTTCTCGCGGGCATCGACCAGGAGTTCCATTTGTTTTGGCGTGAGCGGCCCCACGGCCTCCTCCAGGAGCAAATGGATCGCAAGGCGGACGCTTGTAAGCGGCGTCTTCAATTCGTGACTGACAGTGGCCACCAAATTGCTTTTGACCTCGTCCAGGAGGCGAAAGCGAGTGATATTCTGCAGCACGACGGCCGCTCCCAGGGTGTTGCCGTCCGGATCTCGGATCGGCAGAATCCGCGGCAGAAAAAACTGCTCCTGCCCGTCGACGCGTTGCGGAACAGCCTGTTCGAACCCCTCGGGCAGATAGGGCTGCTGACCACGGAGGGCAGCCTCCAGCGGCGCGCGCAGCGCTTCGGGCGGCTGCCAGGGGAGGAGCGACCCGTGGTGGCTCTGGTCCAAGGGCGCACTTCGACTTTGCCCGGGAGGCCTCTGAGGTGCGACCCCAAAGACCCGTTGAGCAGCCGGATTGGCCATTTCTACGCGACCTTCCGCATCCAACACAAGCACGGGATCGGGAAAGGAGTCGATGCTAGCCTGGCTGGTCCGCTGGGCGCGCAGCAGTCGGGCCATGTGCGTCAGACGGATGTCCCTAAGATGCCGGGTCATCGTGTTGAACGATTGGGCTAACTCGCCCAACTCATCGCGAGAGAGGTAGGGGACCATTTGGTCCAGGTTTCCAGCGCTAATTCCCTGGGCCGCCTGCGTCACTGCCTGGATGGGTCGAAGGATGAAACGGACCGTGTGCAAGGCAAGGATGATCGCGAGAGCAACCGCTACAGTCAGGCACACGCCGAACCATATCAATGAGGTAGTCGCCAGAGTACGTGATTCCTGGCTCGCTTTCTCCATATTCTGCTGGTTGATGTGCAGAATCTGCCCGGCCACTTGCTTGATCTGGTTGAATGTCCCTAGTAACCTGGGGTGCCCCGGTTTCCCGTAATAGAGCTGGTACCGCTCAGGCGACCCTGGAGCGTGAGCGTAAAACTCTTCTCCTTCGTGCAAATAGCGCTCCGTCAGCTCCTCCAATTCCTGAACGAGTTCTGCCTCTCCCGGTAGCGTGATATTTTTCTCCTCCGTTTGCAGGGCTTCCCGAAAGAGTTTCCAATTGTGATCGTATTGCTCCTTGACATCCTCGCCACTCCGGCTAAGAGCGAATTGGAACGAGGAATCGATCCGTTCCAACGCCTCGTTCAGCCGCTCCATGGCAATGACACTTGCATAGTTCTCGCGAAGGATGAGGTCGATGCTACCGCCCAGGCGGTAGAGAAGAAAGGCTCCGGCGCAACCCAAGACCGTGAGGATCGCGAGCAAAGGGACCAGTGTGAGCACTATCCGCGCTCGCAAGCTAAGTCGCATAAGATTTGTCCCCGGAGTAACTTCACCCCTCGGCCATCCGCCATCGTAACAAGTGTTGCGAGGTGGCTACAGGCCGTAGCGCTTGCGTTTACGATACAAAGTGCTGGGATCAATGCCGAGCACAGTTGCCGCCTCTTCCATCGTGGGGCTTGCGGCAAGAACTCGGCGGATGTGTTCAGCCTCTATCTCGTCGAGCGTCGCAGCGGCTCCCACCTCCACCCCGCGTGTCAGGGGAGAAAGACCGACCTGGGCCGGCAGGTCTCCCAGCCCAACGCACGGGCCAGCCGTGAGGATTACCCCGCGTTCAATTGCATTGCGCAGTTCGCGAACATTTCCTGGCCACGGGTAGCGCAGTAAAGCCGCACGGGCCTCCTCCGTAAAACCGGTGATCGGCTTGCTGCTTTGCCTGGCGAAGAATTGCAACAGATGGTCGGCTAAAGGCAAAAGGTCCTTGGGACGCTGACGCAATGACGGCAGCGTCACCTCAATGACGTTAAGGCGATAGAACAGATCTTCGCGAAACGCTCCGGCGGCGACGGCTTGATCCAGGTTCCGGTTTGTCGCACTCAGGATACGGGCGTCACACGCGCGCGTCAGCGGATCCCCGACGCGCTCATAGCACTTTTCCTGCAGAAGGCGCAGCACCTTGGGCTGCAAGGGGAGCGGAAGTTCACCAATCTCGTCCAGGAATAACGTGCCTCCTTCGGCAAGGGCCACCCTACCGACCTTATCCTGAACGGCCCCGGTGAAGGCCCCGCGTACGTGGCCAAAAAGTTCACTCTCCAATAGTTCTGCGGACAAGCTGGGGCAGTGCACCGTGATGAAAGGAGCGGCAGACCTTAACCCCCGCGCGTGGATCGCCCGCGCCAGAACTCCCTTCCCGGTGCCGCTCTCGCCGTGGATCAAGATGGTCGCCTCACTTGAAGCCGCCTTGAAGGCTATTTCGAGGGCCTCCTTCATCACAGGCTCTTCAGTTTGCAAGTCGGCTTCCGGCACGACCGAATGAATCTGTTCCTCCAACTCGGCCGCGCGCGATTGGAGGCGACGAAGGCGTACCACTCGTTCCAGAATGAGGCGCAGTTGACCGGGAGTGAACGGCTTGGGCAGGTAATCGAATGCTCCCCGACGCATTGCCTCGACGGCTGTCTCCACCGTTGCATAGGCGGTTATGACGATAATGTCGAGGCCCGGAGCGAGCCCTAACAGGGTGGGCAATAGCTCCAATCCCTGCTCCTGGCCGAGTCGAAGATCGAGAAAAGCGGCATCGAAGAGACGATGGCCTAAGAGCTCAATCGCCTGGGGACCGTCGCGCGCTTCCGTAACCTTCTGTCCGAGTGTTTCCAGGGCCAATCGGAGCGACTTTTGCAACTTCGCATCATCGTCGATCAGGAGTATGTTCATGGCGTTGCCCTTGCAGTTCGGCTCCAAGCGAAGTCGCCCCCATTGTTCGAAGCCGGAAGAATGCATTCCTTATGCCGCTGGCATTTCCCAAGTAGCCCTCTCCTCAAACAATAAAATGCCAATGGTTTGCAGCGCTTTGCTTCAAGGGAATCCTGGCCGAGGCGCGGATCCGTGATGCAATTTGCATTGACTTTCGGGCAATTTGCAATGTGTTGCCATAATAACTGATTCTGTTCGGAAGTCTCAAACTCATCGGAGCCAGCACCTTATGGCCAGGGGCCAGCGTGGCACAACCCTTGCATGGTTGCGCGGCACGAGTACGAGCTGTATTCATCCGGCATTCTGCAGCTCTTGGCACGCCAGGCGCGCGCGAGTCATTGTCTTGCAGAACTCGACATTCGAAGGGATTGGTCATGAACCTAGTGATTTGGCTACCGGCACTTTTCATTTTGGGACTGGTCACCATGGGACTCCTGTTCGCCTTTGTGGCTGCGTGTGATCGCGTGTAGGAGACATCATGTTAATTCTAGCCGGCATCGTGACGCTGCTTCTCTTCGTTTATCTCCTGGCCGCACTCTTGCGCCCAGAATGGTTCTAAGCCGAAAGGTTGGCTTCCATGTGGCTCCTCCCCGTGCTCATCGTCAGCACGACAGTTCTTCTGTCGATCCCGGTTGGCCTATACCTGGCTTGGATCAACGACGGCCGTTATCGCGCGCCCCGCTGGCTGCAGTGGTTCGAGCAGCGTTTGAATACTGGTCCGCAGTCCTGGAAGGGCTATATCGTTTCGCTCCTCCTGTTCAATACGGTCATGTTCGTCTTCGGATTCCTCGTATTGGCCTTGCAGCCGTTCTTGCCATTCGCCCCTGAAGACAAGGGGATGCTTGGACCCACGACCATCTTCAATACGTCGATCTCGTTCCTGACGAACACCAACCTGCAGCATTATGCGGGAGAGCAACACCTTTCATACTTCAGTCAGATCGTGTTTGTCCTCTGGAACATGTTTGTCTCCGCAAGCGTGGGCTTTTGCGCCCTGGCAGCGATCACGCGCGGCCTGCGGGGTGACGCGAACATGGGTAACTTCTATTTGGACATGTGGCGAGTGGTCGTCTACGTCTTTCTGCCCGCCAGTTTGATCATGGGCCTCGTCCTTATGGCGGATGGTGTGCCGATGACGTTTGACAAGACCGCTGATGCCGCCACATTGGAAAAGGGCGCGATGGGCACGGACGAGAGCGGCCAATCCAAGACTCAGACCATCGCGCGCGGCCCGGTTGCTGCAATTATCCCGATCAAGCACCTTGGTACGAATGGCGGCGGCTTCTTTGGAGCAAACTCGGCGCACCCATTCGAAAATCCCAGTGCCTGGAGCAATCTTCTGACCTGCATCAACATCTTGATCTTTCCGTTTTCCCTCGTGGTCATGTTCGGCAGGATGCTGAACAACATGCGCCATTCGAGCTTGATCTACGGCGTGATGATGCTGATGTTCGTCGGCATGATTGGCTGGGCGGTCTACTGGGACACACTGCAACCCAATGGAGCGCTGACCGCGCAGAACGGCCAGGTGCATTCCCTCGACGTGCCGCAAGCGGAGGGGGCCAGCAAGCCTTACTGGATGGTGGCACACCCGGGCGGTTCTGCCGAGCTCGTTGACCGCGATCCAGGCAAGAATGGCCAGGATAGGCCCGAACGACCAGCACTGGTCGGTTTGCCCGTCGATCAAGAATTCGGTAATCTCGAGGGCAAGGAACTCCGTTTTGGCACTTCAGCCGGCGCCACTTTCTCCGCCGTGACCACGGCAGTGACCTGCGGCTCGGTCAACTGCATGCACGATAGCCTCAATCCGCTGGCCGGCCTGACGCCGTTCACCGGGATGTGGCTCAACTGCATCTTTGGCGGCAAAGGAGTGGGGCTGATCAATTTGCTGTTGTACCTGATCGTGGGTGTCTTTTTAGCAGGACTGATGGTGGGGCGCACACCGGAGTACCTTGGCAAGAAGGTCGAGGCGCGCGAGATGAAACTGGCGATGTTGGCCCTGCTAGTCCATCCCATCCTCATCCTGGGACCGACAGGCCTCTTCGCCGCACTCGACTGGGGAACCAAGTCGACCAATAACCCTGGTTCGCACGGCTTTTCCGAAATCCTATACGAGTTCAGCTCATCCTCCGCGAACAACGGCTCCGGCTTCGAAGGGCTCCAAGACACTTGGGGATTCAATAAACCCGAGGAGAACAACAGCCCGCCTGCTCCGTATAGCCCCTCCTGGGACATTGCCACCGGACTGGTCATGCTTCTGAGCCGCTTTCTGCCGATCATTGCACCTATCGCGCTGGCCGGCAGCCTGGCCGCCAAGAAACCGACGCCGTTCACTGCGGGCACGATGCGGACAGACACCTTTACTTTCGGCTTTGTGTTGCTGGGCACCATCCTTCTGGTCGGGGCGCTGCTATTTCTGCCGGCAGCCGTGCTAGGCCCTGTGGCTGATCATCTGGGGCCGGTGCCCTTCGGGGGCTAACGAACCAAGAATCTCCTCGAAGTGATGACCAGTCGAACTCCTAGCAGAATTGAGAACATATGCCGCAAACTGTCTATCAAGCACCTTTTGTGGAAGGCCCTTCGCCCGAAGAACTCAAGTTGACCCGCAGGGCGAGCCGGCGCTACGGCCTATTCGCGCCGCACCTGATAAAGGCTGCGATCAAGCAATCCTTCATCATGCTGCGGCCGGATATCCAATGGAAGAATCCGGTCATGTTCGTGGTCGAAGTGGGAACAGTCTTAAGTCTGCTCTTCACGATTACGACTTTGCTAGGATTTGCTGGCCAGGCCCGCTTGACATACCTCATCGCCCTGGATTTCTGGCTGCTCATCACGGTGCTTTTTGCTAACTTCGCGACAGGGCTCGCCGAAGCCCGCGGCAAGGCTCAGGCCGACTCCTTGCGCAAAACCCGGCGGGAGACCCCGGCGTTCCGCATTTTAGAAAACGGCCAGATCGAAGAGACAGCATCCACGGCACTGCAAACCGGTGACCGCGTTGCCGTCGAGGCGGGACAGGTCATACCGGGTGATGGCGAGATTGTGGAAGGCGTCGCCTCGGTCGATGAATCGGCGATCACCGGTGAGTCGGCTCCGGTAATTCGTGAAGCCGGCGGCGACCGCTCCGGCGTAACGGGGGGAACGCGCGTCCTGTCGGATCGGATCATTGTGCGAATCACCGCCAGCGCGGGCAAGTCATTCCTCGATCGTATGATCGCTTTGGTGGAAGGGGCGATCCGGCAGCGGACGCCGAATGAGATCGCCCTGTCCTTGGTGCTATCCGCATTCACGTTGATCTTTCTGATTGTGACGGCCGCCCTTTTGCCCATGGCGTTGAACGCCGAGCTGTACATGAAGGATTACCTCGGTGTCGCGAAACCGATCAAGAGCCTCGGCACGGATGTGCCGACTCTTGTTGCCTTGCTGGTGTGCTTGATTCCAACCACGATTGGCGCTTTGCTGGCGGCCATCGGCATCGCGGGCATGGACCGAGCTTTGCGAGCGAACATCCTCGCCAAAAGCGGCAAGGCAGTCGAGGTGGCCGGCGATGTCGATACCTTGCTGCTCGACAAGACAGGCACGATCACGGTGGGAAACCGCCGGGCCACGCAGTTTGTGCCCGTTGGGAACTATAGCGCCGCCGATCTAGGGAGGCTGGCTGCCCTGGCTTCGATCGCGGACCAGACGCCCGAAGGCAAAAGCATCCTGGATCTTTTTCAGAGACTGCCCGTGGCGGGTCCCGGAAACGCAGCCGTGCCCCGGGACGGCCCGCTCGAAGCGATGATCCCGCCGGGGGCGAAATTCGTGGAATTCACCGCCCAGACGCGAATGAGCGGTGTCGATCTGCCGGATGGGAGCCAAATCCGTAAAGGCGCTCCGGATGCCGTCCTTCGATACGTGAAGAACGCTCACGGGCAGGTCCCCGATCGTTTGCAGGAGCAAGTCGACGCCGTGGCTTCCCAGGGAGCGACACCCCTCCTTGTTTGCGAAGGGAACCGTCTGGCCGGCCTAGTCGTGCTCGAAGACGTGCTCAAGCCGGGGATGCGCGACCGCTTCGAGCGGCTACGACGTATGGGTCTACGCACCGTTATGGTAACTGGCGACAATCCGTTGACCGCCAAGGCCATTGCGGAACAGGCAGGCGTGGACGATTACATCGCCCAGGCCACGCCTGAGGCCAAACTAGCCTACATCCGCAAGGAGCAGAGCGCGGGCAAGCTGGTCGCGATGATGGGCGACGGCACTAATGACGCCCCGGCCTTGGCTCAGGCTGATGTCGGCGTCGCCATGAATTCCGGCACGCAGGCCGCCAAGGAAGCCGGCAACATGGTTGACCTTGATAGCGACCCGACCAAGCTGATCGAAGTCGTCGAAATCGGCAAGCAGCTCCTCATGACGCGCGGCGCCCTGACGACGTTTTCCATCGCCAACGACTTGGCCAAGTACTTTGCGATCATTCCGGCGCTGTTTGCGGCTACGCTGCCCTGGCTGAAGCCGTTCGACGTGATGAATTTGCATTCTGCAACCTCGGCCATCCTGTCCGCCGTCATCTTCAATGCGATCATTATCCCGCTGCTGATTCCCATCGCATTGCGAGGCGTCACGTATCGACCGGTCGGTGCCGACGCGCTATTGCGTCGCAACCTACTAATTTGGGGTCTGGGCGGCGTGGTAGTGCCGTTCGCTGGCATCAAGATCATCGACTTGATATTGGTTGCCCTCCACATGGTCTCCTGAATCGCAAGCGCAAGGTAAACCCATGCTTCAACATTTACGTGCAAACCTGTGGCTGCTGGTACTGACGGTGATTCTTTGCACCGTCCTGTATCCGCTGGTGCTCTGGGGGATTGGGCAGGCGGTCTTCCACGACAAGGCTCAGGGAAGTCTCGTCGACAAAAGCGGCCGGCCGGTCGCAGACGAAAGCCAGGCTGTCGGTTCGCGGCTCATAGCTCAGCCCTTCTCCGCTGACGAATACTTTCAACCGCGTCCTTCCGCTGTTTCTTACAATGCTGCCGCATCAGGGGCAAGTAACTGGGGGGCCAATAACTACCTGTTGCGCGACCGCGTGGCTCGCCAACTCGGCCCCATCGTGAAGTACCGCGCCGGCCCCAAGAAGGACCAACTCGCCGCGCCGGACATCGAAAGCTGGTTTCAGAAGGACCAGTTTCAGGGCAGACCAGGTATCGTTGCCCAGTGGGCGCAAGCTCATCCCTCGGTCGCGCAGAAATGGGTCAATGGGGACAAGCTGAACATGGAGTTTGTCGCAAATTGGCAGAAGAACCATCTCGTCGAAGTCGCTCAATGGATCAAGGAAAATCCGGGCACGCCGGAGCCCAAGCCGGACGACCTTGCCGTCCCTTTCTTCATCAGCTTCTCGAAGGCGCACCCCGGAATGTTTCTCGGAACTGAAGAACACACGACGGCACAGGGCAAGACCGAAAAGCAGATCAAGCTGGTCAGGGAAGGCACAGACGTGCAGGGCACCTTCTTCGATATGTGGCTTCAGGAGCACCCGAGCGTGGAACTGCAAGAGGTGCCTGCGGACATGGTGATGGCCTCCGGCTCAGGTTTGGACCCACACATCACGCTGAAAAACGCGCTGTACCAACTCGACCGAGTCGCCGCAAAGTGGGCCGCGGAAACCAAAAGGGAACCGGGTCAGGTCCGCAAGGAAATCGAAGAACTCTTGCGGCAAAAGGCGGAGGCGCCTTTGGGCGGGCTGGTCGGCGTGGATCTGGTAAATGTCTTGGAGGTAAATCTCGCCCTGCGAAATCATCTCGATAAGCAGGGTGGCGTAAATCGGTGAAAGTTCCCGCTCGGCCAAAGCAATCGAACAGAACTTAAGTTTTTCGCATGCGCCGCATCTGACGAGATTCCCGCCGTCCAGCGATTTTCGGTGGTTGGGCGACGCCGAAGGGAAGCTGGCGGCGGGACTATTGAAGACTACACTCGCTCGCCCCTCACGCCTCAATTCTATGTAGGCTGCACAAGTGAGGGTGCGAGCGGGTTCATCCAAACTGACATTCCCCGTGCGCCGTTGGCACGTGGCGCCGTCCTGAATAACCGTGCGTGACCTTACAGCAGTCGGACTTTGGGTGCCACGCAATGCCGAACACTTTAGAACCGGCGTGCCATGCGTTCGCGACTTCTCGACAACATGACAGAGCAGTCAGGCAAAATCGCGAAAGCATGTCCCGCCCCACGTTTGGCGTCCCGTTCAGGGTTTGGGGCACCCCCGGTTTGTCCACTGGTGCGGGATTGCCAAGGTGAGTCGGGACATGCTTTCGCGAGGTTTTGCAGCTTTAGTCGGTCATCTTCAGTAGTCGCGATGACGAGGCTCTTCACCAGGAATTCCCTGCAAGTCTTTTCGGTCACGCCTCTGTCACCATGGCGGCAGTGCCTTCCGGCGCTGGTGGCTTTACCATCGGGAGAGACCGGGGCAGCAAGAACTTTAGAAGTGGCGGTGCCAGGAAGGTTGTCACCATGACCATCAATGTAACAGCACTGAACATTCTCTCGTCGAAGATGCCTTTGCTCAGGCCCATCTGGGCGAAAATAAGACCTACCTCGCCGCGCGGAATCATGCCGACGCCGATAACGCTTTTCTTCCCTCGAAACCAGAAAGGAGCGTAACCCGCCAAAAACTTGCCAACCACGGCGCAGACGATCAGCAGGCCGCCGATCCACAGCGTCTGGTGGTTAGCCGCATCCAAGGGATTGAAGACCCGAATATCCACCTGGGCGCCGACCCAAACGAAGAACAAAGGAACGAAGAAGTACCCCAGGTGGGCGACGCCCTTCTCGATTTCGTGCGCCTGTGGTGTCCGTGCCAGAAGGAGTCCAGCGGCGAAAGCCCCAATGATCATCGCGGAGCCAGAGCGGTCCGCCAACCATGCCAGTGCCAGTGCCAGGATGACTCCCAGCATCGTGGTGAGAGCACGCACGTCGAGTTTGTCTGCCAGACGCATGATCGGCTGCGCGAGCATACCGCCGATGAGTAGAGTTCCCAGAAGGAATCCGAAGGCGATGCCGGTAACTTTTGCGACACCGACCACCGTTATCGCCTGGTCCTGCGTCAGACCGGTTACCACGGTCAGGATGACCAGGCCGAGAATGTCATCCAGGACTGCAGCCCCCAGGACGATTTGACTTTCGGGTTCTTGCAACCTGCCCAGGTCTCCGAGCACTCTGGCCGTTATGCCGACGCTCGTCGCTGTGAGAGCAGCCCCCGCGACCACAGCCACCTCTTGAGATGTTCTGAGCATCCGACAGACAGCGTAACCTAGTACAAACGGCAGTAGGACGCCCACGAATGCGACGGCGGCCGAGGCGCCGCCGACCTGCAGAAGTTTGCGCAGGTCTGTCTCCAGGCCGATTTCGAAGAGGAGCAGGACCACGCCCAGTTCGGCGAGGACGTGCAAGACTTCACTGCCAGGATCGACGACGCCCAGGACGGAACTGCCCAGGATCACGCCAGCAATCAGCTCGCCAAGCACCGCAGGCTGACCGAACCGCTGGGCCAAGATGCCCGCGAACTTGGCTACCGCCAAAGCGAGCGCCACCACGCCGAGGAACTGGGGGATGTCGAAGTGGTGAGGCATGCAGGTGTGTGCTCCTTGGATTTTCGAATTGAAGGGACGGTTAAAATGGCCCTGTGTTCAGGATCACGCCCAGGAATGCGATAATCCCGACGATGGCCACCGCCGCGGCAGCCAAGATCGGCAGCCGTTCGCGCGCCTTGTCCTGTCCAGCAGACAGCCGCTGAATTAGCCGCCAATACTCCCAGGCGGCGGCCACCAGCAGGACCGTTCCTAGACCAATGAGTGTCAGACCAAAATTACGCGTACCGCTGAGGTGCAAGTCCGTAGTTCCAGAAATCCCCCGCACGTAGTACAAAAACTTGAACAGTGAGAAGCCGAAGCCGATCAGCGCTAGAGAGGTGCGTACCCAGGCCAAAAGCGTCCGCTCGGCCGCAAGGACGTTGCGCTCTCTGGCCAAATCGGTGGTCTCTTGCGCCGGTGTCTTCTTGGCGTCTAGAACGGCGCCTGCTGGCGGATCATCCATTGCGTGAATGTTCTTTCTAATGACTGTGACTGTCCACTAGCTGGACTGCGCCGGGGCTCTGCCGCTGCGCAGCAGGTCGCGGATTTCGGTCAGCAGTTCCTGGTCTTTCGTCAGCGGTGGAATGACCGCTGCTTCTTCCTTTTTTGTTCGCATGATCCAGCCCAGGAACTTTACCACGAAGATGAACAACACGAGGGCGACAATCAGGAAGTTCACCAGTTCCCCGATGAATCTACCAAAAGGGATGGTTGCACCGCTCACCTTAAACACCCACCCTTCGTAGCCCTTGTCTCCAGGGAGGAGGACGGCGACGAGCGGCATGATGATGTCCTGCACCAAGGAGCTTACAATCTTGCCGAACGCCGCCCCAATGATCACGCCGATTGCCAGGTCGATCACATTTCCCTTGAAGGCAAAACCCTTGAACTCCTCCAGCAGCGAGGAAGCCTGCTTCTTCACGTCGAGTGTTGCAACTGTTTTCAGTGGATCCATGAATGCGCTCCCCTTGAAATTGAGTTTGTCGCGGGCGGGCTCTAGACGTGCCTGAGAGTCGAGAGAACAGAACGTAGCTCTCTGCTCTCACTGAATTCGATCGATATCTCTCGCGATCCTTCGCTTTTTGTTCAACGCAATTTGCCAAACGGAAGCCTGGATATCTTGTCCACACGGACGACACTTGACGGGTGCTCCATCGACTGATTCAGCTGCCAAGATCCTGAAATCTCACGAGCGGAAACCCAGAGGTCTGGCCAAACACTTTCCGAGATGCGATAGTCATGGTGCGGGAGCACGGCCCTTCCAGGTTAAAGGCTACCAAACGAAAGAGAAGGTGCAAGCATGAACCAACTGCCGCCAATCCTTGCCGGCGCAACGGCAACGTTGATTGGTATGACCGGGCCTGTCTTTGCTGACGAGCAGCCAATTGCGAAGGGGAGCAAAGTCGCGTATCAGGTTTATAAAAGCTACTTCGAGTCGAACAAATCCGGCCTGGAGGGCGACAGGTCGTTTCTCGCTTTCACGGATCAGAAGGCGTTCGACAAGGTTTTCGGCAAGGCAGTCGTCATGGGGAAAAAGCCCAAGTTTCTTCCTAAGGACGCGTTCGACACGAAGCTGGTGATAGCGGCCATCCGCCGCGGTCATAAGGTGTGGGAATACGGTGTCGATAAAGTGACGGCCGACGGAAAGACTCTGTATGTACAATACGAGGCCCACTCCGGTGCCGAGGATTCAGCGACGTTTGCCTCGCCCCTGATTATCTCTGTGGGAAAGGCGAAATACTCTACTGTTGTCTTCATTGAAAACGGCAAGAAAGTCGGCAGCGCAACGATTGGCAGTGGCGAATAGGCGCGAGCGTCGGGCCACGTCGAATCAGCAAGAAAAGAGTGCAAGCGATGAGTGTTCCCCCCGATCTGTTTGATCTGAAAGGCCGGCGTGCTTTGATCACTGGCGCCAGCCGGGGCATCGGCCTCGCCATCGCCCACGGTTTGGCGCAGCGCGGGGCCGCCATCGTGATCACCGGCCGCAAAGCGGACACGTTGGGGGCCGCCGCTGAACAATTGCGCGCCGGCGGTGCGGACGCGCAGCCGATGGTCTGCCACCAAGGCGAGCCGGCAGCCATCGCGCAATTGTTTCAGGAACTCGATAAGCAAGGTAAGCCAGTGGACATTGCGGTAATCAACGCAGCTACCAACCCTGTCATGGGACCGTTGCTGGAAGTGGACCTGGCTGCCTGGCAGAAGATTGTTGACGTTAATTTGACCGGTGCACTGGCAACAGCTCAGCAAGCCGCGCGGCGCATGGCAGCCCGAAAAAAAGGGTCGCTCGTGATCATCTCCTCGATCGCCGGCATTGACCCAATGCCGAGCATCGCGGCCTACAGCGTCAGCAAGGCTGGTTTGCTTGGCATGATGCGGGGATTGGCCAAGGAGCTTGGTCCGTTTGGGGTTCGGGCAAATGCCATTGCGCCGGGGTTGATCGAGACGAAGTTCTCCGCGGCTCTGTTTCAGAACAAGAAGGCCTATGAATACGTGGTTGGGAATGTGCCGCTCGGACGCCACGGCCAGCCTGAAGATATCGTCGGTGCCGCCGTCTTCCTCGCTTCTGATGCCTCCGCGTACATTACCGGCCAGACATTAGTCGTAGATGGGGGCGGCAGGGTTTGAGCAAGGCAGGACAAAACCCCACGTGTCCATTTTCCCTTTCTTGAAGAAATAGGCTCAAACTTTTCCCTATCAACGTCGTCTAGTAGCGGGAGGGACTGTAGGCCCGAGCGGGGATCTGCAACTCACAAAACCCTCTCCAGGCCAATCGTGGGAGGAAAGTCATGCGTCGTGTGATCCTGTCTGCGGCAGTGGGTCTAATCTTGCTTCCCGGGTCAGCCCTGACCAGCCCGCCCGAGCGCATCAGTGGCAACGCCACCTGCGGCAGCTATGGAACCAGTGTGGAATTCGTGAGCAGCCCGTCCGAAGCTGCTCGCCAGGCCAAGCAGGAAGAGAAATTGGTTTTCGTCCTTCACGTTTCCGGCCACTTCGAAGATCCCAAGTTCACCTGAAACAACGCCGAGGCGCTCCGTGTGAACGCTCTGGCGAATCCCGAGGTCGGCAAATACCTGAACGAGTATTTCGTATCATCCTTCCAGAAAGTGGCCACGTTTCGCATCGTTGCCGGCGGGCAAAAGCAGGGCGGCAATGTCGCGTCCTACTTCTGCGCTCCTGACGGGCGGGTGCTGCATGTAATTGCAGGTCCAGTCGATGCCGCCACGATGTTGCGCGAGGCCAAATGGGTTGTGGAGACGACGAAGAAGGCCATGGCGGACAGTAAGGGTGATGGCGCAGCTTTCAAGGCTTATTTCCGCAGGGCGCATGCCGACCGGTTGCGCCGTGAACACGGTCTCACCGTGGAGGCAGTCACGTTTGATCCGCCCCCGCCGCAAGACGAAGGCAGTGCGCTATCCTACCGCGATCCGTCAGGACGTCCGTTAGCGCCCGTGTTGCCGCCTCCTCCCATCGATGGACCTGACGTGGCGTTCAAAGAGGCGCAACTGGCCGCGGCGCGAGCTCCCGGTGCTGGGGCAGTGCACGATCGAGCGGGAAGACGCTGGGTTCTCGGCAACCAGGGCCGTGTACACATGCTCATGGCTGCCCACGCCATGGTGAAGATCGAGAAGATTTATGGATCGGTCTTCGAAGGAATCCTGGGCGAAAAGGTTACGACCAAACCTGTGGAGATCGCAACCCCCTTCCCCTGGGTGGATCAGCGCGCGGCCAGGTAGCACAAGTCATCGCAATACTCATATCAGGGCGGATGCGCTCCGCATATTCTCTGGCAGTCCGCCCAAATCTGCTTTTCCCGCTTCGCCAGTCGGCCTCCGTCACGCCGCCTTTCGGCTATCTTGAAGCTCGGACCGCTTTGGATACACTCTAGGCAAGTCCCCGGCGATCCGCCGAGCCCTCCGAGAACCGCCAGATAGAGCCTGAGTAGGAGCCACGCACGATGGAAAAGCCTCTCCATTCTCCTGAAAAATCGTCCCAAGCCGCTCTTCGCCTCGAAGTACTGGATGGGTCGATTGGATTGTTGACGTTCGACTTGCCCAACAGTCGCGCCAACACCATGGGTCTGGCCGTTCTGGCTGAGCTTGGAACGCTTGCGGCGCAACTTGCCAGTCGCACGGATCTTCGCGGATTGGTATTACGGAGCGGCAAGCCGGGAATGTTCATCGCTGGAGCGGATCTCCGAGAACTTGGCAGCGCACGCCCCGAACCGGGCCAGATCAGGGCGATCACGCAGCGCGGCCTCGATGTGATCGCTGCGTTCGAAGCTCTCCCCTATCCGACCGTGGCAGCGATCGACGGATCTTGCATGGGTGGAGGCCTGGAACTGGTGCTTGGCTTCGATTTCCGACTGGCCGGCAGCAATTCGAAAACGGAGCTCGGTTTTCCCGAAGTCAAAATCGGCCTCTTCCCAGGATGGGGCGGCACGCAACGGCTCACGCGCGTCATCGGCCCATCCTTGGCGGCGGATATCATCTGCGGCGGCGAGCCGGTTAAGGCGCAGCGAGCGAAGGAACTAGGGCTGATATTCGACGTGGTACCCAGCGAGCGCCTTCTGGACGAAGCTCGGCGTATCCTTGACTGGGCGCGGGAATCGGGTTCATGGCAGGAGGCACGCAAGCGCAAGCACCAGCCGGTTGGCTTGAGTGAAGAACAGCACTCGTTTACCTTTGCAGTCGCGCGCGCCATGGTGACGGAAAAAACCAAGGGACAATTTCCAGCGCCCCTGGCGGCATTGGACGCTATCGCGAAAGGTTGTATCTTGCCGCTCGACGAAGGGCTCAAGGTCGAGACGGAGCATTTCATTCCACTCGTGGGCAGTCCGATCTCGCGCAATCTGATCGCAGTCTTTTTCATGACCCAGCGGCTGCAGAAAGATCCCGGTGTCTCCGACGCCTCGATCCAGCCGCGGCCCGTGGAGCACGTCGGCGTCCTGGGCGCGGGGCTCATGGGCGCCGGGATTGCCGGTGCACATATTCGGCGCGGGGTGCCGGTGATGCTGCTGGACAGCTTCCCAAAGGCGCTCGAAAAGGGCGTCGGCAGTATCACCAAGATTTTGCAGAGCCGCGTGGACATCGGCCGAATGGCTCCTGCAGAGATGATCACCACCCTCGCACGGCTCAGCACCACGAGCACTCTGGCCGCGATGGGCGACCGCGATGTCGTGATCGAGGCAATCATCGAGAATGAAGCAAGCAAAGTCGAGATCTATCGAGCGCTCCAGCCCATCCTTGCGAAGGATGCAATCCTCGCTTCCAACACGTCCACGATCTCAATCACGCGCATGGCCAAGGCAGTGGACCGGCCCGAGAGCTTCGCCGGCATGCATTTCTTCAACCCTGTCGATCGCATGCAGCTGGTTGAAGTGATCCGAGGCGAACGCACCAGTGACGCCACCGTGGTCACGCTTGTTGCCCTCGCGAAGCGGATCGGCAAGACCCCGATCGTCGTGCGGGACTGCCCGGGATTCCTGGTCAACCGCATTTTGTTCCCCTATATGAACGAGTCGCTGGTCCTTTTGGAGGAAGGGGCACACCCCAGGGCCATCGACAAGGCCGCGGTGGCATTTGGCATGCCCATGGGCCCGATTACTCTTAATGATCTCGTTGGCTTGGACACCGCTTTGTACGCCGGCAGGGTCGTCAACTCTGCCTTCGCAGACCGAGCCAAATCGTCCCGCATCCTGGACGAACTAGTCGCGGCCAAGCGCCTTGGGCAGAAATCGGGAGCTGGATTTTACAGCTACGCCAAGGGCTCGCGCGGGGCCGATGATCCTGCCTTCGAAGCAATTCTCGAACGCTGCCGCACCGGGCACCGCGAGATCGGCGGCGAGGAGATAACCGACCGTCTTTTTCTGCCGATGCTTGTCGAAGCAAGCCGGGTGCTCATGGAGGGAATCGTCCGCGATCCCGGTGACGTGGACATGGGCTTGATCCTTGGCATCGGCTTCCCCGCGCAGAAAGGTGGCTTGCTGCGTTGGGCCGATTCGGTTGGCTTGGCCAAAATCCTGGAGAAGCTCAAACAGTACGAGCGCTTGGGAACTCGCTTTCAGCCGACCGAGCAGATGCGCAAGTTGGCGGCAGGGGGAAAGAGTTTCTACGGAGAATGATGGAATCCGAGAAGAAGCAGATTCACAGGATGGTCACATATCGCACGGAGGCAGCCGATGGCCAGTTACCGCGGGCATCTCGCGTTTTCCTCAGTCCTGGGAGCCGCCTATGGAGGGTTGGCGGCGTTGCGCTGGGATATGGACTGGGGACCGATTCTCTTGGGAGCAGGAATTACAACACTCGGCGGCCTGCTTCCCGACCTCGACAGTGACAGCAGCGTTCCGGTGCGCGAGGTGTTCGGCCTGGCCGCCGCGATCACGCCGCTCATCCTTCTTCGGCGCGTCCTTAAAGTCGGCTTTAGCTACGACCAGACCGTTGTCATCCTGTGCGGCATCTACATCTTCATCCGTTATGGGCTGCGCGTGCTTTTGGGAAAGCTCACCGTGCACCGCGGGATGTTCCACAGCATCCCGGCCATGCTTATCGCCGGATTGCTTGTCTTGCTTGCCTACCACAGCCCGAGCGCCGAGACTCGGCTGTATCTCGCCGGTGGCGTCATGCTTGGCTTCCTGTCCCACCTGGTTCTCGACCAGCTTTATGGCGTGGACCTGATGGGCGCCAAACTTCATTTGAAGCATCCCACGGGCGGTCCCTTGAAATTGTTTTCGCCCTCTTGGACCGCCACGTTGACGGCTTATGGCCTGCTCGCGGCATTGGGTTACATGGCCGCTCAAGAGTTTGACTTTGCCGGCGGGGACTGGAAGGAACTTACGCGCCCGGTGCTCAAGTCGCTGTGGTCGCGGCACTGAAGCGTGCTGCCCAACCCAGCCTGCTTGACCTGATCTTCTGCTCTCATACAATCAAGACAGATCGCTAGGGGTGTCCGCCGATGCGCGGGCTGAGAGTAAACCCTGGGACCTGATCCGGCTCATACCGGCGTGGGAAAGCGAGCTATCCTGTCTTTTTGGCGTGCTAGCCTTTCTCCTGCCTGGTTGCCGACGGCCTCCAAGCCTCCTTCAATGTTCGGTCCGGAGGATTTCCGGTGGACCTTTATGGCTTCGTGAGCTGGAGCCTAGTCATCGTCGCCGCAGTGACCCTGATCTGGCCGGTGAATATTCCGCTCGTCGCGCTAGCCTACAGAGTGCACCAGGGCCGACAACCGAGCCTCATGGAAACTCGCGAGTTGTGGTTGCGCTCCACGCTGGGGGCGCTTGGCTTGTGCGGCCTTAGCCTCGTAATGATCGGTCTGATCTACGTGGGGGTCGAGATCGCGCAGGTTACAGCTGGCCCGGTACAGTTGACGCTGTTCGTTGCTTACCTGGCGGCCGCCGTGGGGTTCCTGTTCTGGGTGCTTGCCCTGGAAGACATGGTGAAGGCGCTGGGTGTCTTTTCGCTTTACATCCTCCTGCCCGGGCTACCGTTGCTTTTGCTCGGCCGAATACTCGGCTTCTGGCAATCGCTCCAGCATGCGGCGCCCTGGCTGTTGCTGTCCTCCTGAGGGATTATTCATGACGCAGATCGAAACTGCTCGCAAAGGAATTGTGACCGACGCCATGCACTACGTGGCAACCCGAGAAGATCTGGACGCTGAGTTGATCCGCGCAGAGGTGGCTCGCGGCCGCATGGTAATCCCGGCGAACACAGTCCACCTGCAGAAATCGCTCGAGCCCATGTGCATCGGTGTCGCCGCGACGTGCAAGATCAACGCCAACATCGGCAACTCGGCCGTCACCAGCAAGATCGACGAAGAACTGGAAAAGCTGCACACCGCGGTCCACCTGGGCTCCGATACGGTCATGGATCTCTCGACGGGCGGCGATATCGACGCCATTCGTCAAGCGATCATCGATGCCTCACCCGTGCCGATCGGTACGGTGCCGATTTATCAGATCATTCAGGGTGTGAAAGAGGTTGGCGACATTACGCCGCGCATGATGCTCGATATGGTCGAACATCAGGCCCGCCAAGGGGTCGATTACATGACCATACATGCCGGCGTGCTCCGGGAATACTTGCCGTTGACGGCGAACCGGGTCACAGGCATCGTGAGCCGTGGTGGCTCGCTCATGGGGGCGTGGATGCTTGCCAAACACGAACAGAATCCCTGGTACACTCATTTCGACGAACTCTGCGAGGTCATGAAGGCATATGATGTCACATTCAGTCTCGGCGACGGATTACGCCCCGGTTGCCTGGCCGACGCCAATGACGATGCCCAGTTCGCTGAGCTGAAGACTCTCGGTGAGCTAACGCTCAAGGCGTGGGAGCACGATTGCCAGGTCATGATCGAAGGCCCAGGTCACATCCCCATGCATCTGGTCAAGATGAATGTCGACAAGGAACGCGAGATGTGTCATGAAGCCCCGTTCTACGTGCTGGGGCCCCTGGTCACCGACGTGGCCCCGGGCGACGACCACATCACGTCGGCCATTGGCGCGGCCCTGGCAGCAGAAGCAGGCGCTGCGATGCTTTGCTACGTGACCCCGAAGGAACATTTAGGGCTACCGAACAAAGACGACGTGCGCCAGGGCGTGATCGCCTACAAGATCGCGGCCCATGCAGGCGACATCGCCCGCGGTCGGAAAAATGCGCGAAAGCGGGACGATGAACTATCCAAGGCCCGTTTCGAGTTTGACTGGAATCGGCAATTTGAACTGTCTCTCGATCCCGAGACCGCACGCGCGATGCACGACGAGACGCTCCCCCAAGAAGTCTTCAAGTCAGCGAAATTCTGTTCGATGTGTGGGCCGAAATTTTGTTCGATGCGAATCACCCAGGACATCCGTAAAATGGCCGAGGAAGCTGCGGTGCCAGCGGTTTCGTAACCCTTGAGCCGTCCACCGAGGATCTCATGTTTCCTTCCGAGGCGTTCGCCGTCATCATTGCCGTTGTCCTGGTTGCCGCCGAGGTGCTCGTCTCGCTGCTCGTGTATTCGTATGCGGCCTACTCTTTTCTGGAAACTTTGGAGAACACGGCCTCGGGCAATGACGAAGTCATCTGGCCGGGAGACCCATTACCCGACTGGATCTGGAGGTTGTGGTATCTCGCCTGGATTGTGGCGGTCTGGGCTGTGCCGCTCTATTTCGTGCTCGGTTATCACACGCTGACTCCCTGGCAGTTTGCGGTGGCCCTCCTTGCCCTTCTTTGGTTGATCTTCCCGGTCAGCCTTCTCTCATCCTTGAGCGGATCGTCTCGTTGGATCATCTTTCGGCCGTCGGTGCTGCGCTCGCTCCTCAAGTCGGCGGGTACATTGGGACTGTTTTATGTCCTGACCGGCATTTTGATAGCATTATCGAGCGCTGTCGGCTTCTTGGCCCTGTTTGGGCAATTCATCTTTTGGGTCCCCCTGGCCGCAGTCTGCTGGGCCGTTGCTCTCCTCATCTATGCACGACTGCTGGGCAGGATGGCCTTGGTCATCAGCCTGACTACGAGCCCTGAAAGCGGGCAGAAGGATGGGGAACAGGCGACCACCTCCCAGAATGGCGAATCCAGTAGTCCAGCGGGAACCGTGCCGGTGGAGCCTGCCTTCGGCGATGAAGCCCAAGCCAAGGCAAAGGCTGAAGCCTTGACTGGTCAGCAAGCCCAGAAACCCGCGCCGCCAGCCCTTCAACCTTCGGACCAGGTGGGGAGCACTGCTGCAGATTCGTATGGGCCTGCCGAGGGTACCTATGATCTTTTGCTTCAGCAAGCCCCGCCCTCGACAGGAACGCCGCCGCCCAGCTCTGCTCCTCCCAAGCACGGATTGCCGACTTATTCGCTTGCTCCTCCAGAAGCTAGGGCACCCGGTTGCATTCCCGGACCTGAGAAACCGGAAAGGGCCAAGGAGGAGTTTAAAATGGCCGTTTCGTATGACGTGCCGCCGCCACCCGCCCACCCTCTTTGGGACGGGGTCTTTTCCTTTCCGTTCTACAAAACAACGCTGGGGCCGCTCATCGTTTTGACGTTTGGCTTTCTTGCGGTTGTGGGCCTATTCAGGGCGCTCGTCTTCATCTTTCCGGGGAACCAATAGACACACCCCATTTGCCGACCGCTCCGGAAAGATTCCGGATATTAACTCGAGCCGTTCGTTCTACTAAGTTCCAGAGGCCTCTAGAGTGGAATCGCAAGCCCGCTGAGGAGCAGGGCGATGTCGGATGCCGACTTGGTGCGCCAGACCCTTAGCGGCCAGACCCTGGCCTACGAGGAACTTGTGCGCCGTTGGGCTGGCCGCGTCACCGCTCTGTGCCACGCCAAAATTGGCCGGACGGACGGCATCGACGACCTGGTTCAGGAAACCTTGCTGCGCGGTTATCGTTCCATCAGCACTTTGGCCGATCCGAATAAGTTCGGCAGCTGGTTGTGCGGAATCGCCGTGCGGATTTGCCTCGACTCGATAAAAGCAAAGGTGCGGACCCATATCCCCTTCAGCGCTCTCGGCCCCGAACAGAACCCGGAAAGCTATCTCGCCAGCGCACCGGATGATGATGGGCAGTCGCTCGACCAGGCCGACGAATTGCGCCACCTGATGGCCCAGGTAGAAGCGCTGCCCGAGGAATACCGCGAGGTGCTGATGCTCTATTACTATGACGACCTGACCTATCGCGATTTGGCCGAGATGCTGGATGTTTCATCAGCAACTGTTAATGCGCGTTTGACCAAGGCCCGGGCCCTGCTAAGGCAGCGCATGACCCCAAAGGTCCGGAGGTAAGGCGTGGATTGCGATCGGGCACTAGTCCTGATTTCGGCAGACATAGACCAGGCGCTTGAGCCAGGGGAGGGCATGCTCTTGCAAGAGCATCTCCGGGACTGCGCAGCCTGCCGGTCTACAGCCGATGCCTGGCGCGTGCAGCATGCTCAATTGCGCCGCGCGTTTGCGCCTCGGCGGCAAGCAGCGCTTTCGAACGCTGAGCGTGCGCTGGCACAGATGCGGGTTACAACCGTTTCATCAAAACGCCGGCCTCGCTGGCTGCCCATGCTGCTATCGGCGGCCGCTGGCTTTCTGCTCGCGATCCTTGTTTTCCGTCCCTGGCACGAGAAAGTCGTAACTGTGCCAATCCCCGCGACCCACGTCGACACGGAGGCGGGGTCGAAGTCCATGCCTAAAGAACAACCCACGTTGACATTGGCGGTTGCAAACCGGGACGTTTTCGCTTGCCCCAGCGACAAGGACGTCTGGCAGGCTGTGAGCACAGGAGAAAAGATCCCCTTCGGTACCCAAGTGCGTACGGGACCTGCCGTCCTTTGCGAGTTCCATGCGTCCGACGGCTCCCAAATTCGGCTCAATGGCGGGACCGAGTTGGTTTTCAATTCCAGCCGTCATTTGACGCTTAGCAAGGGACAGATCCTGGCCCTGGTTGCCAAGGCCCCGAAGCCGTTCCAGGTAGCCGTACCTAAGGCGACGGTGACGGCGCTCGGCACAGAGTTCGACCTCCAATGCAAGGCTGCCGAGACGGTGCTGACTGTGCTCGAGGGCAGCACAAGAGTCGAAGGGAACGGAACTGAGGCCGTCGTTGGATCAGGCGAAGCCGCCATCATTGTCGACGGCAAAATCAAGGAAACACAAACGGTCCAGAATCTCATCAAGGCCACCGAATGGACCCATGAACTGTTGATGCTCAAGGGCCGCGACAACCAGGAACTTGCCAAACGTGTCGACGAAATCCTCGCCCGCATCGGCGAAACCAAGGTGAGCGTATTCGACGAGCAGGATATCCGCCGTCTGGGCGATCATTGCGTCCTGCCATTGACTCGCTATATCCAGTCCGAAGGCTCTCGGGCATCGGAGAACAAGGAAAAACGCGCGATGGCCGCACGCATCGTTGCGGACCTTGCGAATCCTTGGTCAATTCCTTATCTGATCGAACTTCTGGCGGACAACGACGGGCAAGTGCGCTATCAAGCTGCACGTGCCTTGAAGCGGCTCACCCAGCAAACATTCAACCGTGAGCCGAACGAATGGCGCGAGAAATCTTGGGACAGTTTGCGAGGCACCTACCAGAAATGGCAGGGCTGGTGGCAGGAGAATAAGCATCGTTACCCAGAGTCGCCTTAGTTCGAGTTTCGCAGATTTTGAGGGGTTGGCGGAGTGAATTGACGACGAAGGGAAAACAAAAGCGGCGGCAAAGCGCCGCAGTCCAAAGTAGTTACTCTTGGAGTGCGACGCTTTGCCGCCGCTTTTGTTTCCGCTATTTTGCAAGGCACTTGGCTCCAAAAGGGAGCCCAGCGACACGCATTAATCAACCATGATCGGGTAATGCTTCGCAAAATCCCGAGCAAATTCTCATTCCTGCGGTCCAACGAAGACCAATTCCCCGTAGTCCTCGTAACGGTGAAAATCTGATTGTGTCAAGGGAGCGGTAGAGGAGAGTTCCGGCCGGTCGAAGGCTGCCGAGTAATCGTAGCGACAAAGGGCAAAGCGCCACTTGGCCCCGGCCCGCGGCTTGCTGCCGCTAATCTCAAACCCAGTCAGAGGGATGCGACCCTCCACGGTCCAGCCGATGTCTTTGTCTCGCCAGTTATTCAAGGTTCCCTGAAGCTGTACGGCCGATTCGACGCCGAGCTTGGTAAGCGGCGCGAAGCGGTGATAGCCTCCGCTGCCGCGCGAAGGGAAGAAGAGTTCCAGCTGCGTATTCGCCGCACTCACCTGGAACTCGTAGTAGGCCAACTGATCTTGAGCGGGCTTGAAGAATAGCTCAAAGACATCGTTGCTCCAGATCATGCCGTTATGCTCCTTGACGTCTGCGTACAGGTCGCTGTCTTGCATCTCGGCAGAAAAATAGAGATATTGATTGTCCCAGAGAAGCCGTGCCTTGGTGGCGGTTCTGGCCGGCCGTCTTTGCCAGTAAACAGCAAAGTCTTTGAGGATTTGGGCCTTCTGCCACGCCGCATCGTCGAGCTTACCATCGATTTTGATTGGATTGGCAGCCCATCTGCACTCGGCCGACCGAACTACTGCCGGCTCGGCATCCGTAATTGGGTTTGCCGCTGCGTTTTCTGTGCCGGCGCATCCTCCCAATGCCACAAGACTAGGTACCAACAAGATCGCGATTGGAATGCATATTAGAGCAGATCGCGTCATCGCAGCCTCCATTTGCTGAAAAAGCACCACTCGCTGGCTACTCGGCTGAGTCTAGAGAGTCCACTGGAGAAATGCCACGTTAAACCGGAGGATGCGCTACGGGCACCTTGATCGACGGTAATATCCTGGTTTGAGCCAAGATCACGCGCGAATTGACCAAGGACGGACCGGCTGCGGATATCCCTCATACAAACCTCTAGCTGTGTCGCTTTTTCCTTGACTGCCACACGTTCGCGAAAGTCCACGGCTCCCTCCACCCAGGGTCAGTCTATATTTACGCGAATCTCACGACCGAGCCGGGATTGCTGCAAATCCGAATATCATCATAATGTGAGCAAGCCAACTGGATTGGCCAGATTTCTTTCCTGCCCGCTGGTGCAGTAATGGATTGACTGCTCTCTTGTCAGGGGCTGTCGAGATGAGCGAGACGAACATATCGACAACTTCCCCGGAAACGACTCTCCGACAGCGACGGCGCAGAAACTCGATCCGCAGCTTGCTGTTTTTGGGACTGTGCCTGCTGCTGAGTCCGCTCTATTTCTGGGTACTGTCCGGGAAACAACTGCAGAGCGCGCTCGCGGAAGCCGATCGACTAGATCCTGGTTGGCGCATCAACGATTTGGAAGCCAGCCGTAGGAGCATTCCCGACAACGAAAACTCAGGGCTGGTTTTGATTGCGGCTAAGCAGTTGATGCCTGCCCATTGGCCGGCCTGGGAGTTTACATCTGCTCCAGAGAACAAAGAATTGAACCACGAGTTACTTGCCTCATTGCCCGTGGTTCTCTTGGATCGAGATCCCCCTGTTCGAATCGAACCGGGGCATCTGAAGATCTTGCGTGATGAATTGAGACGAGCAGCACCTGCCCTCGCCGAGGCACACAAAATCCTCGACTTCCCGCGCGGACGTTATCCAATTCAATACGCCAAAGACTACATTTCGACACTTCTTGTGCACACGCAGGATTCCCGTAGGTTCGCTGACTTGTTTGCATACGAAGCAGCGTTGCATGCCGAGGAGGAGGATATGGAAGGTGCACTCCTGGCGTGCCGGGGAATTGTTCGCGCCGAAGATTCTGTCGGTGACGAACCGACACTTGTCTCGATGCTTCTGCGCATGGGCACCCGCCAACTCGCCCTCAAGAAAATCCAACAAGTCCTCGCCCTTGGGCAGCCATCGGAGCCGTCCCTTGCTGCCCTTCAACATCTCCTGGAAGACGAAGAAAGAGAGCCATTGTTCCTGAATGGCCTTCGCGGCGATCGCGCCATCATGGATGGCTTGATGCAAGCGATTCAGAACGGTGAAGTCAAATCAGGGCAGCTTCCCTCCCTCCTCGAAAACAGCGGCTTTCGGGCAGCCAAGGGGACCGAGATCGCCTTAGTGGCTGCCACTATCAGGAACCAAAGGGGTGCGCTGCTGCGCTGGTATACGCGAGCCGTGGAAATCGCCAAGCTGCCTTTGGAAGAACAGAAAACGCAGTTCATGGAGTTGGAGGCAACCACGAAAAAACTGCCGTTTCTTGCCCGCGCGCTGCGTACCGACGTGGTGAAAGTGAGCGACAGCTGGCTTCTGGACCAGGTTTCGTTCCGGTGCGCTATCGCCCTGCTAGCCGTCGAGCGTTACCGGCTAGCCCAGGGGCGCTGGCCCGAGAAATTGGCTGAATTGGTACCCACTTATCTGGGGAAAGCGCCAGTCGACGTGTTTGAGGGTGCACCCCTGCGCCTGCGCCGGTTTTCGGATGGTGTCATGGTTTACTCTGTCGGTCCAGACGGGGTGGATAACGGCGGTAGGTTCGACAAAAACCCACGTCTAAAGGGAACCGACTGGGGGTATCGCCTTTGGGATATCCCTCGACGCCGACAGCCCCCTCGGAAAGCGGGCAAATAGCTCGCTCGAATCAGCAGCTCAGATCCGCCCGCGGCTTCGCAGGATCTCCAACTCCATCGCCTGGGCGCCAATCTTTGCGTAGAGATCGCGAAAAGCCTCGTCCGGAACTGCTGCTGCTGCTGCTGCGGCGGGCGGGTCCAATGCCTTCGTGCCTCCTTCGAGGAAGCATTGCCGCCACTTTTCGAATTCGGCCACCTCCAGGCCATTTCGTTCGCAAGCCTCGGCGACGCTGCAGCGGCCGCGCAAGACTTCGAGAATCAGGGCGGCCTTGTGCCGGCCGTCCCACTGCTTGGGGTCCTGTTTCCTGGTATCACGGGCATAGGGATCCAATAACGTAAGGACTTCCTCAGCACTGGCCGGCCGGTCGGCGGGACTACGTGCACGCATCCTGTCCACGGCGGCAGCCAGTTCAGGAGGAACATCTGCTCTGGCCTCGGCGAGCGGCCGGGCCGGCACCGTCAGCAAATGTTGCAACTTGTGCAAGTAGCTGCCGCCCTTCACCGGTAGCTCTCCGGTCAGGAGATGGTACAGAGTGGCGCCCAGGCTGTAGATATCGCTGCGAGCGTCCACAGCCGCGGCATTCTCGGCTTGCTCGGGAGCCATGAACTCGGGCGTGCCCAGACAGGTTCCCTTGCCGGAGCACTCCGGATCGGGCTCCGAAATCAATGCGCGAGCCAGTCCAAGATCCGCGAGCTTGACGATGCCGTCACGTGCCAACAACAGGTTGGCCGGTTTCACGTCGCGATGCACGATGCCACAACGGTGCGCATAGCCGAGGCCATGCGCCGCCTGAACGATGTAGCCAACTGCCTCCGCAATCGGCAATGGGCCGAGCTGGCCAACTAGCTTGCCGAGGTCGCAACCATCGACAAACTCGAGAACCAGGTAAAGCTGCGAGCGTTTCTGGATCACGTCAAACGCACGGACCACGTTGGCGTGATCGAGACGGGAAACGATCTCCACCTCGGTACGAAAGCGTGCGAGCGCGTCTTCGCTATGGTGCAGGTTGCGGACATCGAGTGTTTTCAGGGCAACGAAGCGATTGGGCAGCAAGGTGTGTCGTGCCTTGTAAACGATGCTGTTGCCGCCGCGGCCGAGGTAGTCGACGACAACGTATTTGTCGATGAAGAAGCCATTGGATCCCTCGCGCAGCTGGCGAGCCTGAAACCGCGTCAACAGGCCCTGCTGCACAAGGTGGCGCGAGAGGTAGGGCTCTTCCTCCCCCACGGCGGCGCAAGCTTCAGCGAGTTGTTCCTTGCTGAGCAGCTTGCTCGACTTGAGACACTCGTGAAATGGCATATCACGCTTGATTTTCATGGCAGCCAACCTCCCCGGGACAACACCGATGCAAAGCGTTCAGCGCGGACGCGAGCAGGAAGAAATGGTCTGGGCTTTCTATGAAGAGGGCGAATCCTGTTTTCCGCCCTGCAGGCGGAATCTGAAGTCGAGTGAATCAATCTCGATTTGAAGATTAAAAGGAAACAGCCCTGGCTACGTCGGCTTGCACTATTCGGCGGCGGAAAGGAATTGTTCGGACTCGGCACGTAGCCGTTCGACCTCAGCCACGAGGCGGAGGACGTCAATTCTCGCCCTAGACGCAAACTTCGCGTCGGCAACTTTGTTGGGGCCATAATACTTTGCCAAGAGAATCGCTTTTCTTCCCTTCGTGAAGAAGACCGCGACCCTGCCCTTGCTCATGCCGATGGTTGCAAGCGGCTCCGCGGTTGCGTCTTCGCAGCGTTGCCGAATTGCTTGCAGTTCCTCATCGGTAAGTGGCGGTTGATACACTGGTTGCCTCATTCTCGCGAATGGCCCGAAAACAATAGGCCTTCGTTTGTTCCATCGCAACTTTGGACTATAAAAATGCACATGGCAAACGAATTCGCGCCGACAGTACCTTTCCGTTGCGGTTTGGGTGCAGATTCGGCTGGGAGCGAGTTGAATGTGCCGTCCACCCCTTCTTTCAATACTGTCTGCTGCCTTGCTTATATGCTACTTTTCGAGTTGTCTGCCAAGTCGGGGAGAGA
>DATGZX010000440.1:0-2073 GCA_035296965.1 Gemmataceae bacterium
CCTGGCCGACCTGCTGCTGGATTCGGAAGAGAAGCCCTTCGCTGTCCTGTTCGACAAGCTGAAGGCCCGCCAGGAGCGTGCCGTGCCGGTCCTGGAAGCCGAGTTGGCCCGGAAACCGGCACCCGATGCCACGGCTGACGCTCAGGACCAGTTGGCCCAGCGGCAAGCTCGTGCGGCGGTGGCCCTTATGCGGTTGGAACAAGGCGAGAAGGTGTGGACGTTGTTGCGTTACAGCCCTGATCCCAGCGTGCGGAGCTACATCGTGAACTGGCTGAAGCCGCTGGCGGTCGAGCCTAGGGCCCTGATGACCAGGCTGGAGAGCCTCGCTCAGAATCCGGGTTCGATCCCGAAGGATGGGAAATCCCGCATGGATGCGATTCTTTTCCACCATGAGACCTCGGAGCGCCGGGCGCTGATCCTGGCTCTGGGTAGATACAATCTTGACGAGCTTTCGCCCGACAAGCGTGAGCCGCTCGTGGAGCACTTGCGGGAGATGTACCGCAACGACCCCGACGCCGGGATTCACGGGGCGGCGGAATGGACGCTACGGCGATGGAAGCACGATGAGAAGCTGCCGGCGATCGATGTGGAGTTGAAGAAGCTCAAGGACCGGGGCAACCGCCGCTGGTACGTGAACAGCGAGGGCCAAACCCTGGCGGTGATCGAGGGGCCGGTCGAGTTCTCAATGGGATCGCCCCTCAGTGAGCCCGATCGGAACTCGGTGGAGACGCCGCACCGCCAACCGATCAACCGACGTTTCGCCATCGCCACCAAGGAGGTGACGGTGGAGCAATACCAGCGGTTTCTGAAAGAGAACCCGAAGATCGCACGACTCGAAATCGACAGATATAGCCCTGAGCCGACTGGTCCGATGAATGGGACGACCTGGTACGAGGCTGCCGCCTACTGCAACTGGCTGAACCAGCAGGAGGGCCTGGCGACCTGCTACCAGCCGAACGACGAGGGAGAATTTGCCGAGGGGATGAAGATCGTTCCCGATGGCTTAAAACAGCCCGGCTACCGACTTCCGACGGAGGCGGAATGGGAGTATGCCTGCCGGGCAGGTGCAGTTACCAGTCGCTATTACGGCCGATCGGTGGAACTCCTCGGGAAGTATGCCTGGTATTTTCAGAACTCCCAGGATCGAGCGTGGCCGTGCGGCCAACTCCTGCCCAACGAACTGGGGTTGTTTGACATGCTGGGAAACGTGTATGAATGGTGCCATGAGCAGTACCACCGTTACCCGGAGGGAGAGGGCAATACGACAACCGATGATATGAATATATTATTATCTATAAAGAAAAAAAACCCTCGTCTGCTGCGGGGCGGGGCGTTCGGCGATCATCCGGCGGACGTCCGCTCGGCGGACCGTAACTGGCTCGCCCCGTCGAACCGTAGCACTAACTTCGGTTTCCGCCCCTCCAGGACTTACCACTGATTCACTTTACTTCTTTACCACTCCCGCCTTTTGATTATTAAATGAACATGCGACAATTCGATTGCGTTTTCGAAAACTGCTACCCGGCGCAGCCGGGCCGGAACCGAAAAAGCGGGTGCCACTGCCAATTTGGCGGTCGATCATGCGTTGAATCACTGATGGAAACTGGGTTTCGGGCATGGTGAATCGGGCCCCCGAGGGCACACTGCAAGGGAAACCAACATTTTCATTAAATTATATCATTGCCCTTGAAAAAGTCAATGAAAAAAGACCAGGAATTGATCGTGATCACCAAGACTTACGACCTGATTCTCTGGTCCTGCAACCACACCAGCAAATTCCCCCGCAACCACCGCTTCGTGCTGGGCGAGCGGATCGAGCGAAACCTCTACAACCTGCTGGAGACGCTGATCCGTGCGAAGTACACCAAGCAGCGTCAGCGGCTCTTGGAAGACGCCAACCTCACGCTGGAGATCCTACGGTTCCAGATGCGCCTGGCCAAAGACTTGCAATGCCTGAAGGTCGAGAGCTACGTCTTCGCCGCCAAGTCCATCGACGAGATCGGGCGGCTGGTGGGCGGCTGGCTCCGCTCCCGAGGCGAGGAGAACGCATGAAGCGGTACGGCAACCTCTGGA
>DATGZX010000441.1:0-31563 GCA_035296965.1 Gemmataceae bacterium
GCAGAGCACAAAAGACCAAACCTCATCGCATTGAACTGATTCGCACTCGACAGCGACAATCGCTGTCCGCATGAACTTGTCGCATTGCTCGCCAACGGATCGGACCAAACGCAGGATCGTCTTCTTCTCGACACCCGTCAAGCGTTCGGTCGCTCGCACACCGTTGCCTTCCAAGAGAAGGCGAAGCACCAGGATAGTCTTATCTTGCTCCAAGCAGCGCCCGTCGGCCTGGCGGGTAGATTCATCCGTGAAGCTTACTCGGCACGAGCTACAGTGATAGCGCTGGGAACCATTCCGGTTTTGGCCACAACGACGGCCTGACTTTTGGCATTTCGGGCAGAACATGGCAAACCGCCTTTTTCGCTTGCGGCGGTTCGCTAGAATGCCGTTGTCTGGACTGCATCTAGGCTAACCGCCTGGATCTGTCTGCCCCGACGAGTGTTTCAGCATTCGTCGGGGTTTTTCGTCGGCTAAGACCACCTCAGCCAACACTTAGATTGTAGCCACAAGAATGCCACACGTCAATAGGCAAAATGACTTGACGTGTAGTTTTCTTGTGGCTATGCTGTGGCTATGGCTAGAAAACCAAAAGAGACTACTGAGCGTAAGGGAAATGTGCTCCGCATCCGCCTAACGGACGTAGAGCGAGCGGTGCTTGATGAGGCAGCGAAGCAGAAGAGCTTTGAAACTTCGACATGGGCAAGATCCGAACTAATTGGCCTAGCCAGGAAGATCCTAGCGCAAAAAACGAAGTAGCCTTACCAATTTGTGCTACAAATATGGTACGATGAGCGCACGGTCCACACCGGAACGGGTGGGGATCGAACCCACGCTGGGCGGGGCTAGTCCTCGCGAAAGACAACGCCCGCTCAGACCTACGGGTATAAGCCGCGTGCCTTGCCACTAGGCTACCGTTCCCAAGAATGGCGGAAGGGCCATCCGTGGCCCGGAGGTCATCCTTGAAGCTGTTTTACCGAGATGCTGACCGGGGGCAGTCCCTGACAAGATTCCGCCCCCGGTCGCACTTGGTGCGGGTCGCTCGGTCAGCCCTATCTAGCTCCCATAGCCTCCCCCTTTCGGGTCAAGACAATTTTAAGGACGAGCCCAATGGTACTCGTGGCTGCGGTTCTCCGGCTGGATCTTGCAAACCAATCGGCGGAAACGCTTTCAGACTTTTTCTCTCGCTTTTAATCCGTTTTCTGTAAACTCCCACATCGCTTTGCGCTCTTCGAGTGATTTGATAATTTCACCGTTGGGCACGCAGCCCCTGTCTATCACCGAATGCACAATTTTCCTCAGATCCTTGTGCTTGCCTTTTCTTCCGCGAGCGGCAAGGCGCCGTGCGATCTCAGCAGAGGACAGTTTTTCCCCGACTCTCGTGAAAACGGTTAATACCGCATCGTGCCAGGAAGATTTGGAGAGATCGCTCTGCTGATTTTTATCTTCCTGTTTGACGTTCAGATGCCCGTTGACTTGTCCCGTTTCCCCTGCATGATACTGCTCGGCCGCCATCAGGATTTTCTTCCGTTCCTCAATAGATGTCTCCTTCTTTGTGAGGTCAGCAAGTTCTTGCCGGATCTCTGCCAAAGCAGATTCATGGATGTTGACACTGGTCATTGTTGGCTCCTCGCGAGATCTGTTTGTTGGCCTAATTCTACACAGCCAGGCCAACAGTTGCAAGATATAGGCCAACAACATGATCCACAAATCAGAAGGCCGCCGGCTTTTTGCTGGCCTATGATCAGAACCATGCTTGTCAGTGGCTAACACCGCGCTTATAAAGAGAAAAAGCCAGGGTCGCGCATGCGACCCTGGCTCACACAAGGGGACGGCATTCGTGCGCCGAGATGGGGGTGGCCACAGCAGAGATGCGACCGACGTTGTGGCTCCCGTTCTACGGACGGGCAGCGGGCATGCATAGGCCAGCGTTCGCCAGACTTCCAACGCCTGGCGGGGCGGAATCCAAATTCGCTCCCCATCCCCCCTTGCTTTGGCTTATTATCGGCAATCACGACCCTTTTTCCAATAGGACAGCCCATGACCGATTGGCGAAAAGTGTGGGGCAGAGCCAGGAAAACCGCACGTTGGGCCGTCACCATGACAAAGGTGCGCATCCGCAAGACGATTACGAAAACGCGCTGGCAACTCGTCACCTTTGTGGGCGCGCAAGGTGGCGAGTCCGTGGGGATCATCGACCTACTGGCCATCCGAAAGGATCACAGCCCTGGACGGGCTGGCTTGAAGAGGGGCGATCTGTTCGAGGTAGTCCTGATACAGGTTAAGGGCGGCAGCGCGCCGTTCCCCTCAGCAGATGAGATCACACGCTTGCGTCTTGTCGGCATAGCCTACAACGCAAAAGCCATCCTTTTGGCCCAATGGCGAAAGGGGACGGCTGCCACGTTCTACCGCTTGGAGCGCCCTGGATCATTCGAGGAAGGCGCGGATTGGAAACGGCTCGACTCGCTTGCGGAAGTGTTTCACTAAACGGTATCACTAGCCGAAAATCCTGCGGGCGGGGTGGAAATGCAAAAGCACGCGATATGACCCCACTACCCGAAGGAGGACAACATGGCGGGAGAGAAAAAGACGAAGCCGGGCATGAAAAAGAAAGCCGTCGCGCGCGAGCGCCCCGACGTGCCGAGTCTCTTTCGCATCAATGTCGAGGTCGGCAATCTCGAGGAAGCCGCGAGATTCTACGGAGATCTGTTCGGGCTCGTGGGCCGCATGCAAGCGGGGTCGCGTTGCTATTTCACGTGCGGCGCGGTCACGCTCCAGGTGGTCGATGTGTCATCGGCCAGCGAGCCCCACCCGGCAGCCAAGGCGCTCTACTTTGTTGTCAACGATCTCGATGCGATCTTTGAGCGGGCCAAAGCGATGCGGTGCCTCGCGCGGGAGGAAGTGCATGGCGCGGCCGCAGGCAAGATCTCCGTGCGGCCTTGGGGCGAGCGCTCGTTCTACGCCGAGGACCGATGGCACAATCCGCTTTGCTTCGTGGAGGCGGGCACCATCTATCCGGGCTGACCATCCGCAGGCTTCCCAAGCTCAGCCGGGGCTCATTCTATGCCTCGTCGGCTCGAGGCAGCGACCCGTTCGTCTGTTCTATGCAGGCCAATCGACGGGGCCTGGCACTTCAAAGAGCAGCACTGCGGCGACGGTTTCTGTCGGCGTGCAAGGTGCTCGGCTTAGCCCGGCTGCGAACGCTGACCATGCACCATGGTTGGCATACGTTCATCAGCCATGCATTTGCTGGGGGACGCACGCTACCCGAGCTGCGGGCAGCTGCCGGTCACGCCAGCCTACTGACGACGAGCGTCTATTTGCATAGCGCTGTCGAAGATGAGGGAGACGATGGTAAGCTATTCGCGTTCGGAGGATAGTTTGGCCGCGGCAATTGGTCCGTGTCATGCAAGCCTGCTGATTTTCATTGCATGTCCGCGAGGTGCTTTGCTAGACTAATTGTGTCCTGCCGTGCAAACCATCAGGTGACTGGGCGACACCTGGAGCGTAGCATCGGCAGGATTTTTGTTGCGCGGGTGGGGATGGTGGCGCAGGTGATCGAGAATCGCGGGCCCAGATCTTTCCAGCTCTTTAAAGAGTCGCATCCGGAGGAGATTATGAGTGCAGGAGCAAGCGGAGCCGCGGCAGCAGCAATCGCGCCAGCCATTAAAGCCTCCGGGGCAATAGTTAGTGGAAGTCCTGGTTAATAGCTGCGGCCTTGAGCTTTCCTGGATCTACTCTTCGCGACTCCTTGTGCTGGCCAATCGTTAGGGTTGTTGTGAAGTGCAGGTTTCCTTCCGGCACGGGTCAGGTAACCTTACCCTCCATCGGACCTTTCGGGGTGTCTGATGGAACGGCACCAATTTCGGCACTTCTCGGCACCACCGTGGGCACCTCTTGATGGCCTTTTGTTCCTGTTGCAGACAGCACTTCTGCAGCATGGTTGCCATCGTCCAAACTTGGAACATGAGATCAATCACTGAATGTCTTGCCGGCGAATGAGTTGCCATGGGAGAAATCCCTAGCCGTACCAACGTGCCACGGGATAAGGACTACATCTCGCATCAGCGCCTGCAAGCCTGCCGAAGGATCGGTGCTGCGGCGTTGCTGTCGTACAGTGCCCGTCTTCGGCGTGGGCGAACACGGCGGACTACTCTACTACGTGATGCAGTTCATCCGGGGACCTGGACTGGACCAGGTGTTGACCCAAATCCGGCGGTTGCGTGGGCTCGACGGCGCCGCAGCGCACCAGACAGCCACGCCGCAGGCACCACCCACGGCCAGCGATGGGGACGACTCGGCGGCCGGCTTGGCCCGGTCGCTCTTGACGGGCAGACCCGCCGTCCGCCCGCTGGCCGATGGCCCGACACGCACGGGGAGCGCCGACCAGACCGCATCGAGACCGCGACTGGATCAGCAGGCGGACTGTGCCGCGCCGACATCCGCCGCCGGCTCGGCGTCGGTTCTGTCCGAACCGGGTCGACATTATTGGCTGGCCGTGGCGAGTATTGGCGCCCAGGTCGCCGAGGCCCTGCATTACGCGGCAACGCAAGGGATCCTGCACCGCGACATCAAGCCTGCGAATCTGCTACTGGATCTATCGGGCAACGCCTGGGTGGCCGATTTCGGGCTAGCCAAGGCCTCAGCCGGCAAGGAGGGATCCGCTCCGTGGCCTATAGTCCCGACGGTCGAATGTTACTGACGGGGAATGACGACAACACCGCCCGGCTATGGTTGGCCGCGACCGCTGAACCTTTGGGGCCTCCCCTGTTCCATCAAGCATCGGTCCTGGCCGTGGCCTTCAGCGCCGATAGCCAGAGGGTGTTGACGGGGAGTGGGGACACGACGGCGCGGCTGTGGTCGGTCGCGACCGGCCAGCCCCTGGGGCCGCCACTGACGCAAGGGCCCCTTTGGGCCGTGGCCTTCAGCCCCGATGGCAGGACGGTGTTGACCGGCAGCGAGGACAACACGGCCCGGCTATGGTCCGTCCAGCCGCCGCGGGAAGCCGATACCGCATCCATCAACCTCTGGCTCGCCGTCGTGACGGGCCTGGCACTCGACGAGCACGATGCGGTCCAAATGCTGGTAGGAAACATCTGGCGGACCAGCCGCGAGCGGCTGCTTCAACATGGGACACTACTCGCGCCGCTCCAAGAATAAATGCCACACGAAGGCTATCAATGCCGTGAACAGCGCACGGCATCGAGGCAATCAGGAACGAAGCGTTCGAGTTGCGAAATCTTGCGCGCTCAAAGAGTGCTTCACGCCTCTCGATTGCCCACCAAAGATGGTGTTCGGTGCCAGTTTTTCCGAGGTTCAGCCATACTGCCTACTCTGTCGTAAAGTTTCCAGCTTTGGTAAAGGCAGCCGGATCAAGAAGTTGAGGTCGTACGCAGGCGATTCCGACAGCCGATTGCGCGTGCGGATGCACCGACGCCCGCATGCCAAAAGCTCGCTTCAAAGCTAAAAATCTATGTCCTCGACATCAACCCGCCACATCCCGAGCGTGTTAAGAATAAGCCGGGAAACGCGGTCTTCGTCGGTCGCCAGATAGCTTAACAATTGCACTAATTCGTGATCATCTTTCGCTTTCGGCGTTCTCTCGGCGGTTTCGACGGCCCGCTGCGGATTGGCAAGAAAACCGGCGAGTTGTGATTCGCGGGACACCCACCCAGCCGTTCGCGCAGGCAACAGATACTCCGCCAGCTTCCCATCGTAACGCGAGGCCACCATGGCGAGCGCGTTGTTCCCCGTGGCGTAGCGCCAGAACTGCTGGGGGTTCTCTGTGTGAGGCCTCTGCAGCGCGATGGAGCGCCACAAACACTCGCGGACCAACGTCAGATCGATTTGCTCGGCGACCAGCACCAGTGCGGCAGCGACGGAGCCCGCGAGCAGCGGGCTCGTCAGTTGCGGCGGATCGGGGCGCGCGGCATCTTCTTCGAGCAGCGCGAACGCGCGTCGCAGCAAGTCCGATGCCTGCCTCGGATCTGTTTTCGCCACGCCTTGCGCGATCACCCCCAGCGCGTAAGCTCGGCTCGGCAGATCGACGATGCTGCTCGCCAACTTGAGCGCCGCCTGCAGATCCGCCTGGGCCATGCGATAGCATACGCGAATGGCGTATTGATCGCGCTGATTGAACTCGTTCTGGCGTGGTGGCGGAATCAAGTCCAAAACTTTTACCGCTTCAGCCGGGTGCGTGCCGGCGATCCGATGCGCGGTGTTGCCATGGTGGCGGGCAAATTCGTTGCGGTCGTTCAGGTCTTTCATCAAGGCGAGGGCCGCGGGCAGGTCAATGAGCGCCAGGTCAGTCGCGAAAGAGGCGCGAGCAAAACCCGCGAATGCACTCGTTGACAGGCCGTTCGCGATTTTCTCCCCCTCGCGCAAAAGGGTCGTGGCGCGGTCCTTCTCGCCGAGCATAAACAAGCGTTTCGCGACTTGCCCAAGTGCTACGGCGCGAAATTCCGGCGACTTCTCGGCCCTTGCCCCCACCAGCGCTTCGGCGAGGATCTCCAGCTTTCGCGCGCGCGCCTTCTCGGGCAACGCATCGACCAGGAGGCCATACGCCATGGACTTTTGCGCCCCTTGATTCAGGCGGCCAATCAATTCCTCGGCTTCCTCAAGTTTCTGCGACACCCTCTTCATGGCCACCTGCGTCAATAACATTTCGTTGTACATCGCCGGTTGAAGCGGATTCTTCTCCAAAAATTCGGTGACGAAGTCCGGCGCGACACCGGTCAAAGATTGGAGCGCCATCACCTTTTCCTGCGTGTCTGTCGATTTGACGAGCTTCTGCTTGAACGGCTCGAAGAGTCGCTTCAACATCTTTTCGCGTTCTTCTTTGGCGAGGATGGGCCGCAGCGCGAGCTTCTCGGCCGGTTCGGTCAAGCGAATCATCGTCTGGTCGAGGGTCGACGGATTCTTGTCGTAGTACGATCCATTGACGCGGAAATCCGCATGGCGCACAACTACGCAGAACGGCTTGCCGGCAGGTGTTTCCAGCTTGAATTCACCCTGGCCGTTGGCGGCCGTCTCCGTGCGAGTGTCCTTGGTGAACAGGGAGACTTGCGCGTCCGCAACGGGCTTGCCGCCGCGATCGCGTACCACGCCCGACAAGCCGCCCAAACGTGTGACGACAAGCCGCTGCGGCTTCCAGGCTTCGGGTTGGGTGGCGTCGAGCCACGCGGTTTCGGTGGTCTTGGCGCCCGCCGCACGGATGGTGAATCGATAATGCCCATCGGGGGCAAGCGCTGGCGTCTTGAATCGGCCCTGGGCGTCGGCGCGAATTGGTTCTTTGAGGCTCAGCTTTTTTGCCTCGGCTTCGTTTGGCGCCGGCCGCCAATCGCGGTGCCAAATCTCGAGGATCGCATCAGCGATCGGCTTTCCTTCAGCGTCCGCCACGTTACCGGAGATGTAGAATCGCTCGTTGGCTGCGAGAACGATACGCACGGCCTCACTGCCAGGTTTCGCGATCGTGATGACCTTTGAACTCTCTTTGGCCGTCACCCGCAGCCGCATCGGTTCGCGCGGATCGATAGCCGCGATCGTGAACTCGCCACGTTCATTGGCTCGAGTAGTAACTTCGCGCGGTTTCGGCTGGCCCGTTCGGCGATCAAAGGACATCGAGATACCCGAAATCCCCGTGCCGGGCAACGGCCGCCCCCGGTCATCCACGACGACACCACGCAACGTCGCTGCGCGCTGTAAGAGAATCGGCGGTGCTTCGAAGCTCTTGCCCTCCGGAACCTTAAAAACAGTTATCCTTCGTTGCTGTTTGGCGGGATCCAGGTAGTCGCTCGGGGCGAGTGGCGACAAGTATTCCTCCGGAATGTCCGGGTGAAAGGCCGTTTCTCCCGGAGGCATCCAAAAGACAACCTTTCCCGCTGCGTCACTGGTCGTCGACTCAAAGCCCATGCCAAGGAACGCACGCACCTGGACATCAGGGATTGGTTTCTTGGAACCGGCTTCCAACACCCGGCCTTCGACGCGAACCGCCGGCTTCAAGTCAATCTTCACATGCAGTGTTTCGCCTGCCTTCAGTTGCGGCGTGTTCATGGCTTGGTCCGGGCGAGTCGGATGACTTGAGTCAAACTTCACCGCATACCGCACCGCACCCGGAACCATCTTGGGCACCTCAAATCTACCGTGGCCGTTCGTAACGATTTTCGCACTACTACTATGGAAGACGCCGCTCGCATTGTCTTGCTCGAATGTCGTTAGCGTCACTTCGCGGTGTGCGACGGCCTCGGCGCTGGGGCCGGACAGTTGACCGACGAGCCGGCCCGTCTTTTTCAATACGATCCGATTAGCCCAATCTGGATTTCCTCCTCCTTGGAGTGAATAGTGTCCCACCGTCTGCTCGCCGAATTCGTCCGCGTGGACTGTGATCGCAGCGATCCTTGCCGCGGCAACATTGGACACGGTCGCAATGCCAGTGGCGTCCGTTGGGCTGAGTTCCATTTGGAGATCCGGCGGCAAGTTAACGGTGCCGGTGCCGATCACATAGCCGATCGAGATTTTCTTGGCGATTCCCGCGTACTGTTGCACCTCCGCTGCCGTGAGGTCCACGCGAATCCTATCGCTGATCAATCCCACAATCTTGACCTTGGCCCCGACAACGGGTCGCAAGTCCGGCGCTAATATCTCGATCTTGGACCTGGCGACGTTGGACAGCATCAGTTCGAGCTCCGCCTTGGGCGGGGCCGAGCTTCGAATGAATTGCACGACCGTGACCTGATTTCCCTGCACGGCAAGGAGCGCCAATTCTTGGCGTTGCGTGTGATCCATGCGAATCCAGCTCTTGGGCGCTGCAATGCTAAATCGTCCGTCGGCGTCGGTCGCCGTTCTTTTGTCCACGTCAAATCCGCTAAAACCCGGCGCGACGAGCCGCACCATCGCTCCGGCCACGGGCTTCGCCGCCGCATCGACCACGCGACCTCGGATCGCGAAGGCGCCATCTTCCTGCGCATGTGTGGTCGCAGCCATCAACCACACCGTGAACAAACTCCAACATTCCTTGCAGATCATGGCCGTACCTCCACCATTTGGCTCGCGCGAACCATCGGCCCAAAAGGCGCCGGGTCAAATTCTCCCGTGACTTCCAGTTTTCCACGGGCGTTCGTCGGGACTCTCACGGAGACCCCGCAAAACGTGCCTCAGGCGAATCCGCTCGATTGTACATCGACGGCTTGGTTCGTGGTGTCGCTGAGTTTCACCGTGCACTGCTTGTGGTTGCCATAGCCTGAGACATCCGCGGAGTCACCGATCGAGCACGAATTGATAAGCAAGCCGTCCGCCGTGAACAGTTGTGGTTGCACTCGGATTGTTGCACCCGGCTTGCGAATTCGCTGGCTCTTTTCGATTTCCAGACCAAAACGCAACTTGCCGACAGGATCGAGGATCAACTCTTGGTCCTTCTTGAGTTCATGCCAGCGCGTGTCGGCATCGACGCCGACGCGCGAAAAAACGAAGTGGATCGGCTGGTTGGCACTCGTGAGCTGCACGGAAAGAGCAACCGATCCCAGGGCGTACCGGCCCGCCGGCACGACCGTGGGCGTTTCGAGCGCGCTCACCGCGAACGCAGAGCCATCCTCGCCTGTCAACATCACGTCCATTTTCAGGAGTGACACGTCCTTCGCCAATTCGCCCAACCGAAGCCGGATTCGCCCCTCGCTGGTCAGCGGGTCGATCGCTAGCCGCGATCCTATCGCATCACCGCGAATGGCGTAGCGCTGGTTGTTCAGGGTTATTACCGGGGCAAACGGGAACTGTTCGGTGATCGGGTCCCATTGCTTATCCATGTTGAGATCGATCCACAAGCGGTCGGCCGCGTCGGCGAAGAAGCCGTTCGCGTTGCCATCGACACGCCGCACGGAATATTTCTTACCCGCGATGAACACGACGCCTTCGACATAGCCCAAGGTGGCCAGGCTGATGGTCTTCCGAGTCGCCGCGAGCCGCCATTGCACCAAGCGTCGTTCATGAACGATTTGCAAGCCACGCGTAATTTCAACATCAAGCGGGGCCGTGCGGTCCTTGCCGGTGCCCGCGATCTTGTCTTTCGCTTCGATGACGCGATTGCGGTTGGCATCAACATAGAGGTCGAAGTCGTCACGGCTTACTTCATCGACCACGACGACGACCCGGCGTGAATCGTCGCTGCCATAGCGAATCTGGGCGTATTTCTGTTCCTTGCCGCGATATTGGACCTCTTCAGCAAGGTCATCGGGTTTCGTGTTGGACAGCGCGACGAAACGAAAGACGGGACGAATGGGCGAATCGGCACCGACCTCCGCGACATAGCGCCACGCCGGTTCGTCGGCGAAAACGTCGACACTGATTAGAAACAACGCCACGAGGCACGCTAGATGTTTTTGCATCGTCGATCCTAAAGGTACGATGAAAACGGAGCTGTTTACGCCTCTCGATTGCCCACGAGGACGGGCTGGTAGAAACGCCCGTCAAGACGCTCGGTCTTCGTGAAACCGGCTTTACGCATCAACGTCAGTAAATGGTCGGTGCCGACTGCATTGTACTTCGTCCGCATCACATGGGTAACAAGCGTCTCGGAGGATCGGTCATCCGCCACGAAATACATCGCCATGTCGTAAATTTGGCCCACGAAGTCCCAGACTTGAAAGATGACGTAGCGCTTCCCGTCCTCTTCCCGAACGCAGTAGGGCTTAATCAACCCTGTCCCCCGCTCCTCGCGGTCGTAGTCCCGAACAGTCAGCAGGCAGCCTCCACCGGGGCGCGTGCAGTCATATATCTGCTGCAGGGCAAGCAACAGGTCGCTGTCGTTCAGAAGGTGGGTGATGGAATTATCGCAGGAGATCACCACGTCGAACTGCCGCCGATGGTGAGCATAGGCCTCCCGCATGTCACAGACCGAGAAGTCGATCTCGACGCCACGGCGTTGCGCCTCGGCCTTGGCCCTGGCGATTGCCCCCTCAGACGCGTCAGAGGCGCTGACGGCGACGCCACGCTTGGCCAGGCCGATGGCTTGGGTTCCGATCCCACACGAAACGTCGAGGATGGATCGGCATCCCGTTCCCCAGCGCTCCTCGATGATGCTGGTAAGCTGTCCAGCCTGCCGCTCGATACTGTCGTCCCAGTCCTGAAAGATCAGATGGTAAAGACTTGCCATTCTGTCGTAGAACTCGCTCATGCTTAATCAACCCACATGCTGATGCAGCAGCGCCGCGACGGCTTTTTCAAGTCGTTTCGGCTTGGTAATCGGGGCGAAGCGCCGGACCACATTCCCATCCGCATCCACCAGGAATTTGGTGAAGTTCCACTTGATCCGTTCGCTGCCGAGCAGCCCCTTCTTTGCCGATTTCAAAAACTTGTAAAGTGGATGGGCGTTGACACCATTCACTTCGATCTTGGCGAACATCGGAAAGCTGACGTTGTAGGTGAGCGAGCAAAACGTCTTGATCTCCTCCTCAGCGCCAGGCTCCTGATGGCCAAACTGGTCGCAGGGGAAACCAAGGATCGTCAGCCCCTTGTCTCGAAACTGCCGGTAGAGATCCTCGAGGCCGGCGTACTGAGGCGTGAACCCGCATTTGCTGGCGACATTGACAATCAGCAGCACGCGACCGCGGTACTCGTCCAGCGTCTGCGGTTGGCCGTCGATCGTCGTGACGTTGAACTCATAAATGCTCATCATTCGCCCTCGATGGCGTCCTGGTGCGGTCGCCGCATGTTTCGCTATTGCGGCCGAGGCGTGCACGCTCACTTAGTCTATCCAAACTGACCTGGCCGGCTGCCATTCTGACCGATGCCACGTGAACGCATGCACCCATATTCAAGGGGAAGCGTGGTCGTTGCCGATTAAGATGAAGAGGGCGGTATGGAAACCGCTCGATCTGCGCCCAAGGAGTTGGGATCATGAAGCGTCTGTTGGTGCTACTCTGCGTCGTGTTCTTCATCGTTGGCTGCGCCTCGGACGGCCCCAAGGACCCCCTTGGCGAGCTGAAGGGTGACGCGAAAGACAACATCATTTTCCGCCCCGACTTTGCAAATGGCGGAACCAGGTAATCCGGCCGGCAGCTTCCATTGCCGAATCGAGGCCGCGGCTGAACGCTGATCAGGCTGATGAGCGCAGATTCGTTCCGCGCTACTCCGCCCGGGCTGCGTCCTGCCGCGGTCTATTTTTATCTTCGTACTATTCCCGGGCCGGCGCGAAACGCTACCTTCGCGCGCAACACGCTTGACAGCTACTCACTTTGCCCTCAAACTCTAACCTATCTCCTTGTCTCAGGATGCAATCCGGCCGCTCATGGATCGTTGTGCAAAAAGCTGCGTCGGCCTGTTCATTAGAGAGGTCAGTCATGCTTGGGCAACTGCTGGTCATCGCGGGCCCCGACCAGGGGCGTGTCTTCCCGTTGCAGGAAGGTAAATCCCTGTCGGTCGGCCGGGGCCAAAATACCGAGACCCGGCTCAAGGACCCGCAGGTCTCCCGCGTCCACTGCCAGGTCACCATCGAGGGCCGAAAGATCATGCTCCTCGACTCCGGCAGCACCAGCGGTACGCTCGTCAACGGCAAACGCGTCAGCCAGCAGGAGCTGAAACCAGGAGACGTCATCCAGATCGGCAGCACGCAGTTGCGCGTCAACCTGGAAGGCAGCCCCGAGGCCAGCACGGTCGTCGTCGAAAGCCCCACGCCCAAACCAATGGCCGAGAGAGCGGAGCAGCTTGGCGAGCTGGTCGGCCAAAGCCTCTCCCACTACCGCATTGATTCGACCCTCGCTAGGGGACAGTCCGGCATGGTCTTCAAGGCCCATGACACCAAGGAGGATCGCGCGACCGCCCTCAAAGTGCTCTGGCCCGAGTTCTCGCGCAACGATGAAGAAATGCAGCGCTTCATTCGCGCCATGAAGACGATGCTGCCTCTGCGCCACGCCAATCTGATCACGCTCTACGGAGCGGGCAAAAGCGGCGGCTACTGCTGGATTGCCATGGAATTCGTGGACGGCGAGAGCCTCAAGCAGGTGATCCAGCGCATCGGCACCGCCGGTATGCTCGATTGGCGGCCCGCGCTGCGCGTCGCGGTCCACATCGCCCGCGCCCTGCTGTTCGCCGAGCAGCAACAGATCATCCACCGCAACATCAAGCCGGACAATATCCTCGTCCGCAGCAGCGACAAAATGACCAAGCTGGGCGACCTGATGCTGGCCAAGGCCCTCGAAGGCACCATGGTCGAGCAAATCACGCGCCCCGGCGAGCTGGTCGGCGATGTCGCTTACATGTCGCCAGAACGCACGCGCGGCGGCAGCGCCGTCGTCGACGGCCGTGCCGATATCTACAGCCTGGGCGCGACGCTCTATGCACTTTTAACGGGCAGGCCGCCTTTCGAGGGCGACTCTCTCCCTGAAACCATCTTGAAAATCCGCCAGGAAGATCCGGTCAAGCCGAAGAAGTACCAGCTCTCCATCCCCGATATGTTCGAAGGGACGGTGACAAAAATGCTCGCCAAGCGCCCCGACGATCGCTTCGCCACTGCCGGGGAATTGCTGGAAGAGCTGGAACGGGTGGCCAAGTTCCAGGGGATGAGTCTCTAGCAAGCGCAGTCCTCCGATATGACCCACGCCCCCACTTCAGGGGAGAGAAGAGAATGAGCCCCTCGCCCCCGTACTCGGGGGAGAGGGGTTGGGGTGAGGGGGTTCAGCAAACTTGCAATCGTCTAAAACCCTCACCCCCGACCGGTCTCCCAGCGCCGCCTCACCACTGCATGATGACGCGTACAATAGGGAAGGAGGCCGGAGCTATGGTCAACTTGCCAATCTACATGGACAACAACGCCACGACGCGAACCGATCCGCGCGTCGTCGAAGCGATGTTGCCCTATTTCACCGAGCATTACGGCAACGCTGCTAGCCGGACGCACGTCTTCGGCCGGAAAGCGGAGAGTGCCGTCGAAGAGGCACGCGCGCAGGTGGCCGCCCTGATTGGTGCAAGCCCCAAGGAGATTGTCTTCACGAGCGGCGCCACCGAGAGCGATAATCTCGCTCTCAAGGGCGTCGCCGCCATGTATCGCCACAAGGGCGACCACATCATTACAGTCGCCACCGAGCACCGCGCGGTCCTCGATTCCTGCCGGCGGCTGGAACGCGAAGGCTTCGGCGTCACGTTCCTGCCCGTTGACAAGTATGGCCGAGTCTCGGCAGACCAGGTTGCCGCCGCCCTTCAGGACAAGACCATCCTTGTCAGCGTCATGGCCGCCAACAACGAAATCGGCACGCTCCAGCCCATCAGGGAAATCGGCAAGGTATGCAAGGAGCGGGGCGTCTTCTTACATAGCGATGCCGTTCAGGCGGTCGGCAAGATCCCGGTCGACGTGGAAGACCTGGGAGTCGATCTGCTGAGCTTGACTGCCCACAAGATTTATGGACCCAAGGGAGTCGGCGCGCTCTACGTTCGCAGCCGTAATCCGCGCGTCCGCCCCGAACCGCTTCTCGACGGCGGCGGCCATGAACGCGGGCTACGGAGCGGGACCCTCCCCGTCCCCGGCGTGGTCGGCTTCGGTAAAGCCTGCGCGATCTGTCAGCACGAGATGGCCGGGGAGGCGCAGCGCCTTCTGGAGCTACGTCATCGGCTGCAGCGCGGGATCGTCAGTCAGCTCGATCAAGTCTTCCTCAACGGCCACCCCACGGAACGGCTCACGGGCAACCTGAACCTCAGTTTCGCGCATGTCGAAGGGGAAGCACTCCTGATGGCCCTCAAGGATATTGCCGTAAGTTCGGGATCGGCATGCACCTCCGCCAACCTGGAGCCAAGCTACGTCCTCAAGGCCCTGGGCGTCGGCGACGATCTGGCCCACGGCAGCATCCGTTTCGGCCTGGGAAGGTTTAACACCTCCCTAGAGGTCGATTATGTCGTCGCTGAGGTCGTTCGAGCGGTCAATCACCTCCGCGCCCTGAACCCCATGTGGGAGCTGGACAGACAGTCCGCACTTTCTCACCCTGCCCACTCAGCCGACCTGAACATTCCAAAGTAGGTTTCCTGGTTACCAAATTCGCTTTGGGAAGAAGATTGGGATCGCCACTGAAAGTCTAGCCCCAACCGAGGTCGGTACGATATAATACTTGAGTTGAATGATTGCCTGGGGCACCCGGGCAGGGCAAGCGTAGCGTCTGGTCCACTGAATGGGAAAGGGCGATTAATGGGTATTGTGGTAACTGAAAAGGCAGCCGGCGAAGTCAAGCGTATTCTCGAAGAGCAGCGGACCAATGGCGAGCTGCCCGAGAAGGTTTACCTGCGCATGCGCGTGGTCGGCGGCGGCTGCAGCGGCTTCCAACACAAGCTGGATCTCGACCCGCTCATCAACGAAAAGCTCGATGAAACGTTCGAGTTCCACGGGATTCCGGTGGTCGTGGACAAGCGAAGTCTGATGTACCTGGACAACGTGACCGTCGACTTCCACGACGACCTCAATCGCCGCGGCTTCAGCATCAGCAACCCGAATGCCAAGAGCACGTGTGGCTGCGGCAGCTCGTTCTCGATGTAATTCGACTCCTTGCCACGGAGTAAGCAAAGACAAGACCCGAAGCGCCTCGGTCCCCGAGGCGCTTTGTTTTTGGGGCACTTAGCTCAGTGGCTAGAGCACCTCGCTTACACCGAGGGGGTCGGGGGTTCGAAACCCTCAGTGCCCATTTTCACCATCCTTCGAACGATACAGGACACGCCGCCTGGCGGATGCGCGCATACCCTCAACGCTAGTCCTTAAAACTATCCCTCGTACCCACAAGCGCGGCCCCGGTACCGTGGAGGCCTCGGGATGGAGAAAACGTCCAGCCAGAGGTATTTGTGCTTTCCCTGTCGCCTGCCTGGCAGCCGTCGTCTTGCCTTATCTCGATCCCCTTGCCAACTTGCGCCGATATGAGTTCTCGCAGATTCACCATCTCCTCCGTCGCCTCCCGCAACGAGTCTCGAGGCCCGCGAGAGCATATGGCAGGGAGGCAAACAAGAAAACGCAGGCAGCCCAGAAGAAGCAACGATTTGGGCCAGGTTAGCACTCCGCGGGGCCAAAAGGTACAATGAAATCGGCGATGTTTCAAAACCTGGAGAAAACCATGACGGAGACTTCGACGCTCCCCGCTGAGGTAAGCGCTGCCATTTCGCTGCGTGACATTGCCTGCGAATTCAAGGAAGACCCTTTGACCACTGAGGGCGCTCGCTCCCTCAAGATACTGGTAGTTAAGGCCGTGCAGATGTCAGACGGACTGCCACTGCTCTGGTCATTGCTCACGGAGGACGGCCAGGTTTGGGAGAGCGGCGGCTACCTTCGGCGGATGCAAGTCATCGACTTCTTTGCCGTTCTCGTGGTGGATATCCTGACGAGCACGCGAGACACTATCGCAGCGACGCGGGAGAAACACCCGGAGTGGGTGCCGCCATCTGAGGCTGCTCGGTTGGATCCCGGCCTCCACACAGCCAAGCAACTGTCAGCGGCAATTCGTGAGACGCTTGACCATCTAAAGCGCCCACGCCCTGCGGTCAGTGAGGAAATGCTCCAGCGGTCCCGCGGGGCTTATGACCGGAGCGAAGGCGAGACAATTTCTGATATACTTGCTCGCCTGGAAAGCGGCGGTCCTTTAGTCAAGGAGTGACCGCGTGCGCTACCAACTCATCGTCTCGCCAGAGATGAGCCGAACCATCGGCTCCTTCGGCTTAAGCCGGCAGGCCCTTGTCAGGCTGCTCACCAATGTTCGGTCGGAACTGGAAGAGCACGCGGACAGATACAGGCATCAACGCGACCCAAATCATCACGACCTTTACTTTCGGTTTGAATTGCACATGCGGGACCAAGGGCGGCTGCGTTCCTTCCGTTTCACCCTGGACGATGCACGGGCTCCCGAACGTCTCTTCCTGGTCGCGGCGGACGAAGTGTAGGCCATTCGTTCAAGATCCCTTGAACCACACAGGACACGGCTAGGAAATCGCGCCGGTTCCATACGGGATGCGCGCGTACCCCGCTCCGTCGTCCCCGCCCCGCCCAAGTCAGCCCCAAGCGCACGCAGGCGCATCGTGACATAGAGTTGTGAAGTTCCTGAAGCCGGTTTTCCTCAGCGTGGAGCATGCATGGCCATCTCGCTTATCTGTCCTGGCTGCGGTCAAAAGGGCAGGGTGCCTGATGACTACATGGGATGTTTCACGAGCTGCCCCAAGTGCGGCACCAGTTTTCGCGTCAGCCTGTCGCATCTGAAGGCAAAGAAAAAACCTCCCAAGAGCAATGCGACCCGCCGCTGAATGGCCCCAGGGCTGTTCCCAATTTCATCGACTCCGTCGAGTTTCCTTGCCCGCCGCCAGCAACTTGCCCATAATGCTGCGAATGTGCGCATGCGGACGTTCCTTCCCACGCAGCTATTTTCAATCCCTCCTGCAAGCCCGGCGGTGAACCATATCCATGGAAACTTCTGCAGCCGACCCGGGCAAAGAGCCGTCGTCCCAGGATGCAGATAGACAGGTCGGCTTCGGCCCCACCTACAAGTGGTATGTAGTCGGCATGCTCTGGTGCATCTCCTTTTTCAACTACGCCGACCGGCAGGCGATCTTTTCGGTTTTGCCGCTGCTAGAAAAGGAGATGCATCTCACCAACGCAGATTTGGGTTGGCTTGGCTCTTCCTTTGCGTGGGTCTATGGACTGTGCTCGCCGTTTGCTGGCGGAATCGTCGACCGCGTCCGCCGCAAAACCGCCATCCTGTTCGGACTGCAGGCCTGGAGCCTTATCTGCATGGCTACCGCCCTCTCCCGCAAGTTCTACCATTTGGTCTTCTTTCGAGCTGCCGAGGGGCTGGGAGAGACCGTTTACTATCCGGCTTCCGTCTCCTTGATCAGCGATTATCACGGCAAGAGCACTCGGTCCAGAGCCCTCGGGTTCCACCAAACGAGTGTGTACGTCGGAACTATTGCAGGTAGTTTCTTTGGTGCGTTGATTGGCCAGCATTTCGGGTGGCAGTGGTCGTTCGTCGTCTTTGGGAGCTTGGGAGTTTGCCTCGGCCTCCTCTTGAGCCGTCTTCTGATCGAGCCTCGGCGCGGCGCTGCCGATTTGCCTGGCCAAGAAAGTTCGGTGCCTGCGAATGCATTGGTCCACGACACATCGGGAAACCAGAACCCAGCTCCAAGCTTGCCGCGGATCGCCGCACGGACAATGCTCAATTCAATCGAGGAGGTTGTCCGAATCGTCCGCACGACCCCAACAGTTCTCTTCTTGCTGGCTGCCTTCATGGCCGCAAATTTTGGGGCATTGGTGTTGCTCACTTGGATGCCGAAATTCCTCTATGACAAATTTCATCTCAGCCTGACACTGGCCGGGCTGAACGGTGCTCTTTTCCCGCAACTGGCGAGCATGTTGGGCGCTCCTTTGGGAGGTTGGTTTGCCGACCTGCTGAGAAGAAAAAGGGCGGGAGGACGAATCCTCGTCCAGGCCATTGGGGTTCTCGGTGTTTGTCCCTTCGTCGTGATTTGCGGGCAAACAGATTCACTAACGTGGTGTCTTTTGGCCCTCACCGCATGGGGGTTGTTCAAGGGAATCTATGACGCCAACATTTTCGCTTCCGTCTTCGATGTGGTTCGTCCCGAATCGCGGGGCACGATCGCTGGTTGGATGAACATGGTGGGTTGGCTGTTGGGGGGCGCTCCCGCTCCGGTGGTGATCGGCTACCTTGCAGACCGCTATGGTCTCGGCAACGCCATTTCCTGTGCGGCCGTCGTATATCTGACCGCTGCGATTCTGCTTGCAATTGCTGGCCTGGTGTTCGTTAGCCGCGATTTGCCCGAGGCTGAAATAGACCGCGGATGAGATCGCCCTCGGCGCAAGTCTCCTGGCTTAGCCGCGGCTTGGGACAGGGCGACGCCCGCTAGGGAGCATGCCGCTAATCGAGTTGGACGACCGTCCGTTTGTGGAAAAGGCTTTCCGAGTCGCCGATGATGCAACAGCCGGGGAAACCGCCGCCATGGGAGACGACGAGCACCGGAGCCTGAGCGTCGGCCGGCAACTCGAAAGCCCGCCTGATCTGTACGCTTTCCCGCGGCTGGAGAAGCACGTCGAACGGGCTGGCGGCGGTGTCGGGCACGGGGTCGTAACAACGGCCGCGGTCGTCCATCACATAAACCTGCACGCCGCCCTCGCGCTGCGGACGCCCGCGTGCCCGGCTCGAGACGCGGAAAATGACTACATAGGTGACGCCGGCGTCGCTCGGCTCCCGCTGCACATCGGCAACCGCGATGCACCAGTCGTCCGAGCACTGGTCGTCCCCCACGTGCAACACCCGGCGCGGGGACAGAACCGAAACAAGAATGACGATACCGAAATAAACAGCAACGAAGATGCCGAAATTCCGCAAGAGGGCGACGGCCCGGGCGCGACGCTTGCGGATGGCCGCGATGGCGCTCAGGACAAGCAGAACGACCGCGGTCAAGAATGCGATGATGAACAGAAGATCGAAGATCGTCACGGGCAGTTACTCCTTGTGCTATAGAGTACTTTGTCTTGTAGAGTAAACTGGCCGGTTTGTCAAGTCGCGAGGAGCGCACATTTGGCGAGCCGAGCCCCGCCAGGGGCCGGGTCCCTCCGAAGCGCCCATAACCTTATCCCTTTTCCCCATGGTGCCCCGGTAAGCCTCGATAAGATTGTGCTTAGGAAGCCTCCCCCCGGCAGGAGTCGGCGCACAGATCATGCAGTCCATCTTCATTTTGATTGTGCCGAGTCCAGTTTGGCTTTGCAGAAGGCGTGGATTTGCTCTCGAATCGCGGCGCGGTCGCGAAGTTCTTCGGGATTCTCCGCTAGCGCTGGGGAATTCTCGATCAGCTTGACCGCTTGTTGAAAAGCATTCCGGACGTTCTGATCCGGATCATTCACGTATTCTTGAAGTGCAGGAAGGGCGCCCTTGGCTTTGGCGCCCAGGTGCGCCAGCTCGGAAGCAAGGCACCGGCGCGTGTATTCGTGTTTCTCGCTTTTGAGGAGAGCGAACAATTCCGGATCGAGGTCATTGGCATCCTCGTCGGCACGGGCCATTCCCGAGATGGCATAGCCACGCACCATGCCATCGGAGCTCGTGAAGGCTTTCCGATAGCGCTCCACAAGGTCTTTGCTCTCGATGAAGGGGACGCCGGCCGGTCTGTCCACCTGGGCAAGATCGATGCCGGGCAGCTGCGTCAACAACGCTTCGAGCCGGCGCCGCACCTCGGGGGACGGGTCGCCTTTTAGCGCCTGCCGGAGCGCCGGCCCGGCTGTGTTGCCCAGCTTCGACAATTCGCGGGCCGCATGATCGCGTACGCGGAATTCGCTGTTGTCCAAATCGGCCAGCCATTGCTTGATTTGTCTCGGATCCGCTGGCAGAGGCCGGGAGACGGCGTTGATGTAGATGGTCAGCGTCGCCCGCGTGTCACCGATCTCTGCGTCCTGGGTGAAGTGGAATCCACCGGGAACGTGCAAGCACCAGTCGTAGGGAATGCGTTTCTGTTCCACAAGACTGCGGGTCTCGCCCGGGCCTGCCATAAGGATTATCTCTCTTCGTTCCGCGGGAATGGCCGCGAACTTGCGCAGGGCGTCGTTGAGCGCATCGGTGTTGCCGCGAAAGTAGAAAAACGGGTTGGCATTCACCTCGTACCAATACACCCGATTCGACTGGTTGACCGCCGCCAGCAGTTGGGCGCTGAACCCCAAGCCATTCTCGATGCGAGCGTTGCCAAACTGCTCCGTTGCCAGCGCGTGCGCGCGACCGGCCCAGCTCAAGAGGAGCAGTGCCGAAGCCGCCGAGAAACTGCTCCAGGTGAGAACTGTCCGAGCCGAGCGAGACATGGCTAATACTCCCTTGCCTTGAACAAGACCACCCCGCTATCAGACGTAACATCTTCGAAATGGATTGCGAAGGTGAAGGGCGGCGGTGGGTGCCGTGACCCGGTTCGGCGCGGACTTTGCGAAAAGGCCCAAGAGATTGGTAGTCGTCCAGCGCCGAGGATTATGCACGGCTGGGTGCCCGGCCACTGCGATTGAATATCGAATGGCTGGCTGGGATCGTGAGTTCCTGATACTTCGCTGCCGGTTGCATGCCCACGCAAAAGCCTTGGGCATATCACCCGGCGAACAGTGGTGAACGCAGACAAGAATTGGCTTATGCGACCTCATTGGAGTTCATCCTTGGCGCCTTCTTCCCACTTCCCGGCAAATTGCTTTTTATCCACAGTCCCTACCCATTTTTCCGATGATTAGGTTAAGAGAACGCCCGTTTTCATCAAGCAATGGTTGTCGAATGAAAAACCAAATCGTCCTCGCCAGCATGTTAATCTGCCTTGGTGGGCGGCTTGCCGTGGCCCAGTCGCCGGACCAGCCTGCGAATCCACGCCCAATTCCCCCAACTTCCCCCGGCAACGCCAACGAGTTAACTACCGACTTGAGTACTCCGTTTTTTGCTTCTCCGCCTCAAGTAGCGGTTGAGGAGCCGTCCCCCAGCACCTATCGGCTGTGGGCAAAGGTCGATTACCTCATGTGGTGGCTAAAGCCTGTTTGCCTGAAACCGCCTACCCTCACGATGGGCAGCCCTGACGATGCCGTTCCAGGCGCGCTGGGCCCGCTGCATACGGAATTGGTGATGGGCGAGCACAAATTCGAGTTTGGCGGCGCCCCCGGCATTCGGCCGTCTGTCGGCATCTGGCTTACGGATGACCAATTCCTTTCCTGGGAGACGGATGGGTTTTTGCTCGAGCAGGATGCAGCCAGCCAATCGTTTCAATCGCATAACGGCAGTCCTGCGGCCTACATACCTTTCCAAGATTCGGCCAATGTGAACCAGGCCCTGCCGTTCACCATTCCGGGCGTGGTCGATGGCCATTCGATTGCAGTGGGCCGAAGCCGGCTTTGGGGAGTGGAATCCGACCTCGCCGCCCACTTCTGCACCACGAGAAGCGGCTATCTCCTCAGCGCCGCCCTCGTTGGCGGCTTCCGCTATCTAAACCTGGAAGACCAGGTCACGGCCACGAACGAGCAGAACCTGGTGAGCAATCCGTCGGTTTTTGCGATTGGCTCTGACCACTTCGAGACGCGGAACCAGTTCTACGGTGCGCAGCTTGGATCAACCCTGGGCCTGTCCCGCGACAAATGGTCGCTGGAAATGGATACGAAGCTGGCCCTGGGCGATACGCATCAGGTGAGCGAGGTCTCTGGTCAACCGTTGTCCGCCGGGGCGCCCGTGTTGCCCCAACTTCTGCCGGGGCCGGTTCTGGTTCTGCCGAGCAACACCGGCAAGCAATCGGCCGACCGGCTCACTTTGGTGCCGGAAATGGCGTTCACCCTTCATTACGCGCTCACGCAGAAGGTCGGTCTCTCGCTGGGATACAGTTGCCTTTATTGGAATAAGGTGCTCTGCCCGGGAGATCAGATGGATAACCATCTCAACGTCACGCAACTCCCGCTGCATGGTCCGCTCGTCGGACCTGGATTGCCGGCGCCGCTGTTCGTGCACACCGACGCGTTTGCTCAGGGTCTGAATGTGGGGCTGGAGGTTCGGTATTGAGATGAGTTGGCTGTGGCTCTGCTAACCTCGTAACGCCATGCCGAAAATCTGCCGAGCATCCTTGATCGAGAGTAGAAGTGGTCCGTCTAATACCTCTTCAAGGCTAACTCTTGGGACCCGAGCACGAGGCCACGGAGAAATGCACAGCAACTGGCGGAAACGTGCAATGTCATGTTATGTCATGTAAAAGGGGGGTAGGCAGACGACTTGTCTGAGAAGAGAGATCATTCTGCAAGTGCTTATTATACAAAGGATTACATCGTGACTCGGAGCTTGGCCCAATGGCAGTGCCACCTGAAATATGTCATGTGTACGCATGTTCACAATCCCAATCATTCTGAATCCATGCCCTTTCCCCAAAATCAAGACTTGAGGACGCACTAGGCTGAAGGCGCTGTGGCGGCCAGCACGTCGGCCGGCGCTGCAACTCCTTGGGAGTAGGCGCCTATCGGCATCGCCTTTATCCCAGGGTGCGCTACCGCGACCCTGGAGTTTGTGCTTGAACGCCTACGGCGTTCTGGCGGCAAACCTCCAGGCGTATTCGCGGGGCACCCTGGCCCCGAAGGCAAAGTCGTCCCCAGCAAAGAAAGGCAAAGCCGACCCCGCCGCCATCGAGCAGGCCTGCAAAGACATTCTGGATGTGTATGCCAAGGCGATCGACCCCACCGTCACCTTGGAACAGATCGACTCCACCGTCCGCACGCTGGAGGAATCGAACGCCTCGAAGCCACGGCTCGACGAACTGGCCCGGCAGATGGGCTACTCGCAGAAGTTCCGATCCAAACCGGACGTGCTCAAAGCGATCCGCCAGAAAATCAGCAGCCGCAAGGGGGCATATGAGCGGCCGAATGCGTGAGGGGGCTCACGAGGGGGCAGTTCAACAGCGAGCCCACAGCCAAGGTTTCACAGTTCCTTGCACAACGATATAATGCAACCGACGCCCCACGCCACCCTGGAAGGAGGGCCTTGGAGTGACTCCATCACTTCAGCTCAGTAGAGGGGATCTGCGTGCGCTACCTCGATTCGCGCGTGTCGCTTTTGCGGCAAAGTGCGGACGCCGAGTGCAGAACCTCCTTCGCATTTTCATGCCTACACTCGAACAACAGGTCTTTGATGTCTTCGAACGGGCTCTGGTGCTTGCCGAGCGGGTGGGCGCAAAGGATCTACCAACAGACAGTCTTGCGGACGCAGCCAATGAAGCCCATAGATACGCTTCGGCGCTGATCGGCCTAGCTCAGATGTGCCCACCCGGTTCTTCTCCCAAGCCGGTTCCCGCAGCCAACATCGTCGCTTATAACGTCGGCAACGCTGTTGCGGCGTGTGCTAGAGCCGCTGACGCAGCGACTCGTCAGGATGATGAGACCGCCAGCGATTTCGCCTTCGATGCGTATTCATTTGCAGACAGCGCCGCTCGCTGCGCCAATGCGGCCGGCATTGAAAACGTAATGCATTACGACTTCCAGATCCTCCGCCAAGCCGCCGAACGCGGCGAACTCAACGACGAGAGCCCCGTTAGCCAGGGATTTTCGGGATATGACCGAGAGCTGCAGACTTACAGCAAAGAACTTCCCAAGTTGCTCGCCTATGAGGGAAGGTTTGTCGCGATCCGCGGTCAGGAAATCGTCGGGCCTGTGCAAACCTACGAGGACGCCTTGGAGATTGGCTACGAGCGCTTTGGCTTGCAACCGTTCCTTGTGAAGAGGATTGAAGAAACCGAGACAGTTTACCCGCTTCCCAGCAGGCTTGGTTCCGAATGCCCCATATAACCCTCGCCATTCAACCAGGCGGGCCGATTGCAGGTTTCTCCGTAGGTATCAGCGCCACCCGCGAGCGGGCCCTTCGTGCTGCCCACCAACCCGTGCCTGCGTTGATTCCCTTGCACGCCTTGGTCGATACAGGGGCAGACGGCACGTTCATCGACGTTCGTCATCTACAGCCGCTAGATCTTCCCTATCCAACCTTCGCACTCGTTGGCACCGCCGCAGGCACTGCTCACACGTTTGCACCTCAGTATGAGGTGAGTTTGACCATTAGCCACCCATCAGGCAATCGCCGAGCTAATCTCGTGATCCCGGCCATCCCTGTCATCGACATGCAGCTCGCGCCGCACTTGGGTTATGAAGCGCTAATCGGTCGGGATGTGCTGGAACGCTGTCTGTTGCTGTATGACGGTGAGGCCGGTGCCTTTACTCTGGGATACTGACAACGAGATTGCGAGGGCGACGCCATCGCTCTGCGTGGGCATGTCCCCAGGCCGAGGTTGCCAGGTGACTGTTGCCGAACTGCAGTTGCTCCTGTTGGACCTGGGTAGATTGCTCCGCGCCTCCGCGGCCGCTGTCTGCGTAGGACAGATTTCCAATCTGTCCGGTCAGGTTGGAAACCTGACCTACAAGGCGTTCGCTGATTTTCTGGTCCAGGCCGAGGCGTATTCGCGGGGCGCCCTCGCCCCAAAGGCAAAGTCGTCCCCAGCAAAGAAAGGCAAAGCCGACCCCGCCGCCATCGAGCAGACCTGCCAGGACATCCTCGACGTGTACGCCAACGCGATCGACCCCACCGTCACCCTGGAACAGATCGAAGCCACCGTCCGCACGCTGGAGGAATCGAACGCCTCGAAGCCCCGGCTCGACGAGCTGGCCCGCCAAATGGGCTACTCGCAGAAGTTCAAATCCAAGCCAGACGTGCTCAAAGCGATCCGCCAGAAAATCATCAGCCGCAAGGGCGCGTTCGAGCGGCCGAACGCGTGAAGGGGTTGAGGAGGGAGCAGTTCAAGCGCGAACGCCGTGTGCCGTGGATTCTTGCAGCCGCCAAGCCAGACCAATATTTGCGCGCGAGTTCATTCTTCTCGATACGGCTTGCGCTGCTCGTAGAGCTTGAGACGCTCGCGGCTCTCTTTGCCTCTTTGCTTCTCGTACTCTCGGTCTTCAAGTGCTTTTTTCTGCCATTTTACCGCTTCATCAAACCTACCGCTCTCGGCATATGCTGCCGCGAGTGTATCTAGCGCATTGGCTTCGTTCCATTTTGCAAGTTCGCATGCCTTTTTTGCACACTCCATGGCCTTCTTGCCATTTCGGTACTCTGCCCTCGGGCAAGTAGCCAGGAGCCAGGCGAGAGCGTTGTGCCCATCGGCGAATTTGGGATCCATTTGGACGGCTTGGTCGAAGTCGGCAAGGGCCTTGGCATAGTCTTTCTTGCCTACGTATGCATTGCCCCGGCTAAAGAAGGCATAGCCGAATTTGGGCTCGAGCCGGATCGCCTCGGTGAAATCGGCAACAGCCTTGTCATGGTTTTTGTTGGCAGAGTAGGCAACGCCCCGGCTGAGGTAGACGAGCACCCCTTTCGGATCGAGCCGAATGGATTCGGCGTAGTCGGCGATGGCATTGTCGTAATTCTTCTTCGCGTAGTAGCAATGGCCTCGGCTCGTATAGGCCGTTATAAATTTTGGTTCGAGGCGGAGGACTTCCGTGTAGTCGGCGATGGCATTGTCGAATTCGCGTTTGGCAGCGTAAGAATTCCCACGGTCGTTATAGGCTTGTACCATCTTCGGGTCGAGGTGGGTCGCCTCCGTAAAATCGGCGATTGCCTTGTCGTATTCGCCTTTCTGGGCGTGGGACCAACCTCTGTGGTAATTGGCGATCGCGTCCTTTGGGTTGAGCCGAATGGCCTGGCTGTAGTCGGCGATGGCCTTGTCCTGGTCACCCCTCGCGGCGTAGAACCAAGCGCGACTGTCGTAGAACCTTGCGTCCTTCGAATCGAGGCGAATAGCCTCTGTGTAGTCGGCGATAGCCTTAGCCTGGTCGCCCTTGCGGCCATAGCAGTTGCCCCTGTCGCCGTAGGCTATTGCCAATTTCGGGTTGAGGCGGATGGCTTTCGTGTAATTGGCGATGGCCTTGTCGTAGTCGGCTTTCAAAGCGTACGACCAACCTAGGCCATGATAGTTGTTTGCGTCCTTGGGCTCGAGGCGTAGCGCCTCCGTGAAATCGGCGATGGCCTTGTCCGACTTGCCAATCCTGCCATAGGAATTGCCCCGGCCGTAGTAGGCCAATGCCAATTTTGGGTCGAGCCGGATGGCCTCCGAGTAGTCGCCGATCGCTTTGTAGTGGTTACCCATCTTCGCGTAGGAACTGCCCCGACCACCGTATGCCAGCGCCGATTTCGGTTCGCGGCGGATCGCCTCCGTGTAATCCGCGATGGCCTTATCCTGGTCGCCCTTCGCGGCGTAGGAGAAACCCCGATTGTAGTAGGCTAATGAGTCCTTTGGATCGAGCCGGATAGCGTCCGTGAAGTCGGCGATGGCTTTATCCTGGTCGCCTTTCCGGGCATGAGACACGCCTCGGCTATCGTAAGCCAATGCGTCATCCGGTTCCAGGTCGATGGCCTCGTTGTAGTCGGCGATGGCCTTGTCGTGGTCACCCTTCGCCGCGTGGGACGCTCCCCTGCTGTAGTAGGCTTTTGCGGAGTTCGAGTCGAGGCGTATAACGTCCGTGAAATCGGCGATGGCCTTATCCTGCTCGCCCTTTTCGGCGTAGGCGGCGCCTCGGCTTCCGTAGGCCGCTGCAAGTTTCGGTTCCAGGCGGATGGCTTCCGTGGCGTCGGCGATGACCTTGTCGTATTCGCCCTTCGCGCCATGGGACACGCCTCGGTTATGAAAGGCCAATGCGTCGTTGGGGTCGATCCGGATGGCTTCGGTGAAGTCGGCGATGGCCTTGTCCTGGTCACGCTTAAAGGCGTAGCAACACCCTCGCGCGTGATAAGCCTTTGCAAAATCCGCATCACGCCGAATCGCTTCTGTAAAGTCGGCGATGGCCTCGTCGTATTCCCCTTTCGCTGCATGGGACGCACCCCGCATGTAACAAGCATTGGCATCGTCGTCAGCGACCGCGATGGAGTTCGCATCGCGGCCAAACACCGCTTCCGGCGTCAGCAGGATTGTGAGCGCGACGAAGGAGAGATAGCGTCGACTATATTTGAGCTGCATTGGACACCGCCCTTATCGCGATGCGCATTGGTGTCGATCTGGATAAGCAAATGCAATTGTATCTCGTCCATTAGGCAGCGACCAATGTAACAAACCACAGTACAAGCCCGTGGCATTGCCGTTGCATCACTCCGCACCGAGATCCTCGACGAAGCTGGCCTCCTCACGGACTCGCTCGAGGGGCACTCCGAGATTATCCGAGATGATGAATCGGATCTTGTCCGCGATTTCCTCGTCGCTAAGTCTCGCCGGCGTTTCTCCGTTCTTAGGTGTCGCTGGGGCAAGATACAAGATTACATCTCGGAGCGTGCGATAGGGACCTGTGTGAACGGCAAACGGCTTCGTAATCAAACGAGTCAGCAAGCCGAGCGGAAGCACCAATGCCAGAGGGATAACAGAATGGAACATCCAAACCATGGCCGCAGCGACCGCTAGGACGAGGATCGTGCTGAGCCAGAAAACCGTCGTCGAAATCCGCAGATGCGGAAGCTCCACTCCTCGGTCATGCAATTGGCTCCAAACTCTGCGCCGTTCGTTTGCCGGGATCAGGACCGCAAGCTGCCCGCTCGGGTGAATCTGCATGCGGGATAGCGACAGCACGCGCATCAATTCGCTTCGGAACCGGTAAAACGTTCGGCTCGTCATGCAAACTTCACCTGATCGCAAGCGTATGTTCGATCGTACATATTCAATCAGGTCTCCAACGGTGAACATTTTCTGGACCGCCCCATCCGGGATTCTCAATCCGAAGCCCTGCTCGATCTCCAGAACCAGCTCGATTGCATCGAGTCCCATGACGTGCCTCCTGATCGTTCGTCGTGTGCCATGCCCGTGGCTTTGCACGGGCATGCGAGAGATAGTATATGTGATTATGATTTGGGCTTCGAGCGAGAGGAGTGCCCCTGACTAAAATCATGATCCAGCGTCGATAGGAAGTGCGTCACTGCAAGTAGTCGTAGGTTCCCGAAGGGTCCTCGTCGTCCACATGCCCGTGCAAAGGCACGGGCATGGCACTCCGTGGGACATGCACCAGCATCTCCCGGTGCCGCGCCTGACCAGCATCTACCATTTCCATCAGACCGCTGAGTATGGCGACAACGAATCTCCAGCTACTTACTTCGCCGGTACGATCTTCAGATTGCTGAACGCGCCCTCGTTGCTGTCCACCCACAATCCGACCTTGCCCTTTTCGCGGTTGCTCAGGCGATCGACAACCAAGCAGGGCTCCTTCGCGTCGTCGACCCACACGCTCACCTTTTGCTTCGTCACCTCGATGCGGGCGTGGAACCAGCCGCTTGGGTCGGGGACGGGCTTGACTGCGGACTCATAGGTGCCTGGTTTCCCCGCTCGGAGCTTCTCCCAGGTGTGCTCCGGCCAAGCGACGTATTGGACCGCACGTGCACGAAACTCGTCGCCTCTCATAAAGTTGAACGGGCGGAAGTAAATGGCCTCAAAGGTCTTGCCGTCTTCGACGTTGAATGCCACGCCCAGGAAGGTCCGCTCGAACTTGCCCTTGCCCTTCAGGTCGATCTCGAGGGTGCCTTCGGCGAACTCCAAGCCCTCGACCAACGCGAGCCCGATGTTGCTTGGCGTATTCACCCTGCCCTTGGGCTTCAAACGGACCACGCGTTTGCCGTCCTCCATGGCCGGGTCGCACTCGGCGTTGAGCAGAGTCCAAGTCTTCCCGTCGTTGATCTGGGAAAGGTCGGGCGCAATCACCTTCTCCCGAGCAAGGCAGAGCGGAGCGTAGGCCAGCAGGACGCCGAGCACCCATCCCCAAGACAAGCAGTTCATGGCAACCTCCAGAAGAAATGCGTTTCCGAGGAACATGTTGAAAAAGGGGTCAGACCCCGTGTGGAACCGGAATTGTTTGGCCATTTCTGAGCCACCAGGCTCTGCACGCTTGAGGGGGTCAGACCCCTTTTTCAACACGCTCTCGAAGGAGAATGGTCGAGGGTGATGGTCTTAGACCTTTGAAAGTTCGCTGAGCCCCCTCACCCCAACCCCTCTCCCCGAGTACGGGGGCGAGGGGCTAGAGGGAACGCATTTTGCATTGGCTGTGCAGCAGTCACCAGTAATGGGTGACCAGTGACCGATTTTGCAATCTGGTCAGTCTTCGCTTCATTTTCAGACGCATGTTGTGGCCAGCTTATTCAAAATCTTGGCGTCGCCCCTGCCATTGCTCGAGACCGGTAACGGTGCCGTGGATGACGCGGATGCCTGGAACTGACGGTCCGGAAGCCCTAGGGGTGCCTGTCCCCAATAGTGGTTGTAGTCGAACGCTGCGGCGTCGAAGACTCCGCCCCAGGCACGCTCCATGTCATCCAGGCAGGCGCCGCCTACCGTGGCCTCGAATGGCACGTTACAATCAGCGAAAGGAAGGAGAGATTCATAACCACGACCATCACGGGCGTCGTGACCAACGGCGTCGTCGTTCCACCCGGCCAACCCGTACCGCACGCGCGACGAACTTCATGAACGCCCTTGGTCAGAGGCTGCGTTGCCGTCAGAAGCCCAGTTGAGCTAAACTGTATTTATGGCCATCCACATTCAGTTGCCGACAGAAATCGAAATGCTCCTCAAAGCAAAAGCTGCTCAGCGCAGGCAGACGCTCGAAGAGTATCTGCAAGAAATCGCTTCCCGAGAAGCCCGGACCGGCAATGGGAGTACGGGCCTGACGCAAGCCGAATTGGCTCCGCAGGACCGTGCCACTCTATGGCGTACATGGGCCTCGAGCCACCGCTCTCTTCCCACCGTTGCCGACGATAGCCGAGAGACCATCTACGCCGGACGTGGGGAATGAGCACCCTGGTTGATACGAATATCGTGACGCGCAGTGCCCAACCCAGCCATCCCATGTACCAACCGGCAGTCGACGCCGTGGACCTCCTCACCCGCCAAGGCGAAGTGCTCTGTCTTGTTCCCCAGAACATCTATGAGTTTTGGGTGGTGGCCACACGGCCGGTGGCTCTGAATGGGCTTGGCCTTAGCGTAGCCGAAGCCCAAGCCGAGCTAGCAACTCTCAAGCAGATTTTCACTCTGGTTCACGACACGCCCTTCGTCTTGACGGAATGGGAGCAGCTCATCAACCAATATCAGGTCGTTGGCAAGAATGCCCACGACGCTCGGCTCATAGCTGCCATGAAGGTCCATGGCATCAAGCAATTTTTGACTTTCAACACGCAGGATTTCGTGCGTTATCAAGGGATCACGATCTTGTCACCGTTCGACGTACTGCGAGCGCCACCAGCGCCGCCACAGTCCCAAAGCCAAGCTCCTTGACCGCAAGGCCTTTGAAAGGCCCTGCAGAATGACTTCTCATTCCGACCGCCAGTCCGACCCCTTCAACAACTCCGCTAAAATGGCCTGCTGGGACGGCAACCTCCGCCACCTGACACTGCGGCCGCCGGCACCTTTGCCGGGTTTTTGGGTCCAGGTTAGGATCAGTTCCCCGGTGCGCGTCGCCTCCCTTGGAATGGCGGAATTGTGGCCGGGGCTGGAGGTACCCCGGAAGCCCGGGTCGAGCAGCCGGCGACAATGTTCTCCAGACTGTGCGAAGCAAACATCGTGAGGTCGGCTGATTTTTCGTTGGATAAAGCGACAACAGGGTTTGAGCCGGGGCTTCCGGAGTACCTCCAGCCCCGGCCACACTTTTGGAAGCTGGATCCACGTCCAAACGGCCGCTTATCGAGGGTCGCGTACTCAATGCATCGAGCCTGCTTTCTCCCCTCGCCCGTGTACTCACGGGAGAGGGGTCGGGGGTGAGGGTTTTAGACGCGTGAAGCTTCACTAACCCCCTCACCCCAACCCCTCTCCCCCGAGTACGGGGGCGAGGGGCATACGAATGTCGTCCCCCAATGGACAAGACTAGGTCGCTGGCTGTTCGGCATGCTTTCGCGGCCCCAGGTTTCCGTCTGGCTACTGTAGCGACTGAATGGCCGCGAAAGCATGGCATCTATGAAGGATCCGTTGTCAAGCCGGTTGGTGCAGATTTTGTTGAGCAGAAGTTCTTCCGCAACATCCTCGTCACCGTCGGCGTCGGTCGATCTGCCCTTTGTCCGACCTGGTCGATGGTGTGAG
>DATGZX010000442.1:0-8533 GCA_035296965.1 Gemmataceae bacterium
TCCAGAGGTCGAGTATGGCCGGGGAGGCCGCTACGGGAGTCGGGGACGACCGGGACCGGTAGCGGTCGTCAAGGGAAGCGCCAGGTTAGCCGGCCTCCCATAGGCGACGCGCCAGCCGAGGGAGGGAAAAAGGAGGGAGGGGAAAAGGGACATCACTGATATCGACCGTTTGTGACGGGAAAGAGCCTATGGGACATGCACGTAAACGCTTGATGCAAGCGGCCTAGGGACTAAGGAAGCGCTATTCAGTAATGTCCCCTTTTCCCTCCCCTATTCAGTGATGTCCCTTTTTCCCTCCCCTCCCGACCGTCGGCGCGTCACCTGGAGACCTTCGGCCGGCGGAACGGCAGGGTCGGGAGACCCTCGCCGAACGAAACAAATTCGCAGCGAAAGCAGCCGGGATCAGAGGGCGGTCAAGACCAACTTTGCAGCATGCCAGAGGGAGGGTCCGCCGAAGATTCCGCATCCATCAACCGGGGCCCTCCGCACCATGGCCGGCGGGCCCGCGTGTCGATGGATCGGTCAATCTTCCTTGTGCGCGTCGTGGCAGGTCTTGCAGGAGCCGCCGATCTTGCGGATCGCGGCATTGGCCGCGGCAAGGTCTTCCTTCTGGGCGGCATCGTTGAGCGCCTTGGCATTGGCGGCGAACGCCCTTGCCAGCTTCTTGAACGCGGCCGGATCACCCTTGGGCGGGTCGTTCTTGGGCAGGTCGGCGGCGAACTTGCTGTAGGTCTTGGATTCCTTCTGGACCATGGCCCAATCGGGCGACTGACTCTTCAGAGCCGTCTTGAGCGCGGCCAAGGTGGATTTTTTCCCCTTATGCAATGTATCCATGATCTTTTCGATGGTGGCCGGGGCTTCATCACTCGCCCCTCGGCTCATGACGCCGGCAACCACCAGCAGGCACATCACGCTCGCCGTGCAGATCAGGTTTCTCATCAAATTTTCCTCACTACATTCCTAAAGGGCCGGTCGGCCGATCACGACTCGAGCGTCCCATCGGAACATAGCGACGGCCGAAAAGCAACCATTTTGGATCATCACTCGTAGGAACGCACAGGCGAAGGTATGAGAAACTGTGCCCGCCAGTTCGCTGGCATCTTCAAACATACAACGGCACTTGCGATGATCAGGCGAGTTCTCCAACTCTTCGGTTCGCATGGTCTGGCGAGGAGGGAGTGCCAATGCGCCGCGCCTGGTTGATCGGTGTCGCCACGGTGATCTTCTCGGGGCAGGCCCGGGGTGATGAGCCCAAGAAGAAGTACCAGATCGTGTCGCCCAGGGACGTGGGCATCAACGCCACGGGCATCAACGGACGTGGTGACATCGTCGGTTTCGAGTGGATCGCCAGCAAGAAATATCCCGGCGTGATCGATCAAGTGCCGTTCTTCGCCAGCGGCAAGACCATCACCTACCTGCCTCCGCCGGCAGGCTACACGGCGGCTTTCCCGGCGGCCGTCAGTGATGACGGAGTGGTTGTCGGGCATGCCGGCAAGCCCGCGCCGCCGGGACGCGTCCCGCTGCGGAACCTGGCATTCGTCTGGGACGCGAAAACCGGAATGCATGGACTGGGCGTGCTGGCCGACGACGTGGTCTCCGTTCGTCTATGAAGCTGGGCAGCTCCGCCTGATCGACGAGGGGGGTCCCTTGTTCTCCTCCGCAACCGCAATCAACGATCGCGGCCAGGTGGCCGGAGTTCTCGACGACGAGGATGAGCACCAGAAGCCGGGCGAGCCGGTGAAGGCGGAGGCGAAGAAGGCCAGGTGATCGGTTTGTCGAATGCCGGGATTGAGAATCGGCCGGGTTCCTCTTAGGGCGCGCGCGAAGCAGCGCTCATAATGAATTCGTGGCGAAGTTTACCGGAGTCAAGGCGTCTCGAGCGGGAGCAATACCATAACACTTGTCCTGATGAGTGCGCTGCTCGTCGCGGCTCAGACCGCGTCACCTCCCGCCCGGGACATGGCATCCCCTCGCACCAAGGAGAAGCTGTCCCGGCCGTCTGCCGATGAGCCGATCGCCAAGGAGTTTTCGCTCAAGCGGTCGGCGGCCCTGATCGACTCGGCCGCTCTGCAATGGACCCAGCAACAGAATTGCGGCTCCTGCCACACCAATTACCCGTACCTCATGGCTCGCCCGTCGCTGCGGGAATACCCATCCCCCGCTCCGGGCGAGGTTCGCGCCTTCTTCGAGAACCGGGTCGCTCACTGGGATGACCCCAAGAAGGAGGCGAAACCGCGCTGGGATGCCGAGGTGATCTCCACAGCCTCGGCCCTGGCGTTCAACGACGCGGCCACCTCGGGCAAACTGCACCCGCTCACGCGGCAGGCTCTCGACCGGATGTGGACCTTGCAGAAAAGCAACGGCGGCTGGGAGTGGCTGAAATGTGGCTGGCCCCCTCAGGAGCATGATGATTACTACGGAGCCATCGTCGCGGCGCTCGGCGTGGGCCATGCCCCTGGCGATTATGCCCGGAGTGCCGCCGCCCAGCGCGGTCTGGAGCGGCTGCGCGGCTATTTTCGCAAGACGCCCCCGCCCGACATGCACCATCAGACCATGCTCCTCTGGGCCGCGACATGGCTCGACGGCCTCATGGACTCCGATCAGAAAGCGGCGACTGTCCGGTCGCTGTGGGCCCTACAGCGCGCCGACGGCGGCTGGTGCTTGCCCTCGCTGGGCCAGTGGAAGCGGCGCAACGGACAGCCCAACGACCCCGGTTCGCCAAGCGACGGCTACGCCACCGGCCTGATCGTGTTCGTGCTACGAGAGGCTGGGGTCCCGGCCATGGACCCGGCCATCCAGCGCGGCATCGCCTGGCTCAAGACCCACCAGCGCGCCTCGGGCCGCTGGTTCACGCGGTCACTCAATGACGACGAGGACCACTACATCACCGACGCTGGAACATGCCTTGCCGTGATGGCTCTACGTCGCTGCGCCAGTGCCGGCGAACCCACGTTGACCCACGCGACACGAACCACTGATGAGAGAACGCCTTCCACGCCATAGGCCGGCAAGCCTCACGGTTCGGGTCCGTGAGATTGCAAGTTCAAATCTTGTCGCCACGAATTAAGTTGCTGTCCTATAAGCATTTACGACGACACGAGCGCACGGTTCAGGTTCGCGAAATGGGTCTGCCACGCGCCGGCTTCTCGACTTAAGTCATTTGACCCCAGGCACCTCTGCGAGCAAGAGCGCACGGTCGCAAGCCGTGAGGTTCGGAGGTCGGATTCTGCCTAGACAACTCTCCGGACGCGCCCCTGAGCTCTTGTAGGGCTCGCTCCGGCACTTGTAAAGCCGCTCCCGTACCCTTTTCGGCCGTTGGGCGTGCCGGCCGCGCCCCGGGTGCTTTTCATGGAGCCGTGCAGCGCCGACGGCCAGGAAACCAGCCACTCCATTCAGGCCCCGTTCTGGCTCGCCTGAGCACTCCTGCCGGTCGCACGATCGCGCGTTCACCGGAGACGACGACGCACGCCCGAGGTCAAACCGATGGGGGTGGCCGGGCGTTCGTGAATTGGTAGACTGGAAGGGCTTCATTAGGGAGGACCGGAGGACCCCGATGCTCGTCGTGGAAGTGTTCCTGGGCGACTGTTTCCAGGTCGCCTGGACCGACCGGGACGTGGTCCCGGACGACTGGCGGACTCGCGTGTTCACCCCGCGGCAGTGGGAGGCGTTGTTTCCGCCGCCGCTTGACGAGACCGACTGAGCCGATCTTGAGGAGGGCCGTGCGATGGCGACGGGGGAAGCGAGATCGGGGATCGACGACCCCGAGGCCGTGAAGGCCGAGTGGCTGGGCCGCCTGGGCTCCCTCGTCGACGAGGTCGAGGGTTGGGCCCGGGCGTCCGGCTGGCGGACCCGGCAGATCGCCAAGACGGTCAAAGAACGCCGGCTCGGGACGTATAGAGTCCCGGTCCTGCTCATGGAGAAAGACACCGTCGAGGTCGTCCTGAACCCGGTCGCACGCTTTGTCCCCGGAGCCGACGGGGCGGTCGACCTGTACGTGGCGCCGGCCTACGACGACATCGCCAGCCTGTATTTCGAGGGCGATCACTGGGTCGTGCATTACGGCGAACGGCCCGACCCGTTGGCCACGCAGAGCGTGGTGGAGATCACGCCCCACCCTTACGGCGAGCACACGATCCGCGCAATCCTCGACGGGATGGCCGTCAATGGCTGAACGCCAAGCGTTCATCGACCGTGTCAAGGGCGCGGAGCGGGAGTCTTACGTGGTGGCCGCCGCCGTCGCCCACTACAGGCCGTTCGCCCTGGTCGGCGACGCCCAACTGCCTACGAGGACGTCGCCCCGCGACCTCGTCGCGGCGGCCGACCAGGTCGAGTCGACCTACCTGATCCGGATGTGGGCCGAATTCGAGACGGCGCTCCGCTCGTACCGTCGCCACATCACGAGGGATCCCGACGACCGGATCAGTACGAGAAACCTCATTGATTGGACGGCTGGCGTCAAGCAGGGCCGGGCGATCTCGGCGGACGTCCGGGATGACGTCCACGAAGTCCGTGAGTATCGGAACTTCCTGGTGCACGAGCGCGACGACCAGGCGCCGCCCGCTGCGGTAGCGATTGAGGTGGCCCGGACGCGCCTCAACACCTTGCTGCACTGTTTGCCCATCCAGTGGTGAGCGACGGCCGCCGGTGATTGTTACCCCGACGCCTTTTCCCGACGTATCAATCTCTGCACGTGCAGAGATAGCCCTGCAAACCATCGAAAACCCCGAAAAAATCGACAAATCCCGGAAACTACCTGGGGCCATAGAGTCGACTCTAACTCTTTTTACTTTAAATACTTACGATCGTCTGGATTGCCCGATTCGGGTCCGTGAGGTCGCAAGTTCAAATCTTGTCGCCCCGAGTGTTGTAATCGGTAGGCTGGGTCTTGACCCAGCATATTGCAGGCAGTTGAGTATATGTAGAATTTGTATCGACCCAGCCTACAAGCTCCTAGAAACACCCGGAAGGAAGAATAATTCTTGACTCGATTCGGCGGGGTCGTCATGCTCGACATTCAAGGAATCTTGCTCGTGGCAGTTACGCAATTCCCGCCAACCTGTTCCGGATTCATAAGAACGGCACCCAGTCGAAGGTCGAGGCCGGGCTAGAAATTCCTGGCGATTTACTAATAGAATGAGGTCTTAGCGGAGGGCCGGGTGGCTAATCCGATGACTACCTTTTTGTGCATGCTATTTGGTCACAGATGGCTCTCATATAACAGCTTCGGCCACGTCTATGACCACTGTGAGTGCCAGAGAAAAAATTGCCACGCGACCAGGCCCCACGACTGGGATGGCTCCTGCCTCTGCCGCCGCCGCGGCTGCGGCCAGTTGAATCCCGACGGGGCCGCTTACCACGACTGGCTTGTTCATAACAATAAACGCCTTGATTCTTGCGTATCATGTCGAATTTGCCGCGCGACCCGGCCTCACGACTGGGATGGCTCCTGCCTCTGCGGCCGCCCCGGCTGCGGCCATTTGAATCCCGATGCGGCCGAGGCCGACCACGACTGGAATGGCTCCTGCCACTGCCGCCGATGCGGTCAAAGGAAGCCCGGTGCGGCCGAGGCCGACCACGACTGGGCTAATTCCTGTATCTGCAGAAGATGCCATCTACGGAGGCCCAGCGCGGTCGAATACCACGACTGGGATGGCTCCTGCCACTGCCGCCGATGCGGTCAGTTGAATCCCGATGGGGCCGAGTACCATGACTGGTTTATTTATAACGGATATGGATACATTGATACTTGTGTATGTCGAATTTGCTACGCGACCAGGCCTCACGACTGGGAAGGCTCCTGCCGCTGCCGCCGCCCCGGCTGCGATCGGTTGAATCCCGATGGGGCCAAGCACCACGACTGGGATGGCTCTTGCCGCTGCCGCCGATGCGGCCAATTGAATCCCGATGGGGCCGAGTACCACGACTGGTTTGATTCTTGCGTCTGTCAAAAATGCAAGGCGACTAGGCCCCACGACTGGGATGGCTCCTGCTACTGCCGCCGCCCCGGCTGCCGCCTGTTGAATCACCACGACTGGACGGACGGCAGGTGTAATCGGTGCGGGGAGGTTTGGACTACTAATGATTCCGATGAAGTCGATATGTTTTATCGTAATGGAGGTATCATGTACGGTTAGGTGACGGCAAGGCGGAATGGAAGGGGTCAAACAATTTGGGTGTAACTACTGAGTTCGACTTTTGCCGTTTTTTTGCGACGAGCCTTGTTTTCAAGGGTTTTTCGAAGAATCGACCTCCAAGAAAGCCCTCGAAATCGCTCTCCGCAAGTCCTTCTCTTGTAGATTGTTACGATCAATGCCTCAAGAAACGGCAAAAGTCGAGCTGAGGGAGTGCTACGGGGACATTCAGAATTTACGGCGCAAACTGCGAGATTTGGGTAAACATTCGGACCCCAATGAACGAAACCCCAGCGAGAAAAAGTTCAATAGCCGTCTTGTCGCCCCGAGTGTTGCGGTCACATTGGGCTGACGTTGGGTCCATGCGGGTTCCATACGCACGCGATCCGAAAGCCGTGATCCACTCTGCACGCCTGATTGAGGTCCAACACGGGCGCTGTCGCCCCGAATATCTTGAAGCGGAATCTCCCAGAGGGTAGCATCCCCCTAAACACCCCTCCGCCTTGCCGACATTACCGCGTGCGGACAAGAATCCATCCTTCCTCGAGGATGATCGCTCTCTCTTGTTCAGTCGGAATCCTCTCCAACAAAGCGGCTGGGGAAGTAAGCTGAATGTCCTGTGCCCCACCTCGCCATTTGAGATAGTCCCATGCCGTAAGTGCGCTGAGGAAAGCGTCGAAGGCGTTCGGGGAGCCCTTTTGATGACAAGCCCAATCGATCCATTCATCCACTCGTTGATCAGTTTCGATGGGGTATTGTTTTCGCAAGGAACCTTGTAGTTGTTTGCGGACAACTGGTCTACTCTTATAGTCGCCGAAATCCCCGGCAACCAGCTTGACAAACGCAGCTGGGTAAGTCTCGAAGGTCGCAAACCTTTGATCAAATTCAGCTTCCCCGAGATCTACGGGTTCTACCACAGCTCCCAACTCAGTGCGGTAATGTGCCCACATAAAAGCAGCCTGTGCGAGAGTGTCAGCCCCGACGGACAAAGTTTGAATCTGTGGGTACTTCTCAGTCAGAGCGAGATCGCACCATCTCCTCTCAAAGGAATTGCGCGAGGGTCGGAGCTCCGAACACTCCCAGCCTATGCTCGCAGACCAGTGTTCAACAAAGCGACGATGCTGGACGGGCCAGCCAAAAGGGACGTCTACAGCAAGTGCCGCTACCTTCTCGCTCCCACGGACCAATTGCAACAGATTACGGATAAGTTCAATGTCTGGGCGGCAAAGCAAGGTCGGCGAAACAGAACTGTCCTTGTTGATCTTGGCTTGGGGAAGTAGCAACGGAAGTTTCGCACGCTGAAAATCCTGATCGATACACATCACCGCGAGCCCCCAATTATTCGGGTTCGCCGCCATGTCGAGCCCGAGAGCTACCAATCCTTTGTGGTTTCTCAGGACACAGTCGACTTCCGCGAGCAGGTTATCAATTTGCGGGGTCATTGTCGGTTCTCCAGCGAACAGCGATCTTTTGTTGGACGGCTGCCCAGGACACGGCTCGCTCATTACTTGCGCTTACGCACATTTCAGATTACTGGACAAATGATTACGTTACAAGCCCGCAATCAAATGGGACGGGAGGAATTATTGGCATGAAATGAGCCGAGTACATGCGATGGAGTCCCCTATCGCCTCGTCAAGTTTTTTTGCAGTAAAATATGACATCAATCCTAACCCAAAGCTGTAGGGCCGCCTGATTCGCAATTTCATAACCAGTTGATCTACCATAGCTTGCTGCCGAAAAAACGCCATAGCAACCCGGTTTCCCACACCCGAAGTCCGCTCACAAAAAGTTCAATAGCCGTCCTGTCGCCCCGAATTGAATCAGGGGAATTCTTGCGAGAAAACAGAGAGTGGTTTCTCGGTCCTCTGGTATTAGGACCTCCAGTTGTAGTTCTGCGATTCAAAAGACCCCAAACACATCGGTTACGAGCCACCTCTGCGGATCGAATCGGCGTACTCTGGTTTTCCCGGCCAGCGTCGGTAGAATCGTGAGAGTTTCAGATCCAGCTTTATCGAACTGTATAATCTGGAAGAGGAGGAGTTGCATACCTACTTCGTCGGCTCCAGTGAACATGGGTCCGCCCTCGTCCACATTGGTCAGGGCGATTACATCAAGAAGCCAGCAGTGCCAACGGAAGCAGATTACGTCAAGGGCGTCAAAGCTCCTGGCAAGTACGATGCGACAGTTGGGTCCGAGGCTGAAGCCCGCCGAATTCTCCAACAGGCTCTGCCCCACGCGCAAGAATTGCTCCCCGCGGTAGCGGGCCAACCCTACCCCAGTCCGCCGTATGGAGTGAAAGCTTGGTTCCAAGTTCAGCCCGCTGAACCCGATGTGGGTAACATGCTGCCGCACATCAAGTACGCCGACTGGACCGGAGGGAAGAAGGGATCAGGCGGCAC
>DATGZX010000443.1:0-3594 GCA_035296965.1 Gemmataceae bacterium
GGTCAGTTCAATGATCCTACTGGTATCGCGCTCGATGCGGACAACGATGTTTGGGTTGTCGATTCGGGAAATAATCGCATTGAAGAATTTAATCCTCAGGGCGTGTTTATGCGATCCGTAGGCCAATCGGGTTATGGCAACGGATACTTGTCCTATCCCAACGGAATTGCCGTCGACGCCTCAGGCGACGTTTGGGTCGTGGACGACGGCAATAGACGCGTGGAGGAATTTAGCGGTACGGGTAATTTTCTTAGTACATTCAACACCGTCGGTTCGGGTCAGCCCACGGGAATCGCCATTGGCGGCGGCAACACCCTAGCCCAGATTATTCACGGGGTCTCTGATTCGGCGCGGAATTGACCCGTTGTGTCTCGGATCGGCCAAAACCGGCCGATGCGAGCGCACCGCCCCCTTACCCCCATGGTGGATAACCGGATTGTGGTGGGATCACGGGCCGCACGAGAAGTTGAGGGACCGTTTGCCGACGGCTTGATACAGAGGCCACCAGGGCCAATGGGCGGCCAACTTCACCAGGATTCGGCGGGTGCTTTGCACGATCACGGCGGCGACCTTGATGACATGGGTCCGCCAGGTGCAGGGCTGGCCGACGCGGAGCACTTCCGGCAGGGTCTTGTCATCGCGGGCGGCGTTCAGGAGGTTCATCGCGGCGGTGTGCAGCACAAGGCGGAAGAAGTTGGCCATGAAGCGATGACAACTCAGGCGGTCCATGTGCAGGCCGTTTTTCATCTCGTCCATGCGCTGCTCGCTTTCGCCGCGTTGGGTGTAATCGTCATATTCGCGTTGGCCATCGTCGGAGGAGATGACATTGAGGCGGTTGGTGACGACAAAGCGCAGATTGGTTCCCTGCTGGTGGCACTCGGCCTTGGCCACGACCGTGCGAGTGCGGTCCCAGGTTTCGGCCTGGTACGGGAAGCATTCGAACAACCGCTGCTTTTGCTTGGATTGTTCGTACCGCTCGACGGCTTGCTCCACCAGGCCCTCGGTCAGCTTTTTGAGACGAGCATTGGTGGAGAATCCAAAGGTGTAGGTCAGGCCGTTTTCCTCGCAAACCTCGTACATTTTGGGCAGGCCGAAGCCCGCGTCGCCGCGGACGTGGATGGCGATGTCGGGACGTGCCGCCCGCAGGGCGTTGACCACCCGCATCAGATCGTCCTCGGCCCCCAACGCCGCGTGAACCGTCCCCGGCCGAAGCCAGGCGACAAATACGTGCTTGGTCGTCGCCTCGGAAATGATCAGGGGAAAATATTGGTATTGTCCGAAGTATCCGTGAAAAAGCGTGAGTTGTTGATGGCCATGGGTCGGATCGTCCGTGGCATCGAGATCGAGCGTGAGTGAGGCGGGCAGTGAACCGCCGCGGAGGCTTTGCCTTCCGCCGTGCTTCTGCTTGAGCCGTTCGATGCCGGTGTCGATCAGGAAGTCGATCAGTTTCTGCAGCACCGCCGGCGTAGCCAGGTTCTCAAAGCGGCTCAGCGTCGGCTGGCTGGCCAACGCCTTGTCCTCCGGGAGGCGGTCGGCGATCACCTTGAAGACCGGATCGTCTCGCAACGTATCGTGATCGTTGCAGTCCTCGTAGCCGGCCACAATGCCGAAAATCCTCTGCCGCAACATCGAATCCAGCGACTGCTCACGCGAGGGTTTGGGATCGAACAGACACTGGGCCATCCGTGCGGTGTAATTCCATCGCTGGTCGAACTGCCGCAACGGCAACAGCCCGGCGTCAGAACTCATTTGACCTACCGAGGGCTGGACAATGACCGGAAAATCTGGGAGAAAATCGAACGAAAGCTGTTGTGCACCCTGCGACGACATACGCGGCCTCCTTGCTCGGCTTAACTCTTCTTCGTCGAATGAATTAAACCACAAAGAGGCCCGTCGCGCGCGGGGGCTAAGAATAATTCGGGCTAGCAGCCCGTGGTTTTAGCCCATTTTCTGCGGTGGGCGCGTGAACGTCAAAGCAGCCAGCCGATTCGATGGCTGAATCGGCTTTTCCGTCGCCACGATCTTCCGCTGAGCGGCCATCGTCGCCACGAACCTCCAGAGAGCCAATATCAGGTCGAAAATCGATGCAAAAAGCCCCTGCAGACGCCGGGGCTTGCCGATTCCCATCAGCCGGCGCATGACCAGGCTCAGGTTGAAGCCGCCGACGTGTATCAGCAGTCGCTTGGCTATGTTGTTGTGCCTTTTCAAGTGCGTGCGTCTCATCGCGCCGGTCTCGTAATTGTGCGCGAAAGAGCGTTCGATGAGTTCCCCCCGTTTTCGCATCAGCCGTTTGCCGCGAGGCCCCCGGATTCTCCGGCGGTTGGCGTAGACCGGCGCCTGGGCCTGCGGCTCGTCGCTCCAGTCCCTTCGCCGGCGATTCGGCTCGGCGATGTAGGAACGGATGCCCATCTCCTCCAGGTCCGTCATCGAGCCGTTGGAGTGATACCCCTTGTCGGCCACCGCCTCGCTCATCCAGTTCTCGTGCAACTGGTCTTGCGTCTGCTCATCGTCGGACACTTCACGCAGGTTCTCGGTTGCCGCGACGATCGTCTCCACGATCGTCGTTGTGTCCCCCAAGTCCGCCCCCTGCAGCGTCACTCCCAGCACCGCTCCGGTCTCCATGTCCACCGCGTGCTCCGCCTTGTGGGCCAGGTGCGTGCTGCCATCCTTCATCTTGGTGATCTTGGCATCCGGATCGTATGGGTTTTCCCAATCATCATTGCTGGCCTTGTTCTTACGCTTGCGATCCAGCTTGGCCAGGTCTTCCCGCGTGGGCGTCTCGATCCCCGACGCCTGGGCCAGTCCCGTCAGAAACTCCTGGTAGTTCTGCTTGGTATCCTTCCGCACGATGCTGCGCATCGCCGCGTTGGCCTCCAGCGTGGTGGCGTCGATTCCGATGGTCTTGCCGCTGACCAGGTCGTAATCCGCCAGAACCTTCAAGGCCCACTGGAACACGTCCCGGTGCGTTTCCAGGTCGATCAGCCTTCGCGTCCGGCTGATCGTCGAGTGCTCCGTGCTCAACTCGTCGAGCCGGTAGCCCACGAACGAACGCAGCGACAGTGAATCGGAACATCGCCAGGCGATGCCGCGCTCGGAGTCGATCCCCTCGAAATAGCCGATCAACAGCAGCCGGAAATATTTGCCGGGCGCCAGCGACGGGCGGCCGATCTTCTCCTCATAGAACTTGGCGCACAGTCCTTCGACGAACTCGTCGAACTTCCATCCGGCCAGCACCTCATTGAGCTTGGCATAGAACGGATGGGCCGCCGACTGCGGCAGCTTCGTCGTGGGAATGAACAGGGTTGGCTGATCGTGCGACTTGCGTTTACCCATGGCCATGGCGGTCCTCCCTGACGCGACGGCCGTAAATTATCGTCCGATCAAAAAGATTCCAGTGGATAACTCGGGAATTGAAGAATAAAACCACGGGCTGCTATGGGTTGCAAATTGGTCCTTCGGAGTGATCGACCATTATTCAACCAGCGGCGCTTTACTTCAGAGCCTGGGGACGGGTGGTTCGGGTGAGCTTCAATTTGGAGAACCCTGGGGGGTTGCTCTCGATACATCCGGAGACCTCTGGGTTGCCTAAGAAAC
>DATGZX010000444.1:0-12651 GCA_035296965.1 Gemmataceae bacterium
CGGAGGAAACCGCCCGCCAAAACTGGAGCACCGCAGAAGGGCCATATCAGGATATTACGGATCTGTATATTCGCAGCCGCGTGTCCCAGGCTGACGCAACCATCGCGCCCACAACGTCTTGGGTGCGACAGTGCCATTCGGGACATCGTACTTTTGCTTGCCCCAGCCACCGCCGAACGCGACAAAGCATCGCGGTGACACGCACCGCATGCGCTTCCCAAGGTGGTTCTTGCTACATGTGCTCAATCGCGGTAACGATCGCCGTACTGTCTTCCACAAGAATGGCGACTACGCCGCTTTTCTGAAATCATAAAGGGGACGCATCTATTATTTAATTAGATGCGTCCCCTTTTATTCCCTCCGGCCAAACCACGAGGTGCCAGTGGTTGGGCAGGATTACGTAGGCCAACAGGCGCATGTGCGTGCGCTCCCAGGCCTGCCGCAATACCTTCTCAAACGCCGCGTAATCCGGCGACTTTTCAAAAATCTGTGCGCGCCCAACCGCGCGGTTGAGAACGTGATAGACGTAGCCTCCATCCGAGCATCGCGTCCGCCTGGCCATGGGGATGAAAGTAACAGAGCCCTGTGGCCAACGCCAATGGAAAACCTAACCTGACCCCTTTTCTTTCCAGCGAGGCGTAAAGACTCCCGACCCCTTTTTGTTTCGTCACGCCCTTCGGAGTACCTCAGGGCGTGGCCGCCCGACTTATGGGCTGGCCCGAGGAGATCCACTCTCTGATTTGCCCAAGCTGCCCTTGATCTTGGCAATGGCATTACGGCTCTCTGTGAGCTTTGTGGCACGTTCCCTCCGCTGCCGTTCCTCGTCAAGAATCAGCTCAATGCTCAATCTTAAAGGGGTGAAGATCTCCAAACACTGTTCTTCACTCAGCTCGTGAATCCCTTTGCCCAGGATAGGATAAATAGCCTTGAATTCAATTAAGGGCCCAGGTAGCTTGTCTTTCAGGAGAACGATTTTATCCTCCATGCGGGCATGAGCATATCCGTTCTCATCCCAACCGCTTTCCTTGCGAGCCTCAGCATGTGATTTCTCGACGAGGTCCTCGAAGATTCGTCTCAGATAGACGAAGGCCCCGATACCGACACCATGAGCGTTCAGCCCTATTCCTTTAGTAAACTCTCGGTACTTATCGTCACCAAGGACCTTGCGGTACTTACTTGTGCCAGCTTCATGAAGATCAGCTAATGACGGGGACTGACCGATCTTCGTGATAGTTTTGTTCTGTACTCTGAAGATGAAATAGAGCGAGTGGTTCGGGTTACGGGCACAGGTAAATTCAACGTTGAATACCCGCTCCTTAAGTGCTTCTTCCTCCATTGCAGATAGACTAACTGGTACCCTTGTGCCCTGCCTATCCTGATATACCCTAGGCCAGAGGCCTTTGATAAGTTCATCGACGCTGACCTCAATCCAAGTCTCTGTCCGAGTCACTGGCCCCTCTGGCCTACAGAACCCGAGGACTTTGCTCCTGAACACGCTTCGTTCTTGGCACTCCATGCAATGGGCATCCAGGGTACCTGTGTAAAACTTCACGCGCAGCACTTCGGCACACGCCCTTGTGTCAAACTGGAACCCTGCGTAAGGAGGTATTTCAAGAAAGAAGCTCTTTGGATCGGGTATTCCCATGTGACTCGTCGCTCACTTTCCCAAGATGACGAAACCGAACGAGAAGAAAGCCGCCAACCTTGCAACCAGAACATACCCATTCTCGCAATCTATCTCGATCTTCTGCGATTTCCAGCTTTCTTACTAGACGGGCGGGTGGCACGCCCTGAGGTACTCCGAAGGGCGTGCTGAAGGGTCACAGATTGGTTGCAGCCGATGGCGTAGGAAAGTAATCTGGCGTGCATGCGAATTGTCGATTCTCAGACCGGCAGAAGCCATGTGGAAAAACGCCCCTTGCGTTACAACGAGCCAGGCCAGCCGCGCGAGCTGACTTTTCCCTGCTATCGTCACTATGCGCTTCTAAGCCGGGAGCGCACGCGCCAGTGGCTTTGCGAGTCGCTTCAAGAGGCGCACACGAAATTCGGGTTTCAGCTCTGGGCGTACGTCTTGATGCCCGAACACGTGCATGTTGTTGTCTATCCGGGAGAAGTTCCGCAGCGGATGTCCCGTTTTCTGCAAGCGGTGAAGGAGCCCGTTGCTCGCAAGGCGATCCATTACATGATATGTAGCGCCCCGGAGTGGCTGCCCCGGGTGACGGTACGGGAGCGGCAGCGCCTGCGGCACCGTTTCTGGCAGCCGGGCGGTGGGTACGATCAGAATATCACGAGGATTCCATCCCTGCGTGCGCTGATTGACTACTTGCATGCCAACCTGGTGCGGCGCGGGCTCGTGGCCAGCGTGGAAGATCGGGAATGGTCCAGCACGCGCTGGTACGCGGGGCTGCGACCAGTGAAGTTGGAAATGGACCAGGACGTCTTAATCGAGTTGGCACGTGGTTAAGAGCGCCGCAGGTTCGTCACGCCCTTCGGAGTACGTCAGGGTGTGCCACCCGCCGATAATGCGCGGCAGGTGCTCGCTGGAGAGTTGACTGGCATGCCCGCACGCAAAAGTGTCAGCCTGCCACTAGGCCGGGCGCTCAACCTTCAGACTTACTTGCCTTCCGCTTCTTGTTTCTCCAGGCGAGGCGATCCAGGAACTCCTCATATCGATCCGCCAAGTCGTAGGTGTATTCCGTGATCGCGTAAACAAAAGTCTGGAGGTCCGCTGAGTCCTCTCGCGAAATGGTGAAGTCTTCATCGGGATGGGCCGCCAGATTTCTGAAGGCTTGCAGTTGCTGGCTCCAATCGAATAGCCGCTTGTCAATGATCCCCTTCTCTTTTAGTTTCTTGATGCCTTCGCCCAACATGATTTTCTTTTTCGCAGTTTTCCCTGTCCCTTCTGAGGCACTTGGCTCGTTAAGCTGAAGTAGATGTCGACAGATAGCTTCAAGTGCGCGTCCGAGCATGACACAAGCGGCGGTGTTGGCGTTGGCTTGTATTGCTCTGTCTGCCTCTGCAAGCGAGTCCCTTACCACCTTCGGAATACGAGTGCTAGCAAATATTCTTGGCGGTTTTGGATAGACTCGAACGCAATCTGACCACGAATCATAGTCTGCCCCCATCTCGACAAAAGCCCGTTGCTCCGACTCTCCGGCAAGAATGGAATCGCAATTGGGGCATTTTCCTATGTGCACTCGTTTACCAAATGGCTCCGATGGGCCGTCGGGCTCACCAAAGTAACCTTCGCTTACAGCCCTTCCAGTTTCGATCGCAGCTACTTTTGCCTTACACCAGGGACAATCTACTATGAAAGTTAAGGGTTTCTCCTTGCTCATCGCCGGAATTGCCTCCTCTGAAACGGAGAACAGTAGCACTTGAGAATTGTCGGGCCACCCAGAGCGGCGGGCCCACCGTTCAAGCAAGGAAACTAAGCTCAGGACGGCGTGACGTCGCTTTCTCTCAGACGCTCGGCAATTTGCATAACATCTCGGGGGGACGGCCCTCTTCCCAACTCTCCAAGGTCCTTCGTAGTAAATACCTCGTGAACCGCGCGGAGAAGGTGCTCGGCCACCAGTCCGCCGACACGCTCAGATCCGTAAACCGCGAAATCACCCTGATCAAATTCGTTGACGTGATCGGAAAGATAGTTCATGATGAGGTAGAACCGTCCCATTTTGTACATCATCTCTTTACTGTCCGCGTACAACGGTTTGAAATATTGAGAAACTCGTATGACCGTTCGTTCAAAGGGCCAAGGATATCCTGGTTTTCTCTCCCGGTCCAGAATGCCATGAATGTCGTCGAAATGACCCAGAAATTCGCTGAAAGGGTAAGGCGGCGGTCGCATAGCGCATCCTTGTTGCGGAATAGTTATCTTTCCAATTTACCTGTGCCCGCCGGGCGCGCAGGAAGCCTTCGTGACTGCCGTACTGGTCCGGATGATGGCGCTTGACAAGGAACAGGAAGGCACGCCCCGCGGCCCTGGCGTTTTCTTCCGTCGCGTATCAGTGGAGCCACTCGATGAGTAGGGACAAGGATGCGGTCGCTCCCGCGGTAATTAACCGTGTAATGCGACTATAATTCTATTCGAGCGTCCCGCTCGGTTCAATGCAAGCCTGGCTAAACTGACGCTCCACCCGAGCGACTGCCGGGCGCGCCATGTCAGGGATTTTGGGTAGATTCACCGATGATTGTGCTTGGCAAAGACGGCGACGACAAGGGAACGCAGCTTGAGAGGTTGACGAGAACCCTTTTGTCGCACCGAGGATACCGCAACCTGCAGACCAACGTCGTTGGCACAGGCTCAGAGGAAATTGACGTTGAAGGGGAATTCCCGCTCCCCGCGGGGATACACGACACCCGCGTTTATCGCCTCATCGCCGAATGTAAGGCATACCGCAAGCCCGTCTCACTTCCCGAATGGCATAAATTCTGCGGAAAGCTCTATTCTGTCGAGAAGCTCCAGACCGAGGACGTTCAAGGTTGCTTTGTGGCATTATCTGGAGTTAACGGCCCCGTGCGCGGTCATTACGACTCACTCAAAGCCCGTCGAGCCAAGGTCGAACTGGTGACCGCGGACGACTTACTCACCGAACTGTCCAAAGTCTATCCCCTGGTCGACTTCAAGATTCTCCGTGAAAAACTCAACAAGGCAACCGACCGCGTTTATCAGCTGGAGGAAGTGGCCTACTATGCCGATCAGCTATATCGTGTCATCTTCTTTGAACACGGTGCCTACACGATTATTAAAGCTAATGGTGAGGAACCAACCCAGGAAGAAGTCGCAGAGTTGCGCCCGATGATTGAAGAAGCCTATGCAGTCATGGACTACATCGACTTGAAAGAGGAGGCTCGGGCAAAAAAGCGAGCAGTCGAGGTTGAGATTGCACTGATTGGTTGGCTTATGCTCGCGGGTGGAAAAGCAACCATCGCTGACCTGAAACCACTTGAACGTGCCGGCGTTTCCGAGCAGGAGTTGGCTGAGGCAGTGGACAGCCTCACCACTGAAGGACTTCTCGACAGCCCGGGTAGCGGCGTCGCCTCCTTGCCGACGGCCACCAGCAAGGAAGACTATAAGCGTATTGCCCAAGTTTACATCGCCTTCTTTCGGATACAGCCCGACGTTCTGCCTAGAGTGCTTGATTGCCCATGGTATCGCGACCATATCGACACTGAACTTCTAGACGTCGTAAAGGGATTCCAAGGACCAATGCAGTTATCGCCCGCCGACGATAAAGCTGCCATCACAATAATGCGGCTCTCTCCGCGCGCTCTTGTTAACGTCCTGCAGCCTGTGGTGATGATTAGACATCCCTTTGGGGGAGTGGACGAGGCCATTACCCGGCAAACCAACCGGGACTTGTTCATGAGCCTACTCTTTAACTGCTTACACGACGAGTTTATCCATTCACCTGTCCTGCACGAACACTACTGGGCAGCAGGAGTACGCGAACTCGATATTACGCGAAAGTACGTCGTAAAATCAGTGACCGGAATACTCGTTCAGGACGACATCAGACACCGCCACGCCTTGGGGCTAGGCTTGGACTTGGAAGGCGCCCCCGCCGTTTTTGGCGGCATTAAGCAACGCAATGCTCCTGAACCCTGGGAGGAACAGCCCCGACCTGCCAGCGCGTAACCCGAAGCTCAACGTCATGCTCGACCGCACTTAAGAAGCAAAAGGGGTCGGGAGTCTTTTCCAGAAAAGACTCCCAACTCCCGACCCCTTTTTGTTTTCGCGCGGCGGGCCGGAGGCTACGGGAGCGAAGCGTAAAGACTCCCGACCCCTTTTTGTTTTTTCGGAGCTCAAGGGCTGGCCCGCGTGTTCCCTTGCCAACGCTTCGCCCACGACCTTGCGGCCATCGGCGCATGACTGAGGGCCAAGATGGTTCGCTATTCCTTTCTTGTGCGGCTCTTGCATCCGCTACTCCAGGCCGGTTTTTATCCCGGCGCTTTCCCTGACACCTTTTTCGGGCCTCCGTCTGAAACGGTGGTTAACGGTGCCGGTAGTGTCCTGCTGCTGCCGTTGCGCCTAGCAGATTGGCGATGACGGCCGTTGTTCGGCCGACCGTCTGAAACGGTGGCTAACGGTGCACGTGAAACAGGTCGCGCACCTCTGGTAGAATGCCTTGGTGCAAGGAGGAAGCTAGATTTATTCGGTTTTTGGCTATCTCACGGGGAGCAAGGATCATGACCGCCATCAAAGGGGTCGTCAAGAACGGCCGCATCGAGTTGGCAACTCCACCGGATTGGCCGGAAGGATGCGAGGTTATTATCGAGCCTGTTCGAATTCCCACCGAGAAGATCGGACTGGACGAGTCGGAATGGCGTGACGATGCCGAGAGCTTGGCCGACTGGGACGCGTGGATTCAGACACTTCAACCGCTGGAACTGACGCCAGCAGAAGAAGCTGCCTTCGCTCGCTTTGACGACCGGATTCTCGGCCAGTTCGAGAACAAGCCCGGAACTTTGCGTGCCGCCGTTCGACGATCCGCGTCACCACCCGCGCCGAGTGCCCCGGTCCCAAGCGCTTCTCAAGCCGCACCGACAAAGGCGCCTGAGCAGGTTCCGGGTATGACCTCGTAGTCCTATTCCCCGACCCATCCCAACCACCGGCAACTCATCATACGTCCGCCCATTCAGCGGGTTGCCTCTCGCGGCCTTGTGCATCATGGCCGTTGTTCGCCGGACCGTCTGAAACGGTGGCTAACGGTACCGGTTTCTCCTGGTCTTCTGGGCCAGCCCAACGTGCCGCTTGGGTTCAATAGTACTATCATGAAGACATCCACGGCCGCAGGACAGGAGGTCAATCCCATGGCTCGACGCGACGAGGCAAAAAAGCAACGGCGGCAGAAACGACTCCAGAAGCGCCGCCCCACGCAAGCATCTCTGGATCATTCCCATGACCTGCCCGAACCGCGGAATCCGTTTGCATTCCTCAAAGGCTTGAAAGGCATTCTCGGCATGCCCGAGCCGGCGCGCTGGCCGGGCGGCTGTGATGCCAGCCTGGCCCGGCCCGACATGGTAAAGCTCGATTTCGCGGAATGGGTTTCCAGAGGGGAACCCGGCAAATCCAAGCTCCGGAGACTGGAGGAGGATTTCCGCAAGGGCGTTTTGGGTTACCTCCCCGAGATGGATCATTGGGCCATGGAGGAGTTTTTCTGGCACGGCTTTCCCGGCGATCCCTGGCACCCGCTCGATGCCTACCTGGCCGCTCATGTCGGCCGCTATCCGCCGCCGGCATGTGCGCAGTTGCGACTGTGGAAAGAAGCCAGGCTTTCTCTGCTGGAGGTTGGCGAAGTCCGCGACGACCTGGCTGAACTGCGCGCCTGGGACCCGCTCCGCGGCGAGCCTTGCGGCCCGTGGCTGCCTACGATTGCTCTCAACATTGGCGGGGTCCATTTCTATCGAAAGGTGCGCGGGTACATCTCGGTTACCTACCTGGCGCCCTGGGCGCCCCAGGATCAGATCTTTTGTGCCATGGGCTACGGCACGACCGCGCCCAAGGTAGAGGCGAGTCGGCTGCTGCCTCTACTGGGCTTACAGCATCCGGAAATCATCTGCCGGCCGCTGCCCTGGAAGGTCAGTCGCAACGCCGAGCAGGAATTCCTGCGGATTTGGCGCATGCGCGAATGGCACTCCTGGCTTCTGGAACGGTTACAGTTTCCCTTCCGGGCGCTCATTGGCTTGCCGCCACCCCATGCCCCGATCGTGCGGGAGGCGATCCGCCTTATACCCTCTACACCCCAGCAGGCACATGACTTCGGCATCTATTTTGACATCCCCCTGGAGGACGACGAGGCGAGCGCCATCGGCGCGACGGCCGTTACGCCGCTGGATGTCGCGTCACCTAACTTGGCGGCGCTGCGCGAGTATAGCGCCTACCGCGAGCGCGTCGGTCCGCCGCCTGGCACCATTGGGCAAAGTAGCTTCCAAAGGCTTCGATGAGTCGGCGGGATCACTTTCGCGGGCGTGGGGCACTGCCAGGCCGAGCAACCGCTGCCGCACTCGTTCCGAGTAGACAACTCGATATGGGACAAGCCCCGGCGCGGCGCTACTCACTTGGACTTTGCCCGCGTTTCCAGCTCGGCGATGAAGTCTTCCAGCTGGATTCCCCCCGTCGCCCCAATTTCGCGGATGCGCGTCAGGAATTCTTCTTCCTCGAGTGTTTGCCGCGCCCATTCGAGGATCTCGGGCGAGATCCTCTCGCGAGGAAAAGGTTCAGATTGATTGGACGGACCGGGATTCATCGGTTGCTTCCTCACGGACAAACTCATTACCAATATAAGCCTACCACGCGGCAGGCGCGCGAAAGAAGCGGACGTCAATACAACGCTAATGCGGAGTAGCTGGCAAGAGGCAGCCACCCCTGAAAGTCCGAAACCCCAGCTGAGTGAAATTGCCCGGTGTGATACGATTGGATCGTTCGCCCATTACCAACTCTCAGGAGCTTCCCCATGAGTGACGCCGCTTCGCCACTCTCTCCCGAACCGCTGCCGTCGGATGAGAAACCGAGTTCTGTCGTCCCGAATACGGCGCCGCCGTCTTCGCCCGCGCAAGGGACGCAATGGCGGCTGCGCCTTTGGCCGGCGGTCGTGATCATCATCCTGCAATGGCTGGTGATGAAGATTCCGGGATGGGTCCAACCGGCGTCGCTGTGGATGTTCTTTGGGCTGCTGGCGGGATCGCTGCTGGGCGCCGTGGGCATCGCGGCCTGGTGGCTATTTGCCAGCCGGATCCGTTGGAAAACCCGCCTCTGGGTCCTGGTCTCCTGCCTTGCCATGGGGGTTGCTTCCTATGCAGCATCCCACAAATCCATTAGTGTCATTGGGTATTTACTCTATTTCCTGCCCGTCTTGACCACGGCGGCGGTTGTCTGGTTGGTCCTTACTCCATTCTTGCGTGGGTCGATCCGCTGGGCAGGGCTCATGGTCGTTTTCCTGGCTGCCTGGGGCTATCCGATCCTGGTGCGCATGGACGGCATCGATGGCAACTTTGCGGCGGAAATGCACTACCGCTGGGAAGCCACTCCCGAGGAGAAGCTCCTTCAAGAGTTCGCCGCACGCCCGAACCATTCGAAGACGCTGCCCACCTCCGAGGCGAGCAGTACGCCGGCGCTCGGGCCTGGGGATTGGCCTGCCTTTCGCGGTCCCAACCGGGACAATGTCTTGAAGGGGGTTCGCCTGGCCATGAACTGGAAGGAGCATCCCCCCAAGCAGCTCTGGCGGCATCGCATCGGGCCCGGCTGGTGCTCCTTCGCGGTGGTCGGCAACCGGATTTTCACGCAGGAACAGCGCGGCAAGGACGAGCTGGTGGTTTGCTACCAAGCCGACTCCGGTGAGGAGCTGTGGACCCACGGCGATGAAAACCGCTTTGAGGAGTTGATGTCCGGTGCAGGGCCTCGGGCGACGCCGGCGTTCCATGAGGGCAGGCTTTACGCCCTGGGTGGCAAAGGCCGGCTCAACTGCCTGGACCCGGAGACAGGCAAGGTGATTTGGGAGCACGACATCGTTGCCGACTCGGGCGCCAAGGTGCCCATGTGGGGGTTCTCCGCCTCGCCGCTGGTCGTCCACGGCATCGTCACCGTCTTTGCGGGCGGAAACGATGGGAAGGCCGTCCTCGGCTACGATGCCGTCACCGGCAAGCTGGCCTGGTCCGCGGGTACGGCAATAAACAGCTACTGCTCGCTCCACCCGGCCCGTTTGGACAACGTGGAGCAACTCATCATCTCCACGGATGTCGGACTCACCGCCTTCGAGCCTGCAACCGGCCGGATTATCTGGGAGTATAGCGCGCCCGAGCCAAGCGTGGTGCGCTGCATCCAGCCGACCGTGCTCGGCAATTCGGAGCTGCTACTGGGAACCGGGCTGACCAAGGGCGCTGAAAAAGTTCGCGTTCGTCACGACGGAGACAACTGGACGCGCGAAAAAGTCTGGAGCACGAACGCCATCAGTCCCTACTTCAACGACGTCGTGGTCCAGCGCGGCCAGCTCTACGGCTTCGATGCCATGTTCTTCACCTGCATCAATCTCGAGGACGGAAAACGAAAATGGCGCGAGCGCGGCTACGCGAACGGCCAGGTCTTGCTGCTGGCCGATCAAGAGCTGCTGCTCATCCTGACCGAAAAGGGCGATGTGGCGCTGGTCGACGCCAGCCCGGACGGGTGTAAGGAGCGGGCTCGTTTCCACGCTATCGACGGCAAGACCTGGAATCATCCGGTCCTGGTTCGCGGCAAACTGTTCGTTCGCAATGGGGAGGAGGCGGCCTGCTACCAGCTCGACGAGCTTGGCGGCCCGCTTGCCCAACATTGATATTTATTGGCTGCTGCGCAGCCAATGCATCATGTTTCGCATGCCCCTCGCCCCCGTACTCGGGGGAGAGGGGTTGGGGTGAGGGGGTGAGCGAACCTTCCATAGCCTAAAACCCTCACCCCCGGCCCCTCTCCCTTGAGTACAAGGAGGCTGCTGAAAAAGGGGTCAGACCCCTTTCCCGAAGTGCGGTAGATCCTCAAGAAAGCGGGAAATGAGTGAAGCTTCGTAGGGGGTCTGACCCCTTTTTCAGCAGCCTCACAAGGGAGAGGGAAGAAGATGGGTTCGCTGCATTGGTTGCGCAGTCCGCAATAAGGTGCCCATGTGGGGGTTCTCCGCCTCGCCGCTGGTCGTCCACGGCATCGGGTAGTGGGCTAACTTTGTGTTGACGTGGGCGGTCTCTTCACTCGGAGCCGCCCTCTCACAGCGGTCACGATAAAGCACCCGACTAACCCGAAGATTCCGATGTAACTTCGGGCATCCGAGCTGAATTCTTCAACAAAACTCATCGCGAGGAAGATCCCGAACAACATGCCGGCAAGAAGACCGCACACCCAGTCAGGGGTATTCCATTTCATCGCATTATCTCCCTTAGCGCATGACTATGCGCAGGGCGCATGACTATGCGGAGTTCTCTTCGCAGCCATCACGGGGTCTCCAATCCAACATGGGGTTTCCCTTTCGGCATGGGGTTTCCCTCCGTGCTCCACCGGTGCATGCGTTCGCTCCCACTCCTGGAGGAACCATTCGGCCGCATGCAGCGTGATGCCATCGAAGTCGGTCAAGGCGACGTTGAGGTAAGGGTCCCTGATGTGCCACAGCCCGCGGCTCTTCTGGGCGTGCAAGTCCAAGCGCTTCGCCAGCCTCCGAACCCTGGCCTCGTCCGCTGTCCGCATGATCTCGAACTCCTGTGCTACCACCCTAAACGGTCCTGATTTGCCCGCCGGATCGCATTAAACGGTCGAATTCGCGTTTCAGGAAGATTTTACCCCACCTGCCAGCCAGGGCCCGGCTTGGGGGCAAATATTTCGGCGGGAAAACGATCCTGGCGGCCTGTCTGGAAGGCAATTCGTGCATGGCCCGACCCTGGGTCACATGACGACACCTCCAACACATGGCCATAGCCCCGCAAGTGCGTCGGCGTGTCGGACCTCCGCGCGCTGTTGACTTCCGTTTGTGCCCATCGGTCGCTGTGACCGGAGCGCGCAACATCGCGAGCCAGATTGCATGCGGTGGGACGGACCTCCGCGCGCTGGGGGACATTGGCTTGCGCGCGTCGGTGACCTCCAGCGAGTTATCCAGCGTCGGCGAACTGTCGCCGCCAGCGCGGCGTTTGACGCGAAAATCCGGACGGTTCGTGTGGGCCGACTCGAAGGCCGCCGGGAGACTGAGTGCGACTTCGCGAAAATCATCGGGGTCATGCCGCTCGTGCCGAAAGAATTGCGGTTCCGAGAGCATATCCCTTTTGAGAGGCGAAACCCTATTCTACCGCATAACTCAAAGAGACAATTCCCGTCTTGTAGATCTTGTGCTCCCTCAGTTTCAGGTTGGTTCGCTGCGCTGGCGCCGGTAACAAGGATATGCCGCCACCGAGCAGGACGGGTTCGACCATGACCTCCACCGTATCCACCAATCCGGCATTCAGCAAACTGCGGAACAGCTCGCCGCCGCCGAATAACCAGATGTCCTTGCCCGGTTCCGCTTTCAAGCCGGCCACTGTCTCGGCGATGTGGTCCGCCACAATGGTCACGTCCGGGTAGTCGCTGGGCCGCAGCGTTCGGGAAAACACAAACGTTTTCACGCCTGGGATCGTGCCTCGACCGGCTTTCACCATGACCTCAAAGGTTTTTCTGCCGATGAGAAACGTATCAAACTGGCTAAAGAGATTCGCGATGTCGATTTCAGGATCCGCGATGAGCCAGTCGTATTCGCCTTGCGGCCCGGCGATGAATCCGTCAAGGCTCATGGCCACGTGGTAGCGAACTCGGCGCATGGCCCGCTCCGCCCTGGGATTGGAGATTGGCGAGAGACCCGGCACACGCTGCCGTATTCCGTCCCCCCCGGCTATCTTCTCCTGGCTCTCTCCTTTAGACAAGAGGTGCTTCCGAGTGGGTTGGTATGGACTCTACTGCGCCCCTAAGACTGGACCACCAAAACGTGTTTCTTATTCCCGGAGAAATGGCGCAGGGCGCGCCCAACCAGCCCGAAGCGTGAGTTTTGAAGTTGCGCTTTTTCGGACCTCTGTGCGCAACAGTAGAAAGGAGGCTCCTCCGCAGCTGTGAATTTGGGTAGAGTACGGTTTCTACCAACAATCGTATTCTCCCGAGCCGAGGAAGGAGCC
>DATGZX010000445.1:0-8514 GCA_035296965.1 Gemmataceae bacterium
CTTAGGCGGCCACATGAACCGCAAGAGCGACGGCAATCCCGGCTGGCTGGTTCTGTGGCGCGGCTGGACGAAGCTGCAATCCATGCTCGACGGCGCCGAGGCTGAACGCCGTCGTCGAAAATTATGCCGGGTAACTTAAGCCATTGCACCCCGCCTTTGTCAGCAGCGGGACAATCTGGTGTTCGAACGAGACTGAGATCGGGTTCTTGAAGCCCCTCACTGCAACGGCAACCCGCGCTTGCTGTCCGTCGTGGTGAACCCGAATCTCGGTTGTTCCTTCGTCAACAGGTTCGATCAATCCGGTTTCATCGACGCGAGCGATGCGCGGGTTCGCGACCTCATAGCGGACGCGACGTGTGAGATCGACTTGACCGCTTTTCGGATCGCTGATGCGAACCAGCAGCTGCTGCGTCGCTTCGGGACCGTCGAGGATCACCGTCGGCGGACTGACGCGGAGATCGGCCCAGGCGGGCGCGGGGAGACTGAGGGTCGCAAGTGTCGCCACGGCCGTGAACCACACCCCCTGTCCGGTGACCCTACGGATCATCCCAACCTCCTCGAACCCAACGTAACGAAAACCCAATTCACGTCAACACTCCCTTCATGGATTCGCCGCCGCAGGTGATCACGATTGGCCGGCCGATGCGATCTGTAACGGTCAAGTGGGGGCCGATACGCAGCAACTGGTAGATCGTGGCCACAAGGTTGGCAGGCGAAACGGGATCGCTCACCCGGTAGGCGGCCTGCTTGCCGGTGGCACTGTAGACCATCCCGGCCTTGACGTCTCCGCCCGTGAGCAGGCCGAACCCGCACTGCGGCCAGTGGTCCCGGCCCAGGGCGGCGATAAGGGTTCTTACCCCAACCAGTGTAACACGGCCAGCAGGTCTTCCAACGGCTATTCGTGGAGCTGGAACGAATACAGATCTCCCCGGAGGAACAAACATTCCTTTCCAGATTGATGTTTGCCTCCACGGAATCGCGCGCCGGACGGAATCACCCTGGCGGCGGGCAATTGGAATCAAGGTCAGGTCCAGTTGTGGGATACGAGCAGCGAGCAACCGGGCCGTACTCTCGGAACGCTTTGCCGACAGCTTTTTTTCCCAACTTCTACAGTTTCATGGGGAACTCCTCGATAGCTCTTTCGCCTGAGGGCAGAAGCGTAGCATTTGCCAGCCGGACGTCCGGTATGTTCGGCCGCGGCCTCATCCGGTTGCACGATGTTTCCAGCGGGCAGGAGGGAGGCCAAGGCCTTGGCCGCGGCTAAGGAATGACCAGAGGCCACGCGAACTCTGTTCCAAGAGGAGCGCCGTTACCTGAAAGGTGTCCATTTCTTGTAGGCGAACCGCTCGATTAACTGGTGGCGAAGATACGATGAATCACGCCCTGGATGAAAACATGGCTATGCGACTCGCAGCCGCACAAACACTCGCGCTCTGCGGGCCCAACGCGCAGGCTGCGGTTCCAGCCCTGATCGAGGCGCTCAAGGACTCTAAAACGATCATTCACCGCAATGCTACAGTTGCACTCGGAAAGATCGGCCCAGTCGCCATTGACGTGGTCCCTGCGGCTATTTCTTCTCAATGGCAGTCAGCCAGACTGATTCGAAGGCGGCACCCAATTTCGGTGTTGTTCGAGCGACCCGCTGCAGGACTTTCGGCTTGGTCGCTTTGCCTATGATTCGAATCGGACCAGAAAAAGCGGCTCCAGTCGAGACGAACTTGAGCGTGACGTTGGCGGCAGTGACTCCGGTCGGCTCGGATGTCAGCGCCGGGGCGGTCACACCCGCAGGCAGTCCGACCACCTCGATGTTGATTGGGCCAATTGATCCAGCTGGCGTTGTCCGCCGCTGGACCGTGATCGACAACTCGGCGGGTTTGCCGGGCGTCACGACGATATTGTCGGGGCCGGAGGACAATTCGAAATCGGGCTCCTCCATCCGAATGGTAAGGCGATACCAGCAGCGGTCTCCGCCTTGTTGGTAGCGGTCGCCGACGAACAACCGATGGACCCCGTCTTTAGCAGCGACATGGGTGAACGCAGCGTCCCGCGTGGCACCAGTGCCATCGACGTCAGCGACCGTGGTCCCGTCCGGGGCCGTCATCTTTACGACAGGATCGAGCGGAAAGTCCAGGCTGCGCGATTCCACTGAAACGACGACAGGTTGTCCTTTTTTCAGTGCAATGCGGAATTCGTCGGTCTGTCCTGCTTTCCGTAAACAGCCTGTGACCGATGTTGATGGGGCCAGGGTCAGTGGATTATTGGAATCGGTGTAGGCAAGGCCGGCAACGGCAGCATGCGGAGTCAACCGGACTCGTGCTGATCCAGCGAACCGTGGATCGAACGCGAATCCCAGCTTTGCGTCGGGTGAATTGCGCAGATCGTCCAGCACTTCGCACTCCTGGTACTCCCCTCGTTTCGAGCCACCGAAGGGAAGAACCGGCACTCTGGTATTCGGGGGAACATTCCAACCGTGCAACTCGACGCTGCCGGGGGCCGTTTGCGGGACCGATAACGGAACGGCGTGCGTGATAAACGGTCCCGTGGTCAACGTCAGCCGATAAATGGAATGAGCACCACCGCTGAACCGAATCTCGGTGCCCGCTGTGGCCGGGAACGCGAATATCCTGACGACGTGGGATCCGGACTTGGCAGCCGTGAATGCCAGCCGCGGGTCCAGTTGGACATCGTCATGATTCTCGGCGAGAACGACGCCCTCTGGAGACACCACCTGCAAGATGGCATCGATGGGGGAACCAAGTCGGGCGTAGGCATCGACGGCTGCGACCAACGTTTGACCGGCTTTCAACGGGACAGCGAAGCAGTCCACGTCGCCACTATTGAGAACGCCGTTGATGGTGACGTTCGGATCCGCAATTGCCTGGGCGGTTTTCGGCCTGTCGTTTGGCTCCTGCTCGTTGATCTCCTTCAGGTTGCCAACCAAGAACGGGACGGCCGCGGACGCCCCCTCGGCGTTGTAGAGGCGAATCCAGACGCGGTCAGCAGCCAAATCCCTGGGAATGAAAACCTCGAGCTTCCCTGATTCCTTGGCGGGAGCAAGTTCGAGACCCGGCGCCCAGACCTTGATCGGCCAGGAAAACGAACCGTGGCATGTGACAATGACTCGTGTCCCGCGCTGTCCGCCGGCAGGAAATAGATGCGACAGGGTAGGCGGAGCCGCGGCGGCGCGGCCTGTGGCGAACAGCAACCCGACGGCGAGGATGACGCAGCGAACCCGTTGCACGTCATCGGCGAGATGGAATGACCCGCTCACGTCCTTTAGCATCTTGTCCTGCCTTGGCAATCGCTTGGCGCCTGGGTCACGTAGACGACATCAATTCCGCAATGGGACGTGGATCGCTGACCAGGTGGGATGGTCGGCCCGTGCCGTTGTACAGGATCTTGTCCGGCTTGATCCCGAGTTTGAGATAGACACTGGAGACGAGGTTCTCGGGAGTGTAGATCCTTTCGACGGCAGCATAACCTTGGCGGTCGGTCGCGCCCACCACCTTGCCACGGGGAGTGCCGCAGCCTGCTACCAGGACGGAGATCGCGCTGGACCAGTGGTCGCGGCCAGGCGTCGATGCGCCGGAAAGTGTGGAGATTTTCGGTGTTCGGCCAAATTCACCCATCACCAGAACGAGCGTTGTGTCAAGCAAACCACGCTGGTCGAGATCTTCGATGAGGGCGGCGACCACACTATCCATTTGCTGCCCTTGCTTCCTGAACGCAGGGAAGATGTTCGAATGGTGATCCCAGCCCCCATTGACGAGGGTGACGAAAGGCACGCCGGCCTCGACAAGCCGGCGTGCGAGCAGGGCGCGCTGGCCCAGTGCGGTCCGGCCGAAACTATCGCGGACTCGATCGGGTTCGCGGTGAATTTCAAACGCTTGTTGGGCGGCGTGGGAGGTCATGATCGACACGGCTTGCTGGTAATTCTCATCGACTCCCAGCACTGGGTCGCTCACGGTACTGTCGTGGAATCGTTTGAATTGGTCCATCCGCGACCGCAACTTTCTCCGGCCAACGGCGCGGCCATCGCTCAACTCCGTGGGAATGGTCACGTCACGCACCTTGAACGACGCCTGGTTCGGATCGTCGCTCACGACAAACGGCGCGTGACGAGCTCCCAGGAAGCTTGGCCCGCCGGACCGGCTCATCTCGGGGATCGCAAAATAGGGAGGGAGCCCGTCTGGAGCACCTCGCTCGGCGGAAACGACCGATCCCATGCTGGGATGGAAACTGACGAAAGCCCCGCAACTGACGGGTATCCGAGTCGGGGCCCCGGTCATCATGTAGTGGTTACCGGCACCATGGTTGTTCTGATCGTGCTGTACGGAGCGAACGATCGTCAGCTTGCCGCTGATAGCCGCCAGCTGCTTCATGTTCTCGGAAAAGAATGCTCCGGGAATCTTCGTCTGAATCGGCTTAAACTCACCACGAACCTCGGCCGGCGCATTCGGTTTAGGATCAAAGGTTTCAATGTGGCTTGGCCCACCATCCAGCCAGAAGAGGATACAACTTGTTTTGGTGGCTGAGGGGTTGCCGGCAGTCGCCCGAGCCGTCAGTGCTTGAACAAATCCGCCGCCTAGCAGTGCTCCCAGGCCCAGTTTCAAGCAGTCGCGACGGCGAAGGCCTTCGCAGTTTTGATGAATCGTCATGAGAGGCACTCACTTTCAGTCCACGAACAGGAACTCAGGGGTGTTCAGTATCGCCCAAAACAGGTCCTCGACGGCCTGTCGCCGATTGCCTGACACCGGCAGGTTGTCCAGAGCCACTTTCTTCTCGGAAGCGGTTGGGAAACGACAATAGGCCAGCAAATACAACTCTTCCACGATCTTTTCGTTGGATGCGTCGCTGGAGGCCAGTCTCGCCGGCCTGGCGGAGTCGAGAGCCAATTTGCGGTTCAGCGCGGGTGCGTTCATCAGGTGCAGGATTTGAGGAGTCGTCGATTGCGAGTTACGTTCGCAGGGGGGGTCCAGATTCGGGTCCGGCCGGCCAAACGTGTCCAGGAAGAGCGAGGAGGCTCGAAAGTTCCAGAGCTGAGTCGCCCGTGAACCTGGCGCCATCGCCGCAAAAGGTTCCTCGACCTCCAGCACGTCGTTGACCGCGTCAAGCAGGATCTCCGCCCGCATCCGTTCGCGGTAATAACGTGAGAAGTTCCTTAGGTCAGCTCCATTTCGCTCGGCCGGTGTCGTACTCAGACCAAACACGTAGGAGGTCATGATTTTGCGAATCAGTTTCTTGATGTCGTAACCATTCCGACGGAAATCATCGGCGAGCGCATCGAGCAGCGGCCCGTTCGAGGGTGGATTCGTGGCGCGAATGTCGTCCACCGGCTCCAGGAGACCTTGCCCCATTACTTCTTTCCAGATGCGGCTCGCCATCACCCTTGCGAAATACGGATTGTCCGGGCCGGTCATCCACTTAGCAAGGAGTTCACGAGGATCATCCTTCGGACCGAGCGTGAGAGGCAGTCCGGCCAAGGATTTCGGCTTCACGGGGGCCCCCGTTCGCCCGTGAAGGAGCTGCCCGGACTCGGTCGAAAAGATCATCTCCTCCCCGCCTGAGATCGGGGGAGATAGTCCTTCTCCTTTGTGGCCGACACGAGCGAAGAAGGCCGCGAAGCCGTAAAAGTCGTCCTGGCTCCAAACCTCGAACGGATGGTGATGGCACTTGACGCATTCAAGGCGAACACCGAGAAAGAGTTGACTGATCGAGGCGCCGATTTCAACCGGATCGGGCCGATCGCGGAAAATAACCACCGCCCCATTGCGCCACGAGCTCCCCTTCGCCGTGACCAGCTCACGCACGAACTGATCATAGGGTTTATTCTTTCGGAATGAGTCCCGCAGCCACGCGTCCAGATTCCAAACGGCCTTGATCCCGGCGCGGTAGGGATTGGGTCGGAGCAAGTCTGCCCATTTGTTTGCCCAGAAGTCGGCATATTCCGGCCGCTCGAGCAAGTGATCAACGAGCCTCGCACGTTTGTCCCGGTGCTTGTCAGCGAGGAAGGCTCGCGTTTCCGCAGGTGTTGGCAACCGTCCGATCGCCCGCAGATAAGCCCGGCGATGAAACGTCGCGTCGCTCGCCGGCGGCGACGGCAAGAGGCGGAGCAGTTTGAGCTTTTTCCAGACCAGGTCATCGATTTCGTTGTTTTGGGGCAGCTGCTGATAGGCCTTGTCCGGAACCTTGCCGGGGAGAGGAATGATGACGGAGCAAACGGCGATGTTGTTCATGTAGCGTGCCATGATGGCGGCTTCGCCGGGTAGCTCGCCAGCCTTCACCATTCCATCTCCGGCAACGGCGACGAGCGTCGTGTCGTTAGACTGGAATGCGCTGCCTTCCGTGACATCTCTCCGGAGGCCGTCCGAGTACTCCGCGAACACCCGTAGTTCGAAGTTCTTTCCGGGAGCAAGAATCCGTATCGCTGGCTCGACCACGAGGCGCAACAGTTTGGGCGCATCGACGGGCGTACGCGGGGATCCTGCCCGAATCCAGGCTTGCAGAAGTTGATAGGGCCGGCTCCCCACGTCGAATCTCTTGCCGCCGCCGTGTGGCATTTGCCCAGTCGGCTTGCATAGGAGCAGACTATTTTCCACAGACGAAAACGACACGCGCCTGCCGCGAGATTCATGGATGAGTGCACTGTAGTCGAAATCGGAATCGAATCCGAGCAGAGAGAGGGCGAATCCCCTCTGGCCCCGCGATTTTCCGTGACAGGCCCCCGCGTTGCAGCCAAACCGCGTCAGCAAAGGCTGCACATCGAATTCGAAGGTTACAATATTCGAGTCGGTAGACCTGGTCGGCTCCGAAGCAGGCAGTTTCGCACCGGCGCTCAAGCTGATGACTAAAGCCAGCCCGAGGCCCCTTGTCACCGTCACTGTCCGTCGAGGCATGTACAGTGCTCCTTGCAAGGAGTTACTCTCTGGCGGAGGTGCGGAAGTTCACTGGCGGGCTTTTCAGGATTCGGATCTTCCGACCGAGGATGGAGATACTTATTCTAACCCACGTCGGGGCTGAATCAACCCGAATGACCCAGGGGTCGAGTTCATCCCGCAAGCCTTGTTCGTGGGCTTCATCTCGGATCCGCCGACAATTGGAGCGAAACAGCTGAACACCTTGGAAAACCCGCGAAAAAGCCAATCGCTAGGCGGTCTCCTCGGCCAGGATTCCTGTGAACTCCCGGGTTACGATTTTCGTGTCAGAACATCCCGCTCCCGGAAGATTACGGACCTGAGCCTGGGCGACATCGTCCTGATTCCTGGGTTCGACGGCCCGAGAACCATCTGCGACGCAACCAAGGTCGCGGATGGCTCGGACGCGGGCAAGTTCGAAGTCGCCCTGCGGGACGAAGCCGGCGAGGTCGAGCACGCCCGGTTTGCCCCGGACGAAGAAGTGCAGGTCGTCGGGAAAGCGCCCAAGGAGGCCAAGGACAGGCCCATACCCGCGGAGTCAGCGGCGCAGAAGACCACGTCGAAGGGCAAAGGCACGAAGAACAAGGCACCCAAGCCCGAGGGCGCCAAGAAGCCGAAGGCCCCCGCGCCGCCCAAGGAGAAGAAGACCAGCGCCCTGGACGCCGCCGCCAGGGTTCTGGGAGAGAACGGCGAGCCGATGAACTGCCAGGAGTTGATCAAGGCGATGGCGGACAAGGGGTACTGGACTTCACCGGGCGGGCTGACCCCTCACGCGACGCTTTATTCCGCGATCATCAGAGAGATCAAGGCGAAGGGCAAGGAGGCACGGTTCAAGAAGGCGGATCGGGGGAAGTTCAGCCTAACGTAGGCTTGCCTACGCTATCCCCAGGATTGCTCACGAGGCCCCGCACTTGGCGGGGTCTTTCTCATTGGCGTTTGGGCCAACCGGGGCAAACCGGACGCGACCTTGGCGAACGTGGGCGGAATTGGGCTGAAGAAATAGCGAGCTGGCGGGCGAACAACGGCTAGTCCCGTTATCCAGGAATCCAGATCTTCTTGGCAACAACCACCTAGCTCGCACTCGGGAGATCCAAGGGGGCCGGCGCCTTCGTGAAGAACGCCAAGCCCTTGTAGCTGGTCAAGTATTCGTAGTTGGTGGTAAAGAGGCCCCCGGTCGCGTGGATCACCAGCGGCTCGCGCTGACGTTGCAAAATGACCAGGAAGTCGTCGGGGCTTACGCTCACGATAGCACCAGACGCTTTGATGGCCTGTGCAATTGCCGCGGCTGCTGCTGCTTCCGCGCCCGCACCTGCACTCATGATCTCTCCCTCGTCGCGATCAAAGATTAGAATTGAACACTCGCGGTCCGTCTGTCTCGGCTGCGTCCATCAAAAATGTTGGCATCGACGGAGTACAACGAGAATGTTTTTTACGATCGGCACAACGCTGGCTAAATGGGACGTATTTTGTTAGCGCGTCCCCCTCTGTCCCAGGTTGGGTTTGCTTGCAACTGGCGCAGCTGAACGGCGTTGTCGTTGCTAGCATGAATGCATGGATGTTCTTGTCTGTCGCGGATGCCGACAACGTGAGCAGCGCATCC
>DATGZX010000446.1:0-4825 GCA_035296965.1 Gemmataceae bacterium
GAAGTTGAAGGAGTTGACCGTGCCACTGTTGGCGCCGCTGATGGCCCAGGCGTTGGTCGTGTTGGCGCCTATCAAAGTGTCCGAAGCCGTGGAAGTCTGGCCGAGCGCGGTCTCGATGTTGGAGAAGGAGCCTCCGATAGCGGTGGCTTTGCCATTAGCCAGGTTTACCGTGACGGTGCTCGCGCCGGTGTAGCCTGTGTAGTCGAGAGTGTTGCCAGCAGCGGAGAAAGCGCCGTTGCCGTTGACGTTGCCAGTGACCCTGCCGGCGCCGACGAACTGAAACAGGTCGTCGTTGGCACCGCCTACCAGGTTCTGGATGCCCGAAAATGTCCAGTCGGGGCCGTTCAGGGTGCCGGAGTTGGTGCCGTTGATGGTCCAGGTGTTCGACTGGTTGGAGCCAAGCGTTGGAGCGTACAGAGTGTTGTTCCCGCCCTTAGCTTCAATGGTCGCGGCAGCACCCATGCTGTTCCCGCCGAACGTGAAGGTGTCACCACCCGCCAGCCCGTTGGCGATCCAGCGCTCGATATTGTCCCCGCCGATCATGGTCCCGTTCAGCACGATGTCGGCCTGGTCGATGGTGAATTGATCACCACTGGTTGTGCCGTTGACCGTTACGGTATTGATCGCGCTCTCGCCATAGACATGGACGCCGCCCGTGGCTGGGAACAGGCCCAGGGTCTGACCATTGAGCTTGACCTGGAATTCGCCGATACCCGGACCAGCCGTAAGGACAAAAGCGTCATAGCCGGGCTTACCGCCCACGGCCAACTCGGCTCCTTGCTGCTCTGTGGCCAGGATGGTGAGGTTCTCTGTGGCCACCGGGCTCGTAAGGCCGTCCATGTCCGTCGCCGTGACGCTCACGGTGTAATTCCCTGGAGTCGCATACACGTGGCTGGCCGCTGTGCCGTCCGGTCCGGCGTACTGATTCGATTGGCCGTCGCCCCAAGTGACCGCATAGGTGAAGCCCGCGGCCTGATCGACCGGCGACGGATCGGTCGCGCCGAGCGTGAAGCCGCGTGCCTGACCGCTGACGCCTTGGAAGCCGTCCAGGGGAGCGCTGATGGAAGCGGTGGGTGGGACGTCGTTGACAATAATGTTGAAGCTGGTCGTGTCGCTGAGCGGGAGCGCGCCATTGTCCGTGACGCGGACGGTGACAGGATACGTGGCGGGGCCCTCGGTTGGAGTGTAGGTGAAGACCCCGGTGTTCGGATCGATTGTCGCTCCGGGAGGTGCCGACTTAAGACTGTAGGTGAGCACGGCAGCGGGGTTGGGATCGGTGGCGGATACGCGAACGCTGAGCAGACTGCCCTCGTTGACCGTTTGGTCTGGAATCGGCGCTAACGTGGGTCCCTGTGCGAAGCTATAGCTTGTAAGCTCGGCTTGGCCGTTTTCAAAGCTCGAATCGTTGCCCAGTTGCAGAACATTAGGCTCACTTACCGAGTATGGCACCCTGTCCGCCACAAGGGCATTATCAATGAAAAGCTTGATGCTCACACCGGGTGTAGCTTCGATTCGGTAATCATGAAACTGCGTATTATCAAAGGGAATAAGTGGGCCAGTTCCGAGAATGTTTATGTTGTTCGTGTCGAGACCGACAATGAAGCCCTCGTTGCCCGTGTAGCCACCAAGCATGAGGGTGACACCTGTTGTTGAAGGGTCAAATTGCGTGCTCTGCGTCACCCGTGCCCGTGCCTCTATCGTAAATGGAACGAGAGGATCGATTACGTTGTACATTTCGTATGCAGCATAAACGGGTCCTGCAGTTGTGGTTTGCACGTTTTGGCTCAGTTTCGTGCCGTCCACGGAGTATGCATTCGTTTCAACGGGGCTATTGGGCGGATACCCTGACACGTAAGTCCACCCTTGTGCGCTCGGTAAGGAATTGAAATTGAGCGAGATATGAGCCGGCACGGGAAAAGCCAGCCGGGCGATCTTATTGGCGTTGAACTCGGTGAACCAGAGGTTGCCGTCTGGGCCAGTGGTGATGTTGAACGGTTGGCTTCCCGACGTGGGGATAGGGTACTCGGTAATGCTACCGGCGGGCGTTATCATGCCGATGTTGTTGCCTGAGAGCTCAGTGAACCAGAGGTTACCATCGGGACCGGATGTAATGCCAAGGGGACGACTAAGAGCCGTCGGGACTGAATACTCGGTGACAACGCCCGAGGTGGTTATCCGGCCAATTGCGGATTCGGACTGGCTGCCCGTCGATACGTCGGCGCCCGCCGTGAACCAGAGGTTACCATCCGGACCGGCTGTAATGCCATCGGGATAGCTGGCCGCGGGAAGGGCGAACTCAGTGATGACTCCGGCCGGCGTGATCTGCCCAATCTTATTTCCATCGGGTTGAGTGAACCAGAGATTGCCATCTGGAGCGGCCGTGATGTAATAAGGATGGCCGTTCCCGGCGGGGATGTTGAATTGCGTGATGCTCCCCGCAGGCGTGACGTATCCTATTTGATCCGTGTAGTATTGCGTGAACCAGACGTTGCCGTCAGGCCCCGTCGTGATGTCCTGCGGCGCGCCGCCGTTGCCTGGGATGGGGAACTCGGTAATGGTACCCGTCGGCGTTATTCGGTCAATATATGCATTGTACCCGTTGCCCGTATAGGTGATAAACCACAGGTTGCCGTCAGAACCATTGGCGATTTCGTTAGATACCACTGTGCCAAATGGGCCGATGGGGAATTCGGCTGCGATAACTCCGGCAGGCGTCATCACCGCAACCTTTGGGTTGAAGTAATCCTCGGTAAACCATAGATTTCCATCCGGTCCAGTCACGATTCCTGTTGGCTGCCTGTCGCCGTTAGGCAATGCGAATTCGGTGATGGAAAGCAGACAGCGATCTTCCAGCGCCTCCAGGCGCGGCTTACTCGAAGTTCGGCCGGGCCGGTAGCGTGCGCCGCCAGAGAATGTGCTCGATTTCATGGTTTAGCTATCCCCATCCAAGAGCAAGAAACGACAGTTACTACATGTGGAGACACGCTTCTCATGCAGGCGCGGGGTATTTTTGTGCCGGAAAATGGAAATGCGCGCAAAGGTTGCTGAAGTCTATTTCTGGAAGATTTGCTGCGGCAGTAAGCTCGCATCGGATTTGCTAAGAACATGTTGCAAGGCTGGCAGATCGACAAGCGTGATGGTCCCGCCTTGATCCGCGCAAGCCAAATAGCGGCTGTCAAAACTGAATGTCATGGCTTCCGGATGCCCTGCATCCAAGCCTCTTAGGCAGATTTGGCTCCGCCCTCCGCTCACTTCGCTGAGAAGCCAACCGGAATGGGCCGGCCATTCTCCCCGATCATAAACCAGGCGCCAACGCGTGTCGGCCGAACAGGGCCACAGACCGCGACTGGGTGGTGAAGATGATGTCGTTCCTTCCTGAACATCCCAGAAAACGTCGGATTCCCCATTAACGATCAAGTATCGCCCATCGGAACTCAAATGCGCGTTCCCATCGTTCTCGTTGCTCGTTTCGGCTGGCACCACAAGGCGCATATCTCCCGTTGCGACCTCGCGAACCTCGACTCGGCAGTTCTCGTGTGGCCGGCGCGGCCCCATCCAGAAATGGTAGCGACCATCGGGTGTCAGGCCGGCTTTGAAGAAGCCGGCTTCGTCACCATTCCGCGCGGGTCGAAGAATGCGCGTGATGTCTGGCGGATGTCCCGGTTTAAGCTCTCGAACGACGGTACGGAGAGCCTGTGCATCCTCGCTCGTTCTTTCTTCGCGAACCAATAAGAATTGCCTTGGCCCAATGCTGATCAGCTTCTCGCAGCCCTTTGGCAATTCCCATGCGCCAAGCTGCACATGCTTGCTGATATCGCGAATCAAGACCGTGGACTTCATGCCGCCGCTGGCATAGGCCATTAGGCGCCCATCGTCACTCAAGGCAATGGCTGCATTTTCGGCATAGAAGTCGCCTGGTGGCGCACGAAAGGCGTCCAGGGCCAGACCGGCATGCGCGTCCCAAACGCGAACGTCAAAGCTCTTGTCGAATGAGACAAGATGCCTATTGTCCTTGCTCCAGGCAATCTGAACGACCTTCGAAAGATGGCCGCGGAGGTGAACCAGGGCGCGCGGGACCACTAGCTCGCAAAACATGGCCCCTTTGATTCCGGCCGCGGCAAGCCAGCGACCGTCATTGGAGAATCCCCACGGAGCCCCGCCTGGTCCGGCAATCAGCTCTTCCCCAGTCGCCACGTCCCAGAGCGTCGAATCCTGGCGTGAGCCGGCCAACAGCCAGCGACCATCCGGGCTGAATTGCATGGCAGTGACTTCGGCCGAAAAGGCTGGCCACTGGTGCAAGACCATGCTCGGCTCGGCGCGCCAGAGCTGAACGCTCCCGTCCCTGGTGCCAACCGCGACCAGGCGGCTATCAGGCGACCAGGCCAAGGCGTTGACCGGGAAAGGTTCGGACGAAATGAGGTAAATCACCTTCTTCCCAGCCGTTTCGAGCAAGGTCACGTGGCCAGCCAGGTCCGCTACCGCAAGTTTGGCTGCGTCACGGTTAAACGCCGCGGCAGTCGGTTGTTCTACCAAGACGCCGGAACTCGGCGGCGTGGATTGGCCGGCAAGCGAACGTTCTGCTCGCAAGCGGAGATCCGGCAGCGATTGTTCTCCCCTCGCCCCGGTAATCCGGGGAGAGGGGTCGGGGGTGAGGGGCCCTAGCTGGGGATCGTTCGTCCCCCTCACCCCCAGGGCGAACGCATCAAACTTTCTCTAGGTTTCGTGCCCCAGCCAAGGTTTCCTCGAGAAAACCCGTGTCCAAGGCAGCCGCCTTGCGTTTCCGTGCGATGCTCGTTTTGGCCGGATTCCGCTTGAGCAGGCTTAA
>DATGZX010000447.1:0-52712 GCA_035296965.1 Gemmataceae bacterium
TAACAACTCGGGGCCGCCGCATCATGAGCGACGCGTTGCAGACGTATCGCCGTTATCAGTCGCAAGTGGCGTGAATAAAATGGGTTTCAACGGCTGACCTTCTCCGCATCTTGCGGAGAAGGTCAGCCGAAAGATACTAAATCTTACTCTTCCTTCAAAGTTTGTCCCGTCAGCCGAAGATTGGAGGAATACTAGATTCGCGAAGGCTCGGTCACCAAGGTGGGTCCGTGCGCGGGCTTGTGCTGGGACAGGTCGGCCCCAAGCAAGAACGACTGCACAATTCTTTCGCCCAAGTCGCTGGGCCGTGGCTTGTGCCCGAAGCGAATGACGCTGCGCAGCCCGCCCAAAAGCAATAGACCGGATAGCTCCGGGTCACGTATTACGAACTCGCCGCGTGCCTGCGCCTCTTTGAAAAGCTCGAGTAGCTCGTGCAGCACGGCATTGCGCGTGCTCTGCCAGGGGGAATCCCGATCTGGGGGAAGCATAACGTCGGCACGTTGGATGAGATCGAAAACGTGCGGTTGCTCATCGAAAAACGCGACGATCGACGCAACAAAAGCCGACAACTGTTCGCTCGGGCTATCGAACCGCAGGCGCTCTTCCTGAAGCCGATTCAGCAATTCTCGCGACGAGCGCTCCAGCAACGATAGATACAATTCCTCTTTATCGTTGAAATAGCGATACAGAGTCCCTTTGCCGACTTCTGCCTCGGCGGCAATGTCCTCCATGCGCACTTCGTGAAAACGCTGCGCTCCGAACAGCCGGCCGGCCGCATCGAGCATCTTTTCCGTCTGCGCTGAGGTCTTCTTGCGCACGCGCCGTCTCGCTGGAGAAATGGTTTCTGTATATGCTCCATTGTGGAACTGACTGGTCAGTCCGATTGTACTTGTTCTGTTCATGATCGCAAGCCCAAACTGCGATAGTCTTTAACTCTTGGCTGGCTAAGTTTGAATCTCGCGGTTTTTGAAGGGTTGGCGAAGTGAATTGTTGAGGAAGAGAAAACAAAAGCGGCGGAAAAGCGCCGCAGTCCAAAGAAGTCACTTTTGGAGTGCGGCGCTTTTTCGCCGCTTTTGTTTCCTCTATTTTGCAAGGCCCTAAGCGCTCACTTTGCCCGTTTGTAGGTGAGCAGCCACTGGTTGCTGTCGCCGTCGGCCTTGAATTCTTTGGGACGCTTGGTGCCTGGCGATGCCATGCAGATCTTGAGGTTGTCGCCGTCGAGTTCGTAGATCACTTGGACGGTTTCTCCTTTGGCCGGGCCCTCGGAAGGCACGGCGTCCATAGCTTCAGGCTTTTTGGACGTATCGAGCTTGAAAGTACCGCCGCCGGTCTCGCCCTCACCGGTTGTGTAAGAATACTTGTTGTCTTTGAATTCCAGCTCGCCCTTCACTTGGTCCTTCGGGATCTCGTTACCGCTCATCACCGCAGAGGTGAGCATCCATTTCCCCTGCAGTTTCTTGTGGTCGTTCTTGGCGTCGTCCTTGCCGTCGGCGCCGAGGAAGAGTCCAATCGCCAGCACCGTCAGAATCTTGGTTCTCATGAGAGACCCCTTGGAGCACGGCCCGGATTTAGTCTGCGAAGATGCCGCGGCCGAGCAAACTTTGTTTGGAGCTTATTCGACGCCACAGCTTCATTATTGCAATCGCAGCGCGGTCTGGACAGGATTTATTGGAGCGCTGCTCGGCCTGCCGGGACGGATTCGGCTGCTCAGGGAACTAACTACAGGGCACGAGAATCTCAGAAAGAACCAGGGCCATGACAAACTCACAACTTGATCCCGTCCTGCAACATATTCGGAAACTAGCTTCCGTTCATCCCATAGAGGGGCGCACGGATCCTCAGCTTCTCCAGCAGTTTGCAAGCGCTGGCGACCAGGCCGCGTTTGCCGCTCTTCTCCAGCGCCATGGCGGCATGGTCTTGGGCGTATGCCGGCAGGTGCTGCATCACCTGCACGACGCGGAGGATGCCTTTCAAGCGACGTTTCTGGTACTGGCACGCAATGCCAACTCGATTCGGAAAGGATCGGCGCTGGCCAGTTGGCTCCACGGGGTTGCCTATCGAATAGCCATGAAAGCAAAACGCGATGCCGCCCGGCGGCGGGTTAAAGAAGGGCAGGTCAGGTCGATGCAGTCCACGAACCTCTCGGGAGACCTGGCGTGGCGCGAGGTGCAAGCGCTGCTCCACGAAGAAATCCAGCGCCTGCCGCAAGCCTATCGTTCGGCCTTTGTGCTTTGCTTTCTGGAAGGCAGGAGCAGGGCCGAAGTGGCCGACCAGCTTGGCTTGAAGGAGGGGACGGTGTCGAGCAGGCTGGCCCGCGCCCGCAAGCAACTGCAGGAACGTCTGTCTGCTCGCGGCGTTGCCTTGTCGGCAGCGCTGGGCGTTTCCGCACTCTGGGACGCAGGCGGTCGAGCGGCGGTCGCAGACTCGCTGGCGAAGGCGACGATTCAAGCTGCCGCGGCTTATGTTGCAGGCAAATCCTTCGCGGGGGGAATTCTCTCCGCCAAGGTTGTTCACCTTGCGGAAGGGGTAACCAAGACCATGATCATTACGAAACTCAAACTCGCTACGGTGCTGACGTTGGCCTTGGGTCTCTCAGCGTCGGGAGCCGCGTTTCTGACCGGGCAGAGAGCGGCTGCCTCAAAAACATTTCCGGAGGTAGCGGGCGCTCTATTTCAGTCGAAACCCACGGAAAGCTCCTTCTCCAGGTCGAGCGAGCAGCAGGAGGTTTTGGATCACCCCCAGCGAGCCGTCGCGTGGTTTGAGGCAGAGCGGAAGTTGGCGGAATGCTTGAACCATGCTCTCCTCGACGCGCCCGCGGGTAACCCCCCGCTCGAGCCCGCGCTGGTGATCAAGGGAGACACCATTACCGTGAGTGGCCGAGTCGTTGACCCGGAGGGCAAACCATTCAGCGGTGCAGCGATTTCCCTGGGGTGGTGGTATGCGTGGGCTCACCACCCATGGTTTCCCCCAATCGTGAAGGGATTCCACCCGTCCTCGGGAGCAAGTAGCGGTCCGGATGGCCGTTTCCGTTTTACCGTGACCAAGGCGGAAATGTACGCGACGGTCGATGACGATATCGATCAAATCGGCCCGGCGTTTCAGGTCGTGGCGGCTGCCAAAGGCTATGGCCCGAGCTGGGCCTGGCTCGAACATGCCGGCAAGGACATGACTTTGCGGCTTGTTCGCGACGATGTGCCTCTTCGAGGTCAAGTCTTCGACTTGCAAGGAAAGCCGGTTGCCGGCGTCGCCGTGCGCCTCGAACACCTGCTTTCCGGAACTGATTACCTGACGATAAATCGCTGGCCGGGCCTGCCCGAGAGCGTGCTAACGGATCGGGATGGCCAATTTGTCTTCACCGGTGTTGGCCGCGATCGCGAAGCGCATTTGCAAGTCTATGGTCCGTCCATCGAGATGAAACGAATCGGCCTCAAGAGCCAGGTTGCCACGAACGCAGGCCAGGGAGGAGGCGCCGTGGTCAAGGTCTTCGCTGGACCTACGAAGCCCATCGAGGGAACCATTCGGGCCATGGACACTGGCAAGCCGCTGCCCGGGGTGATTGTTTACGGCGGCTACGAAGCCTATCGCGGCGGTGTGCGTGCGGTCACCGACGAACATGGAAACTACCGCCTGCTCGGATTGCCAAAAGCGGGCCACTATGCGTTGAGGATCTGCCCGCCGGCGGCACAGCCTTATCTCATGCGGGCCAAAAACCTGCCGGACAGCGAAGGGCTGAAAACGATCCGCGCCGACGTGGAGCTTCGACGGGGGATACCGGTTCGCGTTCTCTTGGTGGATAAGGCCACGGGCCAACTGCTACGCGGTGATGTGTTGTACACGCCCCTGTCTGAGAATCCGCTCATCGCCGAGGCGGAACAGGAGCCGGGATTGCGTCCAACCATGGAGTTCAGTCAGCCCAGGACGCCTGGGAAGGACAACGCCACGGAGTTCCTGGCTTATCCTGGCTCCGGAGCCGTTTTTGGTATCGTTGCGCGCGGTCGCACGAATTACTTCCCGGCGAAACTCGACCCCGCGGATCGAGAAAAGGCAGCCCAAAACTTCGAATTGGAATTTGTACGGTTCACGAATGCCTATCGTATTATCAATCCTCGACAGACTGACGACCGGACGACCATTGAGCTTTCAATAGATCCCGGCCGAACCATCGAGGGCTCACTCATTGGCCCCGACGGAAAACCGGTGGCGGTGGCAGTCGCCTCCGGGCTGAGTTATGCCGGGCGGATGGATCCCACAAAAGATCGGATTGCACTTGCGACTGCCGCCTTTCAAGTGACAGGTCTCGCCGTGCAACAACCTCGGACGATCTCCTTTACTCAGAAGGAGCGCAAACTTCTCGGTTACGCAGTCTTGAAGGGCAACGAGCAGGGACCGCTCAACGTCCGGCTGCAGCCCTGGGGCACGGCAACGGGCCGGCTGGTCGATGCCAAGGGAAATCCAATAAAGGATGTTCAGATCTGCTTGCACTATCCTAAGTTTCCCGGGGCCGGCATCCAGCCTCCCGAAGCGGTGTACACGACGGATCAAGACGGCCGATTCCAGGTGACTGGCCTGGCCAATGGGCTCAAGCACGAACTAACCCTTCGAAATGCGGCGAAGAGCGACCTCACTTGCTCGGCCGGAGACAAACTCAAGAATCTGACGGTCTCTGCAGGCGCGACCATCGATCTCGGCGATGTCCCGGTGCAAGTTGTGCCCGCAAAGACCGCCAAGGCGGAAGGCAGCAACGATTAGGGTCCGGTCGTCCCATTCATGGGGTGGAGGACATTACTTGGTTGTGGTTGGCAATTCCCAGCGCTCCCCAAAGAACCCAGCGGTGACGACGGCCCCCGGTGCGCGTGCCGAGACCGGGGTGCGTACATCGATGACGGCAAAGTCCGGCAGCTTGGGGATCTGCCGGGCGTTATTCAAGTAGTCGTACTCGCGGAACGTGAACCCGCTGTTGAGGACAACGTAGCGCTTGGGATTGAGCGGATTGGGATAGATCAACAACGGCACATGATTCGTTGCATCGTATTTCTTCTCCCCCACCTGCAGGCATTCGGCATCCCAGCGAATGGGAAGTTTGTCCAGGATTTTTGCCAGCAGCTTATTGCTGCCAGGATCTCCCCAAAGGATTAAATTGCTGTCGGCGCTGTCGGCATCGGTCACATCCGCGTCGCTCTTTACGCGCGCCTCGCCGCGGAACTGGCGGCGCCAGTGATCGATTGCATGGGCGCTCTCAGACTGCACCCACGTTCCTATCGCTTCATGCAACGGCCGTCCTGTGGGGCGGACCATCAGAAAACTGTCCATAAATGCATCGTCAATGGGGCCCTGCAGGCCGTGACGCTTACGAAGGACTCCGTCCTCGGTCGTGGCGACAACATGCCAGCGCGTGCCGGTTTTGCGAAAGTGAGCCAGCCAGGAGCGGTCTGATCCCACAGGCGCTGCTTGCAGTTCCTGACCATCGAGAAGGACTTTCGGTTTCTGCGTGTTGTCCAGAGGGCAAAGTCCAGCCGGTATGGAAAAGGTCAGGGCTGCGACATTTTGCGTCGTCGCCTTGACTGTGGAAGGATCCACAATCTGGGCGTCCACGCGGGCACGGTCCCAATGCTGGTCGAGGCCGTCCACGGTTACCCAGAGCATCTGGTTATAGCGCAGCGTCCAGGTCGAAAACCGAACGCGCGTTGGAACCGGGTCCCGGCCTCGCGCTACGATGCTATCCAGCCGGCGGTCGATTTCTTGCTTTGCCTGCGGGTGATAGCCGTGACCGGTCTTGGGCCCAATGATGTGGACCAAGTCGATACCCTCCTCCGCCAAGGCACGGGCCATCACGTCTGCGGCTTGCTTCTGACGATCTATCTCGCCGCTATAAGCAACGACCGGGCAATTGAAGACATTGGCCGCATAGTCGGTGCAATCGTACAGGTGCAACAACTTCGATTCGTACCAGGTTGGCTGAATGGTTTCATTCTGAAAGACCTTCAGGAATTCGGGTGTCTCCGCGAAGCCGGCGCCTGGAGCGGCCGCGGCCCAAAGCCCGGCGTGGTGCACCGCAAACTGCCAGCAGGCCGCTCCTCCCATGGAGAAACCGCGAACAACGATCCGGTTCTCATCAATTGGATAATGCTTGCGCACGTGCTCGAGCGCCTCGAAGAGATCGATCTCCCCGGCGAACTTGTTGGCATTGCAATACCGGCCGTAAGGATGAAGGACGAACGCATGGGTAGGCGCAAATTCGCCGAGCGATCGCTGCCGGCCGTCAATGAAATTGAGTTCGCTGAGGTTTTCGCCGCGTCCATGGAACCAGGCATCGAGGCGATGCTGATAGGGAGTCCCCGGTCGATAGGAAGCAGGTACGACCAGGCCGTAGGGCTGCACGGAGCCGTCGATCTTGGAAACGTAGCCGCGTGCTACCAGACCTGTCGCGGTCGTCCAGGGGGCCCGGCCCTGGCGCAACGCTTCCGCCCGTTCGCGGCCCTGCCGGAGGAGGGCGCGCGCAACCGGTATTTCGCGGGCGTTGAAAAACTCGACATAAACCAGAGCGTAGCGGACAGCGTTATGGAAGATCTGAACATCGGGCAGCAAGCCGAGCAAGTCGGGTTTGGCTTTCAGAGTTGTCCTAAGCGTTTCGATCTCGTGACCGAGTGCAGCGCTGCCACTCTTCAGCTCCTCGCGATCGGCAACGGCAAGAGGAATGCCCGGCGGCGGAATGCGGCGAACCTTGTTGGCCAGGTTATCCCCGGGGCCATCCGCGCACAGCGAGCCAGGGACGACGAGGAACACAAAAACGCCGAGGAGAGAATTGCGCATGAATCTCGTCTCTTTGAACGAAGCGGGTGACCATTGCGAATCATGGTCCATAGCGTATCGACATAAATTGACCGAAATCAAGCAAAAGATTATTATCGAACGTGTGATGGTTGCTTCGGACTGATGGAATTTTGCCTTGGTTCGTTTTGGGAGACTGCGATGTTTCGTATCGAAGCCGGTTCGACGAGGAAGTATTGTGACGGCCTTTCTCGTCGCAGTTTTCTTCAACTCGGCATTGCCGGGATGGCCAGCGTCGCCTTGCCGGAGGTCCTCAAGGCCAAGGCAGAGTCCACGGCCAATCTCGGTAAAAGCAAGGACACCTCCGTCATTCTCATTTGGCTGGACGGCGGCCCCAGCCACCTGGATCTCTATGATCTCAAGCCCGAGGCGCCGGCTGAGTATCGCGGAATTTGGAAACCGATCCGCACCAACGTTCCTGGTTTCGACATCAGCGAGCTGTTCCCGAAACAAGCCAAGGTTGCGGACAAGTTCTCCATTGTGCGCTCGTTGCATCACAATACCGGCGACCATTTCGCGGGCGGCCACCGCATGCTCACCGGCAAGGATCTCGGAGTCAGCGGAGCGAATAACGCCGGCAAGTTTCCGTCGATTGGAGCCATCGTTTCTCGAGAGATCGGTCCACGGCGTACGGGTGTGCCCGGCTACGTGGCTGTTCCCTATGCCGCCAGCATTGGCCTGAATCCAGGCTACTTCGGCGGCAATCTGCTGGGCGTGCAGCACGATCCCTTTGCGACCGGCGGCGATCCCAACGCTGCGAACTTTGCCGTGCAAAACTTGAGTCCCGTGCAGGGGCTGACGATCGAGCGCCTGGAAAGTCGGCGTTCGTTGTCGGCCGAGTTCGACCGCATGGCGCGCACGGCCGACCTGGCTGCGAAATTCGACGCCATGGATCGTTTCAGCGAACAAGCACACAGCTTCGTTTGTGGTCCAGAAGCGCGGCGCGCGTTCGACATCAACCGAGAGGATCCGCGGCTCCGCGACCGGTATGGCAGGCATAACTGGGGCCAAAGCACGCTGCTGGCGCGCCGGCTGGTCGAAGCTGGGGCGACGTTTGTCACTGTTCACTTTGGCGGCTGGGATCACCATTGGGATTTGAAAGCGGGCATGGAAAACTACCTGCCGCTGGTCGACAGCGCCGTCTCGTCACTCTTCAGCGATCTCGACGATCGAGGCCTTCTGGAAAAAACGCTCGTCGTTCTCTGCGGCGAGTTCAGCCGAACGCCGCGCATGAACGACGGCGGCAATGGCGGCCCTGCAGGCAGCAAGGGCACTCCGGGCCGCGATCATTGGGGCGACTCCATGTTCTGTCTGCTCGGCGGCGGCGGGGTCAAAGGCGGCCAGATCGTTGGCTCTACCGATCGCCTGGGCACGCGGCCGCACACGCGGGCGGTCGTGCCATCCAACATTCACGCGACCATTTATCAAGTCCTGGGGGTCGACCCGAAGCTTCATCTCCTCGACAATACAGGCCGTCCGGTTCCGGTGCTCGATGATCCTACCCCGATCGAGGAATTGCTGTAAATCAACCTGCGGAATCGAACCATTGTTGAGCCCTCCTCCCCAGGAATGCGCCGATATGCGAACGCGCGCTCACCGAGAGATTTGCGCAAACGAGATTGCGCCATCGCGCCGCAATTCTTCATAATAATGACAAGGAGATAACCAACGAACAAATCGCGGGGGCAGGAAAATGACTCTTCGACACGCGCTTGGGCTGCTAGGATTCCTGGCTATGACGGTGCATTCCATGACTGGCGAAGTACGCGCCGATCCACAGATCGCGGCTGCCCAGCCCCCGGCGTCGACAGGGAAATGCTGGGTCTACGTCGGTACCTATACGGAAGGAGCTAGCAAGGGAATCTACCGATTCGAACTCGACCTGGCGAACGGCAACTTGACCTCTGGAACCCTTGCCGCCAAGTCTGTGAATCCTTCCTTCCTGGCGATTGATCCCGCGCATCGATTCCTGTACGCGGTTAACGAGGTCGCGACTTTTGGCGGCAAGTCAAGCGGAGCCGTCAGCGCGTTCTTTATCGATCCGAGGAATGGGAATCTCACGTTTCTCAACCAGCAGCCTTCCGAAGGCAGCGGCCCCTGTCACATTGTCATCGATAGCCGGGGCAAATATGCTCTGGTGGCCAATTATGGAGGCGGCAACGCAGTTGTTCTGCCCATTCAATCCGATGGCCGTCTCGCCAAATCTACAGCCTTCGTCCAACATCAAGGCTCAGGTACGAACCCGAATCGGCAAGGAGGGCCTCACGCCCACTCCATCAATCTGGACGCCGCCAATCGCTTCGCATTCATCGCCGACTTGGGCCTCGACAAAATTGTCGTCTACAAGTTCGATGCCAGGCTCGGCACGCTGGTGCCCAACGACTCTCCTTCAGTTGCAATTGCTCCGGGCTCCGGGCCGCGCCATTTTGCCTTTCATCCCAACGGCAGGACTGCTTACGTCATCAACGAACTGCAATCTACTGTGACCGCCTTTCGATACGATCCCGCGCACGGCGTTTTGAAGGCGGTGCAAACGATCTCAACGCTGCCCATGGGATTTACCGGGGAGAGCTCCACGGCAGAAGTGCAAGTGCATCCTTCCGGCAAGTTCCTTTATGGTTCGAATCGCGGCCATGATAGCATCGCCATCTTCGCCATCAATCCGGCGACGGGTGGTTTGAAACCCGTCGGCCATCAAGCAAACCAGATCAAAACGCCGCGGAATTTTGGCATCGATCCCACCGGAAACTATATGCTGGTGGCGAATCAGGACGGCAACAGCATCGTCGTTTTCCGCATCGACCTCAATACGGGCGAGCTGTCCCCGACAGGCGTTGTGGCGGAAGTGCCGACACCCGTCTGCGTCAAAATCATCGCCCAGGAGCGTTGAGTTCACTTGTTGGCTTGGATTTGGGCCTAGCCTTAAGGGATTTCAAACAAGGCCGGCCCCGCGTCCACATGGAACGCGGGGCCGGTTGCACAGTTCTCGCTAAACTTTCCGCGATTCTACTTCTCGACCTTCACATGAAATCCGGCCTTGTTCAGCGTCTTGACGAGATCGGTAGCATCAAAATCGCCGGTCACATCGAATGTTTCCGCCTTGGGCTTGACAGTACTTCCCGTGGCTCCGTCGACCTTCTTGACGGCAGCCTTGATGCCGGCCGTGCAAGCTCCGCAGCAATTGTGAATGCCGCTGACGGTCACTTTCTTGACCTTACCCGCCGAAGCTCCACTGTCGTCTTTGAACGTCAGGTCTTTGTTGCCCGTATCGCCGTGGAACCCGCCTGCAGCCAAAGCGTCGAGCGCTTTTTGAGCCGTTGCATCGTCGGGTGCCGTGATGGTGATGGACTTGGCCTTGCGATCAACGACGCCCTTGGCGCCATCCACTCCCTTGAGAATCTTGTTGGCCGCGCTTACGCACGCGCCGCAGCAAATGTGAACGCCCTTCACTTCGACCTTCGTCTCGGCTCGCGCAACGGCGCCCAAGGCGAGGAAGGTGCAAAAGCTTGTCGCAACCAGCAATCGCGAAAACTTCATAAGATCTCCCATCGGCAGAAAAACGAGTGATGATAAAGAGGCGAGCACTCGCTCGGCCTCGCGGGTGAGCATGTTCATAATCCCAGCCTCTTGCCCGGCGTTCTCAAACTATCCCAAGGTCGAGGAAGAGGCAAGCGCCGGCGCCCTGGAGATACGAGAGTGGGCGCAGCTTTCGTATCCTGTCGTAGACGCTGAACCCCGCCTTCGTATTCGGATGACGTTGCTCCTGGCCACGGGGGAAGGCAGCTGAGACTCCGCGCATTGTCTAGGCAAGCACTCCTCTAATCACTTCCGTATCGAGGACACCGGTCAGCCGTTGGTTGAGGCCGCCGTAGAAATAAGTCAATTTGTGGTGATCGAGCCCCATCAAATGCAGGATAGTGGCGTGTAAATCGCGAATATGGTGACGGTTGACGACGGCCTCGTGGCCAAGTTCGTCGGTCTCGCCATAGCTCGTGCCGCCTTTCACGCCGCCGCCTGCCAGCCAGTAAGTGAAACCTTTGGGATTATGATCCCGGCCGCCCTGGGCGCCTTGCGAAACGGGTTGCCGGCCGAACTCGCCACCCCACACCACCAACGTTTCCTGCAAGAGGCCGCGCTGCTCGAGGTCGGTCAGTAGCCCGGCGATGGGCTTGTCGATTTCCGGGCAGTGGATTTTGAGGTTCTCCTCGACGCCATTGTGCGCGTCCCAATTCTGCTGTTGATGCCCGCCGCCCGAATAGATCTGCACGAAACGCACGCCGCGCTCGATCAGCCGGCGAGCGATGAGACACTGCCGGCCAAACGCCGCCGGGCCCACCGACAGGGGGTGATCCGGCTTCGGGTCGTATAGGCCGTACATCGACTTGGTCTGCTCACTCTCCTGGGAGAGATCCAGCGTGTCCGGTGCGCTGGTTTGAAGCTGGAAGGCCAGCTCGTAGCTCGCAATACGCGCTTGCAGCTCGCTGTAGCCCGGTCGATCGCGCAGGTGCTCCGCGTTGAGCTGGTGGATGGCTTCGACTTGCTTTCGCTGCATTTCTGGCGTGAGGTTACTCGAAGGACGCAGATTTAGAATCGGGTCCCCGGCGGAACGAAACACGGTTCCTTGATAGGCAGCCGGCATGTAGCCGCTCGACCAGTTTGCTGCTCCGGGAATCGGTCCGCCGCGCGAATCGAGCATGACAACGAAAGCTGGCAGGTTTTCGTTCAGGGTGCCGAGTCCGTAGCCCAGCCACGCGCCCAGGGCCGGGTGACCTTGCAAAATGCGCCCGCTATTCATCTGCAGGTTTGCGGAGCCATGCGCAAACGAGTCGGCATAGAGTGATTTGATAACTGCTAACTTATCGGCATGCAGGGCCAGGTGAGGCAGGGCATCCGAGCACCATAGGCCGGCCTGTCCCTCCTGTCGAAATCGACGCTTGGATGCCAGCAGCTTGGAGGGCTGCACGGAGCGGCGGCGAATTTCCATCTGCACGCTTTGCCCGTCGCGCTTCTGCAGACTGGGTTTATAATCGAACAGGTCCATCTGCGAAGGACCGCCATACATATAGAGGAAGATGCACGCCTTGGCCTTTGCCGGGAAGTGCGACGGCTTGGCTGCAAGAATTCCCCCGGAAGCAGCGGGAGTCGATTCTGCGCGCGCAACCTGACTGAAGAATCCCTGCCGATCGAGCAAAGCAGTCAGTGCTAGTCCGGTAAAGCCAGCGCCGGTTTCCCAGAGGAATTCCCTGCGCGTTCGCCCACAGAACTGGCTCTGTGGTTGTCCTGTGCTACGTTCCGCCATAGCCAAAGCTCCTGTCGCGAATCTGCACGGACCGGTTGAAAAAGGGGTCAGACTCCTTGAGCTCTGCAGAGCCTGGTACCTCAGAAATGGGCGGAGCGCCTCGATTCTCCAGGGGGTCTGACCCCTTTTTCAACACTAATCGACGTACACAAATTCATTCAAGTTCAGGATTACAAGGCACAATGAGCGTAATGCCTGGCGTTCTGCCTCTTCGACGCCCAGAGGTTGCGCGCTATCCACGCGGGTAGTTTTCCCGCCGGCTCGGATGAAAAATTCGCGCGCGCTCAGTGCCGAGCCCCACGCGCGCAAGCCGAGGTTTCCCTGCCCCGCCAGCGGCCGGCTGTCGGTTACGTCCAGCAAGGGCTTGTCCGAGCTATCCAGCCAAACACGGATGCGGGGACCTTCGATCTGAACTTTTAGCCGGTGCTCATGATCCATACGAACGCCGGCCTTGACCTGAGCAAGTTCCTGCAGGTCTTTTTCGCCGTGCCGGCGGAGCATGGCCAGTTTATTGCGCGGATCGAACGTCAAGTCGTAACCGACGAACTCATCGCCGTGCGGCCGCGCGCGGATGATCAGCCCTCCCATCTCCGACGCCTGGTGCAACCGCAGCAAGCATTCGATCGTTGCATCGCCAAAGGCCAGTGACTGGAATAACGCAAAGGGCCCGCGGGCGATGTCCACGCGTTGGATCTGTTCGTACGAGTTGCCCCAGCGACCAGGGTAATACGCCCAACCTGCTTTTGGCCCTTCGAGGAAATCCAAGGGTTGAAGTTTGTGCAGATAGCCCTCGTGCAAGGACGCGGGCACCTTCGGAGCAATGGTCAGGGGCGGCTGAAGGACCGCGAAGGCTTTCGTTTGCTGGCACAGGTAAGCGGTCGCAATTTGGCTTTCGTGCTCGGTGGGATCTCGTCCCAACGCCAACCGATAAGCCTGTCGCGCCTGCGCCTGCGGGTCCCGGCCGGCCTCGCGCACCAAGCGCTCAGCGAACGCCTCGGCCTGCCCCTGGATGAACTCGCTATTGAGGAGCATCAGTGCTTGCGGCGCCACCGTGGTCACAGGTCGTTCGCCCATGGTCTGCGCCGTGTTGTTGTAATCCAAGGTTTCCAGGATCGGCGCAAGCATCGTGCGTTTCACGAAGAGATACACGCTCCGACGACCAAGCTCGGCTTCAGCGGAGATTTCCCAGCCCAGGCCTGGCCGCGATTGCCCCGCGACGACTTCCTTGCTTAGAGGGACAAAGACTCCCCGGCCTCCCATGTCACTGCGGAGCTGACCACTGACAGCAAGGGTGGCATCGCGGATGGCCTCGGCCTCCAGCCGGTGCAGATTTTGCCTCCAATAAAGTTCATTGCCCTCGTCCGCCATGTGCGCCGGCGGGTTTTCCGTGCTCGATGAAATCTGGTAGACGCGCGACATCATGATCCGCTTGTGCAGATGCTTTATCCGCCAGCCTCCTTCAATAAACTCGGCTGCCAACCAGTCGAGAAGTTCTGGATGTGTTGGGCCGAGTCCAGTCTTGCCGAAGTCATTGGGCGTGGGAACCAGACCGCGGCCAAGGTGATGCTGCCAGATGCGATTGACCAGCACACGCGCGGTCAAGGGGTTGTCAGCGCTGGCAATCCAGTCCGCCAGTGCGAGCCGCCGACCCGTTGACTCGCCTTGGGCGAGCGGCAGCAATTGCTCTCCCCTCGCCCCGGTACTCCGGGGCGAGGGGTCGGAGGTGAGGGGCCTTGGACGGGGATCTTTCGTCCCCCTCACCCCCGACCCCTCTCCCCCGAAGCGGGGGCGAGGGGGGATTATTACCTGCCGCTCGCCTTAAAGGTGCTGGCGGCATCAAGCTGGCAGCTTGTCCTACTCCGTTCGAGGACTTCATGCGCATCCCGATCGTCTTCCTTCTCGCCTTCCCATTCCTACCAGCGCCTGCACAGCCTGATTGGCCGCAGTTTCGTGGGCCGGACGGCCAGGGGCATTCCTCAGCCACAGGGCTGCCGCTACAGTGGAGTGAAACGACCAATATTCGCTGGAAGGTTCCCATTCCCGGCCGTGGCTGGTCGTCGCCTGTCCTTGGCAGCGGCCAGATCTGGCTGACTACCGCCCTCGATGATGGGCACTCCTTGCGGGCCCTGGGTCTGGAGCAACAGACCGGTAAACTCATCCACAATATCGAAGTTTTTCAGATACCAAAGCCGCCCGTCATCAATGGGAAGAACAGCTACGCCTCACCCACGCCGGTCCTGGAGCCGGGCCGGCTCTATGTTCACTTCGGCACCTTTGGTACCGCTTGCATCGACACCTCGACGGGAAAGATTCTATGGACCAATCAGGAGCTGCGGCTGGATCACAAGGAAGGCCCGGGCAGTTCGCCCGCAGTTTGCGGCGATCTGCTGATCCTGAACTGTGACGGGATTGACGTCCAGTACGTCGCAGCTCTGGACAAGCACACCGGCCGGGTCGCCTGGAAAACTCCGCGCAGCGGGGCGCGCAACTCATACGCCGATTTCCGCAAGGCGTACTCCACACCGCTGGTAATTCGCGTGCACGGCCGCGAAGAAATCGTCAGCGTAGGGGCCGACCGGGCGAGCGCGTACGATCCCATATCGGGCAAGGAAATCTGGTGGGTGGATTACAAAGGCTTCTCCAACGTCCCGCGACCGGTCTTCGACCGAGGTGTGGTTTATCTTTGTACCGGCTACATGAAGCCTGAGGTTTGGGCGATCCGGGCCGACGGTGAGGGCGATGTCACGCAGGATCACGTATTGTGGCGCGAGGCCAAGCAGGCGCCGGCGAATGTGTCGCCACTCCTGATCGACGATATTCTTTACACGGTTAGCGACATGGGCGTCATCACTGCACGGGCAACCGCCACTGGCCGCGAATTGTGGAGCCAGCGACTGGGCGGCCCGGCTAGTGCCTCGCCCGTCTATGCCGAAGGTCGCATCTATGTCTGCGATGAGAACGGCAAAACCAGCGTCCTGAAGCCAGGGGCCAAGTTCGACCTGTTAGAACGGAACGTGGTGAAGGGCAGGGTACAGGCTTCGCCGGCGCTCGCGGGGCAGGCGATATACTTGCGAACGGACACTCACCTCTATCGCATTGAAAATAGCGGCCATTGACCCGCTCTTCCTCGCTTTCAAGAAGTGTGCTGGAGAGCACTGCGGTGGCGAATGAGACCGGTCACTCGGGTTCGATCACGACGCGGAAGCCGATGTCCGGGGCGGCCTTTTGGTAGGGATAACTCGCGGTCCTGTCCTCGTCTTCCATGTCGCTATAGCGTAGGGGATGCGACTCGTTAAAGCCGACGCCGCGCAAGAAAATCATGACTGAGTTGCCTGGATCGCTGATCGGCACGGTCTGCTTGTTGAAAGAAGAATTGCGCGTCCACTCCCGTCCGTTGGCCGCCATGTCCCGGCAGCCAAACGGACTGCGGTTGTGCTTGTCCGTGGCAATCCTGACCGGCTCTTTCAGCGCAATGTCTAGCTTGGCAGTCCCTTCCCACTTGCCCTGATAGGGGCCCTCACCGCGCGGTTCTTCCCAGAGACCCGATGCCTTGTCCCATTGATCGGTCGTCGGCAAGTCGCCATGCAGCCACATGGAGGCGAAGCGATAGGCGTCCTCCACGCCGACTCCCAGCGCCGGGAAGCGGTTGTCGGCGTAGCGGTTCCAGTTCGAATGCGTGATCATCGCAGCGTGCGCGTCCGCATACTTGCGGAACAGGCCAACCCAGACCTTGTCCGCCATCATGTAAAACGTGTTCGGATCCTTGCTGCGCTGCTTGGGAATGAGGATGAATTCGACAGGCAGAGTGTCTGCACGGTCGGCACGCATGATCCTCTTGTAATAGAACCTGCCCGTCGAGTCAGCGACCAGATCTTCGCCGCTCTTTGCATAGTCGGGCGGCAGATAGAGCACGGTCAGATCGAAGGCTATTTCATGATGCTGATTGCCTCCCTCGGCGATGACCTTCACCTTGCTGATTCCAGCGGCGGCACCTTTGGCGCTGGTCACGTCGAGATGAACCGTCTCCTCGTCCGGCGAGATCTTGGCATCCGGAATCAAGACATTGGGCGGCAGGCCGGAAAACGTTAGGGTCACCGCCCCCTTGAACTTATCGCGTCGCAGGTGTAGCTTGAGGGGCTTGGTGTCGCTCGGGCCGAGCACCAGAGCATCCGGCACCTCCAGTGTAAATGAACCGGCGGCGATTACCTTCTTGTTGAAATACGCTACGGCACCGACGACGATGGCCACGACAAGTGCAGCGAGCAGCAGGCCGAAGACCGCGCGCAGACGCCTCGGAGCCTTTCTCAGCGCGGTCGACAGATCGCGGCGATCTACTTTCTGTTCCTTCACCAGCTCGTCTTCCAGGGCGCGCACGAACGTAACGCAGCTGGGATAGCGCTGGGCGGGATCCTTGCTCAGGGCCTTGAGAAGGACCTGTCGCTCTCCGTCGTCGAGCATCGAGAGGTCCGGCACGGACTCCATGTGAGAGCACATGTAGTCCGCAAGGCTGTTGCAATTGAATGGATAGCGGCCCAGGCGCAGCTCGACATAGGCCAGGGCCAAGCTGTATTGATCGCTCAGCCGGCTGACCGAGCCGCGCCAGGTTTCCGGCGCCATGTAAGCGGGTGTGCCGCACGAAGTGGCGTTGAAGATCTCCTGGGTGCCTTGCTCGCGGGCCAGGCCAAAGTCGGCCACCTTGGAATGTCCTTGCAGGAGGAGGATGTTTTCCGGTTTGACGTCGCGGTGGAGCACGTCGCTTTCGTGCAGATAGTCGAGCCCCTCGGCAGCCTCGCGGAAGTAGCGGATCAGATCGGGAAGGTCGATGCCGGGCTTTCCCTTGTTCAAGCATTCTTCGAGGCGGTCGCGCAGGCTGCCGTCTGCCAGTTCCATGGCGATGTAGAGGCGGTTGTCCAGCACCCAGTAAGCCTGCGTTTGCAGCAGGAAAGGGTGCCGCAAAGTTTTGATCAGCTCCAGCGATTTCAGCTCGCGGCTGCCTTTGTCTTCGTCGATTGCCCGATAGATGCATTTGATAGCGACTTCCACCCCGCCCGGGGCCTCCGCCCGCCAGACGTCGCCGAAGCTGCCACAGCCTATGCGGCCTAGCAACCGGTAACCGCCACCGACGGGCAGCATATGCACATCGCTGAATACAGGCGGCGATTTTGCCCCACTAGAGTCGGGTGTCGTAGCGCGACAGGCCGATGAAGAACTTTCCCCGACGGACGTCCCCAGGCCGTCAATGCGCGTCTCGGGCCAGGCCGGCTTGTTCTTCTCCGGCAGACGGCCGTCCGAGCCCTCCAGTTCCTGCGTGGCACCATCCTGGAGAATGAGGCGGAGGAAGCGTGTAAACTGATCCGGGAAGCGATTTTGGTATTCCGCGGAGTTGGGATTGTCGCCGCAACGGCGGCGGATGCGGTATTCGACTGCAATTAGTTCTGGGGGTACTGTCGCTGCCGTGCCGAGATCAGGGTACTTGACTAGGTAGTCCTCAAGACGAACGGGCCGGCCGCACTTCCAGTGGAACTCCAGATGGGCCTTTACCATCTCCTGCAAGGCGATCAACCACTGCGGGTGGGTGAGGCCCGGCAAAAAGCCGCTCAACTCGACCGATTCACTTCGGGAACCCGCTTTTTCGAGAGATTGAAGGAGTCGCGCAATGCGCTCGTGCAGTCCTTCTTCCTCGCCGGGCTCCTGGGGACCTACAGTGGCAAAGGGATCCATGGGGCTTTCCGCCATGTGGTTGAATACTCCATGATAATTTACCCTGGAATTGCGGGATAGGTCGCCTTTCCGGCGAGGCAAATCGGGATAGGCCGGCGCTAAGCGTAAGTTTGCCGGATTAGTATGGATCGGATCTGCGGAGTCCGCGCCATGCCCGTTCCAACTCTTTGGCATCCTGCCAGCGCACCACACAGGGTATTATAGGAATGGGTATCTCTCTGCAGCGGAATTTTCCTGTCAGGTTTTTCGCAGGCATCGAGCAAGACTCCAGTTGAACCCCAAATATGCTGAAACTATTCGTTTACCTGGGACTCTGCTGGCTTTGGTTGACAGGACTGATCGCGTTTGCGCAGGCTCCCGTCATCCCACCCGGTGAGAAAGAACCACTACTGCGCCTCGAAGCGGGCGGGCCGACCGCCTTCGTGACTAGCCTGGCCTTCAGCCAAGATGGAACTCGGCTCTACGCCGCGGGCTGGGACAAGGTCGTGCGCGTCTGGCGACTCGATGCCCAGGGCAATTTTGTTGCGGACCGCGCAAGCTATCGCGTGCCGCTCGGCCCCGGTCTGAGCGGGGCCATCAATGCCATCGCGTTGTCGGACGACGGTACCTGGCTTGCCGCGGCCGGCGTGGGTGTGTTCCGGGGCGAAGCCGGATTCCGCCAGCCCGGACTGGTACTGCCCTCGCTAGGCGCTCTCACCCCGGAAATGCGCCTGGACCAGGGCATGATCTATGTATTCAACACCAGGACCCAGGCCGTCCACCTTCTCCGGGGCCACCTGGGCGAAGTGCTGTCCATGACGTTTGCGCCGGATCGGCAGGGCAAACGTCTAATGCTCGTGTCGGCCGCCCGCGAGTGGGACAAGGATGCCAGTAAGTTCGTAGGGTCGGTCCGGTTGTGGGACGTCGAGCGCGAGACTTATCTCGACGGCCTCTGGGGATTGCCAGAAACGAAACTGCGTCCAGGACTGAGCTGCTGGCACACGGGCGACGACCCGAAACAGATGCGCGTGGCCGTTGCCTGGGATGACGGATTTTTGCGGGTCTGGGACGTCGACAAAAGCGACGACCGCTCATGGAAGGTGAAGGACGTCAAATACAACATCACGGCGGCGTTTGTGCCCGGACTCGACAGGCTTCTCACGGCCGGCTACGGTAACGGCAAGGCAGAACTAAAGCTGTGGAAGGTACCTGTGGGGCAAGCACCTCAGGCCGATACACCTCAGCAGGAGCAGGCGCAGAAAATCGATGCCTTTCCGCGCGCCTTGGCCCTGGCGGCAGCAAACGCCGACGGCAAGTTCGATCATGCGGCGGCAGTCGTGCGCATGCCGAACCGTCAGGACGAATACCGGCTACAACTGCTCGATCTGGACCCGGCGGCCCTCGGCGTCGTGAAAGCGGATGCCGTCCTCTGGAGGGGAAGCCCGAGACAGCCGGTGCTCGCCGCTGCTCCCCACGGCCGTCATCTCGCCGTGGCCGGCAATGCGGACCACGAGATCATCGTCTACTCGATCCGGGATCTGCTCAACCGCGCGGGGCAGCCTCAGAAACTGCGCAGCACGGGTGCGACGATGCGCTCTGCTTCATTCGTTACCCAAGGCAAGGAGCTCGGATTGCTGCTGAATGAGACGATATCAAAAACTCCCGGGAGCACTCCACACGCACCGGCTGCCGGCGACTTGATTTTCGATTTCGCCAGACGGCAGCTCACGGCCGAACAGCAAGGATGGAACACATCCGCTCCCGCACTTGGCAATTGGCGTGCGGCAACGGAGGCAGGAAACGCGCGGCCGGCCGTAGCCATCTACGAGGGCCAGCGCCTGGTGCGGCGCATCGAACTCACGGAAAAGCAGGTCATCAGCGATTTTGCCCTGCTGCCACCGCAAGCTCCACTGCAAGTCCCAATCCTGGCACTGGCCTACCACGAAGACGGCCAGCCGATGCTCTGGCTTTATAATGCCGCCTCGGGCGAGAAACTTCGCCAGTACACGGCCCACACCGACCGGATTTATTGCCTGGCGTTCTCGGCTGACGGCAGGCTCCTCGTTTCCTCGGCCGAGGATCAAACGATCTGCGTCTGGAGTTTGACCAACCTGGGAAAGCTCCTGGGCCAGCTGGGCATGCTTTCGGGAGTGGTGGTGAAGGAGGCGAACGGCGTTCTGGTGGTCGCTCAGATCCAGGGCGACAGTCCCTCCTCAGGTAAGCTGGCAAAGGACGACGTGATCGAGGGAACCGTGGAGGGAACCAAGCTCCGGTCATTGACGCTGGCTCGCGACTTTTACGAAGCCATCGCGGCTGTAAAGCCGGGGAAGACAATCACTTTGCGCGTGCGCGGGGCAGGGGGAGCGCGGGACGTTACGTTGGCCGTCGCTCAAGGCATCGACGACCGAAAGCCATTGCTCTCCCTCTTCGTTACGCGCGACGGCAAGGCTGAAGACCGCAAATGGGTAGGCTGGAACCCGATCGGGCCCTACGAGTCCAGCGATCAGAAGGCGGAACGCCATCTCGGTTGGCATTTCAACACCGGCGAGGCAAGCGCGCCGACACGGTTCGCGCTCGCGGATCAGTATCGCAAACAGTATTACCGGGAAGGGATTCTGAAAGATCTGGTAGTACGAGGTGAGCTGCAACGCGTGCCGCCACCAGCTCCGCCGCCACGTCCCAGATTGGGACTATTGATCGAAGAAGATGGCCAGTTTGCCGAGCGCGATGAGCAGGGCGAGATTTTTGTCCGCCATGCGAGTGTCACACTGAAACTGACCGTCATGGGACGACCCCTTGACACGCTCCGGTCCGTAAGCTGGAAACTCGACGGCGTGGCCGAAGAAAAACTCGACCCGGTAAAAGCCGTCGGGGGAGAATTCTCCGTCCCGGTAAGCCTGAAACGCGGCATCCATAAGGTCCGCGTGACGGTCTTGACGCCGGATGGAGGGCCGCACGAGTATTCCGAAGAACTGGTGCTGCGCTATCAACCGCCGCCGCCGCGCGTGAATCGCGCTGGACCCAGGCGTCTTGTCGTAAACAATGCGAACTTCCTCTTCCAAGCGAGCGTACTGCCAGGTTCTGCCTCCGAAGATTTCAAGGTCCAGCTTCGTCATGCGCACGCGGGCAAGATACTCTTCGACGACTCAAGGACCTATTCTGCCGGCCAGGACCAACAGGTGGCCATTAAACAGCAACTTCGCTTGCAGCCGGGGAATAACCTGGTCGAGTTGGTGGCTGTCAACCAAAACGCTCTGCATCCATTCGAAGAGGAAGAGACGCGACGGATCGCGCTGGAAATTACCCTGGTGAACAGGGCCCGGCCTCCTCTTATCGTTTTGGATGGAGTGACCCCCGACGGGAATGCAGCCAGACAGCGCATCGCCATTGAACCGGGAAGACCGGTGTTCGTTCGCGCGCCGAAGATCAGGATCTCTGGGAAAATCGAAGCCACGGAAGAGTTGATTAAAGCAGAATGGCTGAAAGCGGGGTCCTCAACAGCTACCCTGCTGCCTATTCAAGATCCCGACAAGCGCAAGGCTACGATTGGCATGGAAGTAACTCTCGAGCCCGGTGCCCAGAAACTGCGTTTCCTGGCCAAGACCGCTACGAGCGACGAAGCAGAACGAGAGGTCGCCTTCTTTTACCAGCCCTTCACGCCTGTTGTCACGCTGGTTGCACCGGCAGCGCTACAGGTTGGAGAGAAGGAATCCGGGGAACTTCCCCTTCAGGGCCGGCTGAGGCTGCCTGCCGACCGGCGTCCTTTTCGCGCGCTGATTTTCGTGAACGACAAGGAATTGCCCGCGCCGCCCGTCATCGACGAACGCGCAGAGACGCTGAGCGCGAAGGTGCCTCTTCAGCCGGGGGATAACAGGATCCAGGTGCGTTTGAACAACACTTGGGAGGGAACTTCCAGCTCCAATACAATCAGCGTCCGCTACGTCCGTCCGCCGCGGATTGTAAAGATGCAAGCTCCACCGGAAAGCAGCAAAGCGTTCGCCGAGATCAGGGCGCACGTCCGATCGCCTCTGGCGCTGCTGCAGGCGTCGATGCGAGTGGAAGTCAATGGTCAGAAGCGCACCGTGCAAGCAACATCCGAGCCAGAACAGGAGGCGGGAATGTGGCTGGTGAAGCTGCAAGACGTGCCTCTCGACCCCGACGGGCGCGAGAGCGAGATCCGATTTTGGGTGAGCAATCAAGAGGCGGAGTGTCTGGAGCCGGGAATCGCGGCCATCACCTATAAGCGGACGCTACCTCCGCCGGAGATCGTCTTCCTGGAGCCGCGCGAAAATGCCGTGGTACGCGGGCCCAAACTCAAGGTGCGGTTCCGTGTCCTGTCCGCCAACTCGGTGAAAAGCGTTCGGCTGATTCGAGAGGGAGATAAGCCGATTTCGATCGATGTTGCAGGGCTGCAGCCTGATGTCGATGGCACGTGCCGCCTTACAGCAGAGCAGGAAATCAGCCTAGATCCCGATATCAATCATGTGCGCGTGGAAGCAACCAGCGCTGGCGGCCAGCAAACGAGCACCCTGGTCGTGAATTTCCCCTACAAGCCCGTACGGATGGTGGTAGACAGCATTATCCCCAGGGAACCGGGAGCTGCGCCCATGCAGCCCCGCTTGTTGCCGGGCGGCAAAAGCGTCTTCGCGGAGTTGAAGCACGGGCGCGCCCGCCTGCTGGGCCGGGTCCTTTGGGACGAGGCGGATGACCAGCGCCTCAACAAGACCAGGACCGTGCGAGTATACGTCAACGGCTTCCAGCAGATCCCCGCGATCTTGCAGCTGCCGGGGGAACATGGCCGCGCGCGTGCCTTCGAGGCAAACATCGTCTTGAGCCAGGCCAAGGGCAATCGGATAGAACTCGCGCTACCCGACCTAGCAGAAGAGGCAGACGACTGCTCGCAGTGCCTGGTGAACTGTATCGAGCCGGAACGAGAACAGCGGCTTCATTTGCTGGTAATCAGTCTCGAGGCCCGGGACAAGGAACTTTTGAAGGCGGACTTCCTGCGTGCGTTCCAGTCCACGGTCGGCGCGCAGGGCCAACTGAAAACGCCTGTCTTCGAACCGGTTTATGTTTATGGGCCACAAGTCGGCGACAGCACCCGCCCGGAATACATCTACACGCAAATCGCCAAGATCCAGAGCCGCATTCGCCATCTCAATAACGCCGGCCTGGTCAGCAACGATGTCGTCGTCTTTTTCTACCAGGGGACCGAAGCTGTCGGCGCGCAGGGCAATCTTTTTCTCACAAGCGTGCACTCCGCGGCTGCGGAATTGCAATACTCCTCGATCGCATGTGACGATCTTGTACATTATTTCGCCGACACTCCTGGCGCTCACGTGCTGATGTTTGACGTTGGACGACAGGCCCAAACAATGGCGCCCGCGGCGAAGGACAAGGTAGCGCAGTGGGAAGACAACTACCCCGACGCCAAGCTCGACATGGCCGTTGTGCGCTACGCCTGGTTGAGGAGTGCTCACGTGCCGGGGAATGGACAACTCCTTGATGCCCTGGAAAAGGTGATGCCCCACGCGGCCCGACTAAGTGAAGTCACCGACCAATTGCGTGGCTCGGTCGCAGGTTCGGCAGGCTATCTGGACTCGCTGCAGAAGGAGTACATACCGGAAGAGATGAAATCGCTCGTTTTCAGTCGAAAGCGCTGAATAAGCAAACAACCAACGTTCTTGCAGCCGGGGGCTCACAGAGAATTCGGGTGCTCGCTGACGCGGCGAGTTGATCTGCAGAGACGGGCGAAGACCACGTTCTCTCGTTCACTCCCTCAGCCCACGAATCGAATTCCGTCGCGGAGGCCAATTCTGTTCGGAAGCAAGGCGTCCCGGATCATGGCGCGTTTGCGCTCGGTGCAAAGTTCGTGTCGCCGCTGTATCGCGCAAGCAGTCCACCCATGGTCGCGACGGAGGGAGAAACCATGAGTTGCGCCGTTCCCCCTTGCAGCGAAACCTTGCCAAGCACCGTGGTCCCTACCGAGAAGGTAATCAATCCCGTGGCCGCGAACGGCCCTACAACACTGGGACTTACGTCAGCTGTCAATATCGCCATGTTTCCGCTTGGCGACGGACTCACCGTTAGTGTGGTCATCGTTGCTTGCTGGTTAACCGTCTGAATCAGAGGAGCGCTCGCGCTGGCGGTGAAGTTGGCATCCCCGCCGTAGCTGGCCGTAATCGCATGCTGGCCCGCTGGCAGGGTCGCAATCGTGAAAGTCGCGCTGCCCGCGGCATTCAGGTTTGTCGTTCCCAGCAAGGTGTTCCCATCCATGAACGTGACCGGGCCCGTGGCCGTCGAGCCTCCCGCAACATTGGGGCTGATGGTCGCCGTGAACGTCACAGACTGGTCCAGGGCCGAGGGATTGGCGGAGGACAAGAGCGTGGTTGTCGTGGGGCTCGGAACCAGGAGCGGGTTCTCTTGCGCCCGTCCGAAATACTCGCCGGAGCCCAGGATACCGTTGATGACACCAAGGATCCCGCTCTGCTGCTCAACGCCGACAAAGTGAGTCAGACCGACCGGGTCAGCCGTTCGTTGCAGGAGATTGCCATACTGCAACTGCACCTGCCTTTGCAGGTTTTCAGGGCCGGCGAAGATCGCAGTAACCACTTCGGCCAGACTCGCGCCGCTACTGATGGCGCACTCCCACCCCATCAATCCCGACGGATCGATGCTCCGGCCCAACTGGTCCTGATACAAACTCCTCAGGAAACCGGCGGGCGTGCTGCCGCTCAGCTGATAGAACTCCGGCGAGGTATAGATGGAAATCGCTATCTGCTCGATCGGGCCGCCGGCTGCAAGCATCGCCAGGTCGTTCGTCAGGCCCACCGGATCCGCGCTTCGACCCAAAAGGTTGTGGTAAAGGTCTTCAATCTCGTCGGTGCGATACTCGTTGCTATTTTGGATGTCCGCGGCAACTTGATTCCGCGAGGCCCCTTGATTCAACAGACCTGTCCAGCCAGCCAGGCCGGATGCATCCGGGGGCCGGCTGAGAAGGTCCAGATAGACCAGGTTGACGAAATTCTGGTTGGGACTGCCGGGGATCACGGGCGTAATCCGCGTCTCCAGCAACTCCACATATAGCCAACTCTTGGATTGGGGATGCGCTCCTGGCGCGCGTGGTCGACTCGCTGATGAACCGCGTCCGAACCATCTCAAGGGGCTACGGTTGTTCACGGCAATTCCTTTGCGTCCAAGCAAAAGCAGGCGTGTCCGGTGTCGTCCAACCAGCGGCAAGGTAAGCAGAAGCGTCCCCTGCGGTAGGCAGTTTCCCTCGTCTCAGATCGACAAACAGGGCAGGGCAGCGTCAACGCAGTTTCCCTCTGGGGAATAACGGGAGCTTGCGCGCCAGTCCAAGATTGATATCCAGTACAGCCCGCAAAGTCAAATAAGAATCGCCCATTCCGCGCAAGCCTCCCAAGAGAACTTGGGCTGCGCAATTCAGGCGGGCTGGCGGTCGAAACAAAACGTGAATGACAGGGATCAGCCCGAACCAGACACGAGATCGGCGTCATCCGCATCCGATGTTTCCCCCGTCCTCCAGGAATGTTATCCCTTTCCCATTTGTGCGGATCTATCTGAAGCTACTGGAAATTCGCCTTTACCCGAGTTTAGGGGGCGTCGATCAATAGAACGAAAGGCTTCCTGACGTCCCGGTTCGGTCTCTCGAGGATGCGAAAATGCGCTTACCAGCGATAAGACGGTCACACCTTGGCATGGCGCTGGGCACTCTGCTGTTTCTGATTCTGGCGATCTCTTCGGCGCGAGCGCAGGACCCTACGTCGAGGCCGTGGTTCTGGCAGCGTTGCCCGCCTCCCCCTTGCCTCCCGGCGCCGACGATCCCTCCGCAGCAACCGCAGCAGCCACAACAACCGCAAACGCCGACGACGGCTACGCCGGAGGCTCCGACGCAGCCCTCGCTTCTCGAGCCTTCCCTGACACCGGAACAGTCAGTCGCGACGTCGGGAGAAACTGTCGCGCTTGCCGCGCCAAATATGCTCGGCAATCTTCTTGGCGTGGGCAATTCCTTGTCCTTTGCCAGCCAATTTGAGTGCGCTTGCAAGAACCCCGTCCTCCTCACCGGCATGGGGCCCTCCAACGTCATCTTCAACATGAAGATCGGCGACAACAACAGCCCGCTGCCGCAAGACCGTGTCTACTTCCGCTATAACTTCTTCGCAAATTCGGCAAAGGTCACGGGCGACAGCGGCCTGTCGGTCCTCGATCCGGCCCTGGGACTTACGCAAACTAGCGGTCCGCGTTTCATGGGCATCGCCTCCACCAAGAATTACGACACCAACGAATTCACGTTCGGCGGGGAGAAAACCTTCTTCAATGGACAGGCCTCGATAGAGCTGCGTGTGCCTTTCAGCAACACGCTGGCGAACAACCTGGGCTTCAGTCCGGCCGAAGTCACAGGGATTGGCGTGGATTCGACCCGCGACGTTCCCACCAACGTCATTCAGACAACTCCTACGCCCCAAAATACGTTCGGCTCTTCCGACACCGAATTCGGCGACATGGCGATCATCCTGAAAGGCCTGCTCTACCGCACGTCCACGCTGGCGATCTCCACCGGCCTGGGCATCGGCATCCCCACGGCTCAGGACACCAAGGTAACCGTCACCGATTTCCTAAGCGACGGCTTCAACAGCAATGTGGAATTGGAACGCCTTCGCCAATTTCGAATTAGCAACAACACCTGGGCGCTCTCGCCTTACGTGGGGTTCTTGAGCACGCCTAATGATCGTTTCTTTACACAAGGATTCCTGGAGTTCGACGTTCCCGTGAACAAGAGTACGGTCAGCTATTCCCAGCAAGCACTCTTGAACACTGAGCCCGGCAATCTGACGCTAACGCCCACGGCAACGAGCGAGAGCATCCGCGATCAAACCCTGATGCAGGTAGACCTGGGCGTGGGTTACTGGCTGGTTAGGAATCCCGGCAGCTCCTGGCTCACCGCAGTAGCACCCACGATAGAACTTCACTACACAACAACCCTTGACAATGCGGACATTATCACGCTTCCCGGCACGCAGCTGACACCCACGCTGGCAATTCCCGAGCCCAATCCAACCGCGGGCAATCTGCGAAATCGCACCGACCTTCTCGACCTTACGGTCGGCACCACGTTCGTGATCGGTGATCGGGCCACCCTCGCCACCGGCTTCGCGTTTCCCTTGAAGACCGGCGACAACCGCACCTACGATTGGGAGTTTCTCTTCCAGCTCAACTATTACTTTGGCGTGCAGAATGGTTCGGGCCGGCGGTTTGCGCCCAACTTCTAATGCAACTGAAAGAATGAGCGCGCGTCGACGCGCATGGCAGCATCATGCGGACAGGCATTCACGCACGCAGGCTGCTGGCCCCACTGGGAACCGCACATGTCGCAGACGACTGCCTTTTTTGTGACCACTTCCTGGCTGAACTCGCCGACCATGCTCGGGTCAACGACCGGCTTGGAGAAGGCGTAGAGGCCTAGATCGAGCAACGTGTCGTCGGGATTGGCGGTGGGGCTTACGGTGGCCTCGACCAGGTTGTGCCCGACGCGAACGGCCGGCTGCGGGGGTAATTCGCCGGGTAGAACTTCCACCGTCGAGGCATCCGCTTCCAGCACCAGGAGCGCCTCGATCTCCTTGCCGGTCGGTGCCTTCTCCGAGACCCCTTGAGATAGAACTTTGTGGCCATTGAATTGCACTGTGAACTGGGGCGCTAGCGACAGGAGCTGCAAACGATACGAACGGCTAGCGCGCGACTGTGCAGGAGTCAGCTCAAAGCTTCTGCGGAGATAGATCTGCTTGACGTTCCGGTGCTTCTCGCGCAGCTCGCGGTTGAATTTGAACGGCATCTCCGCATCGAGCCAGGGACCGGAGCCACTGGGACCATAGGTCCAACCGCGGCCGCCTTTCTCCACGATGCCAATCGCGTGCATCTGGATCGAACCGTAGGGACATTGCTCGGCGCACCGGCTGCAGCCAATACACCAATCCTCGATGACGATCTGGGCGTTGTCGCCCTTGTGGATCGATCCCACCGGGCAACCGACCAGGCAAATTGGGTCGCGGCACTGTCGGCAAGTGCTCGGCACGAGATAATTGCGAGTCGTACTGCCGGAATGATGAGTGAAACGCGGTCCATCGAGGAAGAGCCTGCCGCGATTGTCTCGCGACGGTTCGACCCAATCACTGGGCAAGAATTTGTCCCACCAATGGCTGTGGTGACTGCGAACGCACGCCTCCACACACTTGTCGCAGCGCGTGCATCGATCCAGGTCGATGAGCATCAACTTCTGGCCCTGGATCAGGCCCAGGTCGTCAAAGCGTTCGGAGCGAGCCGCCAGGTTGTGCTCCTGCCACACGGGAAGGCTCATGAGCGACTCTCGACTGCGGTTGCGCTCTTCCACAACCCGCGCCACCGATTCCTCCGCGGGAGGACAAGAATTCCTGATCTCGTCGAATAATCCCTTGCTGATGCGCACCAGCTCCACGCGCCCGTGAATCGCCTTGCCCTCACCATGATGGACGTACGCAACGCATGTGGCGTTTCGCGGAGTGTTGCACAGCACTCCCGTTTCGCCAAAGTAGTCGCCGCTGGCCAGATAGTCGAGAATCCGGCCTGAAGGGTCAGGCATCGTTTGGGGGAGGAGCAGCTCGGGAAAAAACGTCCCGAGGAGCCGACGATTGAATTCGCAGATCTGTTGGTGCTGCGACCATTTCTTGCCGCCGGCCGGTAGTTTACCCAAGGAGCTCAACGCTGGGGATTGCACTGCTTCCTTGAATTCAGCGTGCGCCTGAAGCTTGGGCTGCTTCAGGAGATCGTTCAAGCCATAAAGGAGCAGGGCCTTCTCATCCGCCGTCGGTACGGCGCCCTGCGCCGCTTTGCGGATTACCGCGCGGACAGGCTCCTGGGAAAGAAGCTCCCAGATTTTGCGCCGCGGGCCCGACGATTCTTGCTCGCCTGCAAGGAGACTCGCGCAAAACCCTTTCCAGTCGGCGATCGATTCGTCGCCGAGCAAGTAGGAGCTGTTCTTCATCAGCTTGACGAATCCGCTGCGGATGATGTACATGCAGTCGGGCCGCTCGTGTTCGTCGCAAATAATGTCTCCAGGTTCGAGTGGAGGCAGCAACTCGACGCGATCGCGCAGCGAGCGAAAAACTTCCGGGGGCAGGTCCCGGAAAACGGGCAATTGATTCAGGTACAACTCGAGGACACGCTGGCGATAGATCGAATCAACCTGGTCCTTGAACGCCTTGTTGGCGTACATCTTGTCCAAAATGTTGCGCAAAAATGTGAGGACATGACATTCCCTTTCCGCCATGACAGTTGCCGTGCGCGGAATTCGATAGAGACAGCTCATTTCTCCGAAAAGCTCTCCCTCGACCAGCGTGCCCGGCTGCTTCGAGCGCTTCTCGGGGGACCGTTGCAGCAGCGCGCTGAAACTTTGCCGCAGTGATTGGCCCAGACCCGCCTGCTGATTAGCTGGATCCGCCAGGTGAACGCTTGCCGCGGGCGTGAGCCGGTCGGAAGCTGGGAGTTTTTGGTCGCTTGCTGACTGGAGGCTAGCTATCTCCTGTTGAAGCTCCTGCGCCCGTTGCCCGCCCACCTCGCCCTGGCCGACAAGCGCCTTGAGCTGACTTTGCCGCAGCTCCAGGAGATCTTTCGTCGTCAGAATGTAGAAGGCTGTCCAACCGGGATCATTTTGGCGACAGATCTGTTCGCCTTTTTCGTAGCGGCGCAAGAGCGCCGTGCCGGGAAACTGTTCCAGCTCCACGGGCCTGCTCAGGTTTGCGAATAAGGAAACATGCTTGAGCTGTTCGATCGTCAATTCTTCATCGCCGGGCCGGCGAGCAAGACGTGCTGGCGGTTTGACTTTAACGCGAGCCATTGGGATACCTTCATAAGAGCATCGTCACTGGCAAATCAGCATCTCTGGCAGGAGCTCCGCAACCGGGCAGGAGAGCATCCTTCAACCAGGCGCTGCTATGGAGCAGAAGCGCTTGACGTTACGCCTTCTTGTCCCAAGCATTTCTCGATCGTGAAACTGCCATCCAGGCCGCGGTCCTTTTTGCGGTTGTGGTAGAGGTGGCACTCCGCGCAATCGCTGCGAGCGCCGACTTGCGGATTATGGCAGCGCTTGCAAGTCTCTATCGAGGGCAAGAGCAACTCGCTCGTGGTCTCACTTTTGGCCGCCTGGCCGTGGCATTGCGTGCACGCGAGCAAACCGTGGCTCTGGTGGCGGAAAACGCTATGTTCATACCAGCGTCGCGGGGAGTCCGTCGGTATCCCCGTCGCCTCATACTTGGGTAGTTCGCCGGGCTTTCGGATCACGCCGGGCGTTTCCAGGTGGCAATGACGGCAGCCGCCGGCACCGCGCCAGAGCAGTTGCTCCGCTGGGTCGAGTTGATGCTCGGTAAAGAGGAGATCTTCAGCGTTCCGGAGCTGGCCTTTCACCCAAAACCATTGCTCCGCAGTCACACCCGGCGCAGCCAGCCCGGGAATTCCGCGGTTTGCAATCGCGGTCGGCGGTGTACCGTTCACGACAGGGTTCTCGCGCACGAACTGCAGGAAACGTTCGCGCAGCGCGGCGCGAATGGTCTCGGGTTCTTTATGAGGAGCAGGCTTGCGGCGGAATTCCGCCGCGGCTTCGCTCGCTCTCTTGTCTTCGAAGCGGCCCACGACAGGAACCCATAGGGCGTGGCATTGGGCGCAGTGGCGCTCGTAATTGATGGGCAGCATGTAGCGCTGGTCGGCGTCGGGCTTGTGGCAGGTGTTGCAAGCCAATTTTTCACCATACCCCTCCAACCCTTGGGCGCCCTTGTCCCGGAGAACCTGCAGGTCGAGTTCCATGTGATGGCGATGATTGAATTTCAGTTTGGTAGGGTCCTGCGCATGTTGCTCGATGAGCTTGAATTCCGGATGGTCGACATTGAAACCGGCGACGTTGCGAAACTCCGTGCGCGGATGATCCTTTTTCAAATCCTTGTGGCAAGCAGTGCAATGGCCGTCGGCAACCCTTGCCAACCTGGGAACGCCGCGATGCTCGCGGTGGCACTCGGCGCAGCTCGGCGTGCGGAATTGCGTCTCATGATGAATGGGTCCGTCGTGGCATTGCAGGCACGCGGCATCCGGCGTCGAGCGTATGCCAGCGTCGTTGGAAACCAGGCGCGCAAGCGGCCCAAACGCTGCCGTGTGGCATTTCGTGCAGTCTTCGTTGAACATGGCATGGGCCGTGGAAACGGGCCCGGCCTGGTGAGACCAGTGGCTGCCAGGGAACAGCGACCATGCCGCCAGAACGCCCGCTAGCCCGAAGAATGCCAGCGTCACCCACTTGCGCCTACCGCGCAACGGCCGCAGGCGGCGGAAGTAATCGAGTTCGATCCATCTGGGCAGGGATTTCGGGCCCAGGTAGGGAGACTCGGGATCTTTCTGCGAAGTGAGCATAACAACTTTCAATAGCGGAGCGCCATAACCGCATGGACCGTGGCAAGCACAACGAGCGCCGCGGAAAACGGCACGTGCAAGTAAAGCCAGCCATGCAGCCAATCTTGCAGCCTTTCCTGCTCGGCCAGCAGGAGACGCTCCGTGCACATCGTTTGCAATTTTGCCAGCGCGCCGTTCACTGCGGCGACTCCTGGCAGAGTCAGCACTTTCCCGAAAACATAATCCACGCTTCCAGGTTCGGCATACGAGAATGCCTTGGTTTGTCCGTCAACCAAGCACAGGCGCACCACCGTCTCGTAAAAGGACTGAAGCTGCTCCACCGTTCGCGCTGGGAGCTTGGAGTTCGACAAAGCTTCCTTGATCAAAAGATCTGCCTCCTCGCTCATCCTTTTGCAGACGTGTGGAATTTGTTCGTAGGGGATTTCACAGCCTAGGCGAAGGACCATCCGACCGGGGAGGATCTGCTGCACGACCAGGCCGAAGATACCCGTAAGAATGGTGAGCGCGAACATCAGGGAGAGGATCTTCTCCAGGAATCCGCCCCAATGGAGGCCGCCCGTATGACAATAGACGAGGACGCCGCTCAATAAACCTAGCCAGATATGCGCCTTGAGCCATGACTTGCGCGAGCCGATCCACCACCACTTGGGCACCCAGCGCAGCCCCGCCAGCAGAACCGTGAAGACGATGAGCGCGGCCGCTCCGATGCCATAGAGCAAGCCAATGCGACTGCCGCCGGTGAGGCTCTCGGCTGCATCCCGGCCCACCCACCAGCGCAAACCGATAGCGACCGCGGTCGCCACAAGAAAGAATGTGGCCCAGCCTTTGTGCAGGAATCGCCAACGGTCTCCGGGATCAAATAGAAGCAAAGTACGGCCTCTTATCAGGTCAGCAAAGGCAGAGATGCAACCACGAGAATTAATCTTGGGGAAGTTGCCTCGAAAGCTCCTCGATCAGGGCTCGAAATCGATAGGGATCGTAATGATTGATCGTTTTTAGTCCCTGAGTCAATTCCCCGAGAATACTCTTGTCGGTTCCGGAAGGAAGTTCAAGCTTGAGTTCTGTATCCAGGGATTTGAGGATTGACCGAACTTCCTTGTCCCTGGCTTTTGGCTCCAGCTCGCTATAGATGATTTTGAAAGCCCAGGTGACCTGACGAGCAGAGTCGTAGTCGAGAACGCCTTCCTGGGCGATGGCGCAGAGCTCTCGAAGCAGCTTGCGCGCCGCTGGCTGATCGTACTGCCTCGCCCCAAGTCTCTGAGTAAGTCGCTGCGACCAGGCACTCAAATCGCTGGCCGCAGCAGCAATCTTTTCTGGGTCGCCGAAAGGCTGGGCGGAAAAAGCCATCGTGAGTGCGTCTTCGGCCTGCTTCACCCGCGTTGGCTCTTCACCGGCAAGGCGGATGCCCAGCTTCACTAACTCCAGAGGCCAAGAGCGCATCTGCGGCCGGCCCGGCATCCCCATGTAACCACGTTTCAGACGCCAGCTTTCTACTTTCAGATCATGGTGACAGGCGTAGCAATCCAGTTGGGCGAATTCGGGCCAACCGGATTCCTGCCGGCCCTTCCGCGCCTGGGATGCCAGCAGGTTCGCGGCAACCCGCAGAGCAACGACGCCGCTGAGGACAGTCAACCTCGTTTGCTCCAGTTCCTTCTTGGGATCGTAATGAAAGGCAGCCCAGATCTTCGGGCCTTTCTCCTTCATGTAGCGCCAGTGTCGCGGCATGCTGTCGCTGAACGTCGCGACTTCAATACTGGGAAGGGGAGGGTGGCCGGCTGCATACATGTCGTGCGTGACCACCTTTCCGTCGGCCATGCTGCCGACGTGGCACGATAGGCACAGCTGCGAGCGCTCCACGGGATCGCGGACGTCGTAAAACCCGAGTTTCTGCTTCTCGGCGGTCGGCTTCGTGCGCCAGCCGGGCTCCGTGAAGTGCGGGGTCAACCAGAGCGAGGAAGGGCCGTGACAGGCATCGCAACTGACGCCATCCTCCAGGCGATATGCTTGCCCTTCCGTGCCGACGCGAAGGTCTAGCGGTACGTTGGCCGCATGACAGTTCAAGCACCGATCATCCTTGGTCACGTCAGCGATCTTCAAAAGCATGCCGATTTGCTTGGAGCGTGCCTCATTCAGTTTTGCGTAAGCTTGCGAGTGCTTGTCCGTTTTCCAAGTCTTGTACTCAGTGAGTCGTACGAAATCGTCCTTGAACCTGCCGCGCGGACCAGTTTCATGGCAGAGCTGGCAAGCATCGGCGCCCAGGTATTTGGCTTTTTCTGTACTGGCAGGCGGTGCGGGCTTGCCGGCCTGGGGTTGTTGCGCGCGGCCGTTGGAATAGAGGAGTGGCCCCGCAACCGCAACAAGTCCTGCCGCAAAGATCGATGATCGCGCTATGGACAATCGAAGCCGCATATCCGGGAGCCTCATTGGGGGGCCAACTTCTGAAGTCTATCAAGTTCCTTGCGGAATACTTGCGGGTGGAAGTTCCCCGGACTATTGAAACCTGCGCCGAACTGCAACAGGGATCGCAGGCCGGCTAACTCCGCAAGAACGTCTCGATTCTCAGGAAGCCCGCGCAGACCTTGCGAAGCCTGGTAGAGCGGCACGATGGCCAGGTATAGTTGAGTGCAACCATCCCAATCCGCCACGGTGCTCCGGGATCTGTCGTGGCTGAAACGGGAGAGCAGGCTTTCCAGCGACGCCCGGCCAAGCGGAGCGTAGGCTGTCTTTGCCCACTGATCCAAGTGATCCTGCGTGGCACGCGCCAGGTTTGCGACCGCGACCGGGTCCGGATAAGGCCGGGCCATCAGAGCCTGGAGTTCTTTCAGGGAATCCGCGATCTTGGCCGCCGCCGGAGCGGGCTTTTCGCGGGCGATTTCGGGAAGAAGCGTGTAGTACCACGTGCCCCAGGGGTACGAACCGGGTGCGCGCTTGCCGAAGACGCTGTTCTGCCGCTCGGTGTCATCGCGTAAATCATGGTGGCAAGCGAAGCAATCATATTCCGCAAACTCAGGCCACGCCTTTTGGGTATTCGCGTCGCGGGCGGAGTGTGCCCGCGCTTCCAGCAGCTCGAGTGCGGCATGCGCGGAGACCACCTGGCCGACGGCCCAGCTACGTGCCGGGAAATCAGCCCGTGCGTTCTCGCCTTGCTCGCACCAGTGGCTGGGCATATTGGCCAGATAGGCGGAAAACTCAAAATTCAGACGCGGGTGGCCGGCGGCGATCAGGTCATGATTGACTTCGCGCTGCGCCGTTCCGATGTGGCATTCCGCGCACAGCTTCGCCCGGGCGACGAGGTCCTTCGTTGGACGCATGCCCAGAGCTTCTTTTTCCGTAGCGCTCTTCTCTCTCCAGTCGGGCAAGTAGTGAGCGGTACGCCAGCGCTCGGCTGGGCCATGGCAGCTTTCGCAACCAACTCCGTCGAGTCCGCTGCCAGTCTGAGCGATCAAGGAGGGCCCGCCCAGGACCTGACCCGGCTGATCGGGTGCATGGCAGCGCAGGCAAAGAGCTTCTCTCTCAGGATGTGGTGCCTCGGCAGCGTTCAGTCGTTTGTAATTCCGCAGGATCGTGCGCGACAGCTCATCGAAGAGGACGTTGTAAGCCCTGGAATGCTTGTCAAGAGTAGCCCAGGTGGTATATTCGCTACCCTTAGCGCCCTGCGCACCACTGCCGTAATGACAGGCCGTGGACGCGCACGAGGAAACTCCCAGGCACTGGAGGTTTGCAAGTTGCGCTGAATTGTTGCTGGATGCCACCCCAGGCTGGCCTGCCAGCGGGGAGCGCGGCCAGCCATGCCAAATGAAGGCGCAAAGGCCCGAAACCACCAAGAATGCAAGAAAGCGACGGAACCGCTCTGTCAGATTGTTAGGTTGCAGCATGAGAAAGAGACGAATCTAGAGGTTCCTGCCCCAGGGCGCATTCCAAGCATGCGCACATCACACGAGCGCCGTGTATAGTCTGCCAGCATGTGGAGGGGTGTCAAGAAATAATCCTGAAGTTCTGCGTGGGAGCGGAATAACCAGAACAGGGGCGGCGGGACTTGAGCCGGAAATGCCCATTTTCCCTCGATGGCGATCCTTCGCGTCTGCTAAACTCAACCGCTGAAGGATTGTATTGCACGCAAGCCCGGTTCTTTCGGTCAAGTTTCTGCAAATTGCCAAATGCCGGGCAGCCTTCAGCCAGTGGAGGCGAAGAAAGGCATGCCATGAGCGACCCCCTAACCATCCGTGTGTTCGAAGATCAGCGGCTTGTCCACACGGTCGAAGCACTCGGGCCCGTCGAGCTGGGCCGGCAAAGCACGCGCGAAGAAGAAGTTTATCGTCAGACGAAGGACTCCGGCAGCTCCCGGATCGTGATTGCGCCCCTCCAGGAAGATATTGTTTCCCGCAAGCATGTCCGGCTGGAGCCGCTGGCCGACCGCAAAGTGCGGATCACCAACGTCAGCGACAAGCGGCCGGTCCGCCTGGCTGACGGCACCGCCCTGAAACCCAAAGCATTCTGCGAATTGTCGCTTCCCACGGTGCTCACGCTTGGCACCAAGACGATTCAAATCCAGGGCCCCGCACCCGATCCGCAGCTCTTGCATAGCCTGGACGAGATGACCCTCGCTCCGGGGTCCTTTGCGGCACGAGGATCGGCGTTCATGTCGCTCTCGATCGCATCAACCGCCGGCATCGAGGCCGAAGCAGTGGTGCGCTGGCTGCAAACCACGCTGGGCCTGCTGCACAGCGCCGCCAGCTCCTCGGACTTCCTGAGCAAGGCCGCCCAGGCCGGAGTCGAACTGGTAGGGCTTGATTCCGGCCGGGTGTTGCTCCTCGATGGCGACGACTGGAAGGTCGAAGCTGTCCATATCGGACCGCAAACTCCCAGCAGCGTCCATTGGGAGCCGAGCCGGCAGGTCTTGCAGCGGCTGCGCGCGGAGAAGAAGACTTTCTGGCAATCGCCGGATCTGCATGCCCAGGGCGGCGGCAGCTTGCTGGGCATCACGGCGGTGGTCGCCGCCCCCGTTCTGGACTCCCGCGGAGAGGTGATTGGGGCCCTTTACGGCGACCGTCGCCAGGGTAGCAAGTCGATCTTTTCGGGCCCAATCACCAGGCTGCAGGCGCTGCTCGTGGAACTACTCGCCACCTGCGTGGCCGCCGGCCTCGCGCGCCTGGAGCAAGAGCAGGCTGCTCTCTCGGCGCGCGTCCGCTTCGAACAATTCTTCACTCCGGAGTTGGCGCGGAATCTGGCCGAGCAACCCGATCTCTTGCGCGCCCGCGACGCCGAGGTCACCATCCTCTTCTGCGACATCCGAGGCTATAGCCGCATCAGCGAACGTATGGGCACCACCGCCACGGTTTCCTGGATCAGCGATGTTCTGGAAGAGCTGTCCGATTGCGTGCTGGCGCACCAGGGCGTGCTGGTCGATTACATCGGCGACGAGCTGATGGCCATGTGGGGAGCGCCGGAGAAGCAAGCAGACCACCCACTCCGCGCCTGTCGCGCCGCGCTCGACATGCTCGACCACCTGGCGGAACTCAACGAGCGCTGGCAAGAAAAACTCGGCGAGCCCATCGGCCTGGGGATTGGCATCAACACGGGAGTCGCCTCGGTGGGAAACGTCGGCTCGCACCGCAAATTCAAATACGGCCCGCAGGGCGACGCCGTCAACTTGGCCAGCCGCGTGCAGGGTGCAACCAAGTTCCTCAAGACAAAGCTCCTGGTGACCGGATCAACGCGCGCACACCTGGGCGACGAATTTCGCTGCAGGCGCCTCGGCAGGGTCAGGGTCGTCAACATCGTCCGGCCCGTGGATATCCACGAGATCGTACCCATGGCGCAAAACGCTTGGGCCGTCCTGCAACGAACCTACGAACAGGCGTTGGATGATTTTGAAAGAAAAGAGTTCCGAAACGCTGCCCGCGGCCTGGGCAACTTGCTCATCGAGTATCCGGAAGACGGCCCCTCCCTGGTCCTGCTCTCCCGAGCAGTAAACGCACTGATCGAAGAGCCGAAGGTGTTCGACCCGGTGTGGGACCTGCCGGGCAAATAGCCTGCTGGTGCCTCTTCAAGGCTAACTCTTGGGGCCTGAGCTCGAGGCTCGAGAAAAACCCGAAGAAAAGCCGGAAATGAAAAATGAAATGTCATGTTATGTCATGTAAAAGGGGGGGTAGGCAGACAACTTGCCTGACACCATAGACATCCACAAGATATTACCCCATAATATGTTACGTCGCACGACGAATGGCAGGCCTAAATGACATATGTCATGTGTACAAATGAACATATTTCCGAGCATTCTGAGCACATGCCCTTCCTCCAAAATCAAGACTTGAGCACACACTAGATTGAGAAAGAGGGCAAGCTCCTAACCAAGTTTGGTGCAGTTCCCAGCTCATGCTATCCGCCCCAGCCTGTCGTAACCCATGAAGACCAAAGAACACGAACGCCTCGAGGAGATCAAGGATGATATTTTCAGCTGGCGGCGTTGGGGACCCTATGTGGCCGACCGCTCCTGGGCCACGGTGCGCGAGGACTACAGCCCCGACGGCAACGCCTGGTCTTTCCTGCCGCACGATCTTGCCCGGAGCAAGGCATACCGTTGGGGAGAAGATGGCATCGCCGGCATCTGCGACCGCTTCCAGCTCCTGGTCTTCGCACCGGCATTCTGGAATGAGCAGGATCCTATCCTGAAAGAGCGCCTCTTCGGACTGACGCCGCAGGAAGGCAATCACGGCGAAGACGTCAAGGAGTACTACTTCTACCTGGACAGCACGCCGACGCACTCCTACATGAAGTTCCTCTACAAGTACCCGCAAGCAGCCTTTCCGTATCGGCGCTTGATCGAGGAGAACGTCAAGCGGGCGGGCGAAGGCCCCGAGTTCGAGTTGCTCGATACGGGCGTCTTCGCCGGCAATCGCTATTTCGACATCGTCATCGAGTATGCCAAGGCAACGCCAGAAGACATCTGCATTCGCATCCAGGCATTCAACCGTGGGTCGGAACCAGCTCCACTGCACATCCTTCCGCATCTTTGGTTCCGAAACATTTGGAGCTGGCAGGAGGTCGCGGGTCAAGAACCAAAGATCGAGCCGGGACCAGGCGGCTCAGAGTACTTGAGCCTGCTCAGCAATGATTCCCAGCTCGAACCGCCGAGCAATATCCCCGTTCACTACCGGCTTGGACAGCGCATCCTCTACGGCCCACCCGGAGGCGAACTCCTCTTCACATACAACGAAACGAACGCGGAGAGGGTCTTCGGCCGGCCCAATTGCAGCCGCAAACCATATGTCAAGGACGCTTTCCATCGTCACGTTGTCCGGAAGGAAACCGGCGTCATCAACCCCTCTCCCGTCGGGACGAAGGCCGCGATTCATTACTGCTACAAGAGCATCGCGCCCGGCGCTTCCATCACGCTGCGTCTCCGCTTGACGGAACATGGGGCCGAGCTGCGTCCGCTAAGCGATGTCGATAAGGTCATCCACCAACGCAGCGCGGAAGCAGATGACTTCTACAAGACTATTCACCCGCCGCAGGCCAGCGCGGACGAGCAAGACGTGCAACGCCAGGCCTTCGCCGGCCTGCTCTGGACCAAGCAGAGCTACATCTTTGACGTTCAGAAGTGGCTGGAGGGCGATTGCAAGCTCTGGCCGCCGCCCCCCGCGCGGAAGTCGATTCGCAACGTGCACTGGCGCCATCTCAATTCCATGCGCGTCATGACCGTTCCGGACAAATGGGAGTATCCCTGGTTCGCCGCCTGGGACCTGGCGTTCCATTGCGTCACGCTGGCGATCATCGACCCGGACTACGCCAAGGAACAGCTTTGGGTACTTCTCTTCGAGCAATTTCAACATCCCAACGGTCAAATCCCGGCATACGAATGGGAGTTCTCCGACCTGAACCCGCCCGTGCATGCCTGGGCCGTCTGGCGTGTTTACAACATGGAGCGTGCCCGCCATGGCCGGGCGGATCGCAGCTTCCTCGAGCGCTGCTTTCACAAGCTGCTCATGAACTTCGCCTGGTGGATCAACAAGAAGGACTTTGCCGACAACAACATTTTCGAGGGCGGTTTCCTCGGCCTGGACAACATCACGGTCGTCGACCGCAGCATGCAAGGCGCGGACGGCTCCGTCCTCGAACAGGCAGACGCCACCGGCTGGATGGGCATGTTCTGTCTCAACATGATGCGCATCGCGCTAGAGCTGGCCAAGGAGAACCAAACATACGAAAACTTGGCCACCAAGTTCTTCCAGCACTATGTCTACGTCGCTTCTGCCATGAAACACATGGGCAGCCGCAACTACCAGCTTTGGGACGACCAGGACGGCTTCTTCTACGACGTGCTCCGTTATCCCGACGGCCAGTTCCGCAAGTTCCGCGTTCGCTCGCTGGTCGGACTTATTCCACTCTTCGCGGTCGAACGACTGGCCGTGAGCGAGATAGCGCCTTTCAGGGAATTCTCGGCCCGTCTCCATTGGTTTCTCAAGAACCGGCAGGATTTGGTACGCGATGTCGTTCATACCGTCGATCGGGAAGGCCAACTGAGCCATCTGCTGACGATTGTCAACAAGGACCAGCTCACGCGCTTGATCGACCGCGTATGGAATACGGAAGAATTCCTGTCGCCCTATGGCATTCGCAGCCTCTCAAAATTCCACAAGGATCAGCCCTTCCATTTCGACGGCCGAGTCGTCAGCTACGAGCCGGCCGAGGCCGAGCGCGCCTCGAAGATCAAGGGAGGCAACTCGAACTGGCGTGGCCCGATCTGGATGCCAACCTGTTTCCTTCTGGTCGAAACGATGCGGCTGCTGGGCGACGCGTTCGGATCGTCCTTCAGCATCAAAACACAGGCGACCGGTGGACAACCCATCGGTTTTCATGAGATGGCGGCGGAGACAGCGAATCGGCTCATCCGGATCTTTACGCGCGACGGCTCCGGTAGGCGTCCCGTGCACGGGGCCGCCTCGAAGTTTCAGGAGGACCCCCTTTGGCAAGATCTATTGCTTTTCTACGAGTATTTTCACGGCGACACGGGCGCCGGCCTGGGCGCGTCCCATCAGACAGGCTGGACGGCGCTGGTCGCCTCATTGATCGACGACTGGCGCCGCTGAACGCCCTTCTCTCGCGCTGGCGATCTATATGACGGTGCGCAATTCGGCAGCATTTGTGGGGCACGTTTGCAACGTGCCGGCCGGCGTCTGGGCACGTTACAAACGTGCCCCACAAACCGCAGCAGCCGATTCACGCAGGGCCATATAGGTAAGCGGCAGCCATTGTTCTCCCCTCGCCCCGGTACTCCGGGGAGAGGGGTCGGGGGTGAGGGGCTTGGCCCAGGATCGTTCGCCCCCTCACCCCCGACCCCTCTCCCCCGAAGCGGGGGAGAGGGGAGATTATTGCCCGCCTCTTGCATCACCAAACTCATACGGGATCCCAAACTTGCCAATCTGCAGGTTTGGAATCGCCAGCGCCCGAAGCTCCTCGATCAACGTGGCACGGAAGCGCGCCTTGAGGTGGACCGCGTAGACCGGCACCGACTGCTTCAACTTGGCGATTTCTGCTGCAAATAGTGCCGGCGTGAGATGTTTGGAGATCCCGGCGAGCTGAGCAAGCGCGTTCGGAAATGTGGCTTCCAGAAAGACTGCGCAGAGATGGGGTGTCTGATTCGCACACTCCCAGATTTTCTCGGTCGGGCCAGTATCCGAAGGGATGACGATGGCCGCCTCTGCACTCTCCACGATAAATCCATGCGTTGGGACGACGTGGTTGACCGGCACCGGCGTGATTTTCAAGCCGGCCACTTCTATCTTGGCCAGATCGTCGAACCGGCTGAGCTTCACGAACGGCTCGCTCTTGGTGGGCAGGCGTGTGAAATCGGGCCACACACGATTGTTAAAAACATCCCGACGGAGCGACTCCAGGACCGCATCGCTGCCGTGAATGACGACGCCTGAGGTTTCCACGTCGTACACATTCTCGATAAAGATGGGCAGCGAGGCGATGTGATCGATGTGCGAGTGCGAAATGAATACGTGCTTAACTTGCGCCTGTGCTTCCGGTGTCAAGAACAAGCCCAGGCAACCCGCATCGATGGCGACCGCATCGTTTAGAAGGTATGACGAAAGGAATTGGTCCTGGTCATCAGCCCCGTGGCCCACAGCGGATGGTACAAGGGTCAGCTTCATAGTTTAGATTCCAAGGATCGATTGAGCCGTCTGAAGCGTTACTGCCTGGGAGAACTTCAGGTCGTTCGAGAAACGTGCTGCCCCGACGGAAGTGTACTTCATCGGCAAGACGATAAGAACACCATTCCGGGCAGATGGCCCGCCCAAAGCTCAGGGTCGGCCGATTTTGCCGGTCGCAAGGTGCTTACGGAGCCTGCTGAAAAAGGGGTCTGACCCCTTCCCCGAAGCGCGACAGATCCTCAAGTAAGCCGGAATTCAGTGAAGCTTCGTAGGGGGTCAGACCCCTTTTTCAGCAGGCTCTTACTGGGGGGCATGGTTCGAAAGCCATCTTGCCCGGATAACAGAGTTTGTAGAGCAAGCTGGCGGCTTGCTCTACGAGATTTGCGCCCTGGATTCGAACCACCCTCGCTTCGCTCTTCCGTGAACACCTCAAATCTAAGGCTTGGCTCACACTCGCGTTGAGAGTTGGGCCAGACACTGGTAAGCTCATGGAGGAAGTGCAAGGCGAGGGATCGCGATTTCGACCCGTGTGTTTGCCGGATGGCTTTTATGACTCGTGCTTTCCTATTTCTGACGGGTCTTGTTTTGGGCTTCTCGCCCGGGGAGAGCGTTCTTGCCCCCCCCGCGATCGGCGCCAAGGCGCCGGAGTTCGCCATCCCCAACATCGACGGCCAGCGCCACTCCCTTTACGGCAATAAAGGCAGGAAGGCGATCGTCGTCGTATTCATCAGCACCGACTGCCCGATAGCAAACTTGTACATACCTACGCTGGTCGAGCTGCACAAGAAATATGCCAGCAAGGGCGTGCAATTCCTGGCCGTCAATTCGAACGACCAGGACTCTTTTGCGGATGTCGTCACGCACGCGCGCGAGCGGAAGGTGCCTTTCCCCGTGCTCAAAGATTCGGATCACAGGGCAGCAGACGCGCTGGGGGCCCGCCGGAATCCGGAGGCATTTCTGCTGGATTCCGGGTTCGTGATCCGTTATTGTGGGCGTATCGATGACCAGTATGGCTACACCTTCCGGCGCCCCGCTCCAACGCAAACGGAGCTGAAAGACGCGCTGGACGACCTGCTGGCAGGCAAGCCGGTGCGAACGCCGGTTACGGAAGTTAGGGGATGCCTGATCGGGCGCGACAAGAAGTAAGGCCACATATTTCAACGAGGTAAATGGGTCCCATGAAACGTACTCGCATTCGAAGCGGCAGGGTGCTCACCCTGGTTGGGATTATGGGCTGTTCTTTCGTCCTTGTACTGGGAAGCACGGGAGCGGCTCCCAAGGATGCAGAGAAGAAAGCGGCGAAGGACCGGGAGCAGGTCACCTATTCCAATCAGGTTGCACGCGTGATGCAGGACAAGTGCCAGAACTGCCATCACGCAGGCACATCGGCGCCCTTTGCTCTTGCGAGCTACAAGGACGCGGTACGGCATTCAGGCACCATCCGCGAGGTCATCACTGAAAAGCGCATGCCTCCCTGGCATGCCGATCCTCGTTACGGTTGCTTCGAAAACGACCGCCGGCTCAGCAAGGGAGAAATGGATACGCTGCTCACCTGGCTGGACACCGGCATGGCGAAGGGCGATGACAAGAATCTGCCCCCAGCTCGTGCCTTTGCCGACGGGTGGGTGATCGGCAAGCCCGACGTGGTTTTCGAACTACCCGCGGAGCAGACCGTGCCCGCGACAGGCATTGTGGAGTACAAGTACTTTATTACGCCCACGAATTTCAAAGAAGACGTGTGGGTACAGGCCGCGGAAGCCCGGCCTGGCAATCGCGGCGTAGTCCATCACATCATTGTCTCCTACCGTGATCCGAAGAACAAAGATCGCTCCGGCGGCGGCCGCGCCGGCATTGGCGACGGCTTCGTCGTGGGTACGGCTCCTGGCGACATGCCCTTGATCCTTCCTCCAGGAATGGCACGCAGGATCCCTGCGGGCGCGGAACTCGTCTGGCAGATGCACTACACGCCCAACGGAAAGGCAGCAAAGGACAAATCTCAGGTGGGCCTCATCTTCTACAAGGGCAAGGAGCCTCCCAAGTTCAACGCACAAACGCGTGGCATCATGAACGGCAATTTTGTCATTCCACCCAAGGAATCGAATCAGCTCGTCCAATCGGATTGGGTGCTGCCCCGCGACATGATCCTGCTCTCCTTCATGCCGCACATGCATCTGCGCGGCAAGGATTTCGAATACCGAGCCGAATATCCCGACGGGAAGAATGAGATCCTTCTGTCAGTTCCCCATTACGATTTCGGCTGGCAAACCAGCTATCGCTTGGCCAAACCGCTACACCTTCCCAAGGGAACCAGGCTGCATTGCACTGCTCACTTTGATAATTCGTCGGCGAACCCAGCAAATCCCGATCCTTCGAAAGAGGTAGTCTGGGGCGATCAAACCTGGGAAGAGATGATGATCGGTTGGGTGGATTTCATCTGGGCGCAACCAGAGCAAGAGGCGATCCTCGAAGGATTCAAGGCCTTCTAGGGTCCCGAGGCTTGCCGATGCACGCCCGCTGGCAGCCTTGACTCCCCTTGCAGGTTTCTGCATTAACTCGTGATTTCCCGAAGGGCAACGACCTAACGTCGTTGCCCTTCAGTCATTAGGATCGCAAATTCCACTACTTCGGCAAGAAAGTCAATCACTCGCCGCATCAGCGAGGATCACGATCCCGAACTTCATGGCCGTTGCTGTAAGGTTTGCTCGCCGACTGGGAAATAGTTATTATGAGAATCCCCGCAGCTACGTGTTGGCGGGGGAAAAGTATGCCGCCATCGGTACCGGGCTGATGGCCTGAATGGCGTCGTGGTCGGTTTGTGCCTGCCGGCAGCAATTGCCTCCCCCTCGGCTCAGCTTCCCGAGTTTGCTTGCCAACGCCAATCGTTCAGGCAGCACGGCGGGGGCCGGGCGAGACCCCCCTGGGAAAAATTGCCGGCCTCCCGGTGAGGAACTCCCATCGATCGAGGAAGGGCCAGTTCCCTCAGTCAGAGAAAGGCGCGAGCCGGATGCGATGGCGCCCTCCCCAAGCTACCGCCGTTAAACGATTCAAACTCTTGTGCGAAGAACTCCAAACCATGAAGTACCAAATCTCGAGCGCTGTCCTCTGTGCGATCCTGGCGGGAGCGCTTCCAGGGTGTACGCAACCGCAGTCAACGGTCGGCCCCTCCGAGCCGCCGGTGGTGCCGGTCAGCCATCCCGTGCAGCGCGAGGTCACCGATTTTGAAGACTTCACGGGCCAGACCGCTGCGGTCCAACCCGTGAACATCATCGCCCGTGTCACCGGCTACTTGAAGCAGATGCCGTTCAAGGAAGGATCGGAAGTCAAGGCGGGCGATCTCCTGTTCGAAATCGACCCGAGGCCCTACCAGGCTCAGTACGACCAAGCCCTGAGCCAGGTCTACCTGTACGAGGCCCAGCTGAAACTAGCCAAAAAAACCTACGCCCGCTACAAGGACCTCGATGCCACGACGAAGGGCGCCGTTAGCCAGCAGGCACTGGACCAATACTCGGCGGCCGTGGACGAGGCCGAGGCCCGTGTCAACGCCCAGAAGAAGAGCTTGGAGGTCTACAAACTAAACAGGGAATTCACGCAGGTGGTTTCCCCCATCGATGGCCAGGTTAGCCGGTATTACCTGACGCTTGGCAACCTGGTCAATCAGGACCAGACGCTGTTGACCACCGTGGTGTCGGTGGACCCGATGTACGCCTACTTCGACATGGACGAACGGACCTTGCTGAAAATCCGGAATGCGCTCTCCAAGGGGGAGATCACGGGCTATGGCGGCGAGGGCAATATCCCAGTCCTCATGGGATTGCAAAACGAAGAAGGCTACCCGCACAAGGGGACGATCAATTTCGTGAACAACCAGGTCAACCCCACGACCGGAAGCATCACCATGCGAGGTGTCTTCCCCAATCCTAGACTGCCGGTGCCCCCGCCAGCCCCAGCTGCAAGTTCGGCTGGAACCAAGCCAACGACCGGTTTCCCAGCGCCAGGCGCTGCCAAAAGCAATCAAACCAGTCCCCGACTCCTCTCACCCGGGATGTACGTGCGCATCCGCTTGCCGATCGGCCGGCCGCACAACGCGCTGCTGATTATCGATCGGGCCATCCAGTCGGACCAGGGGCTGAAGTACGTTTATGTCGTCGATGCAGAAAACAAGGCACAGTACCGGCGGGTCACCACGGGTGCGCTCCAGGAAGACGGCCTGCGCGTGGTGACAGGGGTAGAGCCCGACGACTGGGTCGTTGTCGGTGCACTCCAGCAGGTCCGCGCACGCATGGTAGTCAAGCCGGAGCAAACAACCATGCCGTCGCTTGCCCGGCAAGGCAGCGACGAACTCGGACCAGCTCGCCCGCGGGACACTGCTAAAGGCAAGGCCGGCCCGCCTGCGAAGGGCGGGTCCAAGGGCAGTCCCGCCACCAAGAGCTGAAAGACGCCCCATGATTTCGCGATTCTTCATTGATAGGCCGATCTTTGCCACGGTGTTATCCGTGGTCATCACGCTGATCGGCGGGATCGCCGTCTTCTTTCTGCCGGTCGCGCAGTATCCGCGCATCACTCCGCCGGGCGTGGTCATCTCCATCAGCTATCCAGGCGCCAGTGCCCAGGTAGTGGCCGACACAGTGGCGGCGCCCATCGAGCAGCAGGTCAACGGCGTCGAGGGCATGCTTTACATGTCGTCGCAGTCGGGCAACGACGGCACCTACTCGCTGACCGTGACCTTCGACATCGGCACGGATTTGAAAACAGCGGTGGTCAAGGTGCAAAACCGCGTCGCCTTGGCGATGCCTCAGTTGCCGATCGAGGTCCAGAATCAAGGGATCACGATCCGCAAGAAAACGCCCGACATTTTGATGATCGTCAGCTTTTACTCGCCCGACGGCCGTTACAACGATATCTACCTCAGCAACTTCGCCACCATCTACGTCCGGGATGAATTGCTCCGTGTCGATGGAGTGTCGGACATCACCTACCAGGGCCAGCGCGACTACAGCATCCGCGCCTGGCTCGATCCGCAGAAGCTGGCGGCATGCAGCATGACCGCCACGATGTCGCCAACGCCATCCGGAATCAGAATCTGGATGCGCCTGCCGGTCAAATCGGCGAGCCTCCATCCCTCACGAAGCAGGCCTTCGAGCTGCCGATCAACACGCTTGGCCGGCTGAGCGATCCGGAGCAATTTGGGGACATCATCGTCAAGGTTGGCCTGAGCGCTTCGCCAGCAACGCCCGCCACCGTGATGGCGGCGCCTTCCAGGAACGCCTCCGGGCTGCCGAGCTCAGGGGCGGGCAACTCCCTGGGAGGCGGCACGTCTAGCAGTTCCATAGACAGCAGCACGACGATCGATCCCACCGCCGGCGCTGATGCGACGGCAAGTGACCCAACCCCAGCCAGCACGGCAGCTGCGGCGTCCGCGGCCACCATGAGCACTGGAACGACGGCCGCAACCCCGACGACCGGCGGCGCAGCGAGTGGCGGCGGCGCCAGTACGGGCGGGGGCGCGTCGACTGCGGGCGGCGCATCCTCGGGAGGAGGCGGCACGACGGGCGGAGCGGCGACTGGTAGTACGTCGGGCAGCACCACAGGCAATTCCAGCAGTGCCTCGTCCTCCGGTGGAGGCATGACCAGCCTCTCCTCCATCATGGGCGGCAGCAACAGCGTGACTCTGGACCGGGGCCCTGGCCGGCCGTCCGCCAGCGTTGTGCGTTTGCGTGACGTGGCGCGCGTCGAGCTGGGTGCCCAAAACTACAACCAATCCTGTCTCTTCGACGGCCACCCGGCGGTTGGCCTAAGCGTCTACCAACTCCCCGGCACGAATGCACTCGACGTTGCTGACTCAGTGCGGAAGAAGATGAAGGAGTTGAGCACCCGCTTTCCGGAAGGGGTCGCTTACGAGATCGGCTACGACACGACGCCCTACATTCGGGAATCGGTCGAGGATGTCGTCAAAACCATGCTCGAAGGGGTCGCGCTGGTCGGCTTGGTGGTGCTGATCTTCCTGCAGGACTGGAAGGCCATGATCCTGCCGATGATCGACGTGCCCGTTTCCATCATCGGCACGTTCGCCGTCATGGCTGCGGTCGGCTTCAGTTTGAATAACATCTCGCTCTTCGGACTGGTGCTCACGATCGGCATCGTTGTGGACGATGCCATCGTCGTGCTGGAAAACATCGAGCGCATGCTTGCGCGCGGCTACGACGTCCGCACGGCCACCATCAAAGCCATGGAAGAGGTGACCGGGCCGATTGTCGCCGTCGCCCTGGTGCTGTGCGCCGTGTTCGTGCCGTGCGCTTTCATCAGCGGCATCACCGGCCACTTCTTCCGACAGTTCGCGGTGACGATTTCCGTTTCCACCGTGATCTCGGCCATCAACGCCATCACCATGACTCCTTCCCGGGCGGTCATGCTCTTCAAGACCGAAGAGGGCGGCAAGAGCCACGAACACCAACGCGAGGCCTTACCCTGGTGGATCTTCGGCGCGGCGGGCGGGCTGATCGCCCTTTGGCTGGGGCCAAGACTGATGGTTGGCCACCTGGGAATAGAGGCTGTTGCCGAAGGCCAGGGCGGCAGCGAGGTTCCCAGGTGGTTGTGGTGGACCATGACCGCCGCCTACTTCACCCCCGGCGCACTCGCGGGCGGCGCCATCGGCTGGTTCTCTATTGGGCCCGTCAATGCCGTGCTGGGCAGGCTCTTCCGGGGCTTCAACTACTACTTCGACAAGACATCCTCGATCTACAGCCGGTCGGTGGGTAGGCTACTGCGCCTGAGCGTGGTTGTCTTGCTGGCGTATGGCGGCCTGCTCGTGCTGACCTACGTGGTCTTTCAGAAAGCTCCCACTGGCTTTATCCCCCAACAGGACCAGGGCCGTTTGATCGTCAACGTCCAGCTTCCCGATTCGTCATCGCTGGAGCGCACGCAGGAAGCCGTCGCCAGAATCGAAGAGATTGCCCGCAAGACTCCCGGAGTCGCCCATTCCGTTTCGTTTGTCGGTTTGTCGTTTTTGCTGCAGGCCAATAGCCCAAATTTTGCCTCGATGTTCATCGTCCTCGACCCGTTTGCCAAACGGCAGAGCCCGGAGCTGCGCGACACGGCGATCATGGCCAAATTACGCAAGGAGTGGGCCCGGCAAATCAAAGATGCCGTGGTTACGGTGTATGGTTCGTCCCCGATCCCAGGCCTGGGCGTCGCCGGAGGGTTCAAGTTCGTCGTCGAAGACCGCGGCGACCTCGGGCTGATAGCCTTGCAGAATCAGACCGATACCCTGATCCGCAGACTGAAACAGGAGGTGCCGGGGCTGAACAGTGTGGCCACGCAGTTCCGTTCCAATACACCCCAGCTCTTTCTCGAGATTGACAGGACCAAGGCCGCGGCCCTGGGCGTGTCGCTCAATGACGTTAATCAAACGCTCGACATGTACATGGGCTCTTTGTACGTCAACAGTTTCAACGACTTTGGCCGGCACTGGCAAGTCACGATCCAAGCCGATGGCAAGTACCGCAACGATGTGAAAGACCTCAACCTCTTCCAGGTCCGCAATCAGTACGGGCAGATGGTCTTGCTGGGCACGCTGGTACACCCACGCGATATTGGCGGCCCAATCGCCATCACGCGCTACAACCTTTACACCGCGGCCTCCGTCAACGGCAACATTCAGACCGGTTTCAGCACCGGAGATGCGATCAAGGCCATCGAGAGAATGGCCGACGAATCGCTGCCGCTCTCCATGAAAGCAGACTGGACCGAGTTGATGTTCATGCAGAAGCGGGCTGGCAACACGGCCATGTACGTTTTCCTGCTGTCCATCGTCAGCGTGTTCCTGGCACTGTCGGCTCTTTATGAGAGCTGGTCGCTGCCCCTGGCCGTCATCCTGGTGGTGCCGCTGTGCCTGCTTTGCTCCGTGGCCGGCGTGCTGTTCACGAATCGCGATGTGAACATCTTCGTGCAGATCGGCCTGGTCGTGCTGGTCGCCCTGGCGTGCAAGAACGCCATCCTCGTCGTCGAGTATGCCAAGCAACTTCATCGGGAAGGCCGGTCGTGCTACGAGGCGACCAAGGAAGCCTCGAGATTGCGACTGCGGCCCATCTTGATGACATCGTTCGCATTCATCTTTGGCGTTATCCCCTTGATGATTGCCTCGGGGGCCGGGGCAGAGATGCGCCGGTCGCTGGGAATAGCAGTGTTCAACGGCATGCTTGGGGTAACTCTTTTCGGCGTCTTCCTGACACCCGTCTTCTTCTATGTGATTCAGGGGCTCGGCGAATCGCGCCTGTTCGCCTCCGCTCTTCTCCGGTGGATCGTTTCCTGCGCGCTGGGCGGCCTGCTGGGCCTGGCGACCGGTTTCTTGCTGGGGAAACTAGGCGTGGTGCGTCTGCCCTGGGTAGCGGCTGCCGTCGGTGGCAGCGCGGGCTTCCTCATCGTACTGTCAATCCTGGAAGTTCGCCGAAGAATAAAACCGATGCTGGCCATACCGGATCAACCCTCGGCAAACGGTTCCATCCCATCTGATGCGAAGGGAGGTCAGCACCTGTGATCTCACGGTTCTTCGTCGATCGTCCGATCTTCGCCACGGTCATCTCCGTGGTGATCACGCTGGCTGGGGCTGTGGCCGTGTTCACATTGCCGGTGGCGCAATACCCCGACGTCACACCGCCCACCGTGCTTGTCACTGCGCTCTACCCAGGTGCCAACGCCCTAACGGTGCAAGACACGGTTGCGGCACCCATCGAAGAGCAGGTTAGCGGCGTTGAAGGGATGGCCTACATGTCGTCCCGCTCCACCAACGACGGTGCTTACAACCTGACCGTGACCTTCAAGCTTGGCATGGACTCGGATATGGCCCAGGTGCTCGTGCAGAACAGAGTCTCACTGGCACTGCCGGTCATTCCGCTCCTGGTCCAGAACGAGGGGATCAATGTCAGGAAGATATCGCCGAACACACTCATGATCGTGAACCTGACCTCGCCGGATGGCCGCTATGACGATCTTCGCCTCAGCAACTATGCGACGGTCAACGTCAAGGATGAGCTAGGACGCCTTCCGGGCGTCGCCGGCATCACTTACCTGGGCCAACGCGACTACAGCCTGCGGGCCTGGCTCGACGCCGACAAGATGGCCGCCCTGGGCCTGAGCGCCATGGATGTGGTGACGGCCATCGCGCAGCAAAACGTCCAGGTTGCTGCCGGGCAAATCGGTCAGCAGCCCGTTCCCAAAGGCCAACAATATCAGCTGACAATCAACACCCAGGGACGGCTCATCGAGCCCGAGCAGTTCGAGGACATCATCGTCAAGGCAGGTCCCGACATGGGCCAGGGACAGGCGGGAACCGCCGGCTCGACCGGCGGCGGTTCCACAAGCCAGGCTGCGCCGGCTACGCCCGTCACCGCAATTGTCAGGCTCCGCCAGGTGGCTCGCGTTGAACAAGGATCGCAGCAGTACGATCAATCGTGCACCCTGGACGGCAAACCGTCCGTGGCACTCTCGATCTATCAGCTCCCGGGCTCCAATGCGCTGGAGACCGCCAGCGGCGTGTACGCGAAGATGAAGGAGCTCAAGACCCGCTTTCCGGACGGCCTCGATTACGAAATCGTATACGACACGACGCCCTTCATTCGCGAGTCAGTCTACGAGGTCTTCTACACGCTCCGTGACGCAGTCATTCTGGTTGCCATCGTGGTGCTTGTGTTCCTGCAAGACTGGAAGGCCATGATCCTGCCGATGATCGACGTGCCTGTTTCCTTGATCGGCACTTTCGCGGTCATGGCGGCCATGGGGTTCACGCTCAACAACCTGACGTTGTTTGGGTTAGTCCTGGCTATCGGCATCGTCGTGGACGATGCTATCGTCGTGCTGGAAAACATCGAGCGGTTGATCGCCACCGGCCTCGACGCGCGCACGGCCACCATCAAGGCCATGGAAGAGATCACAGGGCCCGTCTTGGCGATCACGCTCGTGCTTAGCTCAGTATTCATTCCGTGCTGTTTCCTGGGAGGCGTCAGCGGCCAATTCTTTCGCCAGTTTGCCGTTACCATTTCCGTTTCCACGATCATTTCGGCGATCAATGCCCTGACGATGACCCCGTCCCGCGCTGTGGTGATCTTTAAAACAGAAGAGGGAAAGGGGCACGGCATCCAGCGCGAGGCACTCCCCTGGTGGATCTTCGGCATCCTGGGAGGGATCGTCACTCTGTACCTGGCTCCCGCTTTCCTGGCGGGCAAGGTGGATCTGAATGCGGCGCTGGGGGGAGCGAAGGGGAGCGAGGTTCCCAAGTGGCTAACCTGGGCGGCTGTCACCACGACTTATTTCATTCCTGGCGCCTTGGCCGGCGGTATCCTTGGCTGGTTCATCATCCGGCCCGTAAATCTCCTGCTGGGATGGCTCTTCACGGGATTCAACCGCTGGTTCGACAGCATGACCGGACTCTACGGCCGGACGGTCGGCCGGACCTTGCGCCTGAGTATTGTCGTGCTGGCGATCTACGGCGGCTTGCTCGGCATGACCTACTGGCAGTTCCAGCGCACGCCCACGGGTTTCATCCCGCAACAGGACAAGGGCTATCTCCTCCTGAATGTGCAGCTCCCCGATTCCGCCTCGGTGGAGCGCACGCAAGCCGTCATGGCACGCATCGAGGCCTTGGCTCATGAGACCCCGGGAGTTGAGCACACAGTCGGTGTCTCTGGCCAGTCGTTGATCTTGAACGCCAACGCTCCCAATCTCGGCTCCATGTACGTGCTGCTCAAGCCGTTCGAGGAGCGGCACGATGCTAGTCTCAGCGCTGATGCGATCGCAGCGAAGTTGCAAGAGCGTTGCCGGCAAGAAGTGAAGGCGGCCGTCGTGGCATCGTTCGGCGCGCCTCCCATCGACGGACTCGGCACCACGGGCGGCTTCAAACTGATCGTGGAAGACCGAGCTAACCTGGGCCTCGATCAACTGCAGCTCTTCAGCGAGAAAATCGTGGCCCGCGGCGAGAAGACGGAAGGCTTGAAAGACCTTTTCAATAGTTCCGGGGCGAACACCCCCTGGCTTTACCTGGACATCGACCGGACCAAGTGCATGATCCACGGCGTGCAGGTCAGCGACATCTTCAACACGTTGCAGGTCTACTTGGGATCCTACTACGTCAACAACTTCAATCAGTACGGCAGGACAGGGCGAACGCATCAAACTCCACCTCAATTATTGAGAGGGCCTTGATTGGGACAAGTGTACAGGCCTACGATTCTTCCGGACTTTCACCTATTTCCCGGAGGAACGCATGGTTGCTACTACTCACGTGGGGTTGTTTA